>CAMENP010000001.1 GCA_945928575.1 uncultured Butyrivibrio sp.
AAACCACCTCAAAGAGGTGGTAAAATAAGTCGATGCGACAGGATTCGAACCTGCGGTCTGCGCTCCGCTCCGGTCGGCCCTAAACGGAGGTCCCCCGGACCTCCAGGGCCCTCAGCGCCCGAAGTTCGGGACGCCATCGGCCGCAGGAATAAAAAAACCACCTCAAAGAGGTGGTAAAATAAGTCGATGCGACAGGATTCGAACCTGCGACCTCTGCGTCCCGAACGCAGCGCTCTACCAAACTGAGCCACGCATCGTCAATCAACGATAGATATCATATCACAACTCAGTTGGGATTTCAAGACCTAATTTACGGACGGAAAGGAATTCCGACATTTCGTTGAGCGGAAAAATCTAATCGGAGTATCATATAACCTAATTTTGATACTTTTTATGGAAAAAATGCCAATTTGGTGTGACTTTTGCTGATGAAATATATGGAATATGATACTTCACACACAATAATAGTCTGATAATTGATACATTCAAGAGAAAGTAAGCAGTTTTTCGGCGAAAAATTGACACCAAATCGCAAAAAATCCCTCAAAAGGTATGAAAAATGTAATTAAATACATCCTGACAAACCGCAATAATATCTTAAAAGACAATAAATTTCGGCTGTGTCTGCACAAAATATCTTAAAAGACAACAAACTTCAGCCGTGCCTGTTCAAAATATCATAAAAGACATTGCATCCCGGACATTTCTGCCTGAAATATCATAAAACAAAAAACTACACGATATTCAATAACTTCATGCCATTTTCATACGCAAAAGCATTCTGCAATGTCTCGACAGCGATGGCCTGCATTGCTTCTTTGGTAAAAAAGCCCATGTGCGAGGTTATCAGCACGTTGGGAAATGTGCACAGACGCGAAAGAATATCATCCTGAATTATTTTGTTGGAGACATCCTCGTAGAAAAGGCCATCCTCTTCCTCGTAGACATCAAGGGCGACTGCGCCGATATGCCCCTCCTTTAGACCGTCGATAAGGGCGGCCGAATCAATGAGGGAACCGCGCGAAGTGTTGGAAATTATGACGCCCGGTTTCATTTTGCGGATTGAAAGCTCGTTTATCAGGTGGTAAGTGTCAGCTGTTAAAGGACAGTGAAGGGAGATGACATCGGATTTCTCAAAAAGTTCGTCAAGGGTGACATAAATTGCGTCAAGGTTTTCATTGGGATACAGGTCATAAGCAAGCACCTTCATGTGAAAACCGTTAAAGATGTCAATCATGCACTGGCCTATTTTGCCGGTGCCGATAACACCTGCGGTTTTGCCGTTGAGATCCTGACCCATGAGACCGTTGATACTCATATTGAAATCGCGGGTTCGCGTGTAAGCACGGTGAAGTTTGCGGTTTACGGTCAGGATTGAAGCCATGGAAAATTCGGCTACGGCAGCGGGTGAGTAACTTGGGACACGCAGAACCGTGATGCCGAGGGCTCTTGTGGCATCGAGATTTACATTGTTAAAACCCGCACAACGCAGAAGAATAAGTTTGATACCGAGAGAAGCTAACGCCTCGGCAATCTGTTCGGTTACATTGTCATTTACAAAAATACAGACTGCGTCGCAGCCGCTTGCGAGAATAACGGTGTCCGGCATCAATGAAGATTCAATAAAATGAATTTTCATGCCGTACTCCTTGCTAAGCGGCTCAAACCACAGTCTGTCATAAGGTTTGGTGTTGAAAAAAGCTATATTCATAATAATGCTCCTTGTAATATTTCAATATCGTCACAAGGAGGAACCCGATTTTTGGGAGGATTCCTTATGACAACGCAGGCGCCCGCGGCAAAGCCGCATTTAATGCGCCTGCTCCATAGAATTATTACCATATCGGGAGCAGATTATCCATTTATTTCATATGAGCTTCAATCCAGTTTAAAATATCATTGTATACAACATCACGGCCCTTCTCGTTAAGGATTTCATGACGCATGTCAGGGTAAAGCTTTAACGTAACATCTTTGATGCCGAGCTTTTTATACTGTGTGTACACAGCGGACGGGCCCTTGCCGTAGCTGCCGACAGGGTCTTCACATCCTGCGGTAACGAGAATCGGCAGGTCATGCGGAATCGAAGTAAGATTGCGCTCCTTGCACACGAATTTAAGAAGTTTGAAAAGCGTCCTGTAACCGTTAAGCGAGAAAGTAAAAGTACAATACGGGTCATCACGGTATTTATCAATTATATCGCGGTCGCGTGAAAGCCAGTCGCTTGGGGATTCTGCGTCCGGGATGTGTTTGTTGTAACTGCCGAAAGCAAGCTTGTCAATAAAAGCGCTCTTGTAGCGGTCGCCATGGAAAATTTTCAGGAAGTTAGTGAGAAAAATTCCGAAACCGGTTACGATTGAAGGCATTACGCCTGTTCCCATGACGATTGCCCCGTCGATGCCGGTGCCGTACATTGTAAGGTATTTGCGGAATATGAACGACCCCATGCTGTGGCCAAGTATATAATAAGGTACACCGGGATTAGCTTCCTGAGTTATTTTCTTGAGGCGGTGAACGTCGCGGACAAGAATTGTCTCAGCATCATGCTCAGCAAAATATCCAAGATCTTTCTCTGTCGCAGCGGTGAGTCCGTGGCCTAAGTGGTCTTCGCCGACTACGAGGAAACCGTGGCTTGCCATAAATGATGCAAAATCATCATATCGGTCCATGTACTCCTCCATGCCGTGGACGATTTGAAAAATTGCACGTATATTGCCGTCATCTGGTGCCCATGAATAAGCACGGCATGTATTTATGCCGTCTCTCGACGGAAAACCGAATTCTTTTCTTATTGCCATATAAATTACCTCCGGATTAATAGTATACACATATTTTCTCATATTTTACGGGCAAAGTAAACCAACAGAGTGAAAAAAACGTTTGAAAGAACGAAGGATAACCGTCTTGATTTTTTAGGCGCTGTAGTTTAATATTAATATATCTATACGAATTTCAGGAGGAACCATAATGGTCAGATTAAGCCAGGGCGGTGCATACCTCTTAGGCGGCACGGAGATTGTCGAGGACAATAACGAAGCGGCAGCAGTTCTTGCGGCCAAGCTTGGAAGTGCTCCGGATAAAAAAGAGGCGGCACACAATACTATTGCATATAATATATTAACATCGCACAATACGTCGGGCAATGATGAGAAGCTTGAGATCAAGTTTGATAAGCTCACATCACACGATATAACATTTGTAGGAATTATCCAGACCGCAAGAGCGAGCGGACTTGAGAAATTCCCGATTCCTTATGTGCTTACCAACTGCCATAACAGTCTTTGCGCTGTAGGCGGTACAATTAATGAAGATGACCACATGTTCGGTCTTACATGCGCCAAGAAATACGGCGGAATATATGTTCCACCTCATCAGGCGGTTATACATCAGTTTGCGAGGGAGATGCTTGCTGAAGGCGGCAAGATGATCCTCGGCTCGGACAGCCACACACGTTACGGCGCACTCGGAACGATGGCAGTCGGAGAAGGCGGACCGGAGCTTGTTAAACAGCTTCTTAACAAAACGTACGATATCAACATGCCGGGCGTTGTAGCCATTTATCTTACAGGCTCACCGGCTAAGGGAGTCGGACCTCAGGACGTTGCACTTGCCATTATTGGTGCTGTTTTTGCCAATGGCTATGTTAAAAATAAAGTCATGGAATTTGTGGGACCGGGCGTTGCTAATCTGAGTGCAGATTTCAGAATCGGTGTAGACGTTATGACAACCGAGACAACATGCCTCTCATCCATATGGAAGACTGATGACAGAATTAAGGAATTTTATGACATTCACGGAAGAAGTGAAGCATATAAAGAACTTAATCCGGGCAGCGTGGCTTACTATGACGGCGTTGTATATGTTGACCTTGATAAGGTTAAGCCTATGATTGCCATGCCTTTCCATCCAAGCAATACTTATACAATAGAAGAACTTAATGCCAATCTTGAAGATATTCTCCACGACTGTGAGAAGAAAGCGCTTGTAAGCCTTGACGGACAGGTTGATTTCAAACTTACCGACAAGATCAAGAACGGCAGACTTTATGTCGATCAGGGAATCATTGCAGGCTGCGCCGGCGGTGGATTTGAGAATATCTGTGATGCTGCCGATATCCTCCGCGGACATTCGATCGGTGCGGATGAATTTACATTAAGCATATATCCGGCAAGTACCCCGATTTACATGGAACTTGCGAAGAACGGACGTCTTGCTGACCTTATGGAGACAGGTGCTATCGTCAAGACTGCATTCTGCGGCCCTTGCTTTGGAGCCGGAGATACGCCTGCCAACAATGCATTTTCAATCAGACATTCAACTCGTAACTTCCCTAACAGAGAAGGCTCCAAGCTTCAGAAAGGACAGATTGCGTCGGTTGCACTTATGGATGCGCGTTCAATCGCAGCAACTGCGGCTAACAAGGGATTCCTTACTGCGGCAACGGATATTGATGTTGAATATACGGGACCTAAGTATCATTTTGATAGTAATATATATGCTAACAGAGTATTTGACAGTCACGGAGTTGCTGATCCGGATCAGGAGATCCAGTTCGGACCGAACATCAAGGACTGGCCGGAGATGGTAGCACTTCCGGAGAACCTCATTATCAAGTGTGTATCCGAAATTCATGACCCGGTTACGACAACGGATGAACTTATTCCTTCGGGAGAGACTTCTTCATTCCGTTCCAATCCGCTCGGACTTGCGGAATTTGCACTCTCAAGAAAGGATCCGCTTTATGTGGGCCGTGCGAAAGAAGTTCAGAAAGCAGAGAAGGCAAGAGAAGCCGGCAACTGCATGGGAGAAGCGCTTCCTGAGCTTCGTGATATAATGCATAAGATCAAAGAGACATTTGATGTAAGCAAAGCCAACACGGGTGTCGGAAGTACGATTTTTGCGGTTAAACCGGGTGACGGTTCAGCCAGGGAACAGGCAGCGTCCTGCCAGAAGGTACTTGGCGGCTGGGCGAATATCGCCAACGAATATGCGACCAAGAGATACCGTTCCAACCTCATCAACTGGGGTATGATACCTTTCATTATCGATGAGGGTGAACTTCCGTTTGAGAATCTTGATTATATCTTTGTACCGGGAATTGCCGATGCGATCAAGACCAAGGCTTCAAGCGTAAAAGCCTATGTTGTGAATAAGGACATGAAGGAGTTCGAGCTTAAGATCGGTGAACTTACCGATGATGAGCGCAGAATAATTCTTGCCGGATGTCTTATTAATTTCTACAAAGAACAGTAATTTACAAAGCCTGACAGATGTTTTAAGCATCTGCCGGGCTTTTTCTATATTCTCTAATTGCAAGAAAATTTACCCTAAATGATTAATTTTATAACAAATTTGAGTAGAAAAACGAAATTGACTAATCCAAAAAGAGAGTTCATAATCGTTATCAAAAATAAAATTAAGGAGGACGGGCTTGTGAAAACATTGGAGACAAACGACTGGATGATACTTAATAGTATCATATATAAGATTTACACGACTGAGGACCTTACGATGATGAGAACGGCACTGCTTGAACAGCTTAAGATGATCATGGACTTTGACAGTGCGGATTTTTATCTGGCGGCGGCGGACGGCAGCGGCAGACTGGTTAATCAGGTGACGTACAACTGCGATGAAGACGGTTCGTCCAAATACAGCGAGCTTGATTACAGCCGCGGCATTATGTACAGCGGCAAGAGCATGGTTTACCGCGAAACGGATATCATATCTGATGAGAAACGCGTGGAGACTGAATATTACAGAAAGGTCTACAGACCGAACAGCTGGCACTATTCGCTGCAGATAATTCTCGGCTATAACAAGGAGTTTCTGGGTGTCATAACCTTGTACAAGACTATAGGCAAAGATAATTTTGCATATGATGATGTGTTTGTAATGGACATGATGAAGGATCATCTGGCATACAGATTGTATCAGGACAGATATGGCAATGACGGGCAGATGCACAAGCTGTCAGTCCGCGAGATGGGTGAGCGGTACGATCTCACCAAGCGTGAAGCAATGGTTTTAACAGCGCTTGTAGACGGCGAAGAGAACCAGAAAGTATGTGATGAACTTAGTATCAGCATTAACACCCTTAAGAAACATATTCTGAATATTTATCGTAAAACGGGCGTCAGAAACCGGGTTCAATTATTCAGAATGGTAAAATAAAAATTCAAAAATAACCCTAAATAAGTATCAAAATGGTTACAATTAAGTATTGAAACCCAAAAAAGATGATAGTAATATATCCGTAAAGCGAAGGAGCTAATCGAAGAGATTGGCTCCTTTTTTGTTATGTCAGCGAGGTAAAACCCCGCATATTAATTTCAGGATAAGGAGAGGACCATTATGAAAGAAATTAGCATGATTATCAGACCGGAGAAACTTGAGGAAGTTAAGTCAATTCTCGACGAGATTAACTGTGGTGGTATGACCATCACGACAGCAATGGGCTGCGGCGCACAGAAAGGTATGACCGGAGTCAATGAGATCAAAGGATTTAAGACAACAATTAACCTTCTTCCGAAGATGATGGTATCAGTAGTTGTTGAAGATGGCGCAGTAGAACCGATTATCATGAAGGTTCGTGAAAGACTTGCTACCGACCATGTCGGTGACGGTAAGATTTTTATCAAACCTGTTGAGGAAGCTATCAGAATCAGGACAGGTGAGCGTGGAGACAAGGCTCTTTAAGCCGTATCTTACACGAAAAGCGCCGGCAGCACTGGCCGGATCATAAGAAAGAGGTGACAACTTTGGGAAAAAATATAGTTGAATTAACCGGAGTAAATAAAATATACGGAACCAATCATGTAGTCAAGGATTTGACACTGACCGTGGAAGAAGGAGAATTCCTTACACTCTTAGGATCATCCGGATGTGGTAAAACGACAACCCTCAGAATGATTGCCGGTTTTGAAGAGCCGACTACCGGAAGCATCAAGGTTGAAGGTGAGTCGATAGAAGAAAAAGAGCCGTACGAGAGAGATGTAAATACGGTATTCCAGAGTTACGCATTGTTTCCGCATAAGACGATTTACGACAACATCGCATATGGACTTAAGATGAAGAAGGTTCCGAAGAAAGAGATTGCCGAAAGAGTTAAGGAAATGATGGAACTCGTTCAGCTTGAAGGATTTGAGAAAAGATATCCGAACCAGCTTTCAGGCGGACAGAAACAGAGAGTTGCGATAGCCAGAGCGCTTATAAACAGACCGAAAGTTCTTCTTCTTGATGAGCCTCTCGGCGCACTTGATTTAAAACTTCGTAAACAGATGCAGCTTGAGCTTAAGAGACTTCAGAAGAAACTTAACATTACATTTATATATGTAACACATGATCAGGAAGAAGCTCTTACGATGAGCGACAGAATAGCAATCATGCATGACGGCGTCATGGATCAGATTGCAACACCGACCGAGATATATGAACATCCGGCAACCAAATTTGTCGCAACATTCATCGGTGAGACGAATATTTTTGAAGGAATGGCAAAAATCGTTGATGGCGACACCATCACAATCGGAATTGAAAACGGCGATATTACCGGATGCGGCGCCGATTTTGCCGCCGGTGAATTTATAACCGTTTCGGTAAGACCTGAGAAGATGAAATATTCATACGAGCCGGTCGATGGATTCTCGATAGCAGCCAGAATAGTGGATTACATATATGTAGGAAATATCGTGAAATGTGTGGCCGAACTTCCGAACAAGACACAGGTAAAAATAGAACGTCTTGCAGGCGAGGAAATTCCGGCAATCGGAGATGTTGTATGTCTGTATTGGAATAAGGAAGACGCGGTGCTCATTCACAATCTTGATAACAGATTCTATCAGGCTGTTGAAAATGCAGTATTTGCGTAAGGGAGGCGGTTTGTATGACGAAGCACAAATTTAAATCCAAAACGCTCCCGGCCATTTCAATGGTTGGCCCCGTGACAATATGGCTTCTGGTGTTCGTGGCAGCACCGCTTGTGTATGTTTTTATCATGAGCTTCTGCGGACTCGATGAGTTCTATAATGTAAGTTATCATTTTACGCTTAACAATTATAAGAGACTGGCGGATTCCAATTATGTGAACATATACCTCCATTCCCTTGTAATCGCACTTACGACAACGGTTGTGTGCATCCTTTTGGCATATCCGTTTGCGTACATAATCGCCAGAACCAAGAGCAAGAAGAAAAATCTTCTCTACATGCTTGTAATTATACCGTTCTGGACGAACTCGCTCATAAGAATTTACGGATGGCGTTCACTTTTGGGAACCAACGGATGGGTTAATACCTTCCTTATGAATTTACATCTTATAAGCGAACCGATTGATTTCCTTTACAAGCAGGGTACCACCATTTTCGGTATGGTCTACTGTTTGTTCCCGTTCATGGTCCTCCCGCTTTATACAGCGATCGAGAAACTGGACGGAAGTCTTCTGGAAGCATCGGCAGACCTCGGAGCCAAAGGCCCTAAGACATTTTTCAATGTGATACTTCCGCTTACATCGGGAGGAATTTTCTCCGGAAGCATTATGGTATTCATACCGTGCCTCGGATATTTCTTCGTAGCCGACATCCTCGGTGGCGGCAACTCGGATGTAATCGGTAACCTCGTGGAACGTCAGTTCCAGAGTGGTAACAACTGGCCGCTCGGAGCAGCGCTTTCGATTATACTTATCCTCGTAACGCTTATTCTGGTCAAGATCTACCAGAAACTCGGCGGCGATATGGACAGTCTGGGGGTATAGCATATGAAGAAAAGAACCAAGAGAAAATTAAAAAAGATATTCAGCACAATTTTTTGTACATTAATATATTTGTTTCTGTTCGCACCTATTGTGTACATTGTAGTCAACTCATTTAATGCGACGACATCGAAACCTTACTTGAGCTGGAAGGGATTTTCATTTGACTGGTATGTAAAGCTTTTTGATAACCAGACACTTTTACAGTCATTCGGAAACACGATGATCATTGCTATAACAAGTATGATACTTGCGACGATCATAGGAACTCTGGCTTCGGTCGGAATGTACAAATTCAAATTTAAAGGTAAAGCTGCTATTGACGGACTCTTATATATTCCGGTTGTTATTCCGGAAATCGTCCTCGGAATTGCTCTCCTTACACTTTTTTCCAACATTAATATTCCGAGAGGCATGCTTACACTTATAATCGCCCACACGACATTCTGCGTACCGTTTGTAATTTTTAACGTGCGTGCAAGGCTTGGCGGCTACGATATGTCAATCGAGGAGGCGAGCATGGATCTGGGAGCGGGAAGGATAAGAACATTCTTCGAAATCACGCTTCCGGTTCTGGCACCGGGAATCGGCGGAGGTGCACTTCTTGCATTTACGCTTTCCATAGATGATGTTATCATCAGTTACTTCGTCAACGGACAGACCAAAACTTTCCCTCTCAAAGTATATGAGAGCATAAGAAGCGGTGTTGCACCGGACGTAAATGCGTTATCAACCCTTATTCTTATCGGTACAACCGTTCTCGTCGTATTGACACAGAGCGGTCTCATAAAGAAACTGCTTAAGAAGGCATAGTGGTTGGAAAGGAGAGATAATTATGAAAAGAAAGAGAATTGTAGGCGTAGCACTTTCACTGATGCTTGTATTATCACTTGCAGGATTTACCGGATGCGGTAAAAAATCGGCATCAAACGGGGAACTTAATATTTTTACCTGGACAGAATATGTTCCGGAATCTGTAATACAGGATTTTGAAAAAGAATACGGAATCAAAGTCAACTGGACAACGTTCTCAAGCAATGAAGATATGCTTGCCAAGGTAAAAGCCGAATCGGCAGGAACGTATGATATAGTACAGCCATCCGACTATATGGTTGAGCAGATGATAGCTCAGGATATGCTTATGGAACTTGACAAAAATGTAATTACCAATATTGATAATATTGACAGTGCATACCTTGATCCTTCATACGATCCGGGCAATAAATATTCCGTACCTTATCAGGGCGGTGTAGCTGCAATCGCGGTCAACACGGATAAGGTATCAAAAGAAATAACAAGTTACGACGATCTGTTCAGTGAGGATTTGAAAGGCAGTCTTGTGGTTCTTGATGATTACAGAGCTGTGATCGGTATGACAGCGAGAAGCATGGGATACTCAATGAATGAGACCGACACCGATAAACTATCCAAGATAGAAGAGAAACTCCTTAAACTTAAGGACAATGTCAAGGTATACGATTCAGACTCGCCGAAGAACTCTCTTATCTCAGGTGACTGCACGGTGGGTTATTGCTGGGCAGCGGAGATTGCACTTGCACAGGAAGAAAATCCGGCAATCAAAATCGTATTTCCGAAAGAAGGACCTTATGTATTCATGGATAACTGGGCAGTTCTTAAGACAGCCAAGAATTCAGAGAATGCGATGAAATTCATAAATTATATGCTTGATTCCGAGACATCACAGAAAGTATCCGAGGAATTTCCGTACCTTAATCCGAATGCCAAAGCAGTTGAAGCGCTCGGAGATGATTTTAAGAACAACGAGGCCAAGAACCCGCCGGCAGATGTAATTGCATCCGGCGAATATGTATCTAACCTCGATACGGATACACTTGCTATATATGATGCAATGTGGACCAAGTTAAAGAAATAATACCAACAGGAGGAACATAACAGAATGGAAATCAAGAAAATGTATATTGACGGAGAATGGACAGAAGGAACCTCCGGTAAGTTAATTGATTCAATAAATCCGGCAACGGGAGAGGTTATCGCTCAGGTTCACGAAAGCAGCCTTGAAGATACCAACCGTGCCATTGCCGCAGCCAAAAGATCATTCTACGTTACAAGAGAATGGCGTGATATGGACTCACAGCAGAGAGGTGATATCCTCCTTAAGATAGCCGATGCCATAGAAAAATATCTTCCGGAGCTTGCAAAGCTTGATGCAATCGATAACGGTAAGCCGCTTAGAGAGGCAGAGGGTGATATTGATGACGGACTCCACACATTCAGATATTACGCGAGCCTTATCAAAGCTCCGTGCGGAGGCGTATATGAGGTAAACAGCAACTTCGGTACAATGCACTCGTATATGGTTCACGAACCGGTCGGTGTATGCGCCCAGATCACACCTTGGAATTATCCGTTCCTTATGGCCATCTGGAAACTTGCCCCGGCACTTGCGGCAGGCAACAGCATCGTGTTCAAGCCGAGTTCCGACACAATGCTTTCAACAATTAAACTTTTTGAGATTTTTGAAGAGGTCGGCCTTCCGAAAGGAACCGTCAACCTCGTAGTTGGACCGGGAAGCACGGTCGGCGACCTTTTAGCTTCTTCACCGGATGTGGATATGGTAACATTTACCGGAAGTACCGCAGTAGGACAGTCCATAATGCGTGCGGCAGCCGGCAATGTTAAGAAAATCGGCCTTGAGCTCGGCGGCAAATCCCCTAACGTCATTTTCGCGGATGCTGATTTTGAGGGCGCTGTTGAGTGGGCAATGGTCGGTATTTTCTTCAATCAGGGCGAGGTATGTTCCGCCGGTTCAAGAATTATTATTGAGGAGTCCATCAAGGATAAATTCGTAGCGCGACTTGCAGAACGTGCCAACGCAATGACATTAGGCAATCCGCTTGACAATCCGGACATGGGACCGCTTATCTCCGAGAAACACATGAACCGTGTTCTTTCCTATATAGAGAAAGGTAAAGCAGAGGGCGCAACCTGTGTATGCGGCGGATTCCGTTACACTGAGGGAGAGTGTGCAAAGGGTTATTTCGTAAGACCAACAATCTTCGATAACTGTACATCGGATATGACGATTGTAAAAGAGGAAATCTTCGGACCTGTAGTTACGATCCAGACCTTTAAGACGGAAGAGGAGGCTATTGCTCTTGCCAACGATACGCCTTACGGTCTGGCAGGCGGAGTATTTACCTCCGATGCAACCCGCGCAATCCGTGTCATCAAAGAAATCCGCGCCGGCATTACCTGGATCAACTGCTACAATCCGACATTCAACGAGGCACCTTGGGGCGGCTACAAGATGAGCGGCATCGGTCGTGAACTTGGTGTGCATGGCCTTGAGGAGTATCAGGAGGTTAAGCAGATCAACATGAATCTCACACCGGGCGTACTCGGCTGGTATGAGCATTAATCAGATATGATAAAAGACTCTCCGGGAGAAAACTCTGCCGGAGAGTTTTTTTGATTTTCTCATCATCGGTTGCATTGCCAAAAGTATCCTCTTGTTGTATTATGAGGGTGCGATAAATTTCAGGAGGAAGTTTAAGCCATGAAGAATATATCGGCAATTTTTAAAGCGGATGTCAGGGGTCTTGTAAAGAATGTGCTGGCATTGGTAATAATAATCGGACTATGTATTCTGCCGTCGCTGTATGCGTGGTTCAATATATATTCGAACGGGGATCCGTATGCAAATACGGGTAATATTAAGATTGCGGCGTACTCGGAGGACGAAGGATATACGGGTGAGGACGGTACGGTGCAGAATATGGGTGAGAAAATCCTCGACAACCTTAAAGAGAATACGGCAATAGGGTGGACGATGGTAAATTCAGGGGAAGAAGCCATCGAGGGAGTGAAAAGCGGCGATTATTATGCGGCAGTTGTTATAGAGAAGGATTTCTCTTATAAAATGTTTAATATGTTTGCGGAAGGCTTTGCCAATCCGGGAATTACATATTATGAGAATGAGAAGAAGAATGCCGTAGCTACGAAAATAACCGATACGGCGGTATCGACACTGCAACAGAGCATTGACGCGCAGTTTGTTGATGTAGTGATACATACGGTTTTTGAACAGACCAATAATGTATCGGGAGAGATTGAGACCAATAATAAAATAAAGGAATTTACGGACAAGCTTACAGCAGTTAATAATAATCTTGTAACATATGAGACCACGATAGAAAGCCTTATAGCTGCCAACAAAGAGCTTACCACGTCGGTGGGAAAGGCACAGGATGAGATTGACCGCCTTAAAGGACAGGTTGATACCGGAATTGATGATGTGACCGGGGTGCAGAACGGAATAAGCACCACAAGGACAAGCCTCAGTGATTTTAATGCCAAGGTAAAAGAAAGCGTGGCACAGATAGAGTCATCGCTTGATAAAGTATCATCGGATCTGGAGAATACAACTGTTACCGATGATGTCCGGAAAATGGCGGATGATATGATACAGACGATGAAGGATGTCAATACACTTAAGAAAGAGGCACTTAAGCTTGAGGCGGCCATTAAGGGAATAAAACTTCCGTCGGATTATGATAAAGAGACGCAGGATGCGGTGAATGCCATTGAGACGGTAATCGGAAATGCCGATGACATAAGAGAAGTTATCAATGGACTGGGTATTACGGACACGGCGGATAAAGTAACTTCCCGGATAGAGGCAGAACTTGCCAAAAAGATAGACAGTGTTGAGGATGCTGTAAGAACATGCAAAGATTATGCTGTCAATATGCGTAATATGTTCACAAACAGTCTTATGCCACAGATTGACGGAATACTTGCCAATACGGAACAGATACTTGCTACTGTTAATACGTTGCTTGAAAGCATTAACACAACACTTGAAAATACAGGAACGATTTTTGACGGAATGGTATCAACAATTGGTAGCACCAATCAGAGCCTCGAGCAGATGCAAGTGATCATTCAGGGCGTAAGTGAGAAACTTAAGTCTGTGACGGAACTTTTTAACGGCACGACAGAAGATGAAAGGGTGCAGGCGCTTAAGAACCTTATGAGCGGTGATCCGGATACTTACGGGGAATTTTTCTCCGAACCGGTGAAAATAGATACCGTAGAAGTATATCCGATAGCCAATTACGGTTCGGCGATGACACCGTTTTATACCGTGCTTGCGCTGTGGGTAGGTGCACTTTTGTTAACTGCACTTGTTAAGGTTAAAGCCGAACCTAAGAATCTTCAAGGTGTCAAGCTGCATCAGCTTTATTTCGGACGGTATCTGCTGTTTTTCGTACTCGGGCAGATACAGGCGCTGGTAGTTGTATTAGGTGATATATACCTGCTTCACTGCCAGATCCTTGACAAGGGATTGTTCTGGTTTACGGCTTCACTTGCAAGCTTCGTATTTACGTTGCTGGTGTACTCGCTGACACTTTCGTTCGGAGACATAGGCAAGGCAGTCGCGGTGGTAATAATGGTTATCCAGATTGCGGGTTCAGGCGGAACATTCCCGATAGAACTTCTGCCATCCGTATATCGTAATATATACACTTTCTTCCCGTTTCCGTATGCGATCAATGCAATGCGTGAGACGATCGGAGGAATGTACGGCAATATGTATGTGAAATCACTGCTGCAGCTGATGATTTTTGCGGCTGCGGCGCTGATACTCGGACTGGTCGTAAGAAAACCTTTTATTAAGTGGAACCATTTCGTTGAGAAACGAATGGAAGACACGAAGATGATGTAGGAGGGACCTCATATGAGCAATGACAAATATCGTAAAGCATACAATATGGTAGTTGAATATGAAAAAGAAGCGCATAGAAAGAACCAGAAAAGAATTGCGGTAGGTCTGAAACTGATAATCATAATTCCACTTATATTCCTGGCGCTGCTTCTTTTTACCGGCAGCTCCAAAGTAATATTCCTGATATTGTGGATTGTCTCTCTTTTTATACTTGCGGCATATCTGATCACAGTTGAGTATATGGATTACAACCTTATGGAGCGTATGGCGAAACTGCGCGGACAGGATGAAGATATGGAGAATTATGATCTTATAGGCAATGATGCCATAGAAAACAGGATTCGTGATGTACTTGATAAAATAGATGGAACGGAGGCCGGACATGAAGAACATAATTAGGATTTTTCTGGCGGATATGCGAAGACTCAGCAAAAATGTGGTGGCTGTTGTGGTAATTATGGGTTTGTGCATAATACCGTCTTTGTATGCATGGTTCAATATTTTTTCCAACTGGGACCCGTACGGACCGGATTCAACGTCCAATCTTAAAGTTGCGGTTGTGTCACTTGATGCGGGATGCAAGGTTGCGTCGATTGATCTGAACGTTGGTGACAGCGTTATTTCCGGACTCAAATCCAACAAAACGATCGGATGGGTTTTTACGGACACTGATAAAGAGGCGGTTGAAGGCGTTGATAACGGAGATTACTATGCGGCACTTGTTATTCCGGAAGATTTCAGCGAAGATATGATAAGTTTCCTGGGCGGCGATGTTGAACACCCTGAGATTACATATTATGAGAATGAGAAGAAAAATGCCATTGCTCCTAAGATTACAGGTAAAGCCAAAACTGCCGTTCAGGAGCAGGTTAATTCGACTTTTGTGAGCACGCTGGCGCAGAGCCTTATGGAGGTAAGTAATATTATCGGGCAGCAGGGCACGGATAATAACGTGCTTTCGTCCGCCACGGATAAACTAACACAGTTAAGAGATAATCTGAGATTGTGTTCGGGACTTCTGGGCTCATTTACAGGGATAACCGATTCGGCATCGGAACTTATATCCGCAGGACAGGCGGTGCTGCCCAATCTTGAGGACATGATTAATAACGGTAAGGATACACTTAATTCCATACAGGGTGCTGCGATTGATAATTCGGGCAATGCCCAGGCGGTTCTTGATATGATAAAATACAGTTTCAAAGTGGTGGACGGTGCACTGGATGATTTTGAAAATCAATTGGATACCGCAATTGATTCGGTTACGAACCGCATTGATGATATGGATAAAATGGATTCTCTTAAAGAAGTTCTTCCTTATATAAGAAAACTTTATGACAATGCGGTATCGGGGCTGACCGGGGATGAGATTAAAGCGCAGGCGGATGTGGTTGATAAATGTTTTGATGCAATTGAAAATGATTTGAAAAACATCGGCAGCGATAAGGAGGTTGTAGATGCCGGGATTTCGGCATTGTATAATGACATCAAGGCTCAGATACGATCATGTCGTGATGCTTTGTCGGCAGCAGGAAACAGTCTTGAAAGTTCACTCATACCAGATATCAGGCAGACAATGACTTCCGTCCAGAAATCAATGCTTGATGTACAGACGATGCTTGGAAGTGTAAACGGAGATTTCTCGGATGTAAGCAGCGTTATGGATGAATATCAGGATATTCTTAAAGATGGCACCGCGGGTGTCACGGAATCCAAGACGCAGGTTGATAAGGTAATTGCGGGACTTGACAGTGTGATAGAAGCACTTGATGAAATTGCGGATTCGGATGAGTACAGCGAAATGCTGGATATGCTTATGACAGATCCGACGAAACTGGCATCATTTATCGCATCGCCTATACAGGTTGACACCAAAGAGATATATCCGATAGCCAATTACGGCTCGGCGATGGCGCCTTTTTACACGATACTGGCACTCTGGGTCGGAGCGCTCATACTGGTGGCTATTGTTCATGTAAAGGTTCTTCCGGAATCCGGGATAACCAATGTGAAACCGTATCAGCAGTATTTCGGAAGATATATTTTCTTCTTCCTCATGGGACAGGCGCAGACACTTATAACGGTTCTGGGAGAAATATTTTATATTAAAATACAATGCCCACATCCGTTTCTGTACTGGCTTGCGGCTGCAATAAGCAGCCTGGTGTTCACATTATTCATATATTCGCTTACAGTGGCATTCGGCAATGTCGGAGAGGCACTCGCGGTAATTGTAATGGTAATCCAGGTTGCCGGTGCGGGTGGAACATTCCCGATAGAGACGCTTCCGCAGGTGTACCGGAATATATATAAATATCTGCCGTTCCCATACGGAATGAATGCGATGAGAGAATGCATAGGCGGAATGTACGGACATAATTATATACGATACCTTGCGGCGATGGGAATTTATGTGATAATTTCATTGATAATAGGACTTGTGTTGGCGGTTCCTTTCAGAAAAATGAATGAAAAAATAGAACGCAGCAAGCAAAAATCCGATGTTATGATATAATTTGGTGTTTGATACGTTAATAATGTAAAGTTATGCAGAATTTTATTGCCTTTTTACAAATTAAGTGTTATATTGTGCTAGTAAAATATCAACAGGAGGAAAAGATATATGAAAAAGAAAATTGCACTTGTTCTTGTAGCAGTTATGGCAGCCACAGCACTTTTTGCATGCGGCAAGAAGGATAACGGTAGCGGAACAGCTAAGAAGACAGCTAAGGTTATAGACATTGACCTCACAAGTGAGGAATACGCTTTCGGTGTTGACAAAGATCAGGCAGATCTCCTTGAGTCAGTTAATAAGTTCACTAAGGAGATTAAGGACAACGGTAAGTTCGACGAGATTTGTAATCACTATTTCGGAGACGGCGAGCCGGTTGCAGTTAAGTCAGCAACACTTGATGACAGCAAGGATCAGCTTGTAGTAGCTACCAATGCTGCATTTGAGCCGTTTGAGTACACCAAGGGTGACAGCTACTACGGAATTGATATGGAAATAGCAGCAGCACTTGCTGAGTATCTTAATAAAGAGCTCGTAATCCAGAACATGGATTTCGATTCCGTATGTCTTTCTGTAGGCCAGCACAAATGTGATATCGCAATGGCAGGTCTTACGGTTAAGGATGAGAGAAAGGAATATGTTAATTTCTCAGATTCTTACTATCAGGCATCACAGAAGCTTATAGTTCCTTCAACAGATACTAAGTTTGATTCATGCAAGACTAAGGAAGATGTTGAGAAGCTTCTCGGAGAATTAGACAGCAGCGTTAAGATCGGTTACCAGAACGGAACAACAGGTTCACTTTATGTTCAGGGTGACGAAGAGATGGGATTTGCAGGACTTAAAGCATCCGGTACAGGATACAAGAACGGTTCACTTGCAGTTCAGGATCTTTTAAACGGCAACCTTGATTATGTAATCATTGATGCTGCACCGGCTAAGTGCATTACAGATTCACTTAACGCAATGCAGTAATTAAAGCGAAAGAGGTTTACATGGGTAATTTTGGTCTGAAAGTTAATAGATTCTATGAGATTTTCGTGGAACAAAATGGCTATGTTAAGGTATTAGAAGGGTTGAAAAACACCCTTCTAATTGCGGTTATAGGCCTTATAATCGGTATTGCCATCGGTACGCTCATCGCGGCAATCAGAACAATACCGCAGTATAAGGTCCTTCCGAGAATCCTTAACGGAATATGCAGTGTATATGTAGGAATATTCAGAGGAACACCTATGGTTGTCCAGCTCCTTGTTTTTTACTATGTTATGCTGCCGCTTATGGGTGTGAAGATGACGGGCGTACAGGTGTCCATGATCGTCTTCGGTCTTAACAGTGCCGCATATATATCAGAGATAATGCGAAGCGGCATTATGTCTGTTGACAGCGGTCAGATGGAGGCAGGACGAGCAGTCGGTCTTTCATACGGAACGACGATGATGAAAATAGTCATTCCGCAGGCAGTCAAGAATATTCTCCCGACTCTCGGTAATGAGTTTATTGCGCTGATCAAAGAGACATCCGTAGTAAGCTTTGTCGGAGCGACCGACCTTTATGTAGCGTTCAACTACATAGGAAGTAACAGTTATGAATTCATGGTTCCGTATCTTGTAATGGCATTGATTTACATTGTTCTGGTCCTTATCATTACATTTGGAATTAAGACGATGGAAAGGAGCTTGAGAAGAAGTGATAGACGTCATTAATCTTGAAAAACATTTTGGCGACAACGAAGTGCTCAGAGGAATCGATGTTACTATTAACAAGGGTGATATCGTTGTTGTAATCGGTCCTTCAGGCTCCGGTAAAAGTACATTCTTAAGATGCCTTAACTGTATGGAAGATCCTACGGGCGGACAGATAATCTTCAACGGTGTGGATATCGCCGACATGAAGGTCAATATCAATGTCCACAGAAGACATATGGGAATGGTATTCCAGCATTTTAACCTGTTCCAGAACAAGACAGTTATACAGAATATTATGCTTGCACCGGTTTATCTGCAGTGCCAGGATCTCAGAAAAGACAAGCGCTACAACAGATGGACTAAGTTTACGAATATATTCAGAGGTAAGAATAAGAAGGAATTGAGACAGATTACGACGGATGCGGCCACGATCAAGCGTGAGGCCAGAGAAAATGCAATGTCGCTCCTTAAGAGAATCGGTCTTGAAGATAAAGCGGATGCTTATCCGTCAACACTTTCCGGCGGACAGAAGCAGCGTGTCGCAATCGTGCGTTCGCTTGCGATGAACCCTGACGTAATTCTTTTTGACGAGCCGACAAGTGCGCTTGACCCGGAGATGGTCGGAGAAGTACTTGACCTTATGAAGGCGCTTGCCAAAGAAGGAATGACAATGGTAATCGTTACGCATGAGATGGGATTTGCCAAGGAAGTTGCCACCAACGTGATATTTATCGATGAGGGCAAAATCCTTGAGAGCGGTGAGCCGAAAGAATTTTTCGCTAATCCGAAGAATCCGAGACTTAAGGAATTCTTATCCAAGGTTTTAGCATAAAAAAGATTGATATTCCCATGAGAATGGGGTATGATAATCAACATGAAGCAAAGAGGCTTTAAGATATTTATCTTGAAGTCTCTTTTTAGTTTGCAGTAATACATAGGAGATGCTATTATGAGTATTTTTGACATTGTTGGGCCGATAATGGTAGGACCTTCAAGCTCTCACACGGCGGGTGCCGTAAGAATAGGACTTGTTGCAAGGCGGCTGTTAGGCGAAGAAATCAAATCAGCACAGATTCTGCTCTACGGTTCGTTTCTGGCAACCGGTAAGGGCCACGGAACCGATAAGGCGCTGGTTGCCGGGCTTCTCGGCATGAAACCTGATGATTACAGGATTCCGCACAGTATGGAGATTGCGGCAGAACGCGGAATGAACATCGAATTCGGCGAGGCACATCTTAAGGAGGCACATCCCAATACGGCACAGATACGCCTTACCGGAGTGACGGGAAAGACACTGGAAGTAATAGGGGAGTCGTTAGGCGGTTCAAGGATCAATATTGCTCAGATAGACGGAATCGAGACCAATTTTTCCGGAGACTGTCCTACGCTTATCGTCCACAATCTGGATCAGCCGGGTCATGTGTCGGAAGTTACATCTATGCTGGCTCACAAATCCGTCAATGTTGCGGCGATGCAGTTGTACAGGTCGGCAAGAGGCGGACGTGCCGTTATGGTTGTGGAATGTGACCAGGAAATTCCGGCGGATGGTCTTAAGTGGTTAGAGAAAATAGAGGGTGTTCTTAAAGTTACTTATCTTAGCAAGTCAGAGGATGGAGGCAGTCATGAAGTATAATTCGATTCAGGATATTCTTAATATATGTGAAGAGACGGGAAAACCGTTCTGGCGTGTGATAATGGAAGAAGATATGCAGGAAAGTGCTATGTCGGAAACGGAGAGTTTTGAAAAAATGCGTGAGATGTACCGTGCGATGGCAGATGCCGACAGAAATTATGATGCCGGTCTGAAATCGGAGAGCCGGATGACCGGAGGTGACGGACAGAAACTGCATGAATACAACGAGGCCGGACGGAACCTGTGCGGGGATTTTGTGGGACTGGCTATGGAAAAAGCAATAAAGATGGGAGAGTCCAATGCCTGTATGAGAAGAATTGTGGCTGCACCGACGGCCGGAGCCTGCGGTGTGATTCCTGCGGTTCTTTTAAGTTATCAGGAATTATATCACACAGAGGAAGACAGAATGGTTGAAGCCATGTTTACGGCAGCCGGAATAGGCAATGTAATTGCCATGAATGCTTATATTGCGGGAGCATCGGGCGGATGCCAGGCGGAAATAGGTTCGGCGAGCGCCATGGCGGCGGGTGCACTCTGTTATCTGCAGGGCGGCACGAACGGACAAATCGCGTCGGCGCTGTCATTTGCGCTTAAAAATATGCTCGGTCTTACATGTGACCCTGTCATGGGTCTTGTAGAAGTGCCGTGCGTCAAGCGTAATTCGGCCGGGGCGGTGAATGCCATAGCGGCCGCGCAGCTTGCGATGGCAGGAATTGTCAGCGCGATAAGCCCTGATGATGTCATAGATGCGATGCGCCGTATCGGCAATGCGATGCACCCAAGCCTTAAGGAAACGGGAGAAGGCGGCCTTGCAGCAACCGCATCGGCACAGAAATTTATGCAATCTGAACCATGATTTTATAATGAAGATTCTGACCGGAATTATTATAGTCGGATGACTCCGAAAGCACTTCGCAGTAGTAGTCACCGGCTATTTTCATGCCCGCATCGGATACTTCATGCAGTAGCCGGTCGGCATATACCGGTTCTTTGTCAAAATCATTGCAGCACAGTGAAAGATATGTACCCTCCGGAATATATTCGGATGTGGGGTGGTTTACTATCATATAAAATTCAGTGCTGGTAAGCCGTGTCTGCGACAGATTGGCACGGCGTATTATGGTGCCTGTGTTGGCAAAAATGGGAGTGGAAAGTCCTGATTGGTTAAGATAATTTCTAAAACGTCTCATATTATACTCATACTGATTATAGTCGTATTCGTAAAGATTCTCTTTGGCATCATATGTTACAATATATCTCCGCGAAAGGTGCTCACAGAAACACATTGACATTCCGGGAAGCGAATTATAATAGAAAAGGCTGTTAAGTGAATGGCGGATGGTCTCCTGACATTCTTTGAGTGATGATATCTCATCCGACAGTTCGTCAAGACGCCCGTTCAGTATCCGGCTAAGCTTCGCGCTGTCCGCATCAAGAATCCGGTCATGTATGTCCTTGAGAGAAAAACCGAGATTCTGGTAGTATTTTATCAGATCAAGCCGTGAGGACTGCGCAATGAAATAATACCTGTAACCGTTTTCGGGATTAACACCGGACGGGGAAAGCAGATTCAGTTTGTCGTAAAGCCTTAATGTCTGTTCGGATATGCCGTTCAGTCTGGCCATCTGGCCTATGGATAATTTCTCAAGATTCATAATACCAGACCTCCTTTGTATTTTTTATAGATTATAGAAATTAGCGCCTTTAAAGTCAATTACCTATGCTGATAATCTTTATAGCAGGCATAAGGTTACTTTTTTAGGTTAAAAATACTTATAACAGGTTATAAACGTTATTCTGGTTAATAAAATTAAGCACATAAGAGCAAAAAATACCACTGATTGTGTAATAAACAGGCAAAAATCTATGCAATCTGCCAAGTTGACCTTATAGCAGGTATAAGCTTTTTAATAGCATACATAAACAACGAGGTTTATCCAAAGCGGATGAGCCTGGTTGTTTTTTTATTATATTTGTAAGGAGGAATCAGTTATGAAGAAAAGAAGATGGACACGGATTGCAGCAACAGGAATGGCAGCCCTTATGGTGGCAGGCGCACTTGCCGGATGCGGTTCCAAGAAGGAAAGCAGCGCGGCTTCGGCGGATATTGACTGGAGCAAAACAGATTTCTGCGGCGAAGAGCTGAACATACTTGTATGGGAGATGTACGGAGATGAAAGCATTATCAAGCCGTTCGAGGAAAAATACAACTGCAAAGTCAACGCAACGGCATTTGACAGCAGCGATGACCTCCTTGCAAAGCTTAAGGCAGGCGGAGGTGATGTGTATGATGTTATTTCACCTTCCGGAGATATGGCAGGATTGGTTGTAAATAATGATATGGCAGAGCCGATTGACACTTCACATATCAGCGGATGGACCGACATACCGGATACATTTAAACTTACAGATATGGAAAAAGACGGTAACATCTACGGAGTTCCATATATATGGGGACCGGATTACGTTATGTATAACGCAGACGTTGTGAAGGAGCCTATTAAGTCATGGACAGAACTCTGGGACGAAAAATATTCGGGCAGAATTGCATTACATAATGATGTAAGTAATATTTACATGATCGGACTTATTGACGGAATTACCAAGGATGATCCTCTGGCAATTTACAATATGTCGGATGAACAGCTTGCAGACGCACAGACAAGACTTACCGACCTCAATTCACATGTAAGAAAGTACTGGGATGCAGCCGGAGAACTTGAGGATATGTTCAAAAACGGTGAGGTTGACATAGCCGTAGGCTGGCCGAGTACATTAAAAGACCTTCAGGATGACGGTCTTAACATGGGATGGTGTATACCGGACGAGGGCTGCACCGGATGGTTTGACAGACTTATGATCGTTAAGAACAGCAAGCATTATCAGCTCGCAACATTGTGGATTGACTGGTGTACATCGGCAGAAGGAGAGGCAGTCAGCTCGATTGCAACAACTTTCTCAATCTCCAACCCGAAGGCTGCGGAGTATATGAATGAAGACCAGAAGGCGGTTGCCATGGTTGATGATATGAATGAGATGTTTGATTCTATCAATTTCTGGCAGTACGTTGAGAAGAGAGAAGCTTACAATGAGGTCTGGACAGCCGTTAAGACTACCAAATAAATTATGAATGGAGTGAGTGGATATGAAAATAAAATCAAAGTATTCACCGGGAACCAGAAAATTCCTGCAGTATGGTCTTATACTTCCGTTGGTATTGTGGCTTTTTATGTTTCTCATCGTGCCATATGTTAATTTACTTATTAACAGCTTCTGGAAAAACGGCGCATTTAAGGTGGAACATACATTTACCCTTGAAAATTACATTAAGTTCTTTACAAGCGGAACGGGAACCAACAGACCGGTAATGGTATTATTAGATACATTAAGAATATCGGCGATAGTAATGGTCTGCTCGATTCTTATAAGTTTTCCGATAGCGTATTTTATTAACTTTAAGGTAAAAAAGAATAAGCAGCTGTTCTATATGCTGGCGATTATCCCACTCTGGGTCAGTTATATCATGAGGGCATATTCCTGGAGAATAATTCTCGGAACCAACGGAATCCTGAATTCGTTCTTTATGTGGACGGGACTTACAAAGGAGCCGATAGATGCTTTCCTGTACAGTGACGTATCGGTAATAATCGCGATGGTACATATATACACGCCGTTTGTGCTGATGCCGATGTACACGGCAATGGAGCAGATACCGAGAAATCTTCTGGAGGCATCCAAGGATCTGGGATGCGGAAGGATAAGAACATTTTTCAAAGTTCTTCTTCCGCTGACACTTCCGGGAGTGCTTACGGGCGGAACATATGCACTTGCTTTATCAATGGGTGATTTCCTTGCACCGTCTTTACTTGGCGGTGCGAGCACCAGCACCAAGATAGCCAACATAGCCCAGCTGCAGTTCGGTACATCAAATAACTGGCCGTATGGAGCGGCGATAGGCGTAATTATTTTTGTATTAATACTTTTGATCATACTTGTGATGGGACGGCTTGAGAAACATTTCTCCAAACTGGAGCCGGGAAAGGAGTAAGGCCTATGTCAAAGAAATTTTCAGGAAGTACGGTGCTTGTAATTATACTTGCGGTATGCGGATTCCTTTTCCTGTATCTCCCGGTAGTGGTTGTGGTAATGTATTCGTTCAACACGGATGCGATAAGCAGCTTCCCGATGTCGGGATTTACGCTTAAGTGGTACAAGGCGATGTTTGCCAATACTGAGCTGATAAAATCGTTACGGAATTCCCTGATAGTGGCATTCATAGGAACAGGACTTGCTATTCTTATCGGCGTGCCGGGTGCCTACGGAATGTATAAACTCAAGTTTCCCGGTAAAAAAGCACTTGAAAAAATGGTAATACTTCCGATGATGTTACCGGGTATTATAACAGGTATCACGATTTTGTCCTTTTTACAGTTAGTGGGAGTGGTACAGGGCGCGTTTGCGGTTGTTCTCGGACACACGACATTCCTGCTCGGCACGGTTCTGCCGCAGGTATACACAAGGCTTCGACAGCTTGACCGCAACCTTCTTGAGGCATCACAGGATTTGGGAGCGGGCGGTGCGCAGACCTTCTTCCATGTGATACTCCCCAATATCAAAACCTCGGTTTTTGGAGCAGCGCTGCTTTCAATAACACTTTCGCTGGATGAAATTCCGGTAACATTCTTCTTAAACGGTGTGTTCACAACATTGCCGATTAAGATATACGGAATGACACGTAATGGTTTTACACCGGAAATAAATGCGATATGTTCTTTGATACTTCTGGCATCCGTGGCAGCGGTTATCATCTCCAACAAATTGTCGGCAAAGGAGGCGGTCTGAATGTCAAGAAAGCTTATCGAGTTAAAAAACATAGTCAAAAATTTCGGAAAAAACGAGATAATTAAAAATATCTCGCTGGATGTGTACGAAGGTGAATTTCTTACATTGCTGGGCCCGTCGGGTTGTGGCAAGACCACAATATTAAGGATGTTGGCCGGATTCGAGACGCCGACGTCGGGAGAAATACTTCTTGACGGAGAAGATCTTATTCCGGTTCCGGCCAACAGAAGACAGATTAACACGGTATTTCAGAGTTACGCTCTTTTTCCGCATATGACGGTGCGCGGCAATATAGCATATGGCATGAAGATGAAGCATATACCGGCCAGGGAAATAGAAGAGCGTGTTGACGAAATGTTAGCCCTTACACAGCTTGAGTCGCTTGCCGACAGGAAACCGGCACAGTTATCCGGCGGACAGCAGCAGAGGGTTGCGATTGCGAGGAGCCTTGTAAACCGGCCGAAGGTGTTGCTGCTTGATGAACCGCTCGGTGCGCTGGACCTTCATCTGAGAAAATCAATGCAGATCGAGCTTAAGAGGCTGCAGAGAAAACTCGGCACAACTTATGTATATGTCACACATGATCAGGAGGAAGCGATGACAATGTCCGACAGGGTCGTCGTAATGCATGAAGGCCGGATTGAACAGTGTGACACGGCGCGTCAGATATATAAACATCCGGCGACCAGATTTGTGTCGCAGTTCCTCGGTGATGCCAATCTTTTTACCGGTACATACGTACACGGAGACGGTGAAGAATATTTCTGCCAGGATGACGGCGCAGCCGATACATACGCAGTACGCCCGGAAAAAATACATTTTGTGCTGAACGCTTCCAAAGGGATGCCGGCGGTTGTAACGGAAAGCACCTTTATGGGAAATGTGTATCGTAATTGTGCAAAACTTGAATCCGGACAGATATGTTTTGCGCTGGATGACAGACCGTATAATCCGGGAACGGAAGTAAAAATATTTTTTGCACCGGAAGATGCGTGCAGAGTGTGAACAGGAAAGGATGATGAAATATGACAAAGCTGGAAATAATTATCAGACCTGATAAATTAGAGAAATTAAAGGAAATCCTGAATGAGATTTCAATAGGCGGAATGACAGTGACAAGTGTCATGGGCTGCGGAAACCAGAAAGGAAGTGTTGACTACGACACCATAAAGGGACTTAAGGTATCGGGAATGAACCTGATACCCAAGATAATGGTCATGGTTGTAGTTGCGGATAAGGATGTTGACGATATTCTGGCAGCCGTACATTCGGAGATTTCGACCGGCAAGGTCGGCGACGGCAAGGTGTTTGTAAGCAGGATTGATGACTGTATGCGGATAAGAACCGGAGAACGCGGCAAAAAAAGCATATAGCGGCAGGAGGTGCTGTCCATGGAGAAAAAAGGTGCGATAACATTAAAAAACATAAATAAATATTACGGAAAAAATCACGTATTAAAAGATCTGGATTTTGAGATCAGGCCGGGCGAATTTCTGTCTCTTTTGGGTCCGTCGGGCTGCGGCAAGACCACAATCCTCAGACTTATAGCTGGACTTGAGTATCTGGATTCGGGAGAAATATACATGGACGAGGACAGAATTGACAGGCTTGAGCCGTATAAGCGCAACCTGAATACGGTTTTTCAGAATTATGCGCTGTTCCCTCACATGGATGTGTATAAAAATATTGCATACGGTCTCAAAGCAAAATGGCTGGGACATAAGGAAATTGATCGGAGAGTGAAGGAGGCCATCTCAATGGTCAAGCTTGAAGGCTTTGAGAAAAGACAGCCGTCCCAGATGTCCGGCGGACAGAAGCAGCGTGTATCGATAGCGAGGGCCATAGTCAATCAGGCACCGGTGCTGCTGCTTGACGAGCCGCTCACCGCCCTTGACTTAAAACTCAGAAAAGAGATGCGTTTTGAACTGAGGAGGCTGCAAAAACAGCTTGGAATAACATTTATATTTGTCACACATGATCAGGAAGAGGCAATCGTCATGAGCGACAGGATTGCGGTTATGAACGGCGGAAGAATCGAACAGGTCGGAACCCCGGAAGAGATTTATTCCCACCCGGCATCACAGTTTGTGGCGGAATTTATCGGTGAAACCAATGTGTTTGAGGCTGTGGCAGCTGTTGACGGCAGCGAATTAAGGCTCAGGATGGAATCCGGAACCGCCTCCGCTCTCAATATTAAGGGTGTTTCGGATAATGAATTTGTGAACTGCTCTGTCCGCCCGGATGCAATCCGCCTCAGCGAAACTCCGGTGGAGGGCTTTAACATACCGGGAGTCGTATCCGAATGTATTTTTTCCGGCTCATTTGAAAAGGCGATAATAAGGCTGGTAAACGATAAAGAAATCAAATACACCAGACTTTCAGGCTCAAAAATACCTGAACCCGGCACCAAAGTATATGTATACTGGGACAAATGTGATGCCGAAATCATGAAGACTGAGGGACACATAGTCCACTCGCAAATCGAAGAAGTTGACCTGTCTGCATGGAATAACTAATTAAAAAGTACCATATTCACAAAAAATAAGTAGAAAAATGGTAGATATTAGGAATTGAAAAGTAAGTAATGCAGGTGTACTATAATCACAACTTAAGCAACGGGGCTTAAAGATACGAACAATATCTTTAAGTCCTTTTTTTACTATTAGGAGGTTTTATTATGAGTTATGAACAGGTTAGCAAAGATTTGGAAAAGGTTATAGGTTATATCCATTCGGATGAACTTACGGATGCCGAGAAAAAAACAATGACGGAGCAGACACTCGATTATTTCGATAATTATGTAAGTCCGGGATGGCTTAAATATCGTAAATCGGTATCAACCAATTCAGCAGTTCTTGAGTGGACAGACCATGACGGAGTATGCGAAGGACTTTACGGAGAAGAATTTATCGACTGCCTCGGCGGTTTCGGTATTTATACATGCGGACACCGTAATCCGGAAATCCTTGACACGGTTAAAGCACAGCTTGACCATCAGGCACTTCATTCACAGGAGCTTCTCGATCCGCTTCGTGGATATCTTGCAAAAGCAGTTGCAGATATTACACCGGGTGACCTTCAGTACTGTTTCTTTACAAACGGTGGTGCTGAGGCAGTAGAGATGGCTCTTAAGCTTGCCAGAATCGCTAAGGGCGGCGGATGGTACATCTCAACGGTAGGTGCTTTCCACGGCAAGTCATTCGGTGCTATTTCAATGGGCGGCAAGAGCACATACAGAGTTCCGTATCTTCCTATGGTACAGCAGGTACAGCATGTTGAATACGGTAATGCGGAAGATGCCGAGAAAGCAATCAAGAACCTTCTCGCAGTCGGCGAGAGAGTTGCCGGTATGATTGTTGAGCCTATCCAGGGTGAGGCCGGTGTAATCGTTCCTCCTGAAGGATATCTTAAGAAACTTCGTGAGATTTGTGATAAATATGATGTAGCACTTATTTTTGATGAAATCCAGTGTGGTATGGGTAGAACCGGTACAATGTGGAGATGTGAAGCTGAAGGCGTTGTTCCTGATATCATGACATTCGGTAAAGCATTCGGCGGCGGCATAATGCCGATAACAGGTATTATCTGCAGACCGCAGATGTGGGTACAGCAGCTCATCGATAATCCATGGCTTCTCGGTTCACCTACATTCGGTGGTAACCCTGTATGCTGTTCGGCAGCAATCGCAACGATCAAGTACATGATTGATAACGATATTCCGGGACAGTGCGCAAGCAAGGGTAAGATTCTCAAGGCAGGACTTGAGTCACTCAAGGCTAAATACCCTGAAATCATCGATGATGTAAGAGGACTCGGACTTATGCTCGCTGTTGAGTTTAAGACCTGCGATATCGGATATTCCGTAGCAAAGGGACTTTTCTCAAGAGGAGTAATGACAGCAGGTACTCTTGTAAATGCCAAGTGTATACGTTTTGAGCCTACAGCAGTCATCACAGAAGAGCAGATTGCACAGGTTATCGAAAGAATGGATGCAGCACTTGCAGACACTAAGAAAGAATTTGAATTATAATAAACAAAGACGGCGCCGCAGTGAAAGCTGCGGCGTGTGATATAAGGAAAGAAGGATTGTATTATGTTAAAGGATGAATTACCTGAAATCGTTACCGGTACAGTTCCGGGACCTAAAGCCAAAGAACTTTTAGACAGAAGAAATGCCGCAATTCCTAAAGCACTCTGCGGTTCGACATATCCTATCTGCATCGCAAGAGGCGAGGGTGCAATGCTTGAGGATCTTGACGGAAACAAATTCCTCGACTGGATCGGCGGTGTAGGTGTTCTCAATATGGGTTATTCAAGACCTGAGGTCGTTGAGGCTGTTAAGGAGCAGGCCGATAAGTATTTCCATACTATTTTTAACGTAGTTGTCCATGACGGTTATGTCTCACTCGCGGAGAAATTCAATCAGACAATTCCTTGCCGCGGTGATAAGAAAAAAACATATTTTGCCAACTCCGGTGCCGAGGCTGACGAGAATGCGATAAAGGTAGCCAAAGCTTATACAGGAAGACCGAACGTCGTATGTTTCTCTGGCGCTTTCCACGGCAGGACCAACCTTACAATGGCGCTCACAGCCAAGAAAGCTTATTCGCTCGGCATGGGACCTTTCCCATCGGGAATTTACAGAGCAGATTATCCGTATCTGTACAGAGCACCTAAGGGATATACAGAGGAAGAAGCAATCAAATATTACATTGATAAAATATATAAACTTTTTGACGAGGCAACACCTGCATCAGATGTGGCATGTATGATAATCGAGCCTATTCAGGGTGAGGGCGGTTTCGTCCCTGCACCGATCGAGTGGGTAAAGGCAGTGCGCAAAATCTGTGATGACAACGGAATTCTTATGATTGCCGATGAAGTTCAGTGCGGTAACTGCAGAACCGGCCGTTATTTTGCATCGGAATACTGGGCAGAGGCCGGCGCAGCACCGGATATCGTATCAACCGCCAAGTCAATGGGCGCAGGTATGCCTATCAGTGCAATCACAGCCAGTGAAGAAATCATGGATTCCGTACCTGCAGGAACAATCGGCGGTACATATTGCGGCAACCCTGTTTCATGTGCCGCAGCCAACAAGGTAATCGACATTATGAAGGCAGAGGATTTTGCCGGAAAAGCCCGTCATATTGCCGACAGAGTTATGGCTAAATTTAATGAACTTAAAGAGAAATATCCGGTTGTCGGAGATGTCCGCGGACTTGGTGCCATGATTGGTGTTGAGTATGTCAAGGACAAGGAGTCCAAGGAACCGTACGGCGAGTTCGTATCTAAGATGATACAGAACGCGATCCAGATGGGTCTTCTTATGGAAAATGCAGGAACCAACGGCAACGTAATCCGTTTCCTTGCACCGCTCGTAATGACTGATGAACAGATGGAAAAAGGTCTTGAGATTTACGAGGCAGCACTCGTTAAGACAATGAAGGATCTTGGACTTTAATTCGGAGGCACATATGAATTTTAATTATTATCTGCCGGTGAATCTTATTTTCGGCCGCGGAAAGGCTGAGCTTATAGGAACCGAGGCAGCTAAATACGGTAAAAAAGCACTTATCGTTACGGGACATTCCAGTACGAAGAAATCAGGTCTTCTCGACCGCGCAGTAAAGCTTCTGGCCGATGCGGGACTTGAGAGTGCGATATACGATAAGGTAAGCCAGAATCCGCTTACCACAACGGCAATAGAGGGCGCTGATTTTGCCAAGGCAGAGGGATGCGACGTTGTCATCGCACTCGGCGGCGGCAGTATCATGGACTGCGCCAAGGCGATAGCTTTTATCGTAAAGAACGATGGAGATATCAACGATTATATTTTTAACAGAAAACACAGTGATGAGGCGCTTCCGCTTATTCTCGTTCCGACTACTTGCGGAACCGGAAGTGAGGGCAACGGTTTTGCGGTTCTTACCAATCCGGAAACCGGCGACAAGAAGTCGTTACGCTGCCCTGCAATCGTAGGAAAGGCTTCAATCATTGATTCCGAGCTTATGGAGACTATGCCGAAATCAATTCTTGCTTCGGTCGGTTTCGATGCCTTGTGCCATTGCATGGAGGCATACACTTCCAAAATCGGCCAGCCGATCACCGACATGCTTGCGCATGAGGGTATGGCGCTCATCGGTAAGCATCTGGTCAAAGTCTACAAGGGCGAGGGCACCGCGGATGACTGGGATGCCATTACATGGGCCAGCACCATCGGCGGAATGGTAATCAATACCGCCGGCGTAACACTTGCACACGGCATGGAGCATCCGGCAAGCGGACTTAAAAATATCGTGCACGGCCGCGGCCTTGCAGCACTTACTCCGATAATTACCGAGATGAGTGTGAGCGGTGCACCCGAGAAATTCGCTGAGATTTCAAGATGTCTTGGCGGCACGGACGAAAAAGACTGTGCAGAGCGTATCAATGATCTGCTTAGTCAGATAGACCTTAAGATAACTCTTGGCGAACAGGGGATTAAAGAGGAAGATGTTGACTGGATGGTGGATAACTTTTTCAAGGTATCTATCGGAAATTACAACAACCATCCTGTTACTTTTACCAGAGAGCAGATTAAGGAAATTTACCTTAAGGCATTATAGCATTCATAATGCGTAATAATAAAACATCCTAACAGAACCGGCAACGAGGCTTATCGCCCTCGCTGCCGGTTTATTAGTGGAAGGTGGTTAATCATGAAACTCAACTCAACACCCGCAGCTGACGGGTATTATATGCCGGCAGAATATGCCGCACAGGATAAAATATGGATGATATGGCCGGAGCGTCCGGACAACTGGCGCGATGATGCGGTGCCTGCGCAGCAGGCGTATGCGGCCGTTGCCAAAGCAATAAGTGAATTCGAGCCGGTCACAATGTTAGTTTCCGAGGCTCAGTATGAGAATTGCAGAAGCGTGCTTCCGCCCGAAATCAATATCATCAAAATGGAAAGCGATGATGCGTGGTGCCGCGACGTAGGCCCGACTTTCTTAATAAACGGCAAGGGCGGCCGCCGTGCGTGCGACTGGACTTTTAATGCCTGGGGCGGCAAGGTGGACGGCCTTTACGATACATGGGATAAAGACGATAAAATCGCTTCTTCCATATGCAATCTGGAAAATACCGATTATTACCGTACGGATAATTTTGTGCTTGAGGGCGGTTCCATCCATGTCGATGGCGAGGGGACCCTTCTTACGACACAGATGTGTCTTCTGAGTGCCGGACGCAATCCGCACATGACTAAGCAGGAGATAGAATCACACCTTTGTGAATATCTTGGTGTTACCAAGGTGCTATGGCTCCGTGACGGAATCGACCCTGACGAGACCAACGGACATATAGATGATGTGGCTTGTTTTGTCGCACCCGGCGAGGTGGCCTGTGCATATACGGACGATCCTAAGCATCCTTTCTATGATGCTCTCCAAAAAGCATACAAGGATTTATGCGGTATGACGGATGCCAAGGGTCGTCCGCTCAAGGTGCACAAGGTATGCTGTCCGAAGGAAACGGTGCGCATCGGTGATTTTAACATCCGTGCGGTTGATGGCAGCAAGGCCCGCAATGAGGGCGATATATGCATCGCTTCATATATAAATTTCCTTATAGTAAACGGTGGTGTAATTGTGCCGCAGTACGGTGATGTCAATGATGCGCTGGCACTCAGACAGCTGCAGGAAATCTTTCCCGACCGCAAAGTTGTCGGCGTATATACAAGAGAGATTGTGTACGGCGGCGGAAATATTCATTGCATAACGCAGCAGGAGCCGCGGGCATAGGGCGTGGAAAGTAACTCGCGGGGAAACATGTGGCAGGTCAAGAGAGCGACATCGCGGGGTGCATATGATAACTGGATTGTGGTGGGAAATAGGTAAGTGGTTATATAATACACTTATGGAAAAAACGCTGGTGGCGTATAATACACTAATATCACCAAATTCAGGAAATACTCTGATAAAGTGATAATCTGCTGAACGAGTGATGATGTCCAAATCAGCAAAATCACACTTTTTTGCGCTGTTTTGATGATTAAGTGATAATTTATGCGGTAACGCATAGGAAGAGCGAGAATAAAAGTATAATAAATTATTTACCAATTATCACTTTAATGGTAAAAATTGCCAAATCGGGGAGAAAGATGTGATTTTTGGGCATGATGTGAAGACGGAAAGTCACACTTAAAAGTGTAAAAGAGCAGAAAAAGTGATAAATATATAATATATTAAATGAATAATTCCCGCGGGGAAGCTTGGTGCCGGTTGGGAAAGCAGCGCCGCGAGCCCACCCCGCGCTAATTATATGAAATCCTCAAACTCGTCATTGCCATTTTGCCCGCAATATCTTATAATACAGATATGAAATATAACAATCAGGAGGACATAATTTATGCAGTATTCAATTGAAGGAGAACCGTTGCCGGTAGTTATCTGCAATCTGGCACCGGGAGAGACAATGATTACCGAGAAAGGTGCTATGTCATGGATGTCACCGAACATGCACATGGAGACCAAAGGGGGCGGAATCGGCAAGATGTTCGGAAGAATGTTTTCCGGTGAAAGCATGTTTGTCAATGAATATACCGCACAGAACGGACCGGGAATGATAGCGTTTGCATCAAGCTTTCCGGGATCGATAAGAGCATTCCAGATTACACCGGGCAATGACCTGATATGCCAGAAATCGGCATTTCTTGCTTCGGAAGTTGGCGTTGAACTTTCCGTGCATTTCCAGAAAAGACTCGGAGCGGGTTTTTTCGGTGGAGAGGGTTTCGTAATGCAGAGACTTTCCGGTAACGGAATTGCATTTATCGAGATAGACGGTTATGTTAAGGAGTATGAACTTGGACCGGGCCAGCAGATAATAATAGACACAGGTTACCTTGCAGCGATGTCATCCACATGCAGCATTGATGTCGTTACCGTTCCGGGAGTAAAAAATATGCTTTTCGGAGGAGAAGGCATATTTAACACGGTTGTTACGGGACCGGGTCGTGTGTACATACAGACAATGCCGGCATCACAGCTTGCGGCAGCACTTGGCGGCGTGGGAACAGCAGCCAAATAAACATTCATAAACAAATATTTTTAAGCATACCATATAACACATCAGATAATGAGTGTGAATGGTATGCTTAATTTTTTGTGGGCGGGAATGATACTTTTGGGAGTTGCGTATGGGGCGGCAACCGGAAGAATAGAAGATGTAAGCAACGGATTTATTGAAGGCGGGGGCGAGGCTGTATCGTTATGTATAACTATGCTCGGAATAGTGTCATTGTGGACGGGAGTAATGGAAATAGCCAGAAAGAGCGGACTTATAGCAGGACTTAAGAAAAAAATAGCACCGCTTATCAAATGGCTTTTTCCGGATGTGCCGCCTGAGCACCCTGCATCGGAGTATATAGCAATCAACCTGATAGCAAATTTCTGCGGACTCGGCTGGGCGGCAACCCCGGCGGGACTTAAGGCAATGGAAGCACTTGCCGCTTTACAGGATGAACGCGCAGGACATCATGTAACAAAAGCATCCGATGCGATGTGTGCGTTTCTGGTAATAAATATATCCTCAATACAGTTAATTCCCGTAAACATAATCGCATACCGGGCGGAATACGGAAGTGTCAATCCGGCGGCGATTATTATTCCGGGAATCATAGCAACCACTATAAGCACGCTTGCGGGCGTGATTTTCTGTAAGATCAAGTATAAAAAATAATTCTTTTGTGTTATAAAAAATAATTATATGCTACTATAAAAAATGGTAAATCAGAATTATTTACAAAGGATAGAAAATATGTTATACAAATAATATGCAACGGGGCACCATTACAATAATGGTGCTTCTTTTTTTTATTTAAGGGGGATGCTTATGTTTAGAAAATCAATAAAATCACAGATAAGAATTTCATTGTCCCAGAAAGAAGTCTATATTACATTGTTAATTCTATGTTTTTTTGTAACGGTAAATTATTTTGGCAATGTTTTCGAATATAAGGGGCGGGATGTGGTTAATATGTATGCTCCTTATAAGTTAATTACAATTTCAGAGTACGCATCAAATTTCAGACTTTTTCTTATATATCCCCTGATTGTCGTACTTCCGGCGGGAATGTCATTTTGTATTGACAGGGATTCCAGAGAAATAAATTACCTTTCAGTAAGGCTTGGTCTGAAGCAATATTACTTTGGTAAACTTATAACCGCATTTCTGATCACATTTATGGTGTTTACGGTGCCATTCTTATTTGAACTTGTAATAAACTGTATTGCATTTCCGTTAAAAGCAAGTGGGGATGAATCAAATATACCATATTATGATACGGTTGAAGCTATAAAAAACTACATATTTCCGGCGCTATATGTTAAACTACCTTATCTTCACTGTATTATAGGTGTATTTCTTTGGGAAATTTCGGCAGGAATATGGGGAACATTCGCTGTGGCTGTCTCCCTGTATGTTCCTAAATTTCGTTTGTTTGTATTTATTCCGGTTTATTTAACTCATACAATATTAGGAAGACTTGATGATACTGTATTTAATTCCCGGGGGTTTGAAATCCTGCCGCGGGATTATATGGTAATTCATAACGGAATTAACAAGAATTATCCATTATACCTGATGTTTATGGCACTGATTGCGGCAATTTCAATAATAATAACTTGGCATAGAAGCAGAAGGGATATGATATGAAAGCGCAGATAGCCCTTTGTATAGTACCGACGGGCTTTGGAATACTATCCGGATATATTACGCGATACAACAAAGAGGTTTTTTTATCAGATATAATTTTAAATAGCAGTTTTTATGATATGGCTGTAAACTTTGACTATTTGTATCAGTTTGCAGTCAGGATGGCATTATTTATTGCTTTTAATTTAATTTTTGGAGTGTACATATACAAAAATTTTTGTACCGCAAGTGTATATGTGTTTTCAAGAAATTCCAACAGAACATGGTGGTTTTTGAAACAGTGTATACATGTTGTGTTTTATGGCATCGTATATATGCTGTTAAATCTGACAGGAACATTAGTCATAACAATGATAATGCATGTAACAATAAAAATAGATGCAGGTGCATGGCAACTGTTAATACTGTACTTTTTAATATATACATTATGGCTATATATTACAACGATTATGATTAATATTCTGGCGATGTATACTAATAGTGCATCATCATTTGCAATTGTGTCGGGAATCCAGTTATTGTTGATATCTTTGCTTGGATTGTTTAATACGGTTTTTCCGATAGAAACTAACCCGGATCCGGAGCGAAACATCAAAATGATGTTGGCTAACCCTATGGCTCATTTGATTTTAGGATGGCATGACAATGTGTTTGAAGCAGCAGATAACGTCAAGATGGTGTTCAATATTACAATAGATATAAAATATACAATGGTATATTTTATAGTGTTAGCCGCACTTATAACTATTACAGGGATTATATCGGTCAATAGATATGATGTTATTATTTCTGACCATGAGACAGGAGGAAATTAATGAAAATAAAGGTAATTGATGTTTCAAAAAAAATTAAGAAGAATATTATACTTGACAATATTAATCTTGAGTTCAATTCAGGAAAAGTGTACGGTCTGGTCGGGAAAAACGGAAGTGGCAAAACCATGTTGTTGAGAGCATTAAGCGGGCTTATGCACATAGACGAAGGTAAAATTATGTTGGATGATAGAATTCTTCATAAAGATTTTCCCGTAATGCCGGGTATTGGCATAACGATTGAAAATGCCGGATTATATCCGGAGTTTACAGGCTTTAACAATTTGAAAATATTGGCTAAAATAAACAACCGTATTGGAAATAATGAAATAAGGAGTGCGATGGAAAGAGTGGGATTGGATCCCGATGATAAAAGAACAGTGCGAAAATATTCACTTGGAATGAAACAAAAAATAGTTATCGCGCAGGCAATAATGGAGAAACCGGATATTCTTTTTCTGGACGAACCTACGAACGCACTTGATACTGCCGGGGTGGGTCTGGTTAGGAATATAATAATGGAAGAAAAAAGAAGAGGAGCCATTATAGTTCTGGCAAGTCATAACAAAACAGACATTGAGCTGCTAGCGGATGAAATAATTTATATTGAAAACGGTAAAATAAAGGAGGGAACTTATGAATATATTAATTATGTATATATCATGCGGATGTATGGTTATAATTGGAATAACGGCAATAGTGACAGGAGCGGCATTCAGGAAAAGTTATTCTGATATAACACAAATGACAGATTATATGGATTCAATATATGTATGTGAATATCAGGAAGGAATAGCGCCAGATATGACTGATGATTACATAGATAGAGCCGCTTATGTGTTTATTGTGGAGGCATATGGATATACCCAATATATGTATCAGTCGATTTGCCAGAAAGTTAATGTGGTGCAGGTAATAACAGGGGATAAGGAGAGCGAGGGTAAAGACATATTCATATATAAAGGTTCATGGAAATTGTCTAATGGAAACAAGCGTGAAATGTCATTTGTCAATGAGTTGAAAAAGGGAGAGAAGTATCTGATAATAGCAGAAAGCAAACTGGATATTACAGCCGAAAATAAAGATATATATAGTGTTCCGGATATGGTAGTTCCACCTGTTTTCTGTCTGAAAAAGACAAAAAACGTAATAGTGGACATAACCGAATGGCCGGATGGATATGTACCGTATAAATTAGTCAGTGATAATGAGTTTTTTGCGGCTTCAGAGCGTGCTTTGGAACAGTTGACAAGAACTAAAAATAAAATACTTCAATATTATGGTGTAGAATATTAACCTCTTCGTTTCATCACAATATTCACCACGCATACAGCAATCATGGCATACATAACACCGGCGATAACCCACATGCCCGCCGTTATGCCGGAACTGTCCGCGAGACTTCCGACTATCATCGGCAGAATGGTGGAACCGACGCAGCCGACTGCGAACATTATACCGCCGGAAATGCCCTTGCCCTTGATGAATTCATCGGCGTTTTCAGCATTGACCGGAGAGATTGCGGCCATAAAAACAGCCATTATTATGAGTATCACAACAGATACAACACTTCTGCGGCATAAGATAAGCGCGGTAAGTGCCGCGGCAAGACCGACCCACTGGCAGATGAGCAGATTTTCGCGGCGAAAGCGCTTCATGCAGGCTCCGACAAAAAGCCTGATAAAAATAATTATCAGCCAGAACACGGAAAACATGGTCTGCGCCATTTTTTCGGAAAGCAGGCCGGACTGCGTGAGATAGGTAATGATCCATGAGTTGACGGCAACTTCCACACCGATGTATCCGAAATATAATATATTACATATGTAATACCGGGGATTCTTTAGAAAAACAAAATCTTTATGGGATAATTTTTCTCCGGCCGGAGCAGCCGCGGATGTCTTAACACCTGCAAATCCGGGAAGAAGGGCAAGCGAGAAAACTGCAACGGCGATTACGGCAGCTTTCCACGACAGACCGAATCCGGTAACTGCAACGACGAAAAAAGGTCCGAGGAACGAACCGGCCGCGTAACAGGTATACAGCGTGCTGATCCCACCGCCGGATTCCATCATAATAATGTTCAATATATTGTTGCAAAGCCCCCAGCCAAGGCCGGTAAGCACCATAAGAATATATAATATAAATTCATTGTTTACGAAAGCGATTCCGCCGAAACCAACCGTAAAAAGTACCGGAAAAAGTAAGAGGGATTTTTTTCTGCCGATAAGCTGGATGATAAAACCGCTTAAAAGTACCATTATAAGATTGCCGACCGACTGCGCGGCAACCATCCTTCCGGCGGCCGCCTGGCTTATGCCGTAGTCGCGGACGAGATAGGTGATTATAGTTCCTGTCATGACAGCGAGCATGCCGTTTACGAGAAATGCCATACAGCTGGTGAATCTTAGTCTTTTCATATTTTTCTTTGGTCCCTTCCGGTTTTAATTCCTAAAACGCTCACATTGTAGCACAAGGAGTAAGTGCATGCAATATAATGATTGAAAAAAAGAGATTTATATGATATGATTGGAGCACAATCCAATTTATGCAGAGGAATTTAGATAATGGCAAGACGATACGACAGCGAGGATTCCAGACGGAGAATTTTATCCGCATGTGTGAAACTCTTCATTGAAAAAGGATATCATGAGACGAAGATGGCGGAGATACTTAAGGCCGCAGATGTTACAAACAGCACGTTTTATAATATATTTCGGACGAAGGACGGCGTTTTACTGGACCTGACGGAATTTATGTTTGCAAATCAGTTTGAAATGGCAGGGCATATAATGAACGGCTGTAAAGATTCGGTAAAGTTATATGCTGTTGAGACATCAATACAGATGACGTTGGCGGAACTTAATGAGAAATTGCGCGAAGTATATGTAGAGGCCTACTCGAATCCGAAGATAGCCGAGTATATTTATCAACAGACATCTTCTAAATTAAGTGTGATATTTGCGGGATATCTGCCGGGATATACGGAAAGTGATTTCTATGAACTGGAAGTGGGAAGTTCAGGGATTATGCGTGGATATATGTCAAGGCCGTGTGACAAGTATTTTACACTCGACAGGAAGCTGGAGAGATTTTTGGAAATGAGTCTTAGGGCATACAACATTCCGGAGAGTGAACGGACTGATGTAATAGATTACATCAAAAAGATGGATATATGTGCGACTGCCAATGCCGTCATGCAGAAATTATTCAATGCGCTGGCTATGAAATACGAGTTTGAACTTAAGGATAATGCTGGATTGGATTAAACTGACTTAAACAGGAGGACTTGGTTAATGAAAAAAAGAATAACCGGTATCATACTGGTAATCGCTATGATTCTGACATATATACCGGGAAATGTGAAGGCGGCTGCTGTGTCGAAAGATGAGGCGTTTGCGAACGCGGCTGAGATTACACTGCCGGCAGCGTATGATTATGAGCTGGGCTCGGAGACATACACGGACGGATATGGAGAATGTACGGCACATGTGAGCAAGGTCAGACTTGATGCTGATGAGGCAATAGAAGTCAGATTCACGGCATCACAGGAGGTGATGAAGCCGAGGATTTCGGTTTATTCCGAGGATAAGAATGGGAAACCGTATCTTCTCAAGCAATACTATGCTTCAGCCGGAAACGATACGGTAGTTGATGCGGTATTCCAGGCGAGTTCAGCCGGCACATATTATCTGGAATATACGGGTGAAATAACAGATAATGTTAGATGCCACATTGAAGTTACGAGTATAGCTTCATTGCCATACATTGAAGATCAGTTTGAAGATGCAGACGAACTTATCGGAATGTGGGATATGGAATACGAGTTTGGCAGCGAGGAGCTTTATTATAATAAGAATCTTAATTTAGCTTCGTATGCCAAAGTATTCGAATTCAATGCCGAAGCAGGAGATGTAGTCTCGGCAATGTGTAACGGCGAAACAGGAATTGATGTGAGAGTCTGCCTGTATGAACAGGGTTTGGATGGCGAATTTATATGTACAAGGTACAGTGATTCCGATTTGGGAATCAAAGGCGGTGAATTGGTTCATTTTACTATAGATGAGCCGGGCACATGTTATCTGGTGGTATGCGGTAATGATCAATTGCAGTCCGGTATGTGCCGCCTTGAACTTGATTTATCACGCAATGGAACCCCAAAGCTGGATTTTATCGGGACGGAGAAACCGGAGCCTGACGATTCATGGACATGGGACGAGGAAAGCCTTACACTTACGCTTAAGGACGGATTCTATCTCAGTGTTAATGACAATGACGCACTTACAGTACCGGACGGTACAACCATTAAGGTTGAGGGAAGCGCTTATATTGCATCATATCAGAGTGATGCGATAGAGGCGGAGAAAGCGCTCAACATAGAAGGAACATCGGCCGATGCACAACTTCGATTGGTTGGAAATGAAGACGGAATATTTAACACGAGAGTGGGCGCCATTAACATCAAGGACTGTGATGTGGCCATAAGAGCACGGGGTGACGGAATAAACAGCTTTAGCAACCTGGTCATTGCCGGTTCTGCACTGGATATTATAGCCGGAGACAATGGAATGGTGGCATACGGGGCTGATAATAAGGTTACCGACTCTGTACTGCGGATAAATTCTGCACTTGATGGTATCCTGCTAGATGCAGGCGATATAGTGCTTACGGAAAGTGATATTTTTGTAAATTCTGAAGATTCATACGGAATAAACTGTAATTCGAGCGACGGGAAATTAGATGTATCAGGCGGTAAGCTCGTCATTAAATCGTATGAGTCAGCGGTATGTTGCAATAGATTTACGGTAGCGAAAGCTCTGTTTGATGTACAGCAATATAACGCCAAAGAAAGCAGACTGCTTGCGGTGGATGAACTCAATGAGTTTAAACCAGACTGTAATATCAGAATGTATGATATAGAAGGCAACCTCTTATACGAAGGAGCCTGGAAAGAATCATTCATAGAAGGCAGGGACATATGGTATGAGCAGACTAAGGTTACGCGCATTGCTTCTGTTCATGAGCACACCTTGGGCGAATGGGAATATGACGAAGAGTATCATTGGAAACTGTGCATTGCCGAATATTGTTTATCAGACGATTTGGGAAAGGCTGATACAATGGAACTGCACAAATTTACAACACTTGACAACGGCGACCGCGTATGTGAGTGTGGGTACACTGTTAAAGCGGGCGATACGATAAATCCGGGCGGCGGCAAGGATGAAGAGGTTCCTAAGGATGTTAAAGCAGGGTTTGGCGTAACACCGGTCATATGGAGCATCGTAATTGCAGGCTGTGCACTCGTTGCAGGTGTGTGCATTAAGAAAAAAAGAGTTTTGTAGGAAGTTTGGGAATAAGAGCTTTTAAATATCAGGGAAAAGAGACGGAATTAAGGATATAGAGTGGGAAAGAACCATCGGACCGGATGACGGGTTCGATGGTTCTTTTGGGTTAAAATATGAGAAATTATATCGGATAATGCTTATTTCTTTTTCTTGTTATTAACAACCACAATTACTATAACTGCCACGATAATAACGGCTCCGGCAGCGATTCCGATTATTGCTCCGATCGGCAGACCGTTTGATGAGCCGCTTTCTGAGGAAGCAGAAGCGGCTGCGGTTGTTGCGGTATCGGCAGGCTCGGTGGTATTGTCTGCTGCTTCTGTTTCGGAAGTATCGTCAGAGCCATCCTCTTTGTTGAATTCAATGGAATCAAGAACTGCATGGCAGGTAATTCCGGAGCTTTCAAGTGACTGACCGTCGGCGTCTTCATCAGGAGCCACACAGCATCTTACATCCTTGATGTAGATAGTTGCAAGCATATCGGTGCTGAATGCGTTCTCACCGAAATCAATCTCAAAGGTATATGTTCCGTCCTGTGAGATTGTCTGTGCTTCGGATGCCCATGTAGTCCATGTAGCCTGCTCACGGCTGTAAAGCTTTACATCGATAGGATCACCCTGAAAATCTGAAATGGTTACGGTCATGGTTATTTTATTGATATTGAGAACCGTAGGGGTAACTCCGGTTTCCGCATCCGACCATATGTTGAATACACAGAGATCAAACTGTTCATCCTCGGCATATGTATAATCCGTTGTAACTTCTGCAAAAACAGGCATGCAGCTAAGTATCATAAGTAATAATATTGCGACTATTGCGGTTATTTTTTTCTTCATAAGAATTCCTCCTTCTAATTAGCCGGTCCGTACGTGAATGTGACTGAAATTGTTGTAATGTCGCCGACATCATCCGGGTTGATGAGCTGTGCACTGCAATCCGTGAAATCTCCCGTGAGTGTTCTTGCTTCTTTAGGAAGCTCCGTAACCCATCCGTTGTAGAGATTTACTCTTGTGCAGTTCTCGTCATCGCTTGTGGTGTATTCCTTATACTGGCTGGTGTATGGCTCGCCGTTGATAAGGATTTCGTCGATTGTCATTATGTAACCCGGAAAAAGTGCCTCGCCGTTTATGATACCGACAGCGGCAAATCCTATACCCTTGGAACAGTGCATATCAGTGCCGGTAAAATCAAGGCTTACCGTATAAGTTCCTTCGCCGGTTACCTGAACATCTTCGGCTTTGATTCCTTCGGTAAATTTGTTTTCGTATTTGTCGCCGACTTTGTATGTAAGTGTCCAGTCGCTGCTGTTCATCATGATCCATGCGTAAGCTTCATCTGATGGAACTGACTCGGCTTCCTTGGCATTGGCAAGTGCTGTGGCAATATAAGTTTCTGCCTCCGACTTGATGGTCTTGTCGTCTTTTTCGGACTGTGTTTTGAGACTGTGCTCAAGATAAATCTGAGCAGCGTCATCGCTTATGATCTTACAATCGTTACGGTTAAAAAGACGGTTGCAGTCCCAAAGCATAGGGCAGTAATTGTAATAATCACAAATGCTCAGGAAGTTGTTGAAATATTCGAGCGTGCCTTCCTTTAAGGTGTCGTCTTCATTAATGTATATGCCGTACTCGCCGATTATTACGCCGTATCCGGCATCGGTGAATTTAGTAAGCTGTTTGAGGATGTTGTGCTGATTCTGTAAATCATCCTTGGTACCCCAGGTTGCGATACTTGAACCGGTGCAGTATGATGACGGTTCATAGAAGTGTACGGATACAAGCAGTTTACTGTCTGCGGTGTCCTTAGGCATCACAAAACGGTCATCACATGTTCTGTTTACATCCGTATTGTATCCGGCAATCAGAAGGAAACGGTTTTCGTTGTTTCCGCCCGAAGAACGGATGGTGTCAACAAATGTCTGGTTGATAAGATTGGTTGTTTCGTAACACTGCTCTTCGTTCAGGGAGCCTGAATCTTTGGCAACGTCCTTGTCGTTAAGGCGGTCGCCGAGCTCTTCGTTTGCAGACTCATATATGAGATAGTCGGAATAATCACGGTAGTGGTCTGCAATCTGTGTCCACATGGAAACGTACATGTCCATTGCTTTTTCGCGGGTAGCTTCGGTTGCGGAACCGAACATTCCCCACCAGCTTCCGTCCCAGTGGTCATTGATTATGACGTACATATTTTCGCTTCGGGCATAATTGATGATTTCCGTTACCCTGTCAAAATACTTCTCGTCGATCGTGTAATCACCCGATTCATAGTCCATCATATTGGTCCACGCTACAGGAATTCTTATGGCATCAAAGCCGGATTCGTGCATTGCGGTTATCATTTCCTGGGTTGTAACCGGTTCGCCCCAAAGTGTTTCGTAAGAAGAGGTATCGGCCTTGGTGCCGAGACTTATGTGTCCGTATGCCTCCATGGTATTTCCGAGATTGATACCGTTTCCCATAAGTTTGGTCAGTTCCGTCGCGGTAAGGTCCGTTCTCACAGACTGGTCATCAACGATTTTGCCGTTAAATTCGATTCCGGTAACACTCTCTGAAGGCGTCTGGCTGACGCTTGAAGAAGAGCTTGCGTTTTTACCGCATCCGGCAACGGCGCACATTGATAAACAAACTGTAAGTGCCGCAGCGGCAATTCTTAATTTCTTTTTTATCATAAACCATTCTCCTTATATATTTGATAATATAAATATAATGTAGTATAATAGAGAAAAATATAACAATTCAGACATTTAATATAACAAAGAGGACATCTATATGGAAGAGACCGTATGGTTTAGAATGGAACAATTTAACAGTGACAAAAGCTTTCCGCTTTTTGTACAATACGGACATCATGATGTGCGGCTTGGCAGGCACGGACACAGGGATTATGTGGAGATGGTCATCGTCATAGCGGGAACGGGAACGCATAAGGTGCTTGACAGGACATATGAACTCAAGCGCGGAAGCGTGTTTATAATTCCTGTCGGGGTGGTGCACAGCTATGAGAATGTTGTGGATATGCGTGTGATAAATGTCATGTTCGCTGCGGAGTATCCACGGACGATGGTGAATATGCAGGATGAACGGCTTGAGGCCTTTACAAGACTTTTTGCCAACAATGAGCATTATGTGAATCTCGGATACTACGATAAGCAGTTTGAACTCAGTGAGGGCAGGCTGCAGCAGGTTATTTTTGCCTTTGATAAAATAATACGTGAGGAGGAGTCAAGGATGCCCGGCTGGAAAGAGATTGCCGGAGCCATGTTTGTATATGCGGCCGTTGAGATTTCGCGGAACACGGAGATGACGGACCGCCGCTTTGCAACGGCGCTTGCCAAGATAGAGGACAGCCGCGACTGCATTAATTATTCTTTTATGAGAAACATCACGGTAAGCGAGCTGGCGACGCGGACAGGGTATTCGACCAGACATTTTGTGCGTCTTTTTAAGGAAATCTACGGAATGTCTCCGATGGAATGTATTCTTGACGTGCGGCTTAAGCATGCGTGCAATCTGTTAAAAATATCGTCGTTAAGCATTTCGGATATAGCGGCGCAGAGCGGATTTACGAGCTTAAGCTATTTCAGCCGGTATTTTAAGGAAAAAATGGGTGTCACACCGAGACGGTACAGAGAACAGTAGAAAGCCGCTATGAATCATAGCGGCCTTCGTGATAAATGATATTTAATCGGAATTACGGAATTATTTCTTTAAATTGGTCCAGATATCGTTGTAGATTGCGAGTGAATCGTTATCAATATTCTGAACATATTCGCCTTTGGCGATTTCCTCTGTAGGAACGTTTTTGGCAGGGTTATCGGTGTATTCGGAACCGAGAAGTTCAATGGCGGCTTTGTTCGGGCAGAGGTAAGGGAACTCTTCACTGACGGTCTTGGCTGTTTCGGCATCCATCATGTAATTGATGAATTCATATGCAAGGTCTGTCTTGGTGCTTCCCGTAGGAATTGCCCAGTTATCAAAGAAGAGACATGAACCCTCTGAAGGATATACAATCTTTATGGAAGGTACTTCTGCCATTGCAAGTGCAATCTCTGCATTCCATGTAACGCCGATTGCGCAGTCACCGCTGATGAGTTCGGATTTTGGTGAATCACTGTCGTATACGCTGATGTTTGGCTTAAGCGTAAGCATCTTTTCTTCTACCTTGGAGAGAATGTCGGGATCTGTTTCATTCAGTCCGTAGCCGAGAGTTTTGGCTGCAAGACCGAGCATGATTCTCATATCGTCTGCAACTACAAGTTTTCCTTCGTATTTGGAATCATACAAGTCTTCGTATGATGTTATATCATCTTTGATAAGGTCGGTGTTTATGCCGATGGCCATTATTCCGCCCTGATAAGGCATTGAATATTTGTTGCCAGGGTCGTATGAAGGACTCATATAAGCATCATCCATATTGGACATGTTAGGGAGTTTGGAGTGGTCGAGTTCCTGAATCAGACCGCCCTTTGCCATCTGTTCGATCATATAATCGCCGCACATGACGACATCGTATGTTCCTTCTTTTTCGGATTTCAATTTGGCAAGACAGTTCTCGTTGGAGTCGTGTGTTGTGACATTAATTTTACAATTATGGTCTTTCTCAAACTGCGAAAGAACACTGTCCGGAATATATTCGGACCATACGAGTATGTTGAGGCTTTCGCTTGAACTGCCGGACTTGCCGCAGCCTGCGAACATTGTGGCACCCATGGCGGCAGCCATTAATAATGCTGTAATTTTTGCTATTTTCTTTTTAATCATAATTAATTCCTCCTTGTGAAAAATATGACGATTATGCTTTTGGTTTCTGTAAGGTCATGCAGTGGATATTTCCGCCGCTCAATGACCAGTCTCTGGTGTTGACCGGAACTACTTCACGGTCAGGCATTATTTCCGCAAAAAGTTTAAGTGCGACTTCATCCATCGGATCGCCGAACTGCGGAACGAGAATGGCACCGTTGGCGAGGTAACTGTTGATATAAGTTACCGCAAGCGGGAGACCGGCTTCACGCGAAGCGGCCGACTCACAGATATCAATACCTGCATTTTCTTCCTCTGAGATATGTATAACTCCCGGAATAGGGATTTTGTGTATTTCAAATTTGCGGCCCTTGGCATCTGTTTCATTGCTCAGGATATCATATGCTTCTTTAAGGTTGGCATACTGTGGGTTCTCCGGGTCATCCGTCCATGACAGTGCAAGTACACCCGGTTTTACGAAGAAACATACATCATCGATGTGGCCGTCCGTCTCATCGAATGCCATGCCGTCTCTGAGCCAGATAACTTTTTCAAGGTTGAGGTAATCCTTAAGGGTCTGCTCAACTTCTTCTTTAGTCATATGAGGATTACGGTTGTGGTTCAATACGCTGTTTTCGGTGATGATCAAAGTACCTTCGCCGTCAAACTGTGTAGCACCGCCCTCAAGAACCATATGTCTTGCATCATAACGGTCAATGTTCTCAAGGTCGAGAAGCTTGGTTGAAAATTCAGCATCGCGGTTCCATGGGAAGTACAGACCACCCTCAAGTCCGCCGTATGCGTTCCATCCAAAAGATACACCACGGATGTCACCTTTATCATTTATTACATAGAATGGACCTTTATCCTGTGTCCACGCATCATCGATTGTCATTTCCACCACGCGGACCTCCTCAGGAAGCCTTGCCCTTGCGTTTTCATACTGTCCGGCAGAACAGAAAACAGTTACTTTTTCGTGTTTGACAAGCTCTGTGGCTACGTCAACGAGAATTTTCTGTGCCGGTTTGCCGCCGTCTCTCCATGTATCGGTACGTTCCGGCCAGATAAGGAAATCGGCTTCTCTTTCTTCAAATTCGCCCGGCATACGGAAGCCGTCGGCTTTAGGTGTTGATTTTAATGTATGCATAATTTCATCCTCTTTTCTTTCTATATTAGTGGGAACAAATTCCCGAATACATCTCAGGTCTTCTGTCTCTGAATATGCCCCAGTCCCTGCGGTTCTCGGCAAGTTCATCGAGGTCAAATTCAGCGGTAAGAACCGTCTGCGTATGATCGTCTGCTTCTTCAACGATTGCGCCGGTGCCATCAGTTATAAAAGAGTGTCCGTAGAAAGTCATTGAAGTCACATCGCTTTCGGTTCCGATACGGTTGGATGCGATTACCGGCATCATGTTGGCTGCTGAGTGTCCCTGCATGCAGCGCTTCCAATGTTCGCTGGAATCCTTATCCAGATAAAGCTCACTGCCGATTGCGGTAGGGTACATTAAGATTTCGGCACCCTGTAAAGCCATGCATCTTGCTGCTTCAGGAAACCACTGATCCCAACATATACCGACGCCTACCTTGCCAAATGCTGTGTCCCAGACCTTAAATCCTGTGTCGCCCGGAGTAAAATAAAATTTTTCCGCATACGGAAGTCCGTCGGGAATATGTGTTTTACGGTATTTGCCAAGCACCGTTCCGTCCGCATCGATCATCGCGATGGTATTAAAACCGGTATTGCCGGCCTTCTCATAGAAGCTGACCGGAATGACCACGCCAAGCTCTTTGGCGACTTCTTTGAAACGATTTACAGCCGGATCCTTATCAAGCGGCATCGCGAGATTCATATACTCGAAATTCTGCTGTTGACAGAAATACGGTGTTTCAAACAATTCCTGCAAAAGGATAATGTTTGCTCCGCGTGATGCGGCGTCTCTTACCATGGCTTCTGCATTTGCTATGTTTTCTTCTCTGTTCGGGGTGCAGGCCATCTGAGTGGCTGCAACTTTAACCTTTCTCATATTGTCCCTCCTTTGCAACGCAAAAAAGGAGCAACCTTAGTGATTGCTCCTTTGCAAATGACTTTTTATTTGTTTAATGAGATAATATCAGAAGATTAATGCAATTACAATTCTATTTTATTAGTAATTTAATCTATAAAACAATTATACAATAGAATTAAAGTTCTATACTATAGAATTAACCATTCACAATATCATACAACTGAATGCGCTGTGAGATATTTAATTTCTTATAGATGTGATTGCAATGTTTGCGGAAAGTACTTACGGAAATGCTCAGACGGTCGGTTATTTCTTCTGTTGAAGCATCGGTAACCAGAAGAGTAAGCACGGATGTTTCGGCCGGACTGAGTGCATATCTGTCCGCACATTCCTTAACGGTAAGCTTATGGCTGTGCTCTTTAATGCGTTCATTGTGCAGGCGGAATGCGAGATGATCCTTCAGCACATCGAGAGCAAAAATATCATTGTAATCAAAATCCGGCTTGCCTTTCTGCCTGAAAAAAGACATGATTCCCACAAATTCTCCATTATAACAGATGTTAAGGTGTATTGAATAATGCCATCCCTGAACATCGTAGACCGCCTTATAATACTCGGTATTGGTCCTTATATCATCAGGTACGAGGTCGCTTTCCTTGTAAGCGATATTACGGCCGGTGTACATAAGCCCCTCCGAGTAATCGATATCCTTGAAACGATTAATATAATCCTGCATATCGGCTTCGGAATAATTAATTCCGACAGGGCGGCAGAGCATATGGTCGTTATCCGCGTCGACCAGATAAAAAGATGCACTGTCATAATGAATAATATACGATAATTGACGCATGACTTCAAGACGCATTTCATCTATATTATCAATGCTGTGAACCTTATATGCTATTGAATTCATTAAAAGCCAGTCATTGTTACGTAACATTATCTCTCTCCGGTTATTTGTGTATCAGATGCGATACATCCATATATACAGGAAGCCCGTTCTTATATTCAACAGGCGTCTCACCCTGAATAAGCGGCCTTAAATAGTCAAGCATTGCCGGCATTATATCGTTGCCGCGTTCATTTATCCATTCGCGCGGAACGCTCTTGGCTTCGTTGGCTATATCTGCAATCCGTGCAGAACTGTATTCGATGGTATATGGCGAATCAGACACCCTGTTCATAATGACCATTATACCACTTAAACCTTCTTCTGCATAGTTTACGGCAGATTTTCCGGATGCATATGCCTCATCCAGGTCGGTCTTGGATGAAATATGGGCGCCGCATCGCTGCAGGGTATTTATCTCTATGGAACGTACTTTTACCCCTAAAGTATCTTTGATTATATACTCAAGCGCCTTGCCGGCACCGGAAAGCTGGCTGTGACCGAACGTATCCGCAGTGCTTTTGCCGGCACTGATATAATTTCCTTCTGCGTCATGAATACCCTCGGAAACAGCAACAATTACGCTGTCATTGTTCTTAAGGAGATTACGGACATCATCAACAAAGTTATCTTTGTTAAAATCCGTCTCCGGAAGGTATATAAGTTGTGGCGCATTGCTGTAGGAATTTCTGGCGAGTGCTGCCGCAGCAGTAAGCCATCCGGCATCACGGCCCATTATCTCTATTATCGTGACTGTTTTGACCGCATAAATATATGTGTCGTGTGCGACCTCCAGAACAGATGTGGCAACATATTTGGCTGCCGAACCGTAGCCGGGTGTGTGGTCTGTTACCATAAGGTCGTTATCGATTGTCTTGGGTACTCCTATAATGCGGATATCGCTGCCGATGCTTTTGGCATAATCGGAAAGTTTCAGTACGGTATCCATCGAATCATTGCCGCCTATATAGAAAAAAGCACCTATATCATATTCCTTAAAGCGTTTAAAAATTGTTTCATAAACAGAAACATCTTCTTTCCATGACGGAAGTTTGAAACGACATGAGCCAAGGTACATTGCCGGGGTGTGTATGAGCCTTTTCATCAGATCGGGATTCCCTGCAATGGTTGTACTTAAATTCATCAGTTTATCATCAATAAGTCCTTTAATTCCGTTAATCGAGCCGTATAATGTATCATACATACCCGATCCGGCAACACCGGCGATGACCCCGGCAAGGCTTGCGTTAATCGCGACGGTTGGCCCGCCTGACTGCGCGACAAAACAATTTTTCATAATCGGCTAATTCTCCTTTAGATTTTTTAAAACAGATTTACGACTAAAGGATACTTAAATAATTGTATAATGTCAAGCAAATCTCGGGTTGACGGGGAGCATTGTATAGGTTATAATAAATTAACAGATTATTTGAGGAATGGCAGAAAGGGGCACAATATGGAAAATGACTATGTAAAACTTTATCATTCGGACAACAGGCTCCAGACAGAGATGGTTGTGGACAATCTTAAGAGTAACGGTATACGTTCTTATTATAAGAGTGAGGGTGCCGATGAAATTATGCAATTGTCTGCAAGGCTGTCTTTTATGGGCGATTCCGTTTATGTAAGACGGGCCGATATCGAGAAAGCACAGACGGTACTAAGAAATTTTCTTAATGTCTCCGGTGTCAGGAACCTCTCGCCCGTAAAGCGTTCCAGGTCGGTTCGCGTGGGTGCGTTAATCTGGGTCATAATAATCGCAGCGGTTATTGTGGCGAGTGTGGTGATATATATAATTAAAGGGTAAGGATATTTGGGACAATGGATTAATATCAGAAAGGAAAGAAAGAATGGGTAAAATTAAAAACAGAATTATCTCATTGGCAGCAGTATGCCTGTTTGCCATAGGACTGCTTCCGTCCGCAGTCAGTGCCGATGATGAGCCGATACTTTTTGTTAACGGCAAGGATATCATCGCAGCAGCCGACAATACGGTTCAGTGCGGAACCGGTAAGGCAGTTTATGATGCGGCTACGCACACACTTACACTTGACAACGCACAGATAACGGAACACACCAAGGATGGCGACATCCCAACTACCGGAAGAGGCGCAATCTATGCAATGTATACACCTCTTAATATAGTGCTTGTCGGAGACAACAGTATAGACTATTGACGGAGACAATTATAAGTCTGCATACGGAATTTACGTATGGGAGCAGGATCTTACCATCAGCAGTGAGAACAAGGGCTCACTTACAATTGCAAGTAATAACAGACCGGTTGAATCACAGGGCAAGGTCACGATAGATAATGTTAAGCTTGATCTTACCGTTAAGACAGAGGACTACGACGGCATGGGCGGTGAATCTTTTGAGATCAAATCATCGGATGTCAAGATAAGATCAGACTGCTGGGGTATATACTCAGAAAATGATTTCAATGTAACCGACAGTAAGTTTGATATTCAGTCGAAATCAAATAATATTATGGTGGATAATGGAAAATTGACGGCTTCCAATACGAAATTTTATGTGAAAAACACATTGGGTGGCAGCGCAATTTATTCCGGCAAAGGCATTACAATAGAAAACGGCAGTTATGTAGAAGCGGAAAGTATACCGGACAGTGCAATATTTACACCGGGAAATATTAAACTTGACAGTTCGGAATTTCATCTTATAGGATGGTACCCGGGCATCACGAGTGGCGGCAATATGGAGATTAAGGACAGCAATGTCGAATCGGAATCTACGAATGACATAGGAATCTGGTCCAGATCCAATCTGACAATAATCGGAAATTCCGATGTTAAGTCAAACGGAATCGGTGCCGCAGGTGAATTTGCGATAGAGCCGTCAGCCGGCAGTTATGCAGATGTGTCAGCGGACGGAAACAAATCGTTGGCCAAGACGAGAATCATAATGGAAGAAGTGAAAGGCGATTTCCATTATAAGATCCATGAGCATAAGTTAAGCTGGGTTATCGACAAAGAACCGACAGCGGATGAAGAAGGCATTAAGCATGAGGAATGTTCTACCTGTGATTACAAGGGTGAGGCAGTTCCAATCGACAAGCTTACATCTGATAAGCCATCAGGCGATAAGCCGTCAGACGATACTCCGCCGGCGACGGGCAATAATCCGGGAACAGTAATCTGGATTGCAGCAATCGCTGTATGCGGAGCGGCAGTTACAATAACTTCGGCATGCAGATATAAGAAAGAAAACAGATAATACAGAACAGATATAAGCCGCTTTGGTGCGATGAGGCCTTAACAGGCCGCGCACCGGCGGCATTAATTATATTCCAAATAAAAATGGGCTGCGTTGGCAGCCCATTTCGTATGTCTTTTATATTACAATGTAACGGTATATGTCATGCTTCCTGCAATATCGATAGTATCTGCAAGTCCGACAAGTTCAACCTTGCAAGGCTTAGCAGTATCAACTGTGATATTAACAGTGTTGCCGTCGCGTACAACCTTAATGTGTGCGGCTTCTGACTTATCCATGTTATAAACTGTAGTCTCAGCTGTGCCTGTGAGACCGAATACACGGAATGTAAGATTCTCTGAGTAATCATAATCAGGGCCCGGAGCATCAGGGTTGATTGCTACGATGCTGTTTTCGCGTGCAAGAAGAGGAATCTCAAGATATCCGCACTCCTCTTTGTACCACTTACCGCCTTCATAGGTCTTGCCGCTGAAGTAATTGGTCCATTTTCCTTCCGGAAGATAGAACTGAGCAATGCTCTTGTCGTTGAAAATAGGAGCAACGAGGAGTGAATCACCCATCATGTACTGCTTGTCAAGATAAGCAGTGTTGCGATCCTCTGTAAACTCAAGAACCATACTTCTCATCATAGGAATACCTGTCTGTGAAGTATAAATTGCATTTCTGTAAAGGTAAGGCATAAGGGAAGCTTTTAATTTGGTGAATGTTCTTACAACATCAACCGCTTCTTCATCATATACCCAAGGCACTCTGTAAGACTGGCTTCCGTGGAGTCTTGAATGTGATGAGAGAAGACCGAAAGCAGCCCATCTCTTATAAACATCAGGAGTTGAAGTATGCTCGAATCCACCGATATCATGGCTCCAGTAACCGAAACCTGACATGCAGAGTGAAAGACCGCCTCTTAAACTCTCTTCCATTGATACATAATCTGACCAGCAGTCACCGCCCCAGTGTACAGGGAATTTCTGACCGCCGACAGTAGCAGAACGTGCAAAAAGAACTGCCTCGCCCTTGCCTCTCTTTCTTTCAAGAAGCTCATATACACATTTGTTGTAAAGATATGTGTAATAATTGTGCATCTTCATCGGATCTGAGCCGTCATAGTAAACAACGTTCTCTGTAGGAATTCTTTCACCAAAGTCTGTCTTGAAGCAGTCAACGCCCATGTCAAGAAGAACTTCAAGCTTATCCTGGAACCATTTCCATGCCTCAGGATTGGTGAAATCGACAATAGCCATTCCCGGCTGCCACATATCCCACTGCCATACATCGCCGTTGGTACGCTTGATGAAGTAACCCTTCTCGCATCCCTCTTTGAAAAGGCGTGATTCCTGTCCGATATATGAGTTGATCCATACGCAGATGTTAAGACCCTTCGCTTTAAGTCTCTTGAGAAGACCTTCAGGATCCGGGAATACTCTCTCGTCCCATACGAAATCAGACCAATGGAATTCCTTCATCCAGAAGCAGTCGAAGTGGAATGTTCTGAGCGGGATTCCGCGGTCAAGCATTCCGTCAACAAAGCTCATAACAGTCTCTTCATCATAGTTGGTCGTGAATGAAGTTGAAAGCCATAATCCGAATGTCCAAGGTGCCGGAAGTGAAGGCTTACCGGTAAGGTCAGTATATTTAACAAGGACGTCCTTCATTGTAGGACCGTCGAAAAGGAAATAATCAAGGTAATCACCCGGTACAGAGAATTCAGTCTTGGTAACCATCTCTGTTCCGATCTCAAATTCAACCTTTTCAGGATGATTTACGAGAACGCCGTATCCCTTGTTGGATACAAAGAACGGGATATTCTTGTATGACTGCTCTGTACTTGTACCGCCGTCAGCATTCCAGATCTCAACTGACTGACCGTTCTTGGCAAACGGTGTGAAATGCTCGCCGAGACCATAGATAAGCTCTCCTACATCGATAGAAAGCTGCTGACGTACATAAGTGTCTTCGTCGTCGCCCTTATCGTATGCAAGGCCTTTCCAGTTAGTCTTCATGATGGCAAGGTCTCTGCCTGAAGCTTTGGAAATAACCTCTCCGTTTCTCTTATATGTCATAGACCAAGGCTTCTTGGTGATCTCAAGGCTTAAGCTTCCGCTGGTGATGATAACCATATCATCGGAATCCTTAACGTCAAGAACCTGATCTTCCATATTAAGTTCAAATTCAGGGCCTTTATGGATTCTTCCGAGATGATGAGCCATCTGCAGACGGATAACGCCCGGCATAGGTGATGTGATTATAAGTGTAAGATTAATGCTTCCGAGAGTACAACCTCTGTTAGCGATAGGTACGGTCGGTGCGCATAAGGTAACTTTACGCTCCTCTACGGTTGTAAAATATACTTCCTGTGGTGCGAAACATTCGCAGCCTTCTTTCTGAAGCCAGCATCCGTTACTAAATTTCATAATTCCTCCTTTTTGCAAATAAAAATCTGCCTAAGCATAATTATATAGACTATTATATCTTAGCCCCGACAGGAAAACTACCCCGATTATTGGACATGATTACCCTAAAATTTATTGATATTCGCAGTTTGACAGTATGTGAAAAGATACTTATAATGTAATCCATAGATACATATTCCGGAGGATAGCATGAGAAAACTCATTAAAAATATAGCTGACCGCTACAAACATGCCAAGATGAAGAACCAGCTGATCATTATGTATTTTGCCGCTGTATTTGTCCCGATTCTGTTAGTCGGAATTATACTTGTGGCAAGTAATGCCAGAAGACTTATGACATATCACAGCGACCTGCTGAAAGCCAACAATAACCGTATCCGCTCGGTGCTTTATGAGATTACAAGCCAGATATACAGTATTTCCGGAGAAATAGCTTTTAATAATGACCTTGTGGAAGTTTTGTCCATGGAATATCCGGATGAGAGAGCATTCAAGAGCGAGGTCGATAAATTGGATGCCCTGGAATATTACCAGAATAATTATGCCGGAATATCCGATGTGGAGATATATACCAGCCAGCGCGGCGCACAGAATTACAGGAATTTCAGGCCGATAACGGATGATGTTGTTATGTCGGAATGGTATAAGACGGCATCGGACCAGTACAGCGTATTCTGGGACAGCGTTGAACGCGAAGATACCGGCGGCAATAAATACCGCAGTCTGGCCCTTGTCCGCAAGATTACATTATATAATTCCGACACCGAGGCTATTCTGCTTATTCATGTCAGTGATAATTATCTTAAGAGCAGGATAGAAGATAACGAAGAAGATGTACTTCTTGCACTTGAGGATAAAAGCATATTTTACAGCAATAAACGTGACAACGAAGGCAGGTCGGATCTGCTTAATGTAATTGAAAGCGGTGATGAATATTTTTCATATGAGGGCGATATGGAATACCGTGGCGCCATGAATATGACTTACATATCGACACTCAGCATGAAACAGTCGGATTCGCTTATGTATATAGCGACGATCAGTAACTCGGCTTATAACAGTGTCCAGCAGATAGTAATGATCACAGCGCTTATTATTGCATTAGCACTTATTCTGCCGGCAGTGCTTATGAGATTTTTCATAACCGGATTTTCCAGCCAGGTAGGCAGAATGCGTGATGAGATGTACAGTGCCAGCCAGGGAGATTACGATTCCATGGAAGATTTTGACGGGTGCTATGAACTTACGGCAGCTTATAAAGACCTCTGGATAATGCTTGACAAGATCAAAGAAAAAGACGCTGCAATGTATGCGAAAGAAATCAATGAACAGAAGCTTCTCAACGAGCAGCAGAAAATGGAGTTCCAGATGCTTGCAAGCCAGATCAATCCTCATTTTCTGTATAACACACTTGAAATGATAAGGATGAAGGCTATAACAGCCGGTGATACGGAGACTGCAACAGCAATTAAGCTTCTCGGTAAATCCATGCGTTATGTGCTTGACAATACCGGAACCGAATATACAACGGTTGCTAAGGAGTTATCTCATATTGAGACCTATCTCCAGATTCAGAAGTTAAGATTTGGCGAAAGGGTAAATTATGAAATTCGGTCAGAGGATGATATTAATCTGAACAAAATAAGGATACTCCCACTTCTGCTCCAGCCGATAGTCGAGAACGCGATACTTCACGGATTGGAAGAAGTGGAATCGGGCGGACGTATAATTGTGAATATCCATCGTGACATAAATAACCCGGATACGCTTATAATTGCCATAAGCGATAACGGATGCGGCATGGATGCGGACACACTTAATAATATGAGGGTTAATCTTGAAAAGGGAAATATAAGCAAGCGGTATGGAATAGGACTTTATAATATTAACCAGCGTATCAGATTGTGTTATGGTACCGGATACGGACTGTCGATTGACAGTGAAGAAGGAAATGGTACAACGGTTACCGCCAAAATAAGAATAATGTAACTCTCGAACAGCTTTTTTCGCAGCCCTTGATTTTGGGATGGCGGCGTGGCGTTAAGCACCGCCGGAAGAGTAACGCAACAGTGTACAATACGATATTTTCACACTTTTTTGCTCAAAATCAGCAATTTGGTGTCAATTACTTGCTATATGCGATACTTATGCATGATAACATATTAAACTTTGTGTATTAAAAGACACACGAGTTTTAATGTGTTACAGTGCAAAGCCGGTTAAATTGACACCAAATGCCCCGAAAATCGCAAAAAAGTGTGATTTTGTAAATTTCAAACTCCAAATAATATCAATTAAGATACCCAAATCCCAAATACAGCAATTATTTACATCCCCGGTAATTATTTGCTGTATTTCACAAGCATGTCAACGATCGTGCGGCTTGCATCTTTCTGGCTGCCGTTTGACATGGCTTCTATATACTTATCTCTGTTATCATACAATGAACATATTGTATCATACAGAAGATTATCGGACATAGCCTCTTCTTCAAGAACAGCGGAAAATCCCTGCTTCTTAAAAGATGCGGCATTTAGAAGCTGGTCGCCGCGGCTTGCATCTGCCGGGAGCGGAATGAGAAGATTAGGCTTCTTCATCGCAAGGAGCTCGCAGATTACGTTGGCACCGGCACGCGATACGACTATGTCGGCTGCTGCGTACAAGTCCTTAAGTTCCTCGTTCACATACTCGAACTGCTTGTAACCGGTAGTATTATTGAAAGAATCATCAACCTTACCCTTGCCGCAGACATGTATTATCTGGAAACGCTCCAGAAGCTGCGGGAGAATGGCACGAATGGCTTCGTTAACATGAAGGGCACCGAGGCTTCCGCCAATAATCATAAGAACCGGTTTAAGTGTATTGAAACCGCAGAAACTGAGACCGGCTGCCTTGTCACCGTGGAGAAGTTCATCACGGATAGGTGTTCCGGTAAGGACGCCCTTGCCGTCGGGAATGAGTTTGACTGTCTCAGGAAAGTTACAGCATACTTTTACAGTATGCTTCTGACAAAGTCTGTTGGCAAGTCCAGGTGTCATATCTGATTCATGTGCAATAACCGGAATATTCATTTTATCAGCTGCCATAACCACCGGAACGGCCACAAAACCGCCCTTGGAGAATACAATATCGGGATTGATCTGCTTAATAAGTTTCTTGGCCTGCGAAAATCCCTTAATAACCCTGAAAGGATCGGTAAAATTCTTAATATCAAAATAACGTCTTAATTTACCAGATGCGATTCCGTAGTACGCAACACCGAGATCTTCCATTAACTTTTTCTCGATTCCGTTGTATGAACCGATATATGATACTTCAAAACCGGCCTCTTTAAGATAAGGTAAAAGAGCGATGTTCGGAGTTACATGTCCGGCAGTTCCGCCGCCGGTAAGAACTATTTTCTTCATTATGCGTGTGCCTCCTTATATTGCTTGAGCGCTTTGGCTAACTGATCCGGGCACGAAGTGGGACGGAAACCGCACTTAATGCCGTCGAGCCTGTTGATCGCATCGTCTATATTCATGCCGGCAATGAGGGCTGCAACGCCCTGTGTGTTACCGGAACATCCGCCGATGAAACGTACGGACTTAATAATATTGTCTTCAATTTCAAAATCAATTTCACTTGAGCATACGCCCTGTGTTTTATAAGTATTCAAAACAATACCTCCTGTCTGTCACTTATTTTTTTACAGTATAGCATAGATACGCAAAAAGTGATACAATAAAAAAAATTAACCGCCAAGGAGGAAGAAAATGATTGGAATAATAGGAGCTATGGACGAGGAAATCAGCCAGATAAAGGCAAAGCTTTCCGATGTTACTGTTACGGAAACGGCAGCTATGACATTTAATAAAGGAAAGCTTGGAAGCCACGACATAGTGGCGGTCAGAAGCGGAATCGGTAAAGTTAATGCGGCCGTATGTACACAGATACTTGCGACATATTTTCATGTCGATCATATTATAAATACCGGAGTTGCGGGTTCGCTTAAGAATGAAATCAATATCGGTGATGTCGTTATCTCGACAGACGCATTGCAGCATGATATGGATGCTACGGGATTCGGTTATGAACCGGGAGTGATTCCGAGAATGAAAGTGTCGGATTTTATAGCTGACGAGAACCTTAGAAAGCTTGCCGTAAAAGCATGTAAAGAAGCGGTTCCGCAGATAGGCGTGTATGAAGGAAGGATTGTCAGCGGGGACCAGTTTATTTCCGATCATGCGGTAAAGGAACGCATAGCAAAACAATTCGGAGGATACTGCACGGAAATGGAGGGCGCTGCGATTGCACAGGCGGCATATCTTAACAATATTCCTTTCCTTATTATAAGAGCTATTTCCGATAAGGCAGACGGAAGTGCAACGATGGATTACGGTGAATTTGAGCGGAAGGCGATAGATAATTCCGTCGCGCTGCTGGTAAATATGATCGAGAATGCCAATTTTTAGTAAAACATGTCATAATTAGTCGGTTGATAAGGACTTTATATTAAATCTCCTTGCATATATTATATGATTAATCATAAAGTATACAGATGCAGGGAGGTTTTTATGTATTTTTTTATATTGGCAGCCGGAGCTTTTCTGACCGGACTGATGATAAACAGCGTGCTCAGACGGAGCATGAATGAATTGGTGAGGGAATCCGAAGAAATAGACCACACGAGTTTTGCTTTTTTTAAACAGATGAAACTTAAATACGAAAACTATATGCGCACCGGACGTGAAATAAATAACACGGAGGCTTTTGCGGGAAAATATCTCGATAAATACAGATGCCATGGCATAAGAATCCACAGTTATGAGAAAGCGTCAATGTGTGCTGCCGGGTTATGTGTGATATTCGGGGCGTGCGGAGCGCTTCTTGACAAGAGCCATGCACTTGAATATCTCCTTGTGGGTTTCCTTGCCATGTATGTGGTGACGGGAAGCAGGCATCTTATAGATGTCGCCGGTAAGAGACGACGGATAACGACTGATCTGGTGGATTTTTTTGAAAACAGATTCTCGGCGGCGACTGCCGAGGCTGTCCGCGACGCAGTACCTGTCAGAAAAGCTGACATCCCGGCACATAAGAGCCCGGATGATAACGGTGAGCGTGTTAAATTCCATGAAAATACACAGGTAACGTTCACAGAAGAAGAAAAAAAGTTAATTGACGAAATTTTGAAAGAATATTTAGGTTGATAAATGGACGCGAATCTACTATAATAGATACGATTTGGATATAAGACAAAAGAAGGAGATATGAAATATGGCAAAAATAACTTTCGATTATTCAAAAGCAGCACAGTTCGTTTCAGCAGCCGATATAGATAATATCAAAGCGGAGACAATTGCAGCTAAAGATGTACTTGTTGGCAAGACCGGAGCAGGTAATGATTTCCTCGGATGGATCGATCTCCCGGTTAATTATGATAAGGAAGAGTTTGCTCGTATCAAAGCATCAGCAGCCAAGATACAGTCAGATTCCGATGTTCTCATTGTAATCGGTATCGGCGGCTCATATCTCGGAGCCAGAGCGGCAATAGAATTCCTCAGACATGGTTTTTACAACAACATTACCAAAGACGAAAGAAAGACACCTGAAATATATTATGTAGGCAACAATATCAGCAGCACATATATTGCAGGACTTATAGATGTGATCGGAGACAGAGATTTCTCTGTTAATATAATTTCCAAGTCCGGAACTACAACAGAGCCGGCTATCGCATTCAGAATTTTCAAGGAAATGCTTGAGAAGAAATACGGCAAAGATGAAGCAGCGAAGAGAATATATGCTACTACTGACAAAGCTAAGGGAGCACTTAAGAATCTTTCCGACGCTGAAGGATATGAAACATTCGTTGTACCGGATGATGTAGGCGGAAGATATTCAGTACTTACTGCAGTAGGACTTCTTCCGATCGCAGTAAGCGGCGCCGATATAGATAAACTTATGCAGGGTGCTGCAGAAGGCCGTAAGCTGGCACTTGAAAGCAGCTTTGAAGATAATGATGCAATGAAATATGCCGCAGTACGTAACATTCTTCACAGACAGGGCAAGTCGGTTGAAATAGTAGCTAACTATGAGCCGAGCCTTCATTATGTATCAGAGTGGTGGAAACAGCTTTTCGGAGAGAGCGAAGGCAAGGACAACAAAGGTATTTTCCCGACCGCATGTGATTACACAACAGATCTTCACTCAATGGGACAGTTCATTCAGGAAGGTTCAAGACTTATGTTTGAGACCGTTATGAATGTTGAGAAACCTAAATGCGAGCTTTACATCGGACTTGAGGAGAACGACCTTGACGGACTTAACTATCTTGCAGGCAAGTCTATTGATTTTGCCAACAAGTGTGCAATGAACGGTGTTGTCGTAGCACATACCGACGGTAACGTTCCTAACCTCATGGTCAATATTCCTGAGCAGAACGAATTCTATCTCGGTGAACTCTTCTATTTCTATGAGTTCGCATGCGGTGTCAGCGGATATATTCTCGGAGTTAATCCGTTCAACCAGCCGGGCGTTGAGAGCTATAAGAAGAACATGTTTGCACTTCTTGGCAAGCCTGGATATGAGAAGGAAAGAGAAGCCATCATGGCAAGACTTAACAAATAATTTAATATATTAAGAAAGGACCTCGGATTGAGGTCCTTTTTTTAATCTTCTTCAATGACATGAATTTCAAGAAAATCGAAATCTATGTGTTCTATGAAATTATCCTGATAGAAACGCGCTTTATCATGACGTTTGAATGAATCAATGGTTGAGTCTAACCACATCGGAACGGCAAGGTCAAATTCGTGACAGGCGGTATCAAGCGCAGACAGGACTTTGGCTGTGCGGTTCCTGGAAGAATCGTCTTCAATAACCGTATCGCGCAACATTCTGTTGTCTTTAAATATTTTACACCACATTCTGAACATATTATAAGTCCTCCGGGAATTATTGTTGAAAATAAATTATCTGTAGTTTATACTATTTCATGAATAAAATCAACTAAGGAGATTGAAATAATGGAAGGCAGAGAACGCAGGGAAAGGATTATAGATATTCTTAAGAACAGTGATGAACCACTTTCCGGAACGGCACTTGCCGCCAGACTTAAAGTCAGCCGCCAGGTTATTGTACAGGATATCGCATTATTGCGCGCCGTTGATAAGAACATAATTTCAACGAATAAGGGATATATGTTTTTTGAACCTCATGAAGCCATGTGCCGTCGTATTTTTATGGTAAAACATACGGATGAGCAGATGAGAGATGAACTTAACAGCATAGTTGATAACGGGGGCCAGGTTCTCGATGTGATAATAGAGCACGATGTTTACGGACCTATTACCGTTGATTTGCAGCTGTCAACCAGACATGACGTGGATGAATTCATGGAACGGATCATGGGGAATGCAAGACCGCTGAAGTATCTTACTGACGGTGTGCATTATCATACGGTTGAGGCGGAGAGTGAGAAAGCACTCGACAGAATCGAAAATGTTCTAAAACAGAAAGGGTACTTGATTTCGGTGTAAAGGTGTGTTAAACTTGCCATTAGCTGACAAGACAGCTGACAAGACATAGTATACAGCGAAAGGAATTGTACCATGAAAGGAATTAAAAAATACCTTCACAGAGTATTTATAGACGGATTCAGCGGAATGGCGCTTGGACTGTTTTCAACATTGATCATCGGAACGATTGTAGGACAGATAGCAAAGTTTGTTCCGGGATCCGTCGGCATGTATATGATATATGCCAGCAATATCGCAAAGAGCCTTATGGGTGCCGGAATCGGTGCCGGAGTTGCGGGCAAATATAAAGAAGGCCCGATTGTTACGGTATCGGCAGCGGTAGCGGGTATGATAGGTGCTTTCCCGACAGCTTTTGCGGCGGGAGATGCAGGAACGGTGCTTACGGCGGCAATTAATCTCGGAACACCGGGTAATCCGCTCAGCGCATTTATCGCGGCATATGCGGCAATAGAAGTGGGACATCTTATATCGGGTAAGACCCCGGTCGACATTATAGTTACGCCGCTTGTGACGATAGCGGTCGGAGCGGTTATCGCATTTATAACCGGCCCGTATATCAATACTTTTACCAACTGGCTCGGCTCACTTATAACCATTAATGTAGAAGCACATCCGTTTATCGGAGGAATTATCGTTTCGGCGCTTATGGGAATTTTCCTTACACTGCCTATAAGTTCAGCGGCAATCGGAGTTGTACTCGGACTTGACGGACTGGCTGCCGGCGCGGCTACAATAGGTTGCTGCTGCCAGATGGTCGGATTTGCCGTTATGAGTTACAGGGAGAATAAGATGGGCGGACTTGTATCACAGGGAATCGGAACATCTATGTTACAGATGCCGAATATTGTGAAGAAGCCGATAGTCTGGCTGCCGCCGATACTCTCAAGCATAATTCTTGCGCCGATCTCGACAATGGTGTTTAAGATGCACAGCAACCCGGTTGGTTCCGGCATGGGAACATCCGGACTTGTCGGTCAGTTCTCAGCATACGGAGTAATGGTATCCGAGGGAATGAAGCCGATAATGGCTGTCGGAGAGATAGCGCTGATGCATTTTGTCCTTCCGGCACTGCTTACATGGATTATCTGCACCGGAATGAGAAAAGCCGGCTGGATCAAAGACGGTGACCTGAAACTCGAAGTATAAAAAACTCTTGTAGACTTAATATAAATAGACTATAATTATTATACCAGTTTATATATCGTGTGCTCTACAAGGAGGATAAGAAGTTTGGAAGATAATACTAACATTATGTCCGGGGATCTGAATGCGTTGAAGCAGTTCCGGGATATAGTAAGCCGGTATAATGAGGCAGTTCAGAACAGCGCCCAGTGTGCATCTGATGAGAAACGTCTTGAGAAGGACCTTTTACTTAATAAGAAGAATCTTAAGGACAATATAGACAGCACGGTTAAGAAACGCCGTAATGAGGTTCAGGATAAGTTTGATGAGGAGATATCCAAAGATAAAGACAAGCTTAAGAAAATCCAGAACAGGCGCGGAAAGGCTAAGGATAAGGGAGTCAAAGGCCGTATCGCAGATGAGACGGCTGATCTTGCAAAACAGAATTCCGAACTTAAGAAGAATATCAGGGCGGCACTTAAGGAAAACAGGCTGCCGAAGTTCTGTGGAAGCGGATTTTATTTTACCCTGTATTATACCAAGGGCGCAGCGGAAGTGTTCATTTGTGCCATGATGATAGTATTGATGTTCTTGCTTCTGCCGGCTGCAATATATCTTGCCCTGCCGCTTGAGAAACTTCCGGAAAGATATACGATACCTGCATTTGCGATTACCTATTTTGTTGTTATTGTCATTGTATTTTTTGTATACAAGATAATAGGCGACAGAACCAAACACAAACACGAGGATGAGCTTCGTGCGGTAAGGGCATTGAGAGACCGCATTAACAGCAATAAGAAACAGATATCCAATATAGCAAAGTCAATTACCAAGGACAAGAATGAGGATATGTATGGCCTTGAAGATTACGATGCGCAGATACGTGATATAGAGGACGATATTGCCAAGATAACTGCCGATAAGGAAGAAGCACTGAAGAATTTCGATAATAATGCCAGTGCGGAGATTACTTCTGAGATAGAAAGCAGAGAGATGCCGAGAATTAACGGCATAGAAGAAGATTATAACAAAGCGGTTAAGCTTCATGCTGAACTTGATGAACAGATAAGACAGCTCGGACTTAAGATTTCAACCGATTACGAGGCATATCTCGGGAAGGAATTTACAGACACGGTCAGGATAGATGAGCTTATAGCAATCATGGAGACGGGAAGGGCATCCACCGTATCCGAAGCGGTTAACGAATATAATAAGAAATAAATTAAAGCTTCCGTCTGGATTATATGGACGGGAGCTTTAATATAATGTCATATTTCATAATATTCGGTAATTCCATACAGAATGGCCTTGCTTATCACATCGGCGAGCTGCATTACCATTGACAGTCTTGTTGTCTGCAGAAGCAGGCTTTCCATCATCCCGGAGAAATTAACGATTCCGGTTATGTGTATGTCACCGACATCCGGAAGTTCTTTTTTGACACCGAGACCGGGACGCAGCGGACCCTCAGACAGGGTTACATAACCGATGTGCTCATGTGTACCGAGCGATGCATCGATTGCCAGGACGAACGGATGACGGTACGACGAATTAATACGCTCCAGATTTTCGGCAAGGTTGGCTGCGTGCACAGGTTCGCTTAATGTGCCGCGGACACTGATTCCGGGAATGTGGAATTTCTCTAACTTGTATCCGATTAACGGACCGAGGCTGTCACCTGTTGAACGGTCACTTCCGATGCACATTATAACCAGTTCGCGCGAGTGGATATGGTGTAATCTGAACATCTTGACAAGGCCTTCTTTCAGCTCGTAAGCGGATTGCCTGGCGGATGCATCGTAATAAGCAATATTTGGCGGGTATTTTCTTCTTTTCTCCTGTGAAATCTTATAATTGGTTCCTGATTGTAACATTTAAGCGCAATCCTTTCAGATTTTTTGTGAAAAAGATTTGAACACTAATACAGTCTACGCAATATAGGGGCTGATTATGCTTTTTTCATCCGACCAATTGTGACACCGGAATGGTATATAATGCACATAAAGTCACTTTATAAATAAAAAAAGCAAAAAATAGATGATTTTACCGACAGAAAATGATAAAATCAATTTAAATGGTATGATACGATTGAAATAACTGTATTTCATATAGATTTAGGAGGTAACTTTTTTCATGGAGATTATATATGACGACAAGAAGGGCCTTTCGAAGCTGCCTAAGAATATTAAGCAGATAGGAACGGAATCCGACGGCCGCAGAGTTTATATTGAAGATTATGCATATTCTTTTATCAGAGAACAGATTGTCGATGAGGATGAGGACGGTTTAATCGGAGTTCTTCTCGGAGAAGTTAAAGTCATAGATGATATTACATATATATTTATAAAAGGAGCCGCAGCAGTCACGAATGCGGCTGTTTCGACTGACGGAATTATTTTTACGGAAGAGACATGGCCGGTTGTCAACAGTACGGTTGCCGGATATTTTGACGGGCTTTCAATAGTAGGATGGTATTTAGTGTCTAATAAGATAACATCCGACGATATATATATGATCAACAAAACAGATTCGGATAATTTTGCGGACGATAATGACATATTTTTTATGGTCAATCCTTCCGCAAGGGATGAAGCTTTTTACGAAAAGAGCGAGAAAGGACTCACAAAACTGCCGGGATATGTTATATATTATGAGCGCAATGAGAAAATGCAGGCTTATATGACCGAACATCGTAATGAGACAGGCGTTTCCGAGAAGAGCGAGAAAGAAGACGGCAGATACAGAGAACTGGTTAAGGAACGTAAGAATCCGGTCAGCAGGAGCGTTAAGAAACATCTTACATTGGTGTACTGCCTCAGTATGCTTCTGATAATCGTTGTACTGATAATCGGTGTCAACAGTATTAATAATTATGACGGAAGTAAGAAGAACGACAAGGACGGACAGCAGGCCAATGCCAATGTGGTTACGACCGAGGAAGAGACAGTTCCGGTTGAGACTGTTCCGGCAGATGTGACCACACAGGAAGAAGAGACTAAGAAACAGGAAGAGACCACCAAGAAGCAGGAAGAGACCACTAAGAAGCAGGAAGAGACCACCAAGAAACAGGAAGAGACTACTAAGAAACAGGAGCAGACTAAGCCGGCACAGACTGAGGCTGCTTATCAGAATTATACGATACAGCAGGGCGATACATATTACAAGATCTGTGAGAAATTCTACGGAACACAGTCATCTGCCGGAGTTAAGAAGATACTTGATTTTAACGGCCTCACTACAAGCAGTGAACTTTTACCGGGAAGCACAATAAAGATTCCGAATTAAACCGGGGTAAGGAGTACGCAGCGTGGCGGATATCAGACAGTACAGAAAAGACAAAGAGACGGCTGAGGTTGATCTTGATCACGATGACAGCAGCCATGATGATTACAGGCGGAGAATCAAGCGCCACAGAGCGAGAATACGCGTGGCTATAATAGGCGCCGGCATTCTTTGTATATTTGTAATTATTGTAATCAGCATTATCAAATATAATATGAATTACGGTTCGTACACAGTTAAAGCGTCCGTGGATATCAATGACAGCGGTTATACAAGATATCTGGATTTTGGCGGTGGATTCGTGCGTTACAGTCGTGACGGAATATCACTTTACAGCTATGACGGGACATGCAGGTGGGACAGAACGTATGAGATTAATAATCCGCTTACGGATGTGTGCGGCAATTATCTTGCAATTGCGGATGCCGGAGGAAGTGAAATATATCTTTTTAACAAAGACGGTTATGTAGCGGCGATCAATACGGCGCTTCCGATATCACAGATAAACGTCTCATCCCAGGGATTGGTTGCGGCCATACTGACCGACGGAACAGCTTCCAATATTAATATGTATAATCAGGACGGCAGTAAAATATATAATATCAAGACAACTGTTGACGGAGACGGCGTCCCTGTAAGCATGTCGGTTTCGGATGACGGAAGCAAGCTTGTAGTGGCGTATACCGCAGTTAAGGGCCAGGAGCTGGCAACAAGCGTTGTGTTCTATAATTTTGATGAAGTCGGACAGAATGAAGTTGAACGTATAGTTGGTGGATATGATACTTACGGAAGTCAGCTGGTATCCAAGGTGGAATTCATAAATTCCGATACCGTGGTGGCATTCGGAGAGAATATCATCAGCTTTTTCAGGATAAATGAATATCCCAAACAGCTTAAAGATATTGACATAGATTACAGAATACGTAAAGTTTTCTATTCCGGAAGTTATATCGGGGTATGCCATTCTTCGGACAACGCTGTGACGGTCGATGTGTATGACACATCCGGCAATGTGGTCATGTCGCGTGAGGTTTCCGACGATTACAATAATTTCGGTTTCGGGGAAAGCACGCTTGTTATGTATGGTCCCGACAAGTGCAGTATAGTTAATATGAAAGGCAAGGAGATTTTTCAATACGATTTTGAAGATGATATAATAGACCTGATTCCTTTGGACGGAAATACAGGTTTCTTATATCATAGCAGCGGACGCATGCAGCAGATCGTATTAAAACACGGAGGCTGATATGAATTGGACTTTGATATGTGTAATAGCAATTCTACTTATTAATATATTGGTAGGAGTCCGCAAAGGACTTATTAAGATGGTGTTTTCTATGATAGCGGTAGCTGCGGTTACCGCGGTCACGGTATTTGCATCCCCGCATATAGCGGGATATCTCGCGGAACATACATCATGGGAAACTAAAGTATATAATAATACATATAAATACCTCGAGGAACATGATATGCTTCTTGATGGCAGCGGGCTTATGGATGTTGACAAGCTGCCGCTCCCGAAATCACTTAAGCAGAACATTGCCGATAAGGCAGATGAACTTGTTTCGCAGGGCGCTGATGCATATAATTCATACGTAACCGGACGCATTGCCGATATAATTTTTACGGCGGCAGTATATGTGGCATGTTTTATAATTGTGAGCATAATTGTATTTATAATAGGAATACTTCTTAATGTGGCAAGCAGGCTTCCGGTATTGAAACAGATTAACAGGATAAGCGGCGGAGTTATAGGGCTTGCCGTGGGAGTGATCTTTGTATGGCTTGGATTTGTCGTAATAACATTTCTCGGTAACACATCTTTCGCACCGACGGTGTTCAGACAGATAGATGAGAACGCTTTTCTTACGTTTATGTATGACCGGAATATTATACTGAATGTTCTTATCGGAATTTTTTAAAATAATTTAAAAACAGGTATTGACTTGCATGGACTTAGTTGATATAATGTAAAAGCTTTCGGTACAAACCGTAAGATGGCGAGTTAGCCAAGTGGTAAGGCGTGGGTCTGCAACACCCTGATCACCAGTTCAAATCTGGTACTCGCCTCTGATAAATCTCATGACATATGTTTATGAGATTTATTTTTTTGTAGGCATGACAGTTATTATGAAGGGAAAGTGACGAACCGTGGAATTTAACCTTGGTGACATTATCAGAATGAAGAAGTCACATCCGTGCGGAAGCAGTGAATGGGAAATACTCAGAACCGGAGCCGATTTCAGGCTTAAGTGCATGGGCTGCGGGCATCAGATAATGGTTCCGCGAAGGCTTGTTGAGAAGAACACCCGCTCTGTGCAAAGCAGCACTGCCGGCATAATAAAAAAAGCTTGCCAAGATAAGTAAGGTATGGTATCATATATTTTCGTGATATATTAGATATATTCCTTGCTCCCTGCCAGACAGGGGGCCACAAGACCAAAAGGAGGTGCAACAGCATGAACAAGTATGAATTAGTAGTCGTTGTTAACGCAGTTATCGAGGACGACGCAAGAGCAGCTGTCATTGAGAAAGCTAAAGACCTTATCACACGTTTCGGAGGAACAATCTCAGGCGTTGATGAATGGGGTAAGAAGAGATTAGCTTACGAGATTCAGAAGATGAATGACGGTTTCTATTATTTCATCAAATTTGAGGCTGAGACTACAGCAATCGCTGAGATCGAGTCACAGATGCGTATCATGGACAATGTCCTTAGATACTTATGCGTTAAGGTAGAAGAATAATCGCCTGACGGCAGTCCCCATAGATTTTCAACCTTCGGCATGCACGGACGGTATAAGGATATCGTCGGAAATGGAGGCATATATGAACAAAGTTATCTTAATGGGAAGATTAACAAGGGATCCGGATGTTCGTTACGGAACAGGAGAAAGATCCACGACAATAGCCAGATATACACTGGCGGTTGACAGAAGATTCAAGAGAGACAATGAGCAGACGGCTGATTTTATATCATGTGTGGCATTCGACAGAAATGCGGAGTTCGCAGAGAAGTACCTTAAACAGGGAACCAAGATTGCCATTACAGGAAGAATACAGACCGGAAGCTACACCAATAAGGACGGCAATAAGGTTTATACAACAGATATCGTTGTAGAGGAACAGGAATTTGCGGAAAGCAAGTCTGCTTCCGAAAATAACGGTGGTTATACACCGACAGCGAGACCTGAACCGAGCGCAGCGGGAGATGGTTTTATGAACATCCCTGACGGCGTGGAAGACGAAGGCCTGCCGTTCTAGAGATTTTTATAAGGAGGTCATGACAATGTCTAATCCAAGAGAAGCTAAGGGCGATTCTCCAATGAAGAAGAGAATGGGCCGCAGAAGAAAAAAAGTTTGTGTATTCTGCAGCGATAGCGCTAATAACGTAATCGACTACAAGGATGTTAATAAATTAAAGAGATATGTATCAGAGAGAGGTAAGATCCTTCCTAGAAGAATTACCGGAACATGTGCAAAGCACCAGAGAGCTCTTACTGTTGCAGTTAAGAGAGCAAGACACATTGCACTTCTCCCATACACACTTGATTAATTAGATAATCAGACGTATTTTAAGTCCGCCGGACACTGCCCGGCGGGCTTTTTTGTCGTATTGTCGCAGAATGTCTAAAAATATATGCACTTTGGATATAATTTTGTGCGTATTTACGAAAACGTTATCGTGGTAAAATACAATTAAATTTAGTGTTACGCTATATTGAAATTTTTAGAAGGTAACAATGAGAAAACACAATTTATCAAAGGTTCTTGCTTTTGCGTTGGCAGGAATCATGACAATCGGCGGATGCCTGGTTGCCAAGAAGACGGACGTAAGTGCCGCAGCTACTACACTGGGACTCTTTATCGGAGGATCAGATCCTGTTGCAACAGTTGATGCAGAGACAACAGGAACATATACTCTTAAATATTCAGGAGATGCGGTATCAGCAGGCGACTGGGGCACAATGTATATCAAACAGACATCGGCAGACGCAGGCAAGGCCGGATTCGGTATTAAGATTGACTCGATCAAGCTCAACGATAAAGCATACGATGTACCGGCTAAATGGCAGGGTGTATCGGCAGATGCCGTTAATGGCGACGGAATATTTGACGCTGCATTCTATAATCAGTGGGGCCCGGCTGACGGAAACATCGGAGACGGAACCGGCAAGGATCTCGGATCATTAGCTGTTACAAGCGCAGAAGTTACATTTACAATCGCTAAGTTCAACAAGATGACCCTTTATATCGGAGGCACTGCTGTTGCGGATACAGATTTTGCAACAGGTACATATACGATCAAGTATTCAGGAGAAGGCGCAGCAGCAGGCGACTGGGGAACCATGTACATCAAACAGGATGAAGGACAGGCACCACTTGATGGAAGCGGTGTAAAATTCGACTCTATCAAACTTAACGGAACAGATTATCCGGTTCCTCAGAAATGGCAGAGCCTTAATGCATCAATAAACGGCGATACAGGCTTGTTCGATGCTTCATTCTATAATCAGTGGGGTCCGGTTGACGGAAATATCGGAGACGGAACCGGCAAGGATCTTGCAAATCTTCAGGTAACTGAAGCTGAGATTACATTTACTGTAGTAAGCAACACGGAAGCCGTAGCACTTGGCGGAGATACACCGGGCGGCGATGACAAGCCGAACGAGGTTAAGCCTGGCGGAGACAATAACAATGATGACAAGAAAAATGACGGAGATAAGCCGCTTGGCGATACCGTTATGATTTTTGCGGCAGTTGCAGCTCTTGCAGCATGCGTAGCAGTAACAGCCAAGAAATCAGTTACAGAGAAATAAAAAAGGATATAAAAGAAGGTATTTTAATATAGAGTAACCGAATTATTTACGAACCGCCCGGAGCGACTGCTTCCGGGCTGTTTTTATATATGTTGTGGTGAAAACTTTACATTAATACGCATGTGTTGTCAGATGCCGGAACAGTACCGATTATGTCTAATTTAATCTGTACTCCATATCTAATTTTTTTGGTATACAAACTCGACAAAAGAATGTAGACTGTAATCAGTCGTTGGGACGGGGAACCGCCCGGCGGAACATATTATTAATTATCTTAGGAGGGTAATAGTACAATGAAAAAATTCAAAAAAGTTTTAGCTGCTGTTTTAACAGGAACAATGGTAGTAGCATCTATGGTATGCTCAGCATTCGCAACAGGTGATTTCAAGACAACAGGAACATCTGTAACACTTGATGACGGCGGAATCAGAATCAACATCTACAACCCATGGGGCAAGGATGACACACATGCAGTTGATTCAATGGCAAATGTTGACGGAGCTAAGGCAGTAACAGTAACAGTTAAGGTTACAGGTATGGAGAAAGACGGAATCAAGTCATTCAATATGTATCTTAACGGCGCATCTAACGTAGATGGAAACAAGGTTTCATACTGGGAGAAAGACGGATCTAAGAAAGACGGATGCCAGTCAACAGTAGTTAACGTAACAGCTGATGGCGAATACAAGCTTACACTTACATCAGATGAAGCTTGGAAAGCTGGAGACAACAACTTCCTTATGGTTGGTACAGACATTGACAAAGATGCTTGGAACGCACTTAACGGTGGCGAAGGTGATGCAAGTCTTCTTGGAATCACAGCAGTTACAGCATCAGCTGATATCCCAACAGGTGATAACGGAGCAACAGCTCTTATCCTTGTAGCAGTTGCAGCTCTTGCAGTAGTAGCTACAGTTTCAGTTAAGAAGTTCGCAGTTGAGAGATAATTTTTCATTATCGAAATAATATGTGATTTCTTTAAGGGAACCGGTTAACCGGTTCCCTTTTTTAGTATTCAAAAGCCAAAAGTTATCTAATATTTTCTGTATTTTATCTCTAATAATGTCCTTGAATATACACAGTGAAAATTATATAATGGCATAGTAGTAATTTTACTACGAAATAAAATAATATGTAACAGAAGTTACAATAGGAGGATGACAATGAAACTCAGAAAATTATTAGCAGCAGTTCTTGTTGGCGTAATGACAGTTTCTTCACTTGCAATTTCAGCATTTGCAGCTGATGAGAAGGCTACAGTTCCTGCACCTGGAGAATTCGATCCGGATGGTAAGGACTACGTTGCACAGATGTATGTTCAGGTAGGCGGCTCATGGGTATTCAGAAATACATGGGCAGATGAGACTTATGGTACAGCAATCGGATATGAGAATGCCGACAAGCTTTCTAACGTAGAGAATAACGTTGTATCAGTTAATGACGGTACATTCACAGACGTTAAGCTTGAAGGAAACGGAACATACACCGTTACACTTGATAAGCCTAACTTCGTTAAGAACGTAGACGGAAACACAACAGAGCCTACTAACTTTAACCTTATCGGTGTTTCAACTAACATCCCTGCTTCAGCTGATGCTTCAGAAGGCGGACCTGTTAAGTTTACAGATGTTAAGATTACAGTTAATGATAACCTTACATATACATATCCTGAAGGATCATGCGATCCTGATGCTATTGATAAAGGATCATACATCAGCATCCTTGGTGTCAATATCTGGAACAAAGATATATGTGTAGATGCCAACACAGCACTCGGCGGAGAAGATGTATGGCCGGGAACAGTTGACAAGATTACAATCAGCTTTACAATATCAGGATTTAACTATGATAAGGCTGCAGAAGAGACAACAGCAGAAGAGACAACAGCAGCTGCAGCTGACACAGCTACTAAGGCAGCTGATACAGCTAAGACTGATTCTTCTTCATCAAACGGACTTCCAACACCTGCAATCATCGGTATTGTTGCAGCAGTTGTAGTTGTAGTAGTAGTTATCGTAGTAGTAGCTACATCCAAGAAGAAAAAAGCTAACTAATCCAAGTTAGGTTTTATAAAACAGATTACACAAAGGACGGGACTTATGTCCCGTTCTTTTATGTTATGATTTATGTAATAGAAACGGTATATGTGAGCTAATTGTATAATATATCTAAAAATCCGGTGATAATTCTATTAAATATTTCTAAAAATTACTGTAATTTATGTACAGTATTTATAGTAGTGCTTATTGAAAAAATCATCTATAATTAGGATAAATAAAATATCGTGAACGATTAACGCGGTATTAAGTGGAGGTAAAGGATGAACGAACAGAAGTCCAAAAGTGAATTAGTCGCTGACAAAGCCTACTGGCTTGTGCGACTTGGCGTTCTCGCAGCAGCTATTATGATGTTCCTGCCTGCTATGAACCCATCCAGAATTTGTGAACGTATCAATCGTAACTTGTCATTGTTCACAAGTGCTGTTTCGTGGAGTGGTCTTATTAACAACCTTAGTGGTTTCGATGTAAGAATCATCGGATCGTATGCACCATTTCAGTATGTAATGGCTTTCTCAATCGTTGCACTTGTAGGAATACTCCTTATGTGCGTCGGCGGTTGTATGTCATTAGGTAATCTTAAAATGAAAGTGAAAGGTAATTTCTTCACATTAGGAGGATCAATTGCCCTTGGAGCAGGAATGCTTCTTATGCATATACCTTATAATATGCTTATGGATACAGTAGGCAAGACGGAGACAGCTTCTACATCTAATCCGTTTTCACCGGCTATCCCGACAGCTATGTGGGTATTCTTTGTAATTGCGGTAATCGTATTCATCGGAACACTTATGACGATGATACTTCTTCCGAAGCCTGATAAGGCTATGAAGTTTGAAATGCCTACCAAATACAAATTATTCCTTTGTATGTTACCGTTTATCGTGCTTACATTTGCATTCTCATATCTTCCGTTATACGGTTGGAGATATGCATTCTTCGATTATACATCAGGTAAGCCTCTTACAGCGGATCAGTTCGTAGGTCTTAAGTGGTTTGCAAGGCTTGTTAATGACCCACAGACACGAAGCGATGTACTTAAGGTTCTCAGAAATACACTTGTAATGAGTGGTCTTGGTATTGCTACAAGCTGGGTTCCGATGTTCTTCGCTATCATGCTTAACGAAATTAAGACCAAGTGGTTCCGTAAGACGGTACAGATTTTTACAACAATTCCTAACTTCGTCAGCTGGGTTATCGTATTTGCACTTGCATTTGCTATCTTCTCAACAGACGGATTTATCAACAGCCTTTTCGGAACTAAGATAGATTTCTTGGGTAATCCATCAGGAACATGGTTTAAGATGTTAGCCTGGGGAATGTGGAAAGGTGTAGGCTGGAGTGCTATTATTTATGTAGCCGGTATTTCCGGTATTCCGCTTGAACTTTATGAGGCTGCTACAGTCGATGGTGCCGGAAGAGCCCAGAAGATGTGGCATGTAACGGTTCCGGGACTTATGCCTACATATTGTGTATTGTTACTTATGTCAATTGCCAACATCCTTACCAACGGTATGGATCAGTACCTTGTATTCTACAATGCCAACAATGCAGATTTGATCAACGTACTCGACCTCTACGTATACAAGCTGGGACTCAGTGATCCTGATATGTTCCCACTTTCAACTGTTGTAAGTATGACTAAGTCCATAGTCAGTGTAATCCTGTTGTTCTCTGCGAACGCAATATCTAAGCTGATCCGTGGCGAGAGTATTATGTAGGAGGTGATATGATATGGCAAAAATGTCAGAGAAAATGAAACAGGAACTTAAAGCTGAGAAGGCGTATAACAAGAAGCATAAGAGAATGTACAGACTCACTGCTAACGATGTTATATTTAACATATTTGCATATTTACTTTTTGGTATATTTGTTATAATATGTATCTTCCCATTTTATTACATATTTATTAACTCAATATCATCACCTGCAGCTGTTACATCCAAAGCAGTAACATTCTGGCCTCAGGGATTCTCACTTGAGACATACAAGGCCGTTATTGAAGTTAAAGATATAGGTCAGGCGTTCCTTGTAACTATTACAAGAACTATTATAGCAACAGCACTTATGGTTGTTGCGTCAGGTATCATCGGATACCTCGTAACCAAGCAGGAGATGTGGCACAGAAAATTATGGTACAGACTCCTCGTTGTAACAATGTATTTCAATGCCGGTATTATTCCTTGGTATTTGAACATGGCTATGTTAGGTCTTACCAATAACTATATGGCATATATTATCCCTGCTATCGTAGCACCGTATAATATCATCCTTGTTAAGACTTACATTGAGTCAATACCTGCCGAGATGGAAGAAAGTGCGTTCATCGACGGTGCAGGATATGCAGTAATTTTCCGTAAGATTATATGGCCGTTGAGTAAGCCTATACTTGCGACGATCACAATCTTCGGTGCAGTTGGTAACTGGAACTCATTTACCGATTCCCTTATGCTCATGCAGTCTAAGCCACAGCTTCAGACATTACAGCATAAGTTGTATAACTACCTTGATTCTGCTTCCGATCTTAAGTCGGTAATTCAGAACCCGGATAGTGAGGTCGTAAGACGTGCAATGGATAACGCTGCATTCGCAAGTGTTATCAAGTATACGGTATCAATGATCTCCATCATACCTATACTTATCGTTTATCCGTTCATGCAGAGATACTTTGAAGAAGGTATCATGCTCGGTGCGGTTAAGGGTTAATGATATTACACCATGCCGGCGGCTGCCGGTATGGTTGATATAAAATTCAACTTTAAAATTTTAAAAAGGAGGAAATTACAATGAAATTAATGAGACGAGTAATCGTTGCATTGCTCGCTGTTGCTATGGCGGCATCATCATTAGTTGCCTGCGGTAAAGACAAAGGAACAGGCAAAGATGAGCTTGTAACACTTGACTGCTATAGCCAGTTAGCTAACTTTCAGGGAACACAGGGAGGCTGGTTTGGAGCACTCCTTAAGGAAGAGTTCAATGTAGAACTCAACATCATCAAAGAGTCTGATAACACATTCGCAACAAGAATGGAATCAGGTAACCTCGGTGATATCGTAGTATTTGGTAACTCAGGTGAGAATTATCTTGCAGCAGTTAATGCAGGACTTCTTCTTGACTGGAACTCATATGATCTTCTTAGCAATTACGGATCATATATCAAAGAGCATATGCCGGCAGCACTTGCTAACAATGCCAAGATTTCCGGCGACAAAGGAATTACTTATGGTATCGGTCATGCAGTAGCACTTAACTCAGAAGACCATGATGAGTTCTTCTATTCATGGGATCTCAGATATGATTACTATGCGGAACTCGGATATCCTACAATCAAGAACCTTGATGACCTCTTCAATGTATTTGTACAGATGAAAGAGAAACATCCTACAGACGATAACGGTAAGGAAACATACGCCGTATCAATCTGGCCAGACTGGGATGGTAACATGGTAATGTATCCAAAGTCACTCGCAACAGCTTATTATGGATATGATGAATTCGCTATCGGTCTCTACAACAACGAGACAGGTGAGTTCTATGATCCTCTTATGATTAAAGATGACGGTTCATACGGCCCATACCTTGAGATGGTTCAGTACTTCAACAAGCTCTATCAGGCAGGACTCCTTGATCCGGATTCAGGTACACAGAAGTATGATGATGCAACAGCAAAGGTTAAATCAGGAAGAACATTCTGGTCAATCTTCAACTACGCAGGTTCAGCTGCATTTAACACAGAAGAGAATACATCAGCAGGCAAGGGTATGTACCCTGTAGTTCCTGATGAAGCTACTCCATGTGTATACGGTCTTAACCCTAACGGTGGCAGCCGTATCTGGACAATCGGTGCTAAGACAAAATATCCTGAGAAATGTATGCAGATCCTTAACTACCTCTGCACACCGGAAGGATACCTTAACTCAGAGTACGGTCCTAAGGGACTTTGCTGGGATTATGATGAGAACGGTCTTACATACTTCACAGAACTTGGTAAGAAGTGTGCAGCTGATACATCAACTATGATGGAATCAGACGATCCTAAGTTCGAAGTATACACAGGTGCTAAGTTCAAAGACGGACAGCAGCAGATCAACAACCTTACATGGGCTCGTAACGCTACAAACCCTGATAATGGTGAAAAATTCAACTACAAGTATTGGGCAAGCAACCAGACAGAAGCTGTTAAGGATTCAGCTGATGCTGACTGGAGAGAGCACACAGGATGTGACACAGCAGATCAGTATCTCAACAGCAGAAAGCTTGCAGACGGTTCACCGGCATACTCAGTTGCTGTAGCAACAGGATACGCTGAAGGAACTAAGTCTAAAGAGCTTAAGGTTGTTTGGAAGCAGGTAACAGATGCCATCGTTAAGGGATCATGGAGAGCAATCACAGCTAAGGATGATGCTACATTCAAGGCAGAAGTTGAAGACATGATCAAGAATGCTAACGCATACGATAACGGTAACGGTTACAAAGAGTGCGTTGAGTGGTCTTTAACAGAGGCTGACAGAAGACATCAGTTAGAAGAAGAAGTAAGAGCTAACGAAAAAGCTAACTAAATAGCACAATATACAGACTTTAATAAATTGGGGCTGTTCGTAGTATCGAACAGCCCTTTTGTGACAAGGAGCAATTAATGAAGTTTTTTAGTACAGAAGGCGGAATATATAAGTTTATGACGCGTTTGTGGGACATGATAAAGCTGAATTTTCTTTGGCTTATCTGTTCGCTTCCGATTGTTACAATCGGCGCATCCACAATAGCAGCATTTACTATTACGCTCAAAATGGTTGAAGAGAAGGAAGGATATGTAGCCAGAGCCTTTTTCAAAGCGTTTAAAGCCAATTTTAAACAGGGAATAATAATCGGTCCGATTACCGTTGTTTTTGCGGCAGCGCTTTATCTGGATTTTACACTCGGTAAGCAATATATTGGTTTTGTCATACTGGGTATATTATCGGCTTTTCTGTTTGGTATTGCAATAATTTACACATACCCTCTGCTCGCCAGGTATGAGAATAAGCTTTTGAAGACAATTAGAAACTCCATGAGAATTGCCATGAGGTATTTCGGAAGAACGATTTTTCTTGTTGTTATTCTTGTAATAGAGTACATTATTTTCTTCAGATTTACCTATATAACTCTTATTATCGGACTCTTGGTAGGTCCCGCTACAATGATACTTACCGTGAGCGGGTTTGCAATGTATTTCTTCCATGAGATTGAGAAGGCAGGAGGAGCAGTTGTTAAGAAAACCGAAGAGGATCTGTATAATGAAGAAATCGAGCGGGAAACACAGGCCGCTCTTAAGGCTGAGAATAAAAATATATCGGAGGATGAGAATCGATGAAGCGTTTAAATTTATTACGCAGAGCAGCTGCATTCGCAGCAGGCGCACTTATGGCAGCAGGTCTTGCAATACCTGCACTTAAAACACCGGTAAAGGCAGCAGATTCAGTTGATATGGATGTTGCACTTTGCTTTTATTCATTCGGAAATGCAGGTACGGTTGAGAGAGGAGATACTGTTAAAGTAACAGGAGACGGACAGTATACAGTTGAATTTGACTGTGCCAAGAACCTTTCGGATGATGCCAAGGCTGCCGGAGATACAGCAATTACAAGCTTTGTTGCTATGTACATACAGGATGTAGCTCCGCTTGACGGCAAAGCAGCAGAATCACCTGTAGCAACAGCAGATATCGTGTATGATTCAATCAAAATCGACGACAAAGAACTTACAATAGCAGATACTGCACCGGCATCCGCAGTTAAGGCAAGCGGTATATTTGATACCAATAAGCCGGTTAACGGATGGGATGGTTCGGTAGTTGCCGACACAGATATCGTATGGGATCAGACAAACCACCTTATCAAATTTGCAGGTGTTGACAGTGTCCAGAAAGTATCTGTAACATTTACACTTTCTAATGTTACGGCTAAAGAGATTGAGACACAGGCACAGACAGAAGAAGAGACGACAGTCAGCGAAGCTGATACAACAGCAGCAGAGACAACGGCGGCAGAGACCACAGCAGCTCCGGCTGCAGCAGAAGGCGAAGGTACAAACTTCCCGGTTGGCGCAATAGTTGGTATCGTTGCAGGTGTTGTAGTTATCGTTGTTGTAGTTATTGTAGTATGTTCTAAGAAGAAAAATAAATAATACAAACGCATAACATAAGAATACCCCGGTTCATATGATAAGAACCGGGGTGTTTTTAATTATCTTCGGAATCGGAGCAATACTGCTTGCGGTATTCTGCCGGAGATACACCGACATATTTCTTGAACTTCTTGTGGAAGTAGTCAACATTCTTATAACCGACCTGCTCTGAAATTTCATATACCTTCAGCTTATTCTCCGAGATAAGCTTCTTGGCATGCTCAATTCTTATATGGTCAACATAGTTATTAAAATTCTCACCGACATTCTTGCTGAAAATCTTACCAAGATAAGCGCTGTTATATCCAAAAAGAGGAGCGATTGTCTCAAGCTTGATATTAGTCTGGAAATTATGGTCTATGTAGAAGATAATATCATCCAATATACTATCACGCGATGACGTTCCGATGGACGACATGATCACTTCAAACTGTGATGTGAGATATTGCATTATTTCATAGAGATAGAACTGCTTATCGATTGAATCGATGATCTCACTGTTGGAAGGGAACGGTATCGTGGCTGTCGGATAGAGCCGCTTGATGTTTTCCTTGATCTGGAGAAACATATCGGTTAAAAATAACTTAACGGCATTAATATTATCCTGAACATCATATAAATATTCTGTTATATTATTCAGGGTTTCCGCAAGCATTTTACGGTTAAATGCCTGAATATAATTTGTGAGAGTACGACAGTAATCATCCATGATTTCGCTGGAAAGTGATTTGTCGCGGACACCGAAATCAGGTAAGGCATCATATCCGACCGTGTGCTGGCCCGGTTTACAGAAGAAACGTCTGCTGATAAGCCGTTCGGCCTGTGAATATGATAAAGCGATATCCGACAGGCTGTTAACCGAACATCCGAATGCAAGGAAAAGTGTATCAAGAGGGCTGTCCTTTTGCGGAATGGCATCATAATGATCCAGAAAACGCTGGAATTTATCCAAAGCATATGTGCCCTTAAGAATAATGACATTCTTATCATTCTTGCAGAAGTGTTCAAAAGTAAAACTTCCGTTATTGGTAACACGCAGAAGTTCGGAAAACTGATATGGCATAGAATCCGCATTACGGAGATATTGCTCATATATTACAACCTGATAAACATCCGCGCTCAGATTCATTTCCTCAGTGTTGATCAGATCAATATCGGCGTTGCCGGTAACAAGATCATCAAGAATCTCCCGCTTGGCTTTCTCGCGGTAATGATGAAGTACCTGTGATGTCTTATGTTCGTCAACAATATTGGTATGTATCTCGTTAATAATGGATGCCAGTTCGTCCTCATCAACCGGCTTGGTAAGATAATACCCCACTCCCTGTCTGATCGCAGCCTGCGCATATTTGAAGTCTGAGTAACCGCTTATGATAATTATCTTGCCGGTAAAGCCTCTGGCACGAGCTGCCTCTATGACATCTATTCCGTGCATCTTAGGCATTCTGATATCGATAAGAACAAGGCTGGGATTTAATTCAAGTATCTTGGCCAGAGCCTCCTCACCATTTGCTGCGTCTCCGCAAACCGTAAAACCATAAGACTCCCAGTCTATAATCTGCTTTAGTCCGTCTCGTATAGCCTGTTCGTCATCGGCGATGAATACAGTTTCCATTCAATACCTCCATAGTACAAAATACATAAAAAAAGAACACGCAAATTGTTCAATATATATAAAAGTATAAGAAAACCACAGCATTTTGTCAACTGATAAAATGCCGTGGTTATAGTAAAATAAGAACTTTTTAGTATGTATGTATCTTAAACACAACAGGAAATCCGGTGTGATATCCGCATGCCTTTATATGAAGACCGTCATGTTCGTGTGACCATGAAAGTTTATTGTCACATCCAAGTGCTTCGACGTCGTTGATAATACCCTGGAATGAAGTGCTGTTGGCATTTTTGCCGGAAGCAAGACTCTTTATACAGATGTCATCATTGCCGGTATAATTGAGTGCGGCCGCATATATACAGCCGTGTCCGGCAGTAAAACGAAAATCATCTTTGGTATATCCGGAGCCGTTGCCCTCGCTGAATTTTCCTTCAACCTCAACTGTAGGACCCTCTGCGCAGGCTCTCCAAGGCTTGCTGTCATATATGGCCTCTCCGTTGACTGAAAGCCATGCACCGATATCCTTAAGAATAGCGGTATCCTCATCCGGAATAGTACCGTCGGCTTTAGGACCCACATTCAGAAGAAGGTTGCCGTTCTTGCTTACAACATCGACAAGATAGCAGATGATCTCGTTGCTTGTCTTATAGTCGAGTGATGTGGTGTAACACCAGGAATTCTTGGCAATTGCAGTGTCTGTCTGCCAGTGATAAGGCTTGGTGTCAGCAAATTTGCCGCGCTCAATATCGACGATTCCGCTTCCGAAAGCCATCGCATCATGCTTGTAGCAGATTGCCGTTTCAAAACCCCACTCAAGTCCGCGGTTATAGTAGTAAGCAGTTATTTTCTTAAGGGTTTCTTTATATCCCTCATGTTGTATCCACCAGTCAAAATACAGGATTTTAGGCTGATATTTATCAATAAGCTCGCATGTACGGACAAGCCAGTCATCAAGAAATTCCTGTGTAGGATAAGGCTTGGCATATATATCCTCCTGATCCGGCTGCTCCTGAAGTGAAGGCCAGTAGAAATCGCCGATCTCCATCGGATCCTTGATATCACTGTCAAAATCCTTTCCGTTGCCCATGAACCATAAATGTTCGGCACGGTGTGAAGAAGTGCAGAAAGTCATGTCACGTTTCTCGATTTCTTTTTTGAGCTCACCGAGAACATCGCGCTTCGGACCCATATTTACACTGGTGTATTCCGAAAATACACTGTCATACATCTGAAAACCGTCATGGTGTTCGGCAACAGGCACAACATAACGTGCGCCGGCTTCTTTAAAAAGGTCTGCCCATTTGGCAGCATCAAAATAAGGCGCTGTAAACATCGGAATAAAGTCTTTGTATCCGAAATCCTTGTGTGCACCGTACGTCTTGATGTGATGTTCATATTCAGGCATGCCCTGGATGTACATATTTCTTGAGTACCATTCGTTATTGAATGCCGGGACACTGTAGAGTCCCCAATGAATAAAAATACCGAACTTGTCGTGGGTAAACCAACGCGGTATCTCCATATCGGTCAGGGAGTCCCATGTATCCTTATACGGTCCCCTGTTGATTACCTCATCGATTGTACGGAGATAATCGGCTTTGTTTTTGTCATAGTTTGCTGGTTTCATGTATTTCCTCCAATAATAATATATAGCATCAATTGCCTTGCATCAGGCTGATTTTGGCTTCGGCCTCGCCTTTGGCATTGGTTAAATCGTAATCGTAAATCTGGGAGTATCCAAGTGCTGTTGTCCGGTTTATTAAATCGGAATACAGACTGTTAAATTCAGTGTCGTCTGCGGCAAATACCATTTTCCATGAATATTCCGTGATGGCAGAAGCGCACTGTACGCGGATGGTTGATAATTCGGTGGTCTCCTTAGTGGCCTTATATGACACACTTGGCGAGACTATAAGCGCATTATTGTCCTGCAGGTAATCTATTACGGACTGTGAACCGATATGGGAAGACCAGTCTTTTTCTATATCGGACTGTTTTAAGGCAATCACCGAATCCCATGTGGAAAAATAGTACGGGTAACCGTCAGGTGAACACTCAGCATTGGAAACAGGTTTGTAATTAAGCCTGCATATTCCGTCCATCCATTTGCCGCCGCCGTACTCTTCAGGCATAAGCGTGTCTTTGGAATAGAAAACTTTGACGCCGAAATCGGTCAGTTCAGGACCAAAAGCGGTCATCTGCCATGTGAGTCCCTCGATGCCGGCTGTTCCCTGCGGAGAGTCTGCGCAACTGGTCATAATGCCTTCGGTCGAGTAAAGCCAGTCAATAAAATTAGCCATTCTGACAGGATCGGTCGCGCCCGCACCTATGGCAATGGCGGATTCAAAACTTCCGGTTGTACGGCTTCCATATGAATATATAAGTTCATCATCAATCGGTACAAACATATAAGCCTTGCCGCTGTTGAGATTGTCACTGGTATTATATGCAGGCTGTGCAAGCCATGGCCACGGAGAGAAAAGAATCTGTCCATCGGCAAATTTGTCCGAAACGTCAGAGTATGTCTGGGTCGGTGAATCCGGGTCTATAAGCCCCATTTTAAAAGCTTTATTGTAGAAATGCAGGACTCTCATATAAAGCGAGTCGCTGTCAAGGATGTTCTGAAAATCACTGCCGTCGGCCTTGGAAAGAACAAAACCGTATTCATCATAACCATAGAAACAACAAGGCTGCTTAATGGCATTCATCATATTATTGTCCCAATCCTTGAACAGTGAAAAAGCATATGTCGCGGCGCCGCTGTCACTGTAAGGATGGGCAGCCTGCATATCGGCAAGGATCGGAAGAAGATCTTCTAACGTATTAATTTCCGGATAACCCATTTCGGCATAATAATCCCACCTTAAATATGTGCCGAAAGTAGGGGCATACGACTCGGAAGGCGTGTCTGGCGATGCCGAAGAGATGGAACTTGGTATTGCATAGATTCCGTCGGACGCAAGTTCACGGTTCAGCGCATTTATTGAAGCTGAATATCTGTTATAAAGAGCGGCCCCCTCTATGTATGTATCCATATTCATTATAAGACCGCCATCGACAAGACGTTGTAAATAATCACCCTTGACGGGACAGATTATAATGTCACCGACATTGCCGGCTGCAAAGCGTGATTCGAAAAGATTGTCGGAATCACCGCTTATTGACGGTGAAATTATATTTAATTCCATATTAAACTTGGCCTTAATAACGGAAGCATACCAGCCTGACTGTATCCCCTCGTAATTGGCACTCGGATCGTATACATCTATTGTAAGAAAATCACGGTATACGGATGTGTTGTCATCACCTGACGATGACGAATGTGCGCATCCGGCAGACAGCAATACAATCATTATAACAGCTGCCACACGGCTGAACATTGTAATGCCATGGTGTGTAAAACGGCGCATATAAAACCTCCGGTAAAATTACTTATTTAATTATATTTAAAAATGTTGTGAAATGCAATAAAAAGGAAATAAAACAGCTGGAAAAAATTATCGTATTATTGTATAATGATAAAAGCAACAGTTTACCATGCATCCTTACGGGAGTGTTTTATGAGGACAATATTAGTAGTAGATGATGATAAAGAGAATCTTAAGTCACTGAAAATGCTTCTTTCAAGGGAATATAAAGTGGCTGCAGTGTGTACGGGAGAAGACGCACTGGAATATTTGAGAATGAATGCGCCGGATATGGTTCTGCTTGATATAGTTATGCCGGATATGGACGGCTTTGAAGTGCTTGAGCGCATGCGTGACGACGGAATAGCGCCGGAGGTGCCGGTTATATTCATAACCGCCGACAGCGATACCAGTATGGAGGTCAAGGGGCTTAATATGGGAGCCGTTGATTACATTGTCAAGCCGTTTGAACCGGAAGTAGTGATGAGCAGGATAGCCAAGTCAATCGAGATGGAGAGCATGAGGCATGATCTTGAGAGACAGGCGGGAAGAGATTCACTTACGGGCCTGTGGAACCGGAAATATGCATTCAGACGTGTGGAGAGAATATTGTCGGGACGTAATGCCTGCGGTGCAGCGTTTATGATGGACATAGATAATTTTAAAGGCATTAATGACACATACGGACATACATACGGCGACAAGATACTGGTCAGCATATCCAAGACCATTCAGAAAATGGTGCGTCATAACGATATTGCCTGCAGGCTTGGCGGCGATGAATTCTTTATGTTTTTTGCGGGCCTGGATGAGACCGATAAGATACGGCATCTTGCATCCAGACTGATAAGAGCATTGAATGATGAAGTCAAATATCCTGACGGAGTCCGCGGAGTCCGTGCGTGCATCGGAATTGCGGTGGCACCGGCTTGCGGCACGGGCGTGGCATCCCTTTATGATAAGGCTGACAAGGCGCTTTATTATGCCAAGAACCATGGCAAGAACACATATCATTTCTACGATAATGATATTATTTACGGTAACGAAAGCGAAGCGCGCAAGGAGAATCTTAACCATATAAGAAGCATGCTTAGTGAGCATGGCCCATTGAAAGGCTCTTATTGCGTCGAGTACGAAGGATTCAAGAATATTGCACGATTCATAAGGAGAGGCCAGCAGCGTAACAAGAGACATATCGTGTATATTCTTTTTACGATAGAGGATACATGCAACGGGATCAATGGTGCGGATGAGAGATACGAGGCACGTGGCAGGCTTGAAGATTCGGTGAGGATATCTTTGAGGGTTGGTGACGTTGCAACCAGATATTCGGGTTCACAGATAGTGGCGATTCTTGTGGATGCGAAGGAAAGCGATGCATGTATGGTTGCCGGACGTATACTTGACGAGTTTCATAATCATACGGGAATGGAACATATTCATGTAGAATATGATATTCAGGCGCTCGAAGAAAACGAACCGGAAGAAAATCTTTAGAAAAGGTTGATGTATTTTTAACTTAGTATTATAATTAGATAGATATGAATCAGTCTATGATACTATTCATATATGACTGTTTAATATATTAGTTTTAGGAGGAAAACTTTAAAATGGCAAGAAAAATGAAAACCATGGATGGAAACAATGCAGCAGCACACGTTTCATATGCGTACTCAGATGTTGCAGCCATCTATCCTATCACCCCATCATCCGTAATGGCAGAATGCGCTGATGAATGGGCAACTCAGGGCAGAAAGAATATTTTCGGCCAGGAGGTTCAGCTTACTGAAATGCAGTCAGAAGCCGGTGCAGCAGGTGCAGTTCACGGTTCTCTTTCAGCAGGTGCTCTTACAACAACGTTTACAGCATCACAGGGTCTTTTACTTATGATCCCTAATATGTATAAGATAGCCGGTGAGCAGCTTCCTTGCGTAATAGATGTATCAGCACGTTGCGTGGCTACACATGCACTTAATATTTTCGGCGATCACTCTGACGTATATGCATGCCGTCAGACAGGTTTTGCAATGCTTTGCGAATCAAGCGTTCAGGAAGTTATGGACTTAACTCCTGTTGCACATTGCGCAGCTATCAAGGGTAAGGTACCATTCCTTAACTTCTTCGATGGTTTCCGTACATCACATGAGATCCAGAAGATCGAGATGTGGGATTATGAAGATCTTAAAGATATGGTTGATATGGATGCAATCAATGCATTCCGTCGTCATGCTCTTAACCCTGAGCATCCATGTCAGAGAGGTTCAGCTCAGAACCCTGACATCTTCTTCCAGGCAAGAGAGTCATGTAACCCATATTATGATGCGCTTCCTGAAGTAGTTGAAGAGTATATGAACAAGGTTAACGCCAAGATCGGAACAGATTATAAGCTTTTCAATTACTATGGTGCAGAGGATGCCGAGAAGGTTATCATCGCAATGGGTTCAGTATGCGAGACAATCGATGAGACAATTGATTATCTCCTTAAGGCAGGCGAGAAAGTCGGCGTTATCAAGGTTCGTCTTTACAGACCTTTCAGCGCAAAGCATCTTCTTGCTGTTATGCCTAAGACAGTTAAGCAGATTTCCGTACTTGACAGAACCAAGGAGCCTGGTTCAATCGGTGAGCCGCTTTACCTTGATGTTGTTGCAGCTCTTAAGGATACAGAATTTGCTGACGTTCCGGTATTCACAGGACGTTACGGACTTGGTTCTAAGGATACAACACCTGCACAGATTATCGCAGTATACAACAATACAGAGAAGAAGAGATTTACAATCGGTATCAACGATGATGTAACTAATCTTTCACTTCCTACAGGTCCTTCACCTGTAACAGCTCCGGATGGAATTACAAGCTGTAAGTTCTGGGGACTTGGTGCAGACGGTACTGTCGGTGCTAACAAGAACTCTATCAAGATTATCGGTGACCACACAGATATGTATGCTCAGGCATATTTTGATTATGACTCCAAGAAGTCAGGCGGTGTTACAATTTCACACCTTCGTTTCGGTCACTCAAAGATACATTCTACATACCTTATCAATAAGGCAGATTTCGTAGCATGTCATAATCCTGCATATGTACGTAAGTACAATATGGTTCAGGATCTTAAGGACGGCGGAACATTCCTTCTTAACTGCGATTGGGATATGGCAGGACTTGAGGAACATCTTCCGGGACAGGCTAAGAGATATATCGCAGAGCACAACATTAAGTTCTATACAATCGATGGTATCAAGCTTGGTATCGAGACAGGTATGGGTGCTCGTATTAATACAATTCTTCAGGCCGCTTTCTTCAAACTTGCAAACATCATTCCTATTGATGATGCAGTTAAGTATATGAAGGATGCAGCAACAGCCAGCTACATGAAGAAAGGTGAAGATGTCGTTAAGAAGAACCATAACGCTATCGATGCCGGACTTGCTAACGTAGTTGAAGTTAAGGTTCCTGAAAGCTGGAAGGATGCTAAGGATGAGAGTCTTTCATCTACAGCAACAGGTTCAAGAAAAGATGTAGTTGATTTCGTTAATACTATCCAGCATGCAGTTAACGGACAGGAAGGTAATAAGCTCCCTGTATCAGCATTCAAGAATTATGTTGACGGTTCAACTCCTTCAGGTGCAGCAGCATTCGAGAAGCGTGGTGTTGCAACAACAGTTCCTTCATGGGATCCTGCTAAATGTATCCAGTGTAACTTCTGTTCATATGTATGTCCTCATGCAGTTATCAGACCGGTTGCCCTTACAGAGGCAGAGGCAGCTAACGCTCCTGCAGGAATGAAGATGGCTGATATGACAGGAATGCCTGGAATGAAGTTCGCTATGACAGTTTCAGAATTTGACTGTATGGATTGTAAGGTCTGCGTAAATGTATGTCCTGCTAAGGAAAAAGCTCTTACAATGGTAAGATTCGATGACGAAGACAGAACACAGCAGAACGCATACGATTACGGTCAGTCACTTGCTGATAAGCCTGAAGTATTCGAGAAATTCAAAGATACAACAGTTAAGGGAAGCCAGTTCAAGCAGCCACTCCTTGAGTTCTCAGGAGCATGCGCAGGTTGTGGTGAGACACCTTATGCTAAACTTATTACCCAGCTCTTCGGTGACAGAATGTACATTGCCAATGCAACAGGATGTTCATCTATCTGGGGTAACTCATCACCTTCAACACCTTACACAGTTAACAAGCAGGGACATGGTCCGGCTTGGTCTAACTCACTCTTCGAGGATAACGCTGAGTTTGGTATGGGTATGCAGCTTGCTCAGAAGGCTATCAGAACAAGACTTAAAGCAAAGGTTGAAGAAGTACTTGAGACAACATCTAATGATGATGTTAAGGTAGCAGCTAAAGAATACCTCGACACATTTATGTGTGGTTCAACTAACGGAACAGCAACTCAGAAGCTCGTTGCAGCACTTGCAAATGAGAACTCTGACGCAGCTAAGGAAATCCTTAATGACAAGGATATGCTTTCCAAGAAGTCACAGTGGGTATTCGGTGGTGACGGATGGGCATACGACATCGGATTTGGTGGTGTTGACCATGTAATCGCTTCCAAGAAAGATATCAATATCTTCGTATTTAACACAGAGGTATATTCAAATACAGGTGGACAGGCATCTAAGGCTACTCCTACCGGTGCAGTTGCAGAATTCGCAGCAGCAGGTAAGGAAGTTAAGCAGAAGGATATCGCAAGCATCGCAATGAGCTATGGTTATGTATATGTAGCACAGATCGCTATGGGTGCTGACCGCAACCAGTGCATCAAGGCCATTGCAGAGGCTGAGGCATATCCGGGACCATCACTTATCATCGCTTATGCTCCATGTATCAACCACAGCATCAAGACCGGTATGGCACATGCTCAGGATGTTGAGAAGGCAGCAGTTGATTCAGGTTACTGGAACCTCTTCAGATTCAATCCTGCTCTTAAGGATGAAGGAAAGAATCCGTTCACACTTGATTCTAAGGCTCCTACAGGAAGCTACAGAGACTTCATCATGAATGAGGCTCGTTATGCAAGACTTGCAAAGGCTAACCCAGAGAGAGCTGAGAAGCTGTTCACAGCAGCAGAAGAGAATGCTAAGGCAAGATATGAATACCTTGTAAAATACAGCAGACTTTTTGAGTAATCATTAAGATTATACGGGCTCCGGAGTTAATTTGACTCCGGAGTCTTTTTTTGCTTGTAAATGGATGAATAATAGAATAAAATAAAAATAAATTAGCTTTTATTTTGGAGGAATACAATGGAGAATGATACCGGGAAAGCATCGGTGAATAATGGAAAACGCAGGTTTCCTGTGAAGAATGAATATGCGAAGATAGGCCTGATGCTTTTTATTGTAATTGCGGGAAGCATATTGTTTTATTTTTCATTTTTTAAGGACCATACGCTTTTTGGGTTTTTCAAAAGTATATGGTCATGTCTTATGCCGTTTACTGTAGGCGCTGTACTGGCATACCTGCTTAAGCCTATATGCGTTGTATTTGAAAAATGGACATCGAAGTGGTTTTCCGGCATGAAGAACAGAAACAGTGCAAAGAAGTTATCACAGAATCTGAGCGTATTTTTTACGATTATCGTATTTCTGGCGTTTATGTATGTGATATTTGCTTCGGTCATTCCGCAGGTTATAGACAGCATTAAAGTGTTGGTCGAGGCCATTCCCGATGCGTATTCCAACGCAATGGACTGGCTTGTGGGTATCAGCAAGGATACTATGTTTGAAGATACGGTCACACAGTTCAGTGATGACACGCTTAAAAATGTGCAGAAGATAGTGACGCAGCTTTTTGGAGACGGTACGAGTGAGGGAATGATTACCGATAAAGTAATAAGTGGTGTTACTGTCGGAGTTAAGGGCGTATTGTCATTCCTTAAGAACCTTCTGATAGGACTTGTGGCTTGCGTATATATTCTCGCACAGCGTAAGAAACTGGCAGCACAGGGTAAGATGATAATATACAGTGCATTTAAGAAAAAATGGGCTGACAGGATAATGGAAGAAATCTGCTATGTTGATAAGATGTTCAGCGGTTTCATAAACGGTAAAATCATTGATTCCATAATTATCGGAATAATCACTTTCATCGTTACGTCCATTTTCAGAATACCTTATGCAATGCTTATAAGCGTTATTGTAGGCGTTACCAATATCATACCGTTCTTCGGACCGTGGATTGGTGCGGTTCCGTGTGCACTTATCGTTCTTATGGTAAGTCCGGTGAAGTGTCTGTATTTTATTATAATGATTATTGCGATACAGCAGTTTGACGGAAATATCCTTGGACCGAAAATTCTCGGAAATACAACAGGACTTTCGAGTTTCTGGGTATTGTTCTCAATTATTTTCTTTGGCGGATTATTCGGATTCGCCGGAATGTTGGTCGGAGTACCGCTTTTTGCGGTAATATATGATCTGATAGAACGCGGAGTGAAGCGCGGCCTTAAGAAAAAAGGAAAATATGAATTATATGAACAGTATGATATAGAACAACATGAAGAAGAAAGACTCAAAGAAGAGGCCAAGGAGAAGAAAGATCCGGTCAACAGAATTCGAAAGTTTATTTCCAGACACAGGAAATAATAATATACGGGAGGCATAGAATGTTATAAACATTTTATGCTTCTTTTTTATATATGAAAATATTACTTTATCTGTCGGAATTTATAATTCCGCTTCTGGTATTCTACATAGTCGGATATGGTATCCTGCACAAAAACAAAGTGTATGAGGATTTTATTGACGGTGCGAAAGACGGCATTAAAACAGTTATAACGGTTCTGCCGACATTGATCGGACTTATGGTGGGAGTGCGTGTCCTGCGTTCGTCGGGGCTTCTTGAGCTGATAGCCCGTCTGATCGGAAAAATTACAGAGCCGGTTGGGCTGCCGTCCGAACTGGTGCCGGTAATCATCGTGCGGCTTTTTTCGTCAAGTGCCGCAACAGGACTTTGTCTGGATATTTTCAAACAGTTTGGAGCGGATTCGTATACTGGGTTTATGGTCAGCATAATCATGAGCTGTACGGAAACTGTGTTTTATACTATGAGCGTGTATTTCATGGCAGCAAAAGTCAGCAAGACGCGATGGACGTTGGCAGGAGCGCTTATATCCTCTATGGCGGGAATAGTTGCGAGCGTGGTGATAACAATCTTAAGATAGAGCAAACCCCTCGGAGGAGTAGTTCCGAGGGGACAAAGGAGGGAGTGTTTATATAAACAGTAATAATACTGGAATTGTTAGTCGAAACCGGTCGGCACCAACGGCACCGGCGGCTTCATTTGATATTTATAATATAATGGAAAAATGTGATGAAAATATGGAGCATAAGTTAAGAAAAAATTAACTTTATGAAAGAAAAATGTGAAAAATATAAAATAAAAGATTGTTAAATGGCCGGCATTTAGGTATAATGGCATTGAAGTTTGTACATTTTAAAAGAAATGTTCAAATATCTATACAAAATTTTTAAAGGTGGAAAAACGATGAAAACCAGAATTACAGAAATGCTGGGAATTGAACATCCGGTAATCCAGGGCGGTATGGCATGGGTGGCGGAAAGCCATCTTGCTTCGGCCGTATCTGCAGCAGGCGGATTCGGAATTATCGGTTCGGCTACAGCCCCGGCGGAGACTGTAAGAAATATGATACATGAGATTAAGGAAAGAACAGATAAACCTTTCGGAATCAATATCATGCTTATGAGTCCGTATGCTGATGAAGTTGCTGCACTTGCGGCAGAAGAACATGTGGCAGCTGTTACAACCGGAGCCGGTAATCCGGGACGATTTATGGAAATGTGGAAGAATGCCAGAGTTAAGGTGATACCTGTTGTGGCATCGGTTGCCATGGCGAAGATGCTCGAAAGAGCAGGAGCCGATGCCGTGGTCGCCGAAGGATGTGAATCAGGCGGGCATATCGGAAGCATAACTACGATGGCGCTTCTGCCGCAGGTGGTTGATGCGGTCAGCATACCGGTAATCGGTGCGGGCGGAATTGCGGATGGCAGAGGAGCTGCTGCAGCATTTATGCTTGGAGCCGAGGCCGTACAGATGGGAACACGCTTCGTTGTTGCAGACGAATCAATTGTACATGACAATTATAAGAACAGAATAATTGCGGCCAAGGATATTGACTCTGAAGTTACGGGAAGAAGCACGGGACATCCGGTGCGTGTGCTCAGGAATAAGATGTCCAAGGAATATTTGAAACTTGAAGGTCAGGGAATATCCATAGAGGAACTTGAGAAGATGACAGCCGGATCCTTGAGAGCTGCCGTTGTTGACGGAGACGTCACGAACGGAAGCGTTATGGCCGGAGAGATTGCCGGACTTATCAAACAGAGACAGAGCTGCGCAGAAATAATTAACGATGTTATGTCAGAGATGGAAGCACTTTTTAAGAATGCGCCGGACAGACTGTAAGGAGACAAGTTTATGTTAATGGGAATTAAGGAAATCAAAGAGATACTTCCGCACAGACACCCTTTTTTGCTGGTTGACTGTATAGAAGAACTGACACCGGGAGTCAGAGCGGTTGGATATAAGAATCTTACGTATGATGAGCCTTTTTTTGCCGGACATTTCCCGGATGAACCGGTAATGCCTGGCGTGCTGATGGTAGAAGCACTTGCACAGACCGGTGCGGTTGCGGTGCTTTCGCTTCCGGAGAACAAGGGAAAGACAGCATATTTTGCTGCAATTAATTCTTGCAAATTTAAGAGAAAAGTAATTCCGGGCGACAGACTCCGCCTTGAATGTGAAATTATTAAGAGCAAAGGACCGGTCGGAATAGGCAAAGCTACGGCAACGGTTGACGGTGAGACTGCGGTGGTGGCAGAACTTACTTTTTCAATAGGATAAGACAGAGAGGAACAGAAAAATGAGAGATTTTCAGATTATCACAGATACTAACAGCGATTTACCTAAGGAATATGTCATAGAGAAAGGTTTGTTACAGGTACCGCAGTACACACTCCTTGAAGGGGTGACTTATGAAGGCGCCGAGGGAATAGATCCGGCAGACTTCTATAATAAGATGAAAGCCGGAGAGGAGCCTCAGTCACAGGCTATTAACCCGGCAGTCACGGAAGAAAAATTCCGTGAAGCACTTGATGCAGGCAAGGATGTACTTTACATAAGTTTTGCATCGACACTCAGCGGAAGTTACAATACAGCTGCTATGACGGCACAGAATCTTTCCGAGAAATATCCTGATGCCAAGATCATAACAGTTGATACACTTGCGGCATCCGTTGCCGAAGGACTTCTGGTTATGAAAGCGGTTGAACTTAAAGAAGAGGGCAAGTCCATCGAAGAAGTTGCGGACTGGCTTGAAAACAACAAGCTCCATGTTACAATGACACTCACGGTTGATGATCTGCATCATCTTCAGAGAGGCGGCCGTGTTTCAAAGACAACCGCAATCGTAGGAAGTATCATAAATATAAAGCCGCTTCTTAAGGTTACATCAGAGGGTAAGCTTGAGCCGGCAGGAAGCGTAAGAGGACGTAAGAAATCAATCGCTACACTTGTAAGCCAGATGGAGAGCAATATGACGGAAGAGTGGAAACCGCTTAACACAACGGTTGCCATTGCACACGGAAACTGCCCGGATGAGGCAGCGGCTCTTGCAGAGACTATGAAGGAAAAATTCGGAATTGCCAATGTGCTGATCAATGACATCAATCCAAGTATCGGTGTTCATTCAGGCCCGGGAGCAATTCTTATCGCATATTTCGGAAAAGAACGTTAATAATGACAAGCGCCTGCGTATTTATTACCGCAGGCGCTTGCGCGTTAATGACCGTATAAAAATAATCCGTAAAGGGTATTTTGACGAATTTTATAAATAATGTTATGTTCCTACTTTACAAATGGAAAAAATTATTGTATTATTTGCAATATCAAAAGATGGAGGACAAAATCAAATGAAAATGAAAAAGCTTTTAAGCGCAATTTTGGTTTTCGCAATGATTTTCGCATTGACAGGATGCGGATCAAAAGGCACAAGCAGTTCAAACGGATCTGCTTCAGGTGAAAAGAAATCAGACATTATTGTCGGTGCGGTACTTATCGGTGATGAGAACGAAGGTTATACATACGCTCACATCAAAGGTATTAAGGAAGCTGCTAAGGAACTTGGTCTTTCAGATGACCAGATTAAATGGAAATATTCTGTTCCGGAAGATAACTCATGCTACGATGCATGTGTTGATCTTGTAGGACAGGGATGTTCAATCATTTTCTCTAACAGCTACGGACATCAGACATATACACAGCAGGCTGCCAAGGATTATCCGGATGTAACATTTGTTGCTATGACAGGTGATACAGCAGCTATTTCAGGACTTCCTAATTTCAAGAACGCATTTACCGCAATTTACCAGGCACGTTATGTATCAGGTGTTGTTGCAGGTATGAAGATTGCTGAACTCGTTAAGGATAATAAGCTTGAAGATAAGAACTTCGATAAAGACGGCAACGTTAAAATCGGTTATGTAGGTGCTTACCCATATGCAGAGGTAGTATCAGGATATACAGCATTCTATCTTGGTGCCAAGTCAGTATATGACAAGGTATCAATGGAAGTACAGTATACCAACAGCTGGTTTGATATAACAGGTGAAGGAACAGCAGCAGACGCACTTATTGCAGACGGATGCGTAATCATCGGTCAGCATGCTGACTCAACAGGTGCACCGAGTGCATGTGAAGCAGCATTTAAGAAGGGCACTACTGTTTACAGCGTAGGTTACAACATCGATATGCTCAGTGTTGCTCCTGATGTAGCTCTTACATCAGCTACCAACAACTGGGAAGTATATTATAAGTATGCAATCGGTGCAGCTATGAATGGCGATGAAGTTGTTACAGACTGGTGCAAGGGATTCGAGGAAGATGCAGTTGCAATCACAGATCTCGGAACTGCTGCAGCAGAAGGAACAGCCGATAAGGTTGCTGAAGTTGAGAAGTCTATCAAGGACGGAACACTTAAGGTATTTGATACAAGCAAATTCACCGTAGGCGGCAAGACTGTTACAGAATGTGTAGTAGATCTTACAGGTAATTTTGAGACTACAGATGAAGGCGATAAGAACGCAATCTGGGATGGATACTTCCATGAGTCAGAACTCCGTGCAGCTCCTTCATTCAGTCTTAGAATTGATGGAATTACAGAGTTGAACTAATCACGAATAAGTGATAAAATGACAAGGAAGTCTGTTAATGACTTCCTTGTTTTATTTTATGTAACATAATCACAGATAAGGAGGATCTCCTTTGGAAACGAATTATGCAGTGGAGATGAAGAATGTCACGAAGACATTCGGGTCGACGGTAGCGAATAATAATGTATCGCTTACCATTAAGAAAGGTGAGATTTTGTCACTTCTGGGAGAGAACGGAAGCGGTAAGACCACAATAATGAATATGTTGGCCGGAATTTATTTTCCGGATTCAGGACAGATTTATATTAACGGAAAGGAAGAATCAATCCGTTCCCCTAAGGATGCGTATGATCTGGGAATCGGAATGATTCATCAGCATTTTAAGCTGGTAGATATTTTTTCGGCAACGGAGAATGTCATTCTCGGTCAGGAAGGCAAGGAAAGGCTGAATAAGAAAGCCGTTGCAGCCAGAATCAGAGAAATATGTGATAAATATGGATTTGATGTAGACCCGGATAAGAAGGTCTACAATATGTCAGTTTCCGAAAAGCAGACTCTTGAGATCGTAAAAGTTATTTACAGAGGCGCAGATATCCTTATATTGGACGAGCCGACAGCGGTGCTTACACCTCAGGAGACGGAGAAACTTTTTACCGTAATAAGAAATATGAGAGCCGCCGGTAAGGCAATAGTAATTATTACACATAAGCTCCACGAGGTTCTTTCAATCAGTGACAGGGTAACCATTTTAAGAAAAGGTGAATATGTCGGCACGGTTGATACGAAAGATGCCAATGAGATGATCCTTACCGAGATGATGGTAGGTAAGAAAGTAGAACTTAACATTGACCGCAAGGAACCGGAGAATACGGTTAAGCGTCTCGAGGTTAAGAATCTCTCATGCTACAATAAAGAGGGCAGGCTTGCGCTTGATAATATTTCATTCACAGCTAATGCAGGAGAAATACTTGGAATAGCAGGTATTTCCGGATGTGGAGAGAAAGAACTTCTTGAGTCGATTGCGGGACTTCAGAAGACGGCAAGGGGTTCAGTAATATTTAACGATCCTGAATCAGGTCAGGAAATAGAACTCATCGGCAAGAACCCTAAAGCAATCAAGAATCTTGGTATAGCACTTTCGTTTGTCCCGGAGGACAGACTCGGAATGGGTCTTGTAGGCTCCATGGGTATGATTGAGAACATGATGCTTCGTGATTACAATAAAGAAGGTGTTATTTTCCTCAATAAGTCCAAACCTAAGCAGGTTGCGGAGGCTATTAAGGAAGAACTCGGAGTCGTGACGCCAAGCATCAACACACCGGTAAGCAGACTGAGCGGCGGTAATGTACAGAAGGTACTTGTAGGCCGTGAGATAAGTTCGGCGCCTGCTGTTCTTATGACGGCTTATGCGGTTCGAGGACTCGATATCAATACTTCATATTCTATATATAACCTGCTTAATAAACAGAAAGAAAACGGCGTTGCTGTTTTGTATGTCGGAGAGGATCTGGATGTTCTTCTTGCACTTTGTGACAGAATACTTGTTCTGTGCGGTGGTAAGATGAGTGGTATTGTTGATGCGAGAACCACCACGAAGGAAGAGGTCGGACTTATGATGACGAGCATAAGGAAAGGAGATACAAAGGATGAGTAAAGCGGCAGCGGTCAGGGAACCGTTTATAAGAATTACCAAGCGGGATAAGATGCCGATATGGAAGAAAATCATCATCTATGTTGTGGCAATAATTCTTGCTCTTGCGGTATCGGCATTGTTTATTTTCTTTGTAACCAAACTTAATCCTATTGATGTATATAAGACTATGTGGCAGGGAGCATTCGGAGGAATTACCGATACAGTAAAGAAGCTTCACCGCAGCGTAACCATCAGGGATATATGTACACTGCTTCTTCTCGGAGTTGCACTTGCACCGGCATTTAAGATGAAGTTCTGGAACTGCGGTGCCGAAGGACAGATGCTTATGGGCGGAGTGGCAACGGCATTTATGATGATCAATCTTGCCGATGCGGGACTTCCGAACTGGCTTCTTCTTGTTATTATGTGTGTTTCGGCTGTTATATTCGGAGCTGTATGGGGACTTATCCCTGCTATATTTAAAGCGGTATGGAATACCAATGAGACACTTTTTACACTTATGATGAACTATGTTGCGATACAGATTACTTCTTTCTGCGTTGCCAAATGGGAGAATCCTTATGGTTCCAATTCAGTCGGAATTATCAATCAGGCTACCCAGGTAGGCTGGTTCCCAACGTGGTTCGGACAGAAATACGTACTTAATATTATTATTGCGATTATAGCAACGGTTGCTATGTTTATATACCTTAAGAAAACGAAACAGGGATATGAAATAGCGGTTGTCGGAGAATCCAAGAATACCGCCAAATATGCCGGAATAAGCGTTAAGAAAGTAATTATCCGTACTATGATAATATCGGGTGCGGTATGCGGACTTGCCGGATTTGTCGGAGTTGCAGGCGTTGACCACACTATTTCAACGAGTACGGCCGGGGGACGTGGTTTCACGGCAATCATTGTTGCATGGCTTGCCAAGTTTAATACGTTTTTCATGGTTGCCATCACATTGCTTATTATTTTCCTCAACAGAGGTGCGTCGGAAATTGCATCAAAGTTTGCGCTTAATGAGTACGCATCAAATATTATAACTGGTATAATACTTTTCTTCATACTCGGATGTGAATTCTTTATAACATATAAGATGAATTTCCGTAAATCTGCAAAGGAGGCATAGGATATGGATTCAGTAATTTCATTAATTCAGGCTGCGGTCGTATTCGGAACCGTTATTATGTTTGGATGTATCGGAGAGATAATGTCAGAGAAAGCCGGTAATCTTAATCTTGGTGTGCCGGGTATTATGTATATCGGTGCCATTGCTTCACTTGCAAGCGTATTTATGTATGAAAGCCACGTTGCCGAGCCTAACAAAGCTGTATGTGTGATAATAGCACTTGTGTCCTGCTTTGCGGCATCTGCATTGGCCGGACTTATATACAGTTTCCTGACTATCACATTAAGGGCTAACCAGAATGTTACAGGTCTTACACTGACAATATTCGGATCAGGTATTGCCAATTTCTTCGGCGGATCATTGAATAAGATGGCCGGAGGTGTCGGACAGATTTCCGTTGCCAATACAAGTGAGGCTTTCAGGGCCAGAATTCCGGGACTCAGTTCTCTCGGAGCTTTCGGAAAGATATTTTTCTCATACGGATTTATGGTTTATGTAGCTATAATCCTTGCAATTCTTGTCAATTATTTTCTTAAGAGAACCCGCAAGGGACTTAACTTAAGGGCTGTCGGTGAGAATCCTGCCACTGCTGATGCAGCGGGCGTTAATGTAACTAAATACAAATATTTCGCAACTGTAATAGGAGCCGGAATCAGCGGACTTGGCGGAGTATATTATGTAATGGATTATATTAAGGGAACATGGGCCAATGACGGAACAATAGAAAAACTCGGATGGCTCGCGGTTGCCCTTGTAATATTTGCAACATGGAAGTCGGTCAATGCAATCTGGGGAGCTTATCTCTTCGGAATACTGTACTGGGCTTATTTCTACATCCCGAACCTTACCAGAGCATCACAGGAGCTGTTCAAGATGATACCTTATGTGGTAACTATTATTGTGCTTCTCTTCGTGAGCCTGCGTAAAAAGAAAGAAAACCAGGCACCGGCACATCTGGGCCTATCATACTTTAGGGAAGAACGATGAGGTAATATTGATGAAAATTCTTGAAGACAGAATCAGAAAAGACGGTGTTGTCAAGCCGGGAAATGTACTTAAGGTTGACAGTTTCTTAAACCACAGGATGGATGTAAGTCTGTTCAGGGAAATGGGCAAAGAGTGGAAACGACTTTTTGCGGACTGTCCGATTAATAAAATACTTACAATAGAGGCTTCCGGAATAGGTATCGCGTGTATCGTGGCGGAGCAGTTTGATGTTCCGGTTGTATTTGCCAAGAAGTCACAGAGCATCAATCTTGACGGTGAAATGTATACCACCAAGATTGAGTCATTTACACATAAGAAGACATATGATGTTATTGTAAGCAAGAAGTTCTTATCGGCAGATGATCATGTGCTTGTAATTGATGATTTTCTCGCTAACGGATGTGCCATAAACGGTTTGATCGAGCTTATAGATGAAGCCGGTGCAACGTTAGAGGGTGTCGGAATTGCTATAGAGAAGGGATTCCAGCAGGGCGGAAAGCTTATCCGTGACAAGGGAATAAGACTTGAATCACTCGCAATCGTCGAAAGCATGAACGATGAAACGGGTGAAATAGTATTCAGATAATGTAATAAATATAAACAGCGGCATTACTTTAAATCAGAAGTAATGCCGCTGTTATGGTATAGGAGTTAAATAGTATTTATAAAAAAGATTCTATATAAATAATAGTTTATTTACGCACCTTAGTCAATATGACTACAAAAATTTAATATTTTTGTAACAATTATAAAATACTATATAATCATTGACAGCTGTATTCTTTTCTTGGAAATGTCAACATTAAGGACTTTAACCTGGACAATGTCTCCGACACTTACGACCTCCATCGGGTGTTTGACGAATTTCTTGTCCGACATTTGTGACACATGCACAAGACCGTCCTGATGTACTCCGATATCGACAAAGGCTCCGAAATCAATAACGTTGCGCACTGTTCCGGTAAGGATCATACCGGGTTTTAAGTCTTCCATGGAGAGAACATCACTTTTTAGAATCGGTTTAGGCATTTCTTCACGCGGATCCCGTCCCGGTTTCTCAAGCTCTTTAACTATATCTTTCAGTGTGAATTCACCTACACCAAGTTCTTTTGAAAGTTTAGCATAATCATTAATGATAAGCGACAGTCCTTTTATGTTGCCGGATGTTATGTCTTCCGGGGTAAAACCGGCTTTCTTAAGAATTGCCGTTGCCGCTTCGTAGCTTTCCGGATGGACACTTGTTGCATCAAGAGGGTTCTTTCCACCTGTTATCCTCATAAATCCGGCGCATTGTTCATATGCTTTCGGGCCGAGCTTGGGAACTTTGAGTAAATCACGTCTTGACATGAATTTACCGTTAGCTTCGCGGTATGCCACGATGTTTTTGGCAATTGTGCCGCTTATGCCGGATATGTGCTCAAGAAGGGTAGCGGAAGCTGTATTTAAATCCACGCCGACCTTATTAACACAATCTTCAACGACCCCGCCAAGTGTATCATCAAGTTTACGCTGGTTCATATCATGCTGATACTGTCCGACGCCGATGGCTTTAGGGTCAATTTTAACAAGTTCGGCAAGCGGATCCTGAAGACGCCTTGCTATTGAGGCGGCACTTCTCTGACCTACATCAAATTGCGGGAATTCCTCGCTTGCAAGCTCACTTGCCGAATATACGGAAGCGCCTGCTTCGTTGACGATGGCATAATGGACATCCTGCGGAATTTCCTTGATAAGATCCGAAATGATTGCCTCGGATTCCCTGGATGCTGTACCGTTACCGCATGATATCAGGGTTATGTTATATTTGGCAATAAGTTTCTTAAGTATTGCTTTAGCTTCGGAAACTTTGTTCTGTGGAGCTGTCGGGTATATCACAACCGTATCGAGAATCTTGCCGGTCGGATCGGACACTGCGAGTTTGCAACCGGTTCTGAAAGCCGGGTCCCAGCCAAGTACCGTCTGTCCGGTAATAGGCGGCTGCATGAGCAGCTGCTCAAGGTTCTTGCCAAAAACAGTGATGGCGCCGTCTTCTGCCTCAGATGTAAGTTCGCTGCGGATATCGCGCTCTATGGAAGGAGCAATAAGTCTTGTATAACTGTCGGCAATCGCAGTTTTGAGGGCCGGGACAGTGTTAGGGTTATCTTTGATTATAATATGTTTTTCAAGATATGATATTATCTTATCAACGGGTGCTTCTATTTTGACTGTAAGGAATTTCTCTTTTTCACCGCGGTTGATTGCGAGTGTACGGTATCCTGTCATTTTACATACCGGTGAAGTAAAATCATAATATCCTTCATATACGGATTGTGCATCCGGATCCTTGGCAGAGGAAATTAAAAGTCCCTCTTTGAATGTAATGTTTCGGATATATGATCTGAAATCCGCATTATCCGAAATCTCCTCAGCAATAATATCAAGCGCACCGTTTATGGCATCTTTGGCAGTATTTACTTCTTTATCGGGATTGATATAAGGGGCAGCTTCTTCGTCAAGTGAAAGCTTTGTTGCGGAAAGCCTTATGATCATAGCGAGGCCTTCAAGGCCGCGTTCTCTGGCGATAGCTGCGCGCGTACGTTTTTTCTGTTTATACGGGCGGTATAAATCTTCCAGGGCAACCATTGTAGTGACTTCATCAATCTGTTTACTGAGCTCCGGAGTCATTTTCCCCTGTTCTTCGATAGAAGTGATGACGGTTGATTTGCGGTCATCAAGATTACGGAGATATGTAAGTCTTTCGCCGAGTTTACGAAGCTGTTCATCATTCAGTGCTCCAGTAGCTTCCTTGCGGTAACGCGAAATAAAAGGGATGGTGCAGCCCTCATCGATGAGTTTGACTGCAGCATCCACCTGCCAGTTCTTAACCTGTAATTCTTCGGTAATTATTGCATTGATATTCATATATGATAAAATCCTTTTCCTTAATATTCTTTGAGGATTCTTAAGGCATCCTCTCTGATGAGCATATTGCAATGCTCCCTGATATATGAAAGCGTGGCGTAAGTTGTATCAAGCGGTGTTCCGTATTCGGACAGAAAGGCTGCAACGCCGTTAAAGCTCTCATTCGGGCGATAATTTGATTCAAGTATCAGACAGTATTTACCATCTGCCTCATCCTTATAAAATCTGCTTGCAAAGTCAAGAGTATCAAAACTCTTTAAACAATCCGCAGCGGCATTAGAGGCATCGTTCCAGGAATTAAATGAGTAAATCTTAATATCCGGTGTGGAAAGATTATATTCCGGAGACGGTTCCTTTTCCGCCTCGGAGAGAGTCTTGGAAATAGGAACGAAATCATCATTATCCTTTAACTTTCCGTGTCTCATCTGCTCAATAGCGTCGGCCATGCTCATATTGACCAGATCCGGATACTCATCGTATGCCCCGTCGTCTTCCTCATCTTCCTCATCTTCCTCATCATCATCCGTATCGTCATCATTAAACACCGGAAACTTATCATCAAGCTCCTCGGGATGGACAACCTTGGTTATGGTGAGGATGATACAATCGGGAGAAACCGGTACGGCCTCTATCATAAGAGGCGAGTCGTCGGCATCAAAATCAAATTCAAAAGATGCCTGTTCTATCATATCGTGAAAAAGATTCTTGGCTTTTTCGGTTCCGTAAGCGAGTTCGCTTAATTTAAGGTCTCTGGAATGCAGGTCAGAGCGGTCCAGCGTGCAGCGTATCTGTGTAGCACTGATTTTTTCGATTTTCATCTTTTTCACATCCTTTACTGTTTTATTATAAGTATTAGTATACCGCAAAACTTTTAGTGATGTAAATATTGAGAAATGAAATTTTTGTTAAATTTTAATAAAGATTGTGTCATTTAAAAAAAATAAAAAAAAGACTTGCCAAGCCCCGGAATGTGTGATTATCATAGGGGTACAGGATACATAAGCGGTATGGATCACCGGGAGATGGTGATATTTACAGAGATGATATCTTATTCGGCAGATACAGGGTAATCTGTTTTCTTGGCAGAGGAGCTCTTGGAGAAGTATATCTGGTCGAACATCTTAAGCTCAAGACGGTTCGTGCACTTAAGTGCATCGACAAACGCCGCGACCCTTCAGCTACGGCAGGAAGAGAAGCGGATATTCTGAAGAATCTGAGACACCCGTCAATTCCTATAATATACGATATAGAAGAGAATGAAGAAAGCGTATTCATTGTAGAGGATTACATAAAAGGAGTTTCAATTCAATCATTAATTTCACAAAACAGACATTTTACGGTTAAAGAAACAGTCAGATTGGTATTGCAACTGTGCGGTATTTTACAGTACCTGCATGATAATGGCGTGTATCATCATGATATCAAGCCTTCTAATATCATATATGACATTGAAAAGAACAGCGTTAAACTGATTGACTACGGGAGCGCAGAATGTGCCGGAGAGGCCGGAGCGGTAAGAACCGGAACAAAATATTTTGCGGCGCCGGAGATGTATGGCTGCGAAGAATGTGGCGGCAGTACCGATGTATATTCGGTAGGAGCGCTCATGCTTATAATGCTTACGGGAACACTGGATATTCAAATGCTTAAAGGAATCGATGGCAGAATAACACAAATCGTGGAAGATTGTCTGAAACATTCGGGAAACAGCCGCATCCCGTCGGTCATGGTACTGCAAAAGCGGTTGGAGAGAATTATTAAAAAGAAATTCATACCGGAAGATGTTATCCTGAACATCGGGTTTGCCGGCGCGTTCCGCGGATGTGGAGTGACACATACGGCATTTATGGCAGCGGATTATTATTCGCGTAAGAATATGAAGGCAGTTATAAAAGAGACGAATGACAGCCGTGACATGTTCGGGTATGCCGTGAATGCGGGAAGGTTAGCTTTTTCACGAGGGATATATACGCTGGACGGATACGATGTGATTCCGGAATACTATGGCTGCATAGAGGATGATGGAATATGCGGATACGACAAGGTAATAAAGGACTTTGGAGTGGCGGATGAAGACAACATATCAGAAATTGCAGAATCGGATATGGTCTGCATTGTTGTAAGCGCGGCACCGTGGAAGATGGCTGAATCGGCCGATAAAGTCAGATTTGTCAAGGAAGCCTGCGATGAAACAAAAGCCGGTCTGACTGTTTTGGTTGCACCTTGTTCGTATGCTTGTTTTAAGCGTTTTACGCAGGAGTACGGAATAATTAATCCGATAAGGATACCGTACAGACCATAATACTTTATGACACATATTATGAACTGAGGAGATTTTTTTGAAGAAATTAGACATTGTAAAGAAAAATAATGCATCTACAACCATAGGAGTGCTCGGTACGGCGCATGGTGCGGGAGTCACACACCTGTCAGTCATGCTTGCGGTATTTATGACACTTGTAATGGGTAAATCCGTGGCACTGGCGGACATGAGCGGGACAGACTGTTTACGGCAGGCAGGAATTATGCTGAAAAACAATTTTCGCAGAAAAAATAAGATTTTTAAGATGATTTCGATTTATGGACAGGCTGATGCCTCATTGTTGTCAGAACTTATGTCAGAGAATTTCGAGTACATTATTGTTGACTTCGGTGTTGATTATCAGAAAAATTACGGACAATTCCTTATGTGTAAAGTAAAGCTTATAGTCGGAAATCTGAGTCTGTGGAAAATCCGTTATTATGTGGAATTCATGGCAATGACAAGTACGGTAAAGGGTATGGACAAATGGATATATCTTTCACCTTATCCGGACCCGGACGGTGAGAAATATTTCAGGAAAAATTTCAAAAAAGAAATACTTTCGGTGCCATGCACCCCCGACCCGCTGCATCTTGGCATGGATTCACTGGATTTTCTGCAGGATCTGGTAAGCAGATTTTATAAAGGATGGCGCTGATGAAAGGAATAATCAATATATCACAAATTGCACCAAAGCGCCGGAACGGAGGGCAGATTGTAAATGGAAAATGAAGATTACAGAGCAGCCCTGAAAGCGGAACTGCTGGGACTGAAAGAAAATGGAGTGAGCTTTTCTCTTAACGGCAAAATCGTTGAGCCGGGTGAACGCCTTGTAGATCAGCTGCTGACTGATAAGGACTGCACATATATGCGGAATTACCGTTTCAGAAACGGAAAAGTAGTAGCTATTGAGTTTGACCGTGTCAGACTGAGTGAATCATAACTCCCCTTTATGTTATGGCGCGGGCGGAATGATCTGCCCGTGTCATATGAAAGAATATAAGCGGACATAAAACGATTGAAGCACCGTGCCGATATGTGCTATAATTAGTATCAATACTAATGAACAATATGGAGCACATATAAATGGCAGATGACAGAAAGTTCACTAACAACAGTGACACGGATGATTATATTTTTGACGATGAGGATGATCTCTCATTAGAAGAAATCGAACTTAATGAAGAGGATGACGGATATAAGAACGGTACACCCGACAATACAGAACCGTCCGGAGGCGGGAGAAAAGGCCGCCGTGCATATATTATACGAGTTGCGGTAATTGCGGCAATTGTTCTTGTTCTTGTGGCGGCCGGTATAATGATAGAGCGTCTTGTTCCGAATAAGAAAGCGGTCGACCTCAATGAATATTACAGAACATCTGTCGGAAATGCTCTTATATATAATTATGACATAACGGAATACAGTTCTCTTGTGGTTGATGGCCATTATTATGCTGAACTGGATTTTTACATTAATGATATTACGGATAAATTCTATTATGACAGCGATAATAAGAGTGTTATATACACTACTCCGACGAGCATATATACTGTAAAATCAGGAGATAAATCTTACGATTGCGATGGCAGCAGTACAAGCCTGACATACGACCCGGTTGTCATAAATGATGACATTGTATATATGTCGGTTGAATATGCGGCGTCGCTGGAGGCATTTACATACGAGATATATGAGAATCCACAGAGACTTGCGATAATATCGGATGGAACGCAGAATACGGTGGTAAGCCTCAAGAATAAAGCGGTTATAAGAGATAAAGCTTCGGTTAAAGGTGCTGTTTTTGAAAAAGCATCCGATAATACCGATACGGTGTGGTGCGCAGACGGTGCATCAAGGGACGGATGGCTTGGGGTCATGACTTCCGACGGACGGCATGGTTACGTTAAGTCATCATATGCAGATGTTACAGACACATCCAAAGAATATAACTCTGGACATGAGAGCGCAGAGTACACATCGATACATAAGGATTACGATATCGTGATGGTATGGCATGCAGTGTATGCGGAGTCCGATAATAATAATATCCGGTCACTGCTTGATGAGACCAAGGGAGTGACGACGGTTTCTCCGACATGGTATAAGGTTACGGATGCTGCCGGAAATATAAGCTCGATGGCAGACTGGGATTATATAAGTACCGTTCATGATGCCGGAATGGAAATCTGGCCGCTTATAAGCGATTTTACATCAGTCGATGCGGATGCCGGCTGGGATGAGGCAAAGCTTTTTGCCAATACCGCATCACGAAGGAATCTGATATCCAATATTATTAATGAAATTAAGACATATGGATATGACGGAATAAATATCGATTTTGAAAAAGTACCGTCTGACTCGGCAGTGGATTACAGACAGTTCATACGCGAGCTTTCAATAGAATGCCGTAAAGCAGGAGTGGTATTTTCGCTGGATAATTATGTCCCGCGTCCTTACAATGCGCAATATAGCAGAGCCGTTCAGGCGGAATGCGCCGATTATGTGATCGTTATGGGATATGATGAGCATTATGCCGGAGGCGATGAAGCAGGCTCGGTTGCATCAATTGATTTCGTGACCGACGGAATAGACGGAACACTTAAAGAGGTTCCGAAAGAAAAATTAATCAACGCACTCCCTTTTTACACACGTTTGTGGATGGAATCCACAGATGAGAACGGTAATGTCAAACTGTCTTCAAAGACATATTCGATGCAGGGGGCACTTGACATTGTTGCGGAACTTGGAACCGGAATGGAATGGGATGAAGATGTAGCACAATACGTGGCATTCGGAGAGGTTGACGGCGTAAAGTACAGCATCTGGCTTGAAGAGGATGAATCGATCAAAGCAAAAATGAAAGTCATAAAAGACCGCGGACTTGCGGGAGTCTCGGGATGGTGCCTCGGAATGGAAAAACCGTCCGTCTGGGATGTTATAACAGAATAGAATATATCAGGCCATGGCAGAATAAAATATATTGAGATAATATCGGGATGTATTTTATGATAAACAGAAAAACACTGGATATTGCCATGGCCGTTCTTTTTATAGCAGGGGTTATATGCGCTGTGGTATTCGGATTGATCCCTTCGGCGAAGAAAGCCGGCGAGGTACTTGGCACTTCGGTTAAACCGGCAGCTATGAATGAAAACGGACATCCGCCTGACAAAATCAATATTGTGATCGACCCGGGACATGGCGGAATAGATCCGGGTAAGATAGGCGTATCCGGAAGCAGTGAGCGAGAAGTGAATCTGGCTATAAGCATGATAACCGGAGAGATGCTTACGGAGCGGGGGTACAATGTTTTTTTTACGAGGAATGATGATAATGGCCTGTACGATGAGAGCGATGTTAATAAGAAAGCTGCAGACATGAGAAAAAGATGCGCTATTATTGAGGAGGCAGATGCGGACGTGGTAATAAGCATTCACCAGAACAGTTTTACCGACAGTGATGTGTGTGGTGCACAGGTGTTTTATTATACACATTCGGCCGAAGGAAAGAAACTGGCAGGCATTATGCAGGAATCTTTCAAGGAGTTTGTTGATCCCGGAAATGCGAGAGAGTGCAAAGCCAATGATTCATATTATATGCTGATTCATACACCGTGCCCTACGGTTATTGCGGAATGCGGTTTTTTAAGCAATCCAAAAGAAGAGGAACAGCTCAATGACAATGCTTACAGGAACAAAATAGCGCTTGCCATTACGGAGGCTGTGGAAAAGTATTTTGGCAATAAATAGCTTTAATTGACTTTGACTTTTATTAATAGTAAAATAAATGCACATACTTATAACAGAGAAGATGAATTTATGGATACAATAATTGAGAAAATAACAGGCGATGCCGCAAAGGACAATACCATATTGGAAGAAGCGGCACGGATTATAAAGCGAGGAGGGCTCGTAGCATTCCCGACGGAGACAGTATACGGACTTGGCGGAGATGCTTTTGATGCCGACGCCGCGCGTAAAATATACGCGGCCAAAGGCAGACCGTCGGATAATCCGTTGATAGTCCATATAGCACATGTGGAAGATATGAAAGATCTGTCCGATGATATACCGAATATGGCATATGAGATTGCTGATAAGTTCTGGCCGGGACCGCTTACGATGATTGTACCGAAGAATGATAAGGTTCCGTCAACCGTTACAGGCGGACTCAATACGGTGGCAATACGGCTTCCGTCCGATGAGACAGCCAGACGTTTTATAGAGCTTTCGGGGACGTATATTGCCGCTCCGAGTGCCAATCTTTCAGGCAGACCAAGTCCTACCAAAGCTTCCCATGTAACGGAGGATTTAGCCGGCAGAATAGATATGATCATAGATGGCGGAGATATAGAAATCGGACTGGAATCGACAATAGTGGATCTTACGGGTGATGTTCCGGTTATTTTAAGGCCGGGATATATTACCAGGGAGATGTTAACCGAAGCTGTCGGTGAAGTCAGACTGGATCCGGCGCTTATGACAGGTGTTGCGTCCGATGTTAAGCCTAAGGCGCCGGGGATGAAATACAGACATTATGCTCCCCGCGCTGAAATGACGGTAATAGAAGGAAGCCGTGAAGCTGTTGGCAATAAGCTCCATGAACTTGCAAAGGAAGCCGCATCATCGGGACAGAAAGTAGGAGTAATGGTTTCGGATGAGCTGGCACATGATTTTGATTTTGCATATGTGGTAAAGCTCGGCAGACATGATGATGAAGAGGCAATAGCAAAGCATTTGTTTGATGCATTAAGACGGTTTGACGATGAACAGGTAGATATAATTTTTGCGGAAGCTTTTTCGCAGGAAGGACTCGGCCAGGCTGTTATGAACAGGCTTTTAAAGGCAGCGGGCCAGAGGCTGATTCATGTCTGACATATCGGGAGGAGACTGCATGAAATACAACAAAGTCATTTTTGTGTGTGAAGATAATACATGCCAGAGCCCTGCAGCCGCAGCTATTATGAAGAGCATTAACCGCTCGGAGGAACTTGAGATCGAATCGAGAGGGCTTGTTGTTCTTTTTGCGGAACCATATAATCCCAAAGCTGCATCATTGCTCAGAACCAAGGGTATAATATTAGAAAATGGAGAAACTGCGCAGCTGGGTGTGAAGGATTTCGGCGATGATGTTCTTATACTTGCGCTCAATAAAACCGTTAAAGGCAAATTACAAGATGGATTTGGCGATGTACCGAATGTGTACACTGTGAAGGAATTTGCGGGCGGTAACGGGGAAGACATTCCCGATCCTTACGGGGCAGATATGGAGACATACGTAAATTTCTGCAATATACTTGAAAAATGGGTAAGACGGGCGGAAGACCGGTTATATGCCATTAATATACAATAAGATACCGACAGGAAGGAGAAATTATGAAAGTAGCATTAGGTTCAGACCATGGCGGATTTGACCTGAAACAGGCCGTAATTGAACATCTTAAAGAAAGAGGAACGGAATACAAGGATTTTGGCTGTTATGACAAATCATCCTGCGATTATCCCGTATATGGACGCGCGGCAGCCGAAGCGGTTGCGTCAGGCGAATTCGACAGAGGAATTGTAATATGTACAACCGGAATCGGAATTTCGATAACTGCCAACAAGGTCAAAGGTATCAGATGTGCGCTCTGCACCAGTGAGGATCTTGCAAAGATGACAAGACTTCATAACGATGCCAATATGCTGGCACTTGGGGCGTCTGCTGTATCACCGGAACTTGCGTGCAGAATCGTGGATGTATTTCTTGATACGGAATTCAGTAATGAAGAGAGACATATAAGACGAATTAATCTCATAGAAGAGTGATTCCCAACATTTTTGAACAAATGTTGGTACAAATCGCACAAAAAATAATAGCTTTTTACTTGAAAATCAGTTATAATTTTCAGAAAGGGCGGTTTGTATGAAAAATACCGGAAAAATTTTCAAAAACCTTGCACTTATAACCCAGCTCGGACTTCAGGTTATGGTTCCGATCGCATTATGTGTTGCGATAGGAGTTGTAATAGATAATCATTTCGGAACGTACTGGGTGATCCCGCTTATGATAATTGGAATGTTGGCGGGAGGACGTAATGCGTACAGGCTTGCGATGGCATCTGCCAAAGATGACGAGAAAGAGGACTCAGATAATAGAGACGGAAGGAAAGATATCGATGGAAGACAAAGATAACTCCCGCGTACTGGCTCTGCTGATAGCAGGCATGCTTATATGGTTTGCCTTATTGTCGGTGCCGGTACTGCTTTTTACGTCGGATAAGCTCCGCTGTGAACTTGGACTTGCGGTCGGAACGGCTGCGGGGATTGCGATGGCAGTGAGCATGAATATCAGTGCATCTAAGGTACTTTATATGGAGAACCACCAGTCATCATATCTGGCATGGCTCTCTGCGATAAGACTTCTTGTGGTTGCGGCTTTAATTATTCTGTTTGGATTCACCGGATGGGTTAATGTCATTACCATGATAGCCGGGGTCTTCGGTCTGAAAATTTCAGTGTATATTAACCCTCTTTTACAAAGGGTTTTCCACAAAAAAATAAAAAAGTAGGTGATAAGTGTGACACAACAGTTGTCAGGGATGATACTTGCGGATGTTGATTTCTATATCAAAGGTCTGTTTAAGTATAATCTCTTTGGGCAGGAATTGTGGTTTACCACAACGCATGTCGGCCTGATAATTGTTACGATCGTGCTGTTGGTGCTGATGATTGTCGGACATCATAAGATTGTCCGCGCCAAGCCGGAGGACAAGCCTAAAGGTTTGCAGAATGTCCTCGAGATGGCAGTGTCGGCTGTTGACAACATGGTTGCTAGTATTATGGGAGAGAAAGGCAAAGGCTTCCGTAACTGGATATGTGCGGTTGCGATGTTCATTCTTTTCTGTAACATATCGGGTCTGTTCGGGCTTAGACCGCCGACGGCGGATTACGGCGTTACATTGCCGCTCGGACTTATAACATTTGCCCTTATCCAGATTAACGGCCTGCGGGCCAAGAAAATCCACCATATAACAAGTCTGTTCCAGCCAAGTCCGATACTTTTCCCGATTAATCTTATCGGTGAAATAGCGGTGCCGCTTTCGCTGTCGCTGCGACTGTTCGGAAATATAATGTCGGGAACAATTCTTATGGGACTTTTGTATGGACTGCTACCTGCGGCATTGAAAGTAGGAATTCCGGCAGTAATACATGTATACTGCGATATTTTTTCGGGAGCGATACAGACATATGTATTCTGTATGCTCACAATGGTTTATATTAACGACAAAATAAGTGATTAAATTCTAGGAGGAACTTCAAATGGGTATTACAAGTGAAGCATTAGTATTAGCATGTTCAGCAATAGGTGCCGGACTCGCAATGATCGCCGGTCTCGGACCTGGTATAGGACAGGGAATCGCAGCCGGACATGCGGCAGCAGCTGTAGGACGTAATCCTGGTGCTAAGTCATCAATCACATCAACAATGCTTTTGGGACAGGCCGTAGCCGAGACAACAGGTCTTTACGGATTTGCGGTAGCAATCATTCTTCTGTTCGCTAACCCTCTTATCGGCAAACTTTAATATGAAATTTGCAGCTAAGAAAAGGGAGGCGATTTAGACCATGGAAAGAATTTTTAACCTGGACCCGCAGCTTTTGCAGGACGCCTTATTCCTGGCAGTTAATATATTTATTTTATTTGTGGCAGGTTCATATCTGCTTTATAATCCGGTCCGTAATCTCCTTAAGAAGAGACAGGATATGGTGCAGGCCGACATAGATGCCGCACGCAAGGATAAAGAAGATGCCGCCGCATTGAAATCTGAATACGATGCCAAAATAAAAACTGCAGATAAAGATGCAGACGCAATATTGGCAGAGGCGCGCAAGAAAGCGACAGCCAGAGAGCAGCAGATAGTTGAGGAAGCTAAGACAGAGGCATCCAGAATAATTGAGAGAGCAGGAGTCGAGGCGGAACTCGAGAAGAAGCGTGTATCTGATGAAGTGAAGAAAGAAATGATCGCCGTGGCCGCAGCCATGGCAGGCAAGGTCGTATCCAAGTCAATGGATGCGGACATCCAGGATTCACTTGTTGAGGAGACACTTAATGAAATGGGTGAAGAGACATGGCAAAGCTAGTGGAGGCAACTTACGGTGAAGCTTTGTATGAACTGGCTGTTTCAAATAATATAACGGACGGGCTTTACGAGGAGGCAGTTGTCCTGTTGGATATATTTGAGACGGACAGCGAACTTATGGCTCTTTTGAATCACCCTAAGATTGTCAGGGAAGACAGGATTTCGATAATTGAAAACAGCATAGGTAAATTTGTGTCAAAGGAAATGACAGGTTTTCTTGTGACCATTGCAGAAAAGGACAGGTGCAGGTACATTCCGGCCACGCTCAAGTTTTTTATTGATCGTATCAAAGAATACAAAGAAATCGGTACGGCATATGTTACCACACCTTATGAACTTTCGGATGCAATGAAGTCAAAGGTTGAGAAGAGACTTCTTGAGACCACGGACTATAGTCAGATTGACATAAATTACAATGTCGATGAAAGCCTGATCGGAGGAATGGTAATCCGTATCGGAGACCGTGTAATCGACAGCAGTATTAAACATAAGCTTGCGGATCTTACGCGTATGCTTAACAAAATAGATGTGTAGAAGGAAGGTGTAACATCTTCATGAAATTAAGACCTGAGGAAATCAGCTCGGTAATAAAAGAGCAGATTATGAAATATAAGACGGAACTTGATGTGTCCAATGTTGGAACCGTTATTCAGGTAGCCGACGGAATTGCACGTATCCACGGCCTTGAGAAGGCTATGCAGGGTGAACTTCTTGAATTTCCGGGCGACGTATACGGAATGGTGCTCAACCTTGAAGAGGACAATGTCGGTGCCGTACTTCTCGGAGATAACAGAAGTGTTAACGAAGGCGATACGGTAAAGACAACCGGACGAGTTGTTGAGGTGCCTGTAGGTGATGCGCTTACGGGACGTGTTGTCAATGCACTCGGACAGCCTATAGACGGTAAAGGACCTATAGCAACCGATAAATACCGCCAGATTGAGCGTGTGGCATCGGGCGTTATTTCAAGAAAACCGGTTGATACACCGCTTCAGACCGGAATCAAGGCAATAGATGCGATGGTTCCTATCGGAAGAGGACAGCGAGAACTTATAATAGGTGACCGCCAGACCGGTAAAACAGCAATCGCAATTGATACGATTATTAATCAGAAAGGACAGGGTGTTCACTGTATATATGTTGCAATCGGCCAGAAGGCATCAACCGTTGCCAATATTGTACAGACTCTTACAGAGTATGGTGCAATGGATTATACAACAGTTGTAGCATCTACAGCGAGCGAACTTGCACCACTTCAGTATATAGCACCGTATTCGGGATGTGCCATCGGTGAGGAATGGATGGAACGCGGAGAGGATGTTCTTGTAGTATATGATGACTTGAGCAAACATGCGGCCGCATACCGTACACTCTCATTGTTACTTAAGAGACCGCCGGGACGTGAGGCTTATCCGGGAGATGTATTCTATCTCCATTCAAGACTTCTTGAGAGAGCGGCAAGACTTTCGGATGAACTTGGCGGAGGTTCACTTACGGCACTTCCGATAATTGAGACGCAGGCGGGCGATGTATCAGCTTATATACCTACCAACGTAATATCAATCACGGACGGACAGATATATCTTGAAACGGAGATGTTCAATTCAGGTTTCAGACCGGCTATCAATGCGGGACTTTCGGTATCGCGAGTAGGAGGAGCCGCACAGATCAAAGCTATCAAGAAAATAGCCGCTCCGATACGAGTAGAACTTGCACAGTACAGAGAGCTTGCTTCGTTTGCGCAGTTCGGTTCGGAACTTGATGCAGATACGAAGGAAAAACTTGCACAGGGCGAACGCCTTAAAGAGATTCTCAAACAGCCGCAGTACAAGCCGATGCCTGTAGAATACCAGGTTATCATAATTTTTGCTGCAACGGGCAAATTCCTTTTGGATGTGCCGGTTGAGAAAATCGCTGATTTTGAGAAAGAACTTTTTACATTTATAGATACCAAATATCCGGAGATTCCTAAGCAGATCAAAGAGTCGAAGCAGCTTGATGAAGATACGCAGAAAGCTCTTACCGAAGCAATACAGGAATTTAAGGGACAGTTCTAGGTGAGGTGGTAATTTATGGCTTCAATGAAAGACATAAAAAGGCGTAAAGAAAGTATTCAAAGTACAGGCCAGATTACCAAGGCGATGAAACTTGTTGCCACAGTCAAACTCCAGAAAGCAAGGGGAAAGGCTGAGAATGCGAGACCATATTTTGATGCTATGTACAACACTGTATCCGATATGCTTGCAAGAAGCGGCAATATAGAACACCGCTATCTGAAAGCAGGAGACTCAGAACGTAAAGCAGTTATTGTAATAACGGCCAACAGAGGTCTTGCCGGAGGATATAACTCAAATATCATCAAGATGGTAACAGCAGGTGGTATGACACCTGACAATTCACTGATCTATGCAGTCGGAACCAAGGGACGTGATTATTTTGCCCGCAATGGTTACGAGATTGCTGCGGATTATTCGGATGCGGTAAATGAACCGCTGTATTCCGATGCACAGCAGATAGGCGAAGATGTGCTCGAAGCATTCCTGCAAGGAAAAATAGGCGAGATTTATCTGGCTTATACGGAATTTAAGAATACGGTCGTGCATGATGCACACATGGTTAAACTTCTTCCGATAAGCAGGGATGACGTGCAGGCAGAACCGGCCGGTAAGGATGATCTTTATGTGAGCTATGAACCTGAAGAAGAGGAAGCGCTTGACATAATTATTCCGAAATACATTAACAGTCTTATCTACGGCGCACTTATGGAGGCAATAGCCAGTGAAAACGGCGCCCGTATGACAGCAATGGATAATGCGACAAGCAATGCGGAAGACATCATCAGTGACCTGTCACTTAAATACAATAGAGCCCGTCAGGGATCTATTACGCAGGAATTAACAGAAATTGTTGCCGGAGCCAATGCTATATCATAGTGTTGCACGGCTATAAAGCGGAATATAAAGGAGTGAAAAAATGGCTTCAAATAACATAGGTAAAATCACTCAGATAGTCGGTGCCGTTCTCGATATCAGATTTCCTGAGGGAAATCTTCCGGAGATTAACACGGCAATTGACATAAAGAGACCTGACGGAAGCAGACTTGTTGTTGAGGTTGCACAGCATCTCGGAGACGATACGGTAAGATGTATCGCGATGGGCCCGACTGACGGACTTATCAGAGGAATGGATGCAGAGTCAACCGGAGCACCTATTTCTGTACCGGTAGGAGAGAATACCCTCGGCCGTATTTTCAATGTTCTGGGAGACGCTATTGATAATAAACCGGCTCCTGAAGTTGAAAAATATATGCCGATTCACAGAAAAGCCCCGACATTTGAAGAACAGTCAACATCAACGGAAATCCTTGAGACCGGAATTAAGGTTGTCGATCTTCTCTGCCCATACCAGAAAGGCGGTAAAATCGGTCTTTTCGGAGGCGCAGGTGTAGGCAAAACAGTTCTTATCCAGGAACTTATAAGAAATATTGCAACCGAGCATGGCGGATATTCTGTATTTACGGGAGTAGGAGAGCGTACCAGAGAAGGTAACGACCTTTATCACGAAATGCAGGAATCGGGAGTTATCAATAAGACAACAATGGTGTTCGGACAGATGAACGAACCGCCGGGAGCAAGAATGAGAGTCGGTCTTACGGGACTTACCATGGCTGAATATTTCAGAGACCAGGGCGGTAAGGACGTATTGCTTTTCATCGATAATATTTTCAGATTCACACAGGCAGGTTCGGAGGTATCGGCACTTCTCGGACGTATGCCTTCGGCCGTAGGATACCAGCCGACATTACAGACCGAGATGGGTGCGCTTCAGGAAAGAATTACATCCACCAAGAACGGTTCCATCACATCGGTACAGGCCGTATATGTTCCAGCGGACGACCTTACGGACCCGGCACCGGCAACAACATTTGCACATCTTGATGCAACTACGGTACTTGACCGTTCAATAGTTGAGCTTGGTATCTATCCGGCTGTTGATCCGCTTGGTTCATCATCAAGAATCCTTGATCCGAGAATCGTCGGAGAAGAGCATTATAAAGTAGCCAGAGATGTTCAGGAGATACTCCAGAAGTATAAAGAACTGCAGGATATCATCGCAATTCTTGGCATGGATGAGCTTTCAGAAGATGATAAGCTTACTGTAGCCAGAGCGCGTAAAGTACAGAGATTCCTTTCACAGCCGTTCTTCGTGGCAACACAGTTTACGGGACTGGAAGGAAGATATGTTCCTGTCAGCGAGACTATACAGGGATTCAGAGAAATTCTTGAAGGTAAATATGATGATATTCCGGAGAGCTATTTCCTTAACTGCGGAAGCATAGATGACGTACTTGCCAAGTGCAAATAAAGGAGGTCGTTTATGGCAGATAATAAATTTGCGCTTAAGGTAATGTGTCCTGACAGAACTTTTTTTGAAGGCGAAGCGGATATGGTGGAAATGAATACCACGGAAGGATATATCGGAGTATATCCCGGTCATATCCCGATAGCAACGGTGCTTTCTCCGGGAATACTGGTAATTCATAATAACGGCGAATCAAAGCGTGCTGCCCTTCACTCGGGATTTGCGAGAATATCGCCGAATGACATTATGATTCTTGCGGAAGTTGCCGAATGGCCTGATGAAATCGATCTTAACAGAGCCGAAGAAGCAAGAGTGCGTGCCGAGAGAAGACTGAGCGGCTCTGAGTCGGGAATAGACATTAAGAGAGCCGAAGCTGCACTTAAGCGTTCTCTTACAAGAATTTCCATTAAAGGATAATATTAAGATTAGACACCGAAGAAACGGGAATACTTTATGATATAACCGTTTCGGAGGTGTTTTTTTATGAGAAAAGCAGGAATAATAATTGCTATGGCTGCGTGGATCGTGACCGCTGTCAGACTTATCAATGTTAATGTCAGGGCCGGCGAGGATGTGGTAACGGCGTTTAATACTATAAAATACGATAATGTAGATACTATCATAGAAGCGTTCGGGGAGTACGGAAAATCGTATATGGAAGAGGCGGAGAAAGTGGAGGCGCTTATAAGTATCGCCTCATGTATCGGAATAGATACAAATTATGACATAGAACATAACGGTAATGTTGTTACACTTATGAACTGTTCCGCAGACGGCGAGGTGAAGATGGCATTTAATACAACTACGGAAGATTACGGAACGTATAAAAGCTGCACAAATTATATTTCAATCAATATGACAATATATGGAAGGACTGATTGTGCACTGACATATAAAAATATGATAGATGATATTTTTGCGGCCGGAAAAATCGACGGCTACGTTAATATGAGCCTTAAAGGAGAGAAAAACGGTGCGGTTAACTATTATGAACGGAACAGGCTTGCCGATGAACTGCTCGATATACTTGATGCCAAAGTGGTTTCGGAGAACAGGGAAAACGATCTTTTTACCATTTATGCATATACCGGGCTTGTGGATGAATATGTTATGAGCGCGGGCCGGAAAATCAATATAAATATTGTGCAGGAATATGACAGTGTGGCAAATAAAACCGTGATATATTTGTCGACTCCGCTTAACAATCTTGATTACTGAGCGAATCCGTTGTAAAATATAGGAAAACATTGATTTATGAGGTTTAATTTTGAAAAATATAAGCACTAAAGCCAGAGTTTTGATATATATTGCAGTATTTGCAGTGGCTGCCGTTGCAACATTCTGCATTAAGATAGGAATACACAGACAGGACAGAGCGGATTCGAGTACCATGGGCAGCGCCACGCTCCCGATAGTATATATGCAGACCGAGTCCGGAACTAAATATAATTATTTACACGGATATACCGGAAAAGTAGACCAGAGCCTGATTCATGATGCCATAACACCTATAGCATCGGACAGGAAGATGGATATATACATAAGACAGTACGGCAACGTGGTATCCGGGATATCCTATGAGCTCAGAAGCCTTGACGGAACAGGACTTGTAGAACGTTCGGATGTGCAGGATTATGACAGCGACGGCGGAGTTATACATGCATCGATGGGATTCCGTAATCTCATGGATGCCGGATGCGAATATATGCTTAAGATCAATATAGGAACCGAGCAGGGCGAGAATGCGGCGTTTTATACACGGGTTGTCATAATGGACGATTCATATACGGACAGGAAGCTTGACTATATTAATTTTTTCTCCGGATGCACAATGGATGCGGATTCACTTAATCAGATCACGGCTAAACTCGAAACCGACTCTACGGGTGACAATACTAATCTCGGACGCGTCAATATACACTCGAGACTGTCGCAGATAGGTTTTGCATCGCTTAAGCCGGTGCTTGAGGGAGAGCGCTATATCACGATTAATGAGATAGATAAAGCCACAGCATCAATAAGTGTAAGGTATACCGCCTCCACAGATGATGACCGCGGAAAATTCAGATATAATGTCAAGGAGTTTTACAGGATTAACCAGCCGGACGATACGGTAACTTATGTATACAGCTATGACAGATGGATGAACCAGATATTTGATCCCGATTACGCCGTGAGCAGCACGGGAGAACTGTACCTTGGAATTTCAAGCGATGATGATATTGAGATGAAATCGGATTCAACCGGCAAAGTTACATGCTTTGTCAGGGAGAACAGCCTTTGGAGATATAATAGTGTAAAAAATGATTTCATAAGAATATTTGATTTCTCACAGAATGATAGCGGCGACCTCAGGGAAGACTTTGATGAACATGCGATCAGAATCCTTGACATTAACAGTGACGGAGATGTCAGGTTTATTGTTTACGGTTATATGAACCGAGGCACCCATGAAGGACGGACGGGAATTTCTGTTTTTACATATGATGCATCCGAAAATATGACGGACGAGATTATTTTCATACCCAAAGAGGAACCGTACAAATCGATAGCACAGGACATATCAATTCTCGCATATGTGAATGAGAACGATATTCTGTACCTGTATAATGATAATACAATATACTCAGTGGATTGCAATACAAAGGAATGTATGGTTGTTGCCGACCATGTCATTACGGACAGCTGTGCGATGTCCGAAGCCGGCGGAATGTTGATGTACCAGACCGGCGATAAATCATACGACTGCAGCGAGATGTATATCATGCTTCTTGAAAACGGAGAAAAATACAGACTTGAGGCAGATGAAGGACGACGTATAAAAGCTCTCGGATTTGTTGACGGAAATGTTGTTTACGGGCAGGCTCGTGCCGATATGATATATGTGGATAATGACGGTAATGTTACGTTTCCTATGGAAGCGGTTTCTTTAATGAATAATCAATATGAGGTAGTCAGGGAATATGCAGCGTCAAATACTTACATCACGGCGGTAACCTTTAAGGAGGGCCAGATTACGATGCAGCGTGCGACACTTGATGACAATAACAACCTCGTTAGAATATCCGATGACAGACTATTGAGCAGTGCGCATGAAAGTACGTCATCGCTCGCACTGACGGAAAGGACAACGGAGAGCCGCCAGAGAGAAAAATACATCTCTCTTAAAATCAAGGCACCGGGAACTAAAGCATCTGATAAGAACGCGTCATATAAATTCAGCGCAAATGCTACAATCAATATGGCGGCAGACGACAGTGTATCCGATAAATATTATGTATACGGCTACGGATGCCTGTATGATGTTACGGACAGCCTGTCACAGGCCATGAGCGCAGCAGCCGAAAGCGGCGGTGTTGTCGTTAATCATGATGCGCAGATCATATGGTCACGTTATAAGTCCAAGGAAAAGACAATCAAGATACCGGAAAGCGCATTGATTACCGGAGATGATACCAGAATGGCAGCGGTTAATACGCTTGTCAGACTTGCGGGTGCATCTGCCGGGGACATAAGCGGTAATACAACAACCGAATGTATAGAATCCGCGGTCGGCAATGTTATTAACCTTACGGGAAGCAATATAGAAAATGCGTTATATTATGTTGATAAAGGTTACCCGTTGATTGCAAGAACCGGTTCCGACGAATATTGTATAGTATATGGTTACACGGCCTCATCGGTAAAGACATATAATATGAGAACCGGCGAACAGACGGCATACGGTTTTAAAGAGTTTGATGCACTGACACTGCCGTACGGAAGCGTATTGATAACGGCGGCATTTTAAGAATAACAGGATATGTGGTGATAAAAATGGCAACCAAATCTCACGATAAGAAACATATGAATAAAGTTTTGAAAACAGTCCTTATAATATTGGGAACACTTGCAGGCGTTCTCCTGATATTTGTTATGGTGTATGCGGGCAGTATTCTTAAGCTGCGCAAGAACGCCAAAGCAGTGACGGCGGGCGTTACTGCAGATACGTTCAGACAGATAGAGACAAGTATCGTGTATGATATTAACGGCGATGAGATAACCTCATTAAGCGGCACGAAAGATCTCCATTATATAAGCAGCTCGGATATGCCGGATATACTTAAACGCGCTTTTGTAATAACTGAGGACAGGGATTTTTACAGTCATCACGGTGTGGATCTGTCGGCTATAATAAGGGCTGCAATCGCCAATGTGAAACATAATGCGATAAAACAGGGAGCCAGTACGATTACCCAGCAGCTTGCCAAGAATATGTTCCTGACACAGGATGTCACATGGGAACGTAAGATAACCGAAATGTTTGCAGCCATGGAACTTGAGAAAAAGTTTTCCAAAGATCAGATACTGGAATTCTACATAAACAATATATATTATGCCAACGGATATTACGGAATTGAAGCGGCGGCACAGGGGTATTTCGGAAAAAGCGTCAAAGATTTATCTCTGTCACAGCTTATTTTTCTGGTGGCAATTCCCAATAACCCGTCCAAATACGACCCGGTCAATAATCTTGATGCGGCCAAGGGCAGGCGCGATCTGATACTGAAACAGCTTTATGCCGAGGGTGAGATAAGCGGACTGGATTATTATTCCGCAATAGAAGAAAAAATAGAACTTGTTAATACGCATAAGGACAAACATGATTATGTCGAGACGTATGTGTTCTACTGTGCAACGAGAGCACTTATGGAAAAAAATGGTTTCGTGTTCAAATATGAATTCAGCTCAGATGAAGACGAACAGAATTACAATGATAAATACGATGAAATGTATTCGGAGTATCAGGCATCGCTTTTCACGGGCGGATACAGAATTTATACGGCCATCGATATGGATAAGGAAAACCTTCTCCAGCAGATTGTGGATGACAAGATGAAGGGATTTACAGATGTCAATGATGAAGGTATTTATAAGACACAGGCGGCAGCGGTGTGCATAGATAACAGTACCGGACTTGTGACTGCGATAGTGGGCGGAAGAAGCCAGGATTATAAAGGATATACGCTGAACCGTGCATATCAGAGTTTCAGACAGCCGGGAAGCAGCATTAAGCCGGTCAATGTGTACGCACCATACCTGATGGCGGGACATACACCGGATGAGAAAATAGACGATTCGCCGATTCTTGACGGTCCGCGTAATGTTGGGGATGAATACCGCGGCGAAATCACACTGACCGAGGCGTTGGCATGGTCATCAAACGTATGCGCATGGAAGATAATGGGAGAGATGACACCGGAATACGGAATGTCATTCCTTCATCTGATGAATTTTAAGAAATCGGCAGTAGATGATAACAATCAGGCGGCAGCAATTGGCGGTTTTACGGTAGGAGTATCACCGGTTGAACTTGTTTCGGCGTATGCGACACTGGAGAATGACGGCGTATACCGCAATCCTACATGTATTGATAAAATTACCAATGCCAAGGGTTCCATAATCGTAGACAACACCGGTGATGAGACAAGGGTATATACCGAAGAAGCATCCAGGATGGTCACCAAAATGCTTGAATATGGTGTCAACAAAGGAATACTTACAAGTGCAATAATGCCGGATGTGGTAGTGGCAGCCAAGTCGGGAACGACCAATGATTCCAAGGACGGATGGCTTGCCGGATATTCAAGGTATTATACAACGGTCGTGTGGGTCGGCAATGATACTCCGTCGACGGTGGACGGTCTGTCGGGCGGTTCATATCCACTTTATATCTGGAAAGAATACATGGAGAAAATCCACAAAGGGCTTGAGAAAAAAACATTTCCGGAATACGACGGTGAAAGCGATATGATTAACAATGCCACGGAGCATGAATCCGAGGCGGAAACGGAAACCGAAACGCATCCTGGTTACGGCGGAAGTTCAATGAATATAAGTGATGGAGACCGCAACACCAACGTGTCCGGAATGGGAGATAAGAATATTGATGTATCGGGGATGGGAGATAAAGATGCCCCACGATAACATAAATAAAGCGATGCCGATAATTCCGGCATCGCTTTATTTATGTTATATTAATCTATAATTATTCCTGATTGTGCTCTTTCTTGTAAGCGCTTACTACCTTGTTAATTCTTTCCGTAGGATTAAGAAGGTGGCTTATGGAAGCATCGTGGTTAAGCGTATCAATGAGAAGTGCAATGTATTTGCTCATATCAACACTTACATAATAATCTCTTGAAAGAAGTTCAGGTGTCTGGTATACGAGGTTGGTTGTGAGAACCTTGTCAAAAAGACCGTCTTCATATGCCTTGTCGAACTTGGCCATACCGTTGGTAAAAAGACCGAATGTAGCAGCAAGATAAATTCTGCGCGCCTTGCGTGCCTTAAGTTCTTTGGCAACGTCAAGCATACTTTCGCCTGAAGAAATCATATCATCAATGATAAATACATCCTTGCCTTCAACGGATGAACCGAGGAATTCATGTGCAACGATAGGGTTACGGCCGTCAACGATTCGTGAGTAATCACGACGTTTGTAGAACATACCCATATCAAGACCAAGAACGTTGGAATAATATACGGCACGTCCCATGGCACCTTCATCCGGGCTGATGATCATCATATGGTCACTGTCAAGTACGAGGTCATCCACATTACGAAGAAGAGCTTTGATGAACTGGTATACCGGCTGGACGGTTTCAAAACCGCTGAGCGGGATAGCGTTCTGTACACGCGGGTCATGTGCATCAAATGTTATTATATTGTCAACGCCCATTCCGATGAGTTCGCGGAGTGCGAGGGCACAGTCGAGAGATTCTCTTCCGCTTCTCTTATGCTGTCTGCTCTCATAGAGGAAAGGCATGATTACGGTTATTCTCCTTGCTTTACCGCCGAGTGCAGCGATAATTCTTTTGAGATCCTGATAATGGTCATCAGGAGACATATGGTTAATTTCACCGCAAAGTGAATAAGTGAGACTATAGTTACATACATCGACAAGAATGTAAAGGTCATATCCTCTTACGGATTCATTGATCACACCCTTGGCTTCGCCCGAACCAAAACGCGGAACGTTGGTCTTAACAATGTAATTATCTCTCTGGTAGCCTGAGAATGCGATAGTTGTCTTGTGCTCGCTTTCCCGTTCATTTCTCCAGTCAACGATATAGTCGTTGATTTTGGCACCGAGTGCCTCGCAGCCCTTTAATGTGATAAGGCCAAGGCTTCCTACCGGGATAGTTTCAAGATCGTTTTCATGCAATTGCATAATGATGCTCCTCCATAATAGTGCGTTATTTCTTTTTGATAAATCTTATATCATCTCCGTAAAGCTTGAGAAGCTTATAGGAGCTGGATATGCGTGAAAAAATTCTCTCGGAATACGCATCCATAAGCTCATTCAGTGCGAAATTGGTAGAGATTATGGTTGAACGGCCTCCGAGCAGACGGCTGTTAATACAGTGAAATAATTTGGAATTAGTAAAACTGTTGGACAATTCAGTGCCCAGGTCATCTATAATCAGAAGTTCACATTCCTCTATCTGCGACTGTATGCCGCCATCGTCTTCATTATATGCGGAAAAACTGTCGAAAAGTTCGATTGCCGACATATACAAAACACTGTGTGCATTATCAAGCAGTGCCCTGGCAATACAGTTGGACAGAAAAGTCTTGCCGACACCTGTGTCGCCATAGAAAAGTATATTATCTCCGGAAGGAAAATGCTGTACAAAATCCTTGCATTTGGACAGCACGCTTTCGGCATTATCACGGGAATTTAACCCTGTAGAAGGGTCTGTGAACTCTGTTGAGTAATATTCAAGAGAAAAATTATCAAAAGTCTCATCAGATGAGAAACGGGTGATATTGGACTCGCGGTAAAGCAGGTCGATGGATGCCTGTATAAAACAGGAGCATTTCTCGTTACCGATATATCCTGTATCCTTACATTTAGGACATTCGTAATGTGGAGTAATGTAATCTTTGGGGAAACCGGCCTGTACGAGCAGTCCGGACATCTGTGACTGTATCTGTGCAATACGGCTGTTAAGTCCGGATAAAGTATTCTCACCGCGCAATGCTGCCTTTGCCGCGTCAACGGAAAGTGAAGAAATTCTGTCCGATAAAGTCTTATATTGCGGTACAGCCATATAAACCTCGGCGGTACGGGCGTCGAGTTCATGTATGGTCTTCATCTGCTTTGCGTTATATTCACGCATGATTTCGTTGTACTGTGAATTGTTAAGTACCACAACCGGTTCCTCCGTTTATTTGTCATTATTGAGAAGCTTCTTCTCAAGTTCTTCAAAATTATATGTACGTTGTGAAAAATTATTGAATTTATTGGTCTTAGCCGGTGCCGGAGCCTTGGCTGTAACGGGAACGGTTATCTTGGCACGGAAGCCCGCATCAAGAACCTTAAGTTCTGACGGTGTGTGTACTCCGGCCGTTTTCCATTTACGGAGTATGCCGTCCGTATAACTGAAATTAGGCTTCCCCATACTTAAAATTGTACGGCGGCATGCCTCGGTGATCATTTCTTTGTCAAAACCATAATCATCATACCAACGGTTGATAAAATCAAGCTCAGCCGGTGTAAGGTTTCTGTCGGAAAGCCCGAACGCTTTCATGACCGGAAGAGTGCGCCTGCTGTATAACGTGGAAGCGTCCTTGGCGGCATCCACGGTGGAAATGCCCTGCTCGGTCCAGTTAATTGCAACCTTCTCCATATAGCGCAGGCTGGTATGCTGGTTGCTGATACAATACTCAACAAGATACTCAATCAGCTCGCTGGACATTCCGAGTGTCTCCCGTATGTAAAGAATCGTGCGTACATCCGTAGGACTTAACGGAGCACCGATATATTTCTCTACAATATACAGAAGCTGCTTGATGTCCTCACGTTCCCTGAGTTCGTCAAACTCCGCACGCGAAAAAGAAGATGCAGAATCAGAAGGAACCTTAGTATCATTAGCGGGAACGGCGGCTTCACGCGAAACAGCTGTATCCGGAGCGGTAAGATCGTTGATTATCACGGAAACAGGCTCGCCGTTTCCGTCAAAAGCAACATTAAGAACATCGTGCTCCGACCAATAGCGCAGTGCACGTATGACATCATTCTCTGTATGATTAAGGCTGTCTGCAATTTCACATAAAGAAAGTTCACCCGGTACGTCGCTCATATGTCGTATAAGATACAGATAAACCTTGACAAATTCGCCGTTGGCATCCTTCATGTACCTGTCCACAAAAATATTGGAAATGACGGTCTCTTTTGCAGTAACTGCGGAACAAATATTAACCTTCTTCATCTCATGCATGTCCTCCGAAAATACGCTGTTATTGAGTATATCACAGCATATTTTAAAAGTCTAATAATTCTTAAGGAGTTCTTCGCCCACATCCACGATGTTGCCGGCGCCCATTGTAATCACCAGGTCACCCGGTCTGCAGGTATCGACAATATGCTGTTCTATTTTATGAAAATCCGGCTCATATATACAAGGCGTTCCCGTCTTGTCAATTAAAGCCTTTATATCGGCTGATGATATGCCGAGAGTATTTTTCTCACGTGCCGCATAGATGTCGGCAAGTATTACCTCATCAGCCCCGTGTGCAAGCACATCCGCAAAGTCATTTAAAAATGCCTTGGTCCTGGTGTAAGTATGCGGCTGGAAAATAACCACGATACGGTTATGCGGATAGTTGGCAGCCGATGCTAACGTCGCCGCGATCTCAGCAGGATGATGTGCATAATCATCTATAATGGTAAATCCGTTAAGCTCGCCTTTCTTCTGGAAACGACGATCCGTTCCGTGAAAATCAAGAAGGGACTTAGTGTATATTTCAGGATCGATACCGAGGTGTGCCGCAACCGCAATGGCCGCAAGGCTGTTGTATACATTATGGATACCGGGAACGCCGAGTGTAATCCGTCCGCATTCCACGGAGTGATGTACAAGAGTGTAACTGCAGCATCCCGTATCGTTAAATGTAATGTCCGTTGCCGTGTAATCACAGGAAGGAGTGCTTCCCACGGTAACTACCGGACACTTGGTATCTTCTGTTATATATGAATAATTATCGATATCGCCGTTGATTACAAGCAGCCCGTCTGCCGGAAGAAGTGCGGCGTATCTGCGGAATGAATGGCGTATATCATCAATATCCTTGAAAAAATCGAGGTGGTCTTCCTGCACATTCAGGATAACTCCGATTGTAGGGCAGAAAGAGAGAAAACTATTGGTATATTCACATGCTTCCGTAATAAAATTGGAAGAATGTCCTACTCTTAAATTACCCCCGATGGAATGAAGCATACCGCCGACTGATACGGTAGGATCAAGTCCGGCCGCAAGAAGTATCTCGGTAAGCATGGAAGTCGTTGTCGTCTTGCCGTGTGTTCCCGAAACTCCGATAGCTACCTTATAGTTAGACATAATCTCGCCAAGAAGTTCGGCTCTTGTAAGAATAGGAATACCCTTTGCGGTAATTGCCGCAAATTCAGGATTATCCGGGTGAATTGCCGCGGTATAAACCGCTACATCTATATCATCTGTAATATTATCCGCTGTCTGACCGATATGCACCGGGACACCCTGGCTTATAAGACGGTCTGTAAGCTCGGACTGTTTCATATCCGAACCTGAAATTCTGAATCCTTTGGAAAGGAGTATGTCGGCGAGACCGCTCATACTGATTCCGCCTATGCCCATAAAATATACATGAACAGGCTTGTTAAAATCTATATGATACATAATATCTCCAATCTTCAATCTGATTAGCTTATTTAAGTTATATTGTATACCATTTATAATATAAATGTAAAGTACATAAAAAAAGTTACGGATACATAATAAACAGCCCCGTATTGTAAAATGTATACAAAAATTGTTTTCTAAACTGTATTTTTTTGGTAAATTTACGATTTTTACTTTTAATTGTGTGAATGTTATGGTACAATAATATCACTACGAATGCAGACTAGTAAATATACAGACTAGAGGTGATTTATATGGTAAAGAAAGAAATGATAGCCATGTTGTTGGCTGGCGGACAGGGCAGCCGTCTGGGTGTACTTACATCTAAAGTTGCCAAGCCGGCAGTTGCATTCGGCGGCAAATACAGAATAATTGATTTCCCGCTCAGCAACTGCATCAATTCAGGTATTGATACGGTGGGTGTACTCACACAGTATCAGCCTTTGAGACTTAATACTCATATCGGAATCGGTATTCCGTGGGATCTTGACCGTAATGTGGGCGGTGTGACGATTCTTCCTCCGTATGAGAAGAGTACAAGCAGTGAGTGGTACACAGGTACCGCCAATGCTATTTATCAGAACCTGGATTATATGGAATTGTATAATCCGGATTATGTACTTATTTTATCAGGTGACCATATCTATAAGATGGATTACGAGATTATGCTCGACTACCATAAGGCAAGCAATGCGGATGTTACGATCGCAGCAATGCCGGTTCCTATGGAAGAGGCCAGCAGATTCGGTATACTGATAACTGATGAAGATAACAGAATAACAGAATTTGAGGAGAAACCGGCTAATCCGAGAAGTAATCTTGCTTCAATGGGTATTTATATTTTCAGCTGGAAGGTTCTCAAGGAAGCGCTCGTCAAGATGAAGGATCAGAAGGGCTGCGATTTCGGTAAGCATATTATACCTTACTGTTTCGAGAATAATAAGAGACTCTTCGCTTACGAGTACAACGGATATTGGAAAGATGTAGGAACACTCAGTTCATATTGGGAAGCCAATATGGAGCTCATTGACATCATTCCTGAATTTAATCTTTACGAAGAATTATGGAAAATTTACACTAAGGCAGATGCGATTCAACCACAGTACATATCGGCAGATGCCCATATTGAACGAAGCATAATAGGTGAGAGTACGGAGGTTTACGGTACCATCAAGAATTCCGTAATCGGATCGGGCGTTATCATAGAAGAGGGCGCCGAGGTAGTCGATTCAATTATTATGCAGAATACCGTAGTCGGTAAGAACGCCAAGATTCATAAGGCGATTATCGCGGACAGTGTTGAGATCGGTGAGAATGCCGAGATCGGCGTAGGCGAGGAGGAACCAAGTAAGCTTGATACCAAGATTTATGCCTCAGATCTGGTTACAATCGGTGAGAATTCATATATTCCTGCGGACGTTAAGATCGGTAAGAACACAGCTATTTCGGGTGTTACCGAGAGTTCGGATTATCCGGACGGATTACTTGAGTCAGGCGGATATATCATTAAGGCAGGTGAAGACAGATGAGAGCAGTTGGTGTAATTTTAGCAGGCGGAAATAACAAAATGATGCGCGAGTTATCCAATAAGAGGGCAATCGCGGCAATGCCTATAGCAGGCAGTTACAGATCGATTGATTTTGCGTTGAGTAATATGTCGAATTCGCATATCGGCAAGGTTGCAGTTATCACACAGTATAATGCAAGATCACTTAATGAACACCTGAGTTCATCCAAATGGTGGGACTTTGGCAGAAAGCAGGGTGGTTTATTTGTATTTAATCCTACGATTACCAACGAGCACAGTGTATGGTACAGAGGAACGGCCGATGCGCTTTATCAGAATATTGATTTCTTAAGGAACAGCCATGAGCCGTATGTTGTAATCGCATCGGGAGATGGCGTATATAAGCTTGACTACAATAAGGTACTGGAGTATCATATTGAGAAGAAGGCTGATATCACAGTTGTTGTCAAAGACATTGACTCGGCTGAGGATGCCAGAAGATTTGGCGTTGTCAGACTTGCTGAGGACAACAGAATAACCGATTTCGAAGAGAAGCCGGTTGAGACGGATATTACTACTGTATCAACAGGAATTTATGTAATAAGAAGACGTCTTCTTATTGAACTTCTCCAGAAAGCGGATGAAGAAGATCGATACGATTTTGTTAAGGATATTCTCATCAGATATAAGAATATCAAGAGAATATACGGATATAAGCTTGATACATATTGGAGTAATATTTCCACGGCGGAAGCATATTTTAAGACTAATATGGACTTCCTTAAGAAGGATGTAAGGGATTTCTTCTTTAAGCAGTATTCAGATATTTATTCCAAGGTTGATGATCTGGCACCTGCCAAGTACAACCCGGGTTCAAGCGTTAAGAACAGTCTTATTGCCAGCGGATGCATTATCAACGGCAGCGTTGAGGATTCGGTAATCTTTAAGAAGGTTTATATCGGCAATAATTGTACAATCAAGAATTGTATCGTACTTAATGATGTCCACATCGGTGATAACAGTTACTTCGAAAACTGCATCATAGAGAGCAGGGACACTATTAAACCGAATACAACTTACGTGGGTAAGGATGGAGAGATCAAGATCGTTATTGAGAAGAACGAGAGATACTCTATCTGAGATAAGTTGTGATTCACACATTTACAAATTTTAAGGATATTACAGAGAAAGGACGAAATTATGCAAATAACAGATGTCAGAATTCGGAAGGTGGAGAAAGAGGGTAAAATGAAAGCGGTAGCATCAATCACCATTGATAATGAATTCGTAGTTCATGATATCAAGATAATCGACGGCGATAAGGGACTCTTTATTGCCATGCCGAGTAAGAAGACGCTCGACGGTGAATACAGAGACATCGCACATCCTATTAATTCCGATACAAGGGACCGCATCCAGCGGAGCGTAATCCAGGCATATGAAGCCACAGAGGAATAACGGGAACTAAAGTCAAAGATATAAGCGCCATACAGTGTGGGACTGTATGGCGCTTTTTTGCTAATCCAATATATTTTCTCCCATGTCGCACAGAAGTTCATTGAGTTCCATTACAGTGAGATGTTTATTCAATGCGAAAATAATGATACTGTCACGGCGGCTTTTGGAATACAGCTTTCCGTATCCTGCGGACATAAGCGCGCGGTCGGTCTGTGCGGGATCAAGCCTTATTGCCATACATATTGCAATTGCTTTATCCCTTGACGGCTTGCGCATTCCGTTAAGAATCTGGTAACCGTAATTCCGCTGGATGAGAGAATCTCTTATAATATCGGCTGCCTGAAGACTATTATCATTGATTATATGGTTGACATATTCGGCAAAATCAGGGACACCTTCTTTAGGAAGCGCATCAGTATAATTGCCAAGCTCCGTTTCGGTTGAAATACCGGAGAGTATTTTCATTAATTCGTCGGTTGTTTTCTGGTTCATATGTAATCCTTTATGTGTTATAATGTAAAAATAATACAATTTTCATTACATAAAAGCAAGGGGCAAAGATGAAACTGTCGGACGAATACAGACTGTCACAATATAAAGATTTGGGAATGCTTGCGGGAAATACAGGCGTTCATCTGGTAAGAAATGAAGCAACGGGTGTGATCTGTGTGCAGAAACGGGTTTCAATCGACCGTGTCGAGGTGTATGAATATCTCAGATCCATGAATATTGCAGGCATACCGCATATATATGAGTGCGTAGAGGATGGGGACAGCCTTGTAATTGTGGAGCAGTACATAAATGGACGGACAATAGATGAAATAGTGGAAGCGGACGGTCTTTTTACACAGAAACGAGCACTTGAAATTATTGCCGAACTCTGTGATATATTGAAACCGCTTCATCAGCCGCAGAACCCGCTTATCTGCAGAGACCTGAAAGCTGCTAATATTATGCTTGCGGAATCGGGAAGGGTGGTAATTGTTGATTTTGATATAGCGAGAATCTACAGACCCGGACTTAATAAGGATACGACACTTCTGGGAACGGAAGGATATGCGGCACCGGAACAGTTCGGTTTCGGACAGACGGACGCGAGGACGGATATCTATGCATTGGGGGTGCTGCTCAATTACATGATAACGGGCAGGATGCCGGCGGATGAGATGCCGCCCGGCAGGGTTGGCAGTATAATCAGCAAGTGTACCAGACTTAAACCGGATGAACGGTATGGTAATGTTTCGGAACTTAAGGATGATATTACGCGGAAAGGAATTACCGGTCCCAAAGACAGAAGAAGATTCCTGCCGCCGGGATTCCGTACCCTGAAGCCGTGGAAAATGATAATTGCGCTGCTCGGATATGCGGGAATAACTGCCGTATGCCGTGTCGTGGTGTACACTACGCCCGACGGACCGGCACCTATGCGCGAACAGATAACCGGCCGTATAGCGTTGTGGATATCACAGATGGCCATGGTTTTTATTGCATGCAATTATTGCGGTATCAGGGACAGGATACCGATTGTGAAGAACAGGCATATTTTTGTCCGAATTATAGGATATATTATACTTGAATTCCTGCTTATCCTTGCGGCAGCGGCGGTATCATCTTTAATAGACGTTTTCGCCCGATAAAATGTATGCAGCCTGCATACCAAATATTGATTCCGGACGTGTATTATGTAATCAAAAACATAACACGGAGGAAAAGGATATGGAACAGGAAGTTAAGAAGGAAACCAAAATCTGCAAATACTGTAAAACAGAGATACCTAAGAATGCAAAGGTATGTCCGGTGTGCCGTAAGAAACAGAAACATATAGGCGGATTTATTGCGCTCGGTATTGTCGCACTTATCGTTGTGATAATTATAGCTGCCAATGCGGGAAGCGATTCCAAGCCAAAGAAAGTGGGCGATGACAAAAGCGCATCGGCCGGAAACGCCGACAGTGAAGAGAAGGATGTGTTCACTAAGGGTGAGATAGCTGAAATGAACGGAGTACAGGTAACTCTTAAAGATTATGAGGAAAGTAACGGTACTGATTTTCTGAAACCTGATGATGGGAATGTATTTGTTATAGTTACATTTGAGATTGCAAATAATTCAGACTCCGAAATTTCGGTAAGCAGTATTGCAAGTTTCGAGGCATATGTTGATGATTATTCGGTAAGTACATCAATTTCGGCCGAGTCGGTCAAGGATGGCGTCAGTACGCTTGACGGAACAGTGGCTGCAGGCAAGAAGATGAGCGGTATAATCGGATATGAAGTTCCGAAAGACTGGAAAAATATGGAAATAAGTTTTACCGAAAACGTCTGGAAAGATGCCGCATTTAAGTTTGAGATAAACAAGTAAAACCATAAATATATTTTATCACATAATGAGACTGTGTCGAAATGACGCGGTCTCTTTTGATTTACTTATTTCTTGTGAAAAAGCAGTTCGTATAGTATAATTATTATATCCGGGGAGGGAAAGAGGAGCTTATGAAAAAGTGGTTTAGAAGTACCCTGGCAGTCATCTTGTCGGGAGTGATGATGATTCCTTCGGGAGTCAGCGTATTGGCCGGAAATGAGAACAGCAGCATTACCGACAGTGCTATATATAATACTTACGAGGAACCGGAATATCCGCGTACGGCGTTTATCGCGGATGACAGACCGGTAGAGAGAATTTATGATACAGCGCAGACCGATAATATTGTTCGTGCAACGGCGCTTGAAAGCACATATATTCCGTCGGGGATTCTTACGGATTCATACCCGGCCATAAGGAATCAGAATCCTTACGGCACATGCTGGGGTTTTGCACCGACAGCGCTTGCGGAACTTAGTGTATTGTACAATGAAGGAACGATGCTTGATCTGAGTGAACTTCACTCGGTATATTTTGCATATCATTATGCATCACAGGATGGCAAAGACGGTGTGAATTATTCATCAACCGCGAGCCGCAATTACCTTAATATGGGCGGTGACCCGTCATTCATATACCATGCATACGCCAACTGGGTAGGCGTGGCTGATGAGACGGCAGTGCCTTACAGTCTTGCATCGGATACACTCACAAACGGTTTATCGAATGACATAGCCATGAATGACAGTGTACATCTCAGAAATTTTTATATAGTAAATAAAGCGGACAGAGAATATATCAAATCGCTTATCAAGGAATACGGCGGCGTCGGAATGTCATATTATGATGACAACCAGTACTATGATTACTCGACTAATTCTTATTATTCCACAGTGTCCGGTAATACCAACCATGCAATCAGTGTTGTCGGATGGGATGATGATAAAGTTACCAATTCCGCCAACAAGGGAGCCTGGCTTGTAAGAAACAGCTGGGGAAGCAATAAATACAGCCACTTCGGATATTTCTGGATGGCATATGATGAGCCATCTATTTATTACAGGGTGTACGCACTTGACTGCGTAAGCGATACTAAGAGCAGTAATGATGAATATTACGACCATAATTATCAATATGATCTGTCGGCATATTCGCAGTACGGCTGGGTAGGCAGCGGAACATCTTCCAAGATTGCCAATGTATTTACGGCAACAGGAATGCAGGCACTTAAAGCGGTTGGCGTGGAGACACAGAATCCGAATATTAATTATACAGTCAATATATATACAGACATTACGAACTCATCCAATCCGGAGAGCGGAACGCTTGTAAGGACACAGACGGGAAGTTTTACATATCAGGGATATCACACGATTAAGATAAGTAATCCTTTAACCTTAACCAAGGGTGAGACTTTTTCCGTAGTAATTAAGCTTGAGGCGCAGGATGGCAAGTCAGGCGCATATTATGTAATGGAAAGTAATTATAATCTCGGTGATTCGGCATCATGGTATTGCGGAGGAGAGAAGGGACAGAGTTTCCTGTATAATTACGGATGGATTGATATTGGGGAAAACGGTAATGTAAGAATCAAAGCTTATACAGATGATGTTCAGATACAGAAACCTTCGGCACCGACCGGTATTCAGGTATCCAATACGACAGCATCGCTTACCGTTAAATGGGAAGCAATAAGTTCTGCAACAGGTTACGAGATATACAGAGCCGGAACTGATGGCGTATACAGTAAAATAGCAACGGTCACATCAACAAGCTATGTTGACACTAATGTGAAATACGATACAACATATTCGTACAAAGTAAAGGCACTTAATGCCGGAGGAACGAGCGATTTTTCAATATCGGCATCTTTGAAAAAGACCAAAATACTGATAAATAATCTTAAAGCGGAAGTTGACGGCAATAAAGTGCAGTTAAGCTGGGACAGAAGGGTAGCCGGAGCAGACGGATACGTAATTTACAGAAAAACTGCGGGCGGAACTTATACCGAAATAGGCAGAACAATCCAAACTGCATATACTGATACAATAAATGCCGGAACGAAGTATTATTATGCTGTAGCGCTTTATGCAGGAAACAGAACGGAAGACAAATGTCCGGAAGTCGAAGCAATGTATTTGGCAGCGCCGTCGGGACTTAAAATAACGGACACTGTCGGAGCGCTGGAACTTAAGTGGAATGCGGCGGCGGGAGCATCCGGATATGAGATATACCGCGCCAAATCAAAAGGAGATTACAGCCGCATTGCAACGGTCACATCAACAAGCTATATTGATAAAGCGGTTGAAGACAGATATACATACTCATATAAAATAAAATCAGTAAATGCCGGAATATCAAGTGATTATTCGCAGAGTGTGTCTCTCAAGAAGAGTAAGGTCGAAGTTGCGAATCTTACGGCACATACTTCCGGAACAGCTGTGAAATTACAGTGGGATAAAGCCACTCTGGCAGCGGGATATATAATTTACAGAAAAACGGACGGCGGAACATATAGTGAAATAGCCAGAACGGGTGAAACCGGATATACCGATACGATCAGTGCGGGAACAAAGTATTATTACACCGTGGCACCATATTCCGGAGACAGAACCGGAGACGGAAGTAATGAAATCGAGGTGTTGTATCTTACAGAACCGTCGGTAACCGCGGCATCAAATATAACATCCGGAGTACAGGTTAAATGGAGCGAAGTGACCGGAGCAGCAGGATATATAGTGTATCGCAAGACTTCAGGTACTTCATGGGGAAGAATCGCAGATATTAAGAGCGGTTCAACCGTAAATTACACTGATACAACAGCATCAAGTGGAACGACATACACATACACAGTCAGAGCATATAACGGAAGTATTATGGGAGATTGGAACAGTACAAAGTCTGTCATGAGAATTTCGGATACCACAGTAGCAGGAGCGACCAATATAACATCCGGAGTACAGGTCAAATGGAGTAAAGTAACCGGAGCTACAGGATATATAGTGTATCGTAAGAGCGGATCGGGAAGCTGGGGAAGAATCGCAGATATTAAGAACGGTTCGACCGTAAGTTATACTGATACAACAGCATCAAGCGGAACGACATATACATACACAGTCAGAGCTTATAATGCCGGAACGATGGGTGACTGGCACAGTGCGAAGTCGGTTAAGAGACTTTCAGACCCGACAGTTACGGGAGCATCCAACATAACATCCGGAGTACAGGTTAAATGGAATAAAGTGACCGGAGCCACAGGATACATAGTATATCGTAAGAGCGGATCGGGAAGCTGGGGAAGGATCGCAGATATTAAGAACGGTTCGACCGTAAGTTATACTGATGGGACAGCATCAAGCGGAACGACATACTCATATACTGTCAGGGCATATGACGGAAATACAATGGGTGACTGGCACAGCACGAAGGCCGTCAAGAGACTGTCAGATCCTAAACTTACATCGGTTTCAAAGGTGACCGGAGGAATCAATGTTAAGTGGAACAAAGTAACCGGAGCCACAGGATACATAGTATATCGTAAGAGTGGATCGGGAAGCTGGGGAAGGATCGCAGACATTAAGAGCGGTTCGACTGTAAATTATACGGACAAGACCGCTAAAACGGGAACGACATATACTTACACGGTCAGAGCGTACAGCGGCAGTACGATGGGCGACTGGAGTTCGGTGGGAACCATAAAAAGATAACAGAGGCGGGATGCGCAGGCATCCCGCTTTTTTACAGCCTTTGATTTACTGATGGTGGCATATTATTATGCGTCGTCAGAAGAATAATTGTTAAGTATATAATACGATATTTTCACCCTTTTTTGGCAAAAATCAGCAATTTGGTATCAATTATATGCTATATATAATATGTCAGTATGATAATATATGAGAATATGTATATTAGAAGATATATGAAATCTAATATGTTACAACCTAAAGCATGCCAAATTGATACCAAATGCCCCAAAAATCTCAAAAAAGTGTGAATTGGGGAAATCCAAACCTGGAATAGTATCAAGTAAGATATAAAAAGTCTCGAATAAATCACAAAAAGTCTTTGTAATATCTAATATGATATATCAGCATACCAATTATTCTCACCCCCATTTTATACTCCTTGTGAAAAACAAAAGCGTATAGTATAATTGCTATATTATGGAAAAGAAAGAGGAACAAACTTGTGAAAAAATGGTATAGGAGTACTTTGGCAATTATTCTGTCAGGAATAATGATGATTCCTTCGGGAATCAGTGTTTTAGCCGGTAATGGGAACACCGGCGACAACAGTGTTATATATAACACTGAAAATGTAACAGAATATCCGCGCACGGCTTTTGTTGCGGATGACAGGCCGGTAGAAAGGATTTATGAAACCGCGCAGGCCGATAATATCGTACAGGCGGCAGGCCTTGAGAGCAAATATATCCCGGCGGGAATTATGACGAGTTCATTTCCGGCGGTAAGGGACCAGAACCCTTACGGTACGTGCTGGGCTTTTGCACCAACGGCACTTGCCGAACTCAGTGTATTGCATAAAGAGAATAAGATGGTGGATCTTAGCGAACTCCATACGGCTTATTTTGCTTATCATTATTCTTCGGATGACGGTAAGGATGGTGTGAACTATTCATCGACCACAAGTTATCTTGACAGAGGAGGAGATCCTTCTTTTGCATATCATGCGTATGCCAACTGGGTAGGTGTTGCGGATGAAACGATGGTGTCTTACAGCAGTGCATCGGCTACGATTAACAACGGCCTGCCAAACGCGCTTGCCATGAAGGACAGCGTGCATCTTCGTAATTTTTATGTTGTAAATAAAAATGATAAGGAATACATAAAGACGCTTATAAAGGAATACGGTGGAGTTGGAATGTCATATTATGATGCTGACCAATATTATACCGCATCCACGAATTCATATTACTCCGGCAAGTCCTACAGCAGTAATCACGCAATAAGCGTAGTGGGATGGGATGATAACAAAGTAACCAGATCCTCCGGCAAGGGCGCGTGGCTTGTAAGAAACAGCTGGGGAGAAAACAGTTACAGCCACTACGGATATTTCTGGATGTCATACGACGAACCGTCAATTTACAGGAGTGTCTATGCACTTGACTGCGTAAGTGATACGGGAAGCAGTAATGATGAATATTATGACCATAATTACCAGTATGACCTGTCAGCATATTCGCAGTACGGATGGAGCGGTGATTTTGAAAATTATGTCAGGACAGCCAATGTATATACGGCAACCGGAAACCAGTTACTTAAGGCTGTTGGAATTGAAACACAGAATACAAATCTGGATTATACGGTTAAAATATACACGGATATGACCGATTCATCCAATCCCGAAAGCGGAACACTCATGAGAACGCAGACGGGCAGCCTTACATATCAGGGATTTAATACGATTGTACTTAAGAATCCGTTGTTACTTACCAATGGCAAAAAATTCTCCGTAGTCATCAGACTTGAGTCGCAGGACGGCGTTACAATGCCAAGTTATGTAATGGAAAGCAATTATACCCTTACAGACGGAGCAACATGGTATTGCGGTGCCGAAAAAGGCCAGAGTTTTGTATACAGCAATGGATGGCAGGACGTAGGCGAGAGCAGTGGGGCCAATCTGCGAATCAAGGCATATACGGATGATACCGAGCTTGTGAAGCCATCGGCGTCATCGACCGTTATGGTATCCAATACAACGGCATCCCTGACAGTCAGATGGAGTGCCGGCGCATACGCCACAAGCTATGATGTATACCGTTCCGAAAACGGCGGCTCATACAGTAAAATTGCTACGGTTGCGTCCACCAATTATCTTGATACAAATGTGAAATATGATAACACATACTCATATAAGATAAAATCCGTAAACATCAAGGGAACAAGCGGATATTCACCGTCGTGTTCAATGGAGAAAACAAGACTTTATGTAAAGGGGTATACGGCACGCTGCGACGGACAATTAATGGAGTTAAGCTGGAGTGCGAACCCTACGGCAGAGGAAGACGGATATATAATCTATCGAAGAAGAGAAGACGAGGCATCATTTAAAGAAATTGCCAGAACCTCCGACACCTCTTATGTCGATAACGATATTTTTATGGGACGGAAGTACTATTACACGGTAGCACTCTATGCGGGTGACAGAAAAGAAGACAGTACATATGTACTCGGATTGTACTGCCTTACCCCGCCGTTGGAAATGGGCGTGTCCAATATTGTAGGCGGCTTGAGGATTGAGTGGAAGGAAGTACAAAATGCAACCGGATATGAGATATACCGCTCCAAATCAAAAGGAGAGTACAGCCTGCTGGGGATGATCGATGCAGAGACAGATCCGCATTTCAATGACCTAACCACTGAAAACGGATATACTTATTCATACATGGTAAGAGCCGTGACTGTTGGCGGAAAAAGTATGTATTCGCAGTCTGTATCACTTAAAAAGAGCGCACTTCAGGTAACAAATTTTACCGCAAAAGGAAGTACATCATCCGTCGGATTACAGTGGAAAAAAGCAGCCGGTGCGGAAGGATATATAATCTATCGAAGAACGGAAAACGGTTCATACACCCGTATAGCATCAACTACCGCAACATCGTATACAGTAAACAACGTGGCAGCGGGAACGGCATATTACTATACCGTAGCACCGTATTATGAGGACAGGACAGAGAGCAAATGCACGGGAATCAAAGTGACCTGCCTTAAGGCGCCGGCATTAACCGGAGCATCCAATACGACCGCCGGAGTACAGGTCAAGTGGAGCAAAGTGACCGGAGCCACAGGCTACATAGTATATCGGAAGAGTGGATCGGGAAGTTTTGCAAGAATCGCCGATATCAAGAGTGGTACAACCGTAAGTTATACGGATAAGACAGCCGCAGGCGGAAAAACCTACACATACACAGTCAGGGCGTACAATGCCAATGCCACAAGCATCTGGAACAGCACAAAGTCCGTCAGAAGGCTTGTTAATCCTGCGGTAACCGGAGCATCAAATACAACCGCCGGAGTACAGGTTAAATGGAGTAAAGTGACCGGAGCTGCCGGCTACATCGTGTACCGTAAAACCGGATCCGGCAGCTTTGCGCGAATCGCAGATATTAAGAGCGGTACAACCGTAAGTTATACGGACAAGACGGCCGCAAGCGGAACGACATATACATATACGGTGAGGGCATACAACGGAAATACAATGAGTGCCTGGAACAGCACGAAGACGGTTAAGAGGCTGTCGGATCCTAAACTTACATCGGCATCCAAGGTAACCGGAGGAATAAACGTTAAGTGGAACAAAGTAACCGGAGCTACAGGTTACATAGTATACCGTAAAACCGCGGTTTCGGGATGGAGCCGTGTTGCCGATATCAAGAGCGGTTCAACCACAAGTTATACGGACAAAACCGCCAAAACGGGAACGAGATACACATACACGGTCAGAGCGTACAGCGGCAGTACGATGGGTGACTGGAGTTCGGTCAAAGTAATAACAAGATAGATTGACTTAAGCGGCGGGATGCATAGACATCCCGCTTTTTTCAACCCCTGATTTATGGATGACGGCGTGGTGTTTGGTGTCGCCGAAAGAGCAATCTCGGGGTGTATAATGTGATATTTTCATACTTTTTTAACTAAAATCAGCAATTTGGTATCAATTATATGCTATATATAATATGCTAGTGTGATAATATATGAAAATATGTATATTAGAAGATATATGAAATCTAATATGTTACAACCTAAAGCATGCCAAATTGATACCAAATGCCACAAAAATCTCAAAAAAGTGTGAATTGGGGAATTTCAAACTCAGAATAGTATCAACCAAGATATCTCAAACGCTTTACACAAAGTCTAAAACTATCTAATACGATATATATGCATATAATTTTAGACCGTAATGACTTCCGGGTGCGAACTGCCGTCCTTGAACAGGCTGCGGAACTCTCCGGGCGTCATGTGCATATGTTCTTTAAAAACTTTGTTATAATAACTGATATTATCATAACCCGAATCAAGTGCAATCCGGCTTACCGGCAAATCGGTTTTTTCAAGCAGTTCTATGGAGCGGCTTATACGGTAGAAATTCAGATAACTGATTACCGACATACGGGTCATTGATTTGAAAAAACGACACAGCTGTCCTTCACTTATATGAAAAACATCAGCCATCTGTTCAATTGTAACATTCTCACGGTAATTTATCTGAAGCCATGAGAGCATCGACTTGATCCGCACCATTCTGTGGTCGGATGAGGTGTCCGCCTGTGAAACTGCGTGCTCGGCATGCTCAAACATCATATACCACGCAGCACATATATCGGATTTAATCAGAAGCTCAAAACCGGGGCGGTGTTCTTCATATAAGGCCCTGATTTCGGACAGTTTGCCGGCAATGTCATTATGCCATGATTCTGAGCCGTCCAGCAGTTCGGGAAAAATGATTTTTCCGTCGGCCACCGGCGTCACATATTTGCGGTGGATGTCATCGGCCGGATATCCGCCGAACAGGTCAGGAAGAAAATCAATTGCATAGAAATCAACCGCCGCCCCAAATTCGGCACTCATAAAGTGAAGCACATCGGGTCTGATAAAAATAATGTCACCCTCGCGGACTTTTATTGACCGTTCATTTATGCCAAAATCGGCCTCACCTCTTGTGACAGCCAGAAATTCAAATTCACTGTGCCAATGCCAGCCGACGCGCTCCGAGATACCGGGATTGGTAATTATATCGTGAACCTTAAGCGGAAACATGGCATTTCCGTGTGGTTCTTTTTCTTTAAGAAGAGAGTCGTGCGAATTCATACATCCTCCTACATATAATATCAAAATAGTGTTAGTAATAAGCAAAAAAGATATAGAATTATAACTTTAAAATCATTATACTGTCACTATACAAAGATATCAAGCAGATATTGCAGAAAGGGACAGGTTATGATTTTCAAACAGGAGAAAAACGCTTTATTTTTCACACATCAGACGGAAAAAATCCGTATTGAAGCATGGGGAAGGGATTCACTTCGTGTGCGCAGCACGAAAAACGCCGCATTTACCGGCAATGACTGGGCACTTACCGAGGAGAAGGAGGACTGTTCGGACGCGGTTAAGATTACGATCGACGGCAGAACGGCAAGCATCACAAACGGCCGCATAAGAGCGGACGTGAATGAGGTCGGTATTCTTTCTTTTTACAGGGACGGCAAGCTCATTCTCAGAGAATATTACAGAAGCTATTACGGCACCATCAGCAATGAGAGCAGATGCCTTAAGCTGATTGCCCGCAACTACAAGCCGATAATCGGCGGAGATTATTCGCTCACGATGAGATTCGAGAGCAACGACGGCGAAAAACTTTACGGAATGGGTCAGTATCAGCAGCCGTACCTTGAACTCAAGGGATGCGTGCTTGAGCTTGCACAGAGAAACTCACAGATTTCGATTCCGTTTACCGTATCAAGCCTTGGCTATGGTTTCCTCTGGAACAACCCGGGCGTCGGAAGCGCTTCTTTCGGTAAAAACTATACCGAGTGGGTTGCACAGGCTTCCAAGGAAATAGATTACTGGATTACCGTAGCAGACGCACCGCGCGGAATCATTGAGAATTACACGGCAGTTACGGGTCGCGCGCCTGTAATGCGAAGCGACGTTCTCGGCCTCTGGCAGTGCAAGCTTCGTTACAGAACCCAGGACGAGGTTCTTTCGGTTGCCAGCAAGTACAAGGAACTCGGTATTCCGCTTGACGTAATCGTCATCGACTTTTTCCATTGGACAAGACAGGGTGACTGGCATTTCGACCCCGAGTACTGGCCGGATCCGAAGGCTATGGTTGATGAGCTTCATTCAATGGGAACCAAGGTTGTCGTATCCGTATGGCCTTCAGTTGACCGCAAGAGTGAGAATTTTGAGGAAATGTATGAGCGCGGACTTCTTATGACAACCGAGCGCGGAACGATAGAGTCATACGATTTTCAGGGCGACTGTCTCATAATCGATGTGACCAATCCGGAAGCCAGAGAGTTCATCTGGGAAAAGTGCAAGAAAAACTACTACGACTACGGTATCGATATGTTCTGGCTTGACAATGCGGAGCCTGACCTTGCCGTATACGATTATGATAACTACAGATACCACATGGGAACAGCTCTTGAGGTTGCCAACATCTATCCAAAGCTTTATGCCAAGGCTTTCACGGACGGCATAACCGCCGAGGGCAATGCTGACAACATGCTTCACCTCGTAAGATGCGGCTGGGTAGGTTCCCAGAAATACTCAACCCTCATCTGGTCCGGTGATGTTCCGAGCACATTTGAATCATTACAGGATCAGCTTGCGGCAGGCCTCAACATGGGTCTTGCCGGAATCCCTTGGTGGACAACAGATATCGGCGGTTTCATGACCGATGATGTTGCTGACCCGGTATTCAGGGAGCTTCTTATAAGATGGTATGAATTTGCCGTATTTACTCCAATACTCCGTATGCACGGAGACCGTGGCCCGCACAACATTCCGCCACTTTCGGACAAGGATTTCGGCGGCGGTTATCTCTACACAGGACAGCCAAACGAGCTTTGGAGCTATGGCGAGGACAACATGAAGATCATGCTTGACTACCTCAAACTCAGATGGTCCCTCAAGCCATACATCGAAAAACTCATGAAGGAGGCTCATGAGGACGGTTCGCCGCTCATGCGTACAATGTTCTACGAGTTCCCTGACGACGCTAAGTGCTGGGAAGTTACCGACCAGTACATGTTCGGTGACAAATACCTTGTAGCGCCGATTCTTGAAGCCGGAATGACCGAGCGAAAAGTATATCTTCCGGCCGGTAAGTGGGAGAATATCCACGACCACAGAATTTACGAAGGTCCTGACACAGTAACCTGCGACGCACCGATTGACATTATACCGGTGTTTGAACGTAAATAGGCCGCCGGCCGGAACACTTCCGTCGGCACGCTCTCGCTTGGATGGCCGCCGGCCAGAACACTTCCGTCGGCACGCTTTCGCTTGATTGCAGGCGCAACGGATACTAGGGTTTCGTTCCGAAACCGAGTACCGGCGTCTGCAAACAGCCGCGGAAGTTTTCAGTCCGGCGCTAAGAGTACGCGCGGAGATGGTTCTTGATAATGATATGCTATGGCATATCATTAATGGAGGCTGTTTCCGCGCGTGAATTATATATAAAAATACCCGCGGAGATATTAATCCGCTTGAGAAACATATCGCCGCGTGAATTAATAAAATGCAGACCGGGAGCGAAATACACAGCGATTAGGATGTTGTGCGGGATGTATATGATTACACTTGTACAAAATGATACAAATCATACATAAAGTGGAAAATTCAACATAAAAGTATCAAATAAATATAAGATATCACAACTATGGAGACCGGCTGGAATCATTTGCTACACTTTATGACGAAAAATGACCCGATAATTATTATATATGCTAAGACGATTGATACCATATCAGGCGAAATAGAACATAAAGTATCAAAAATATAAAATAAGATATTCGTTTTCTCAGTGTTAGCTGTTTTTTGGTAATGATATGCCATGGCATATCATTAATGAAGGCTGTTTCCGCGCGTGAATTGTATATAAGAATACCCGCGGAGATACTTATTCGCTTGAGAAACGTATCGCCGCGTGAATTCTCCCTGAATGTGCAATATCGATTAAAAAGGTGATATTTTTCCGGAAATAATGAAGCAATAAAATTGCCAAAATCACACCATCCAGTCTGGTTTTAACAATTTAGTGATAAAATAGAGGCCTTATTCGAGGCAAACATATGGAAAATCAACTCAAATTTATCACTAAATCAATTAGAAATCATAAAAAGGTGAGAAAATGCCAATTCACAGACATAGAATGAGGGTAAAAATTCACACTAAAAAGGGTAAAAACTCAAGAAAAGCGATATAAATATATTATAAGATACAACAATTAACGCCGGCCAAAACACTTCTGCCTATCAGCTACCGCATGCTCGGCGTTGGAGAGCCGCGCGGAGATACGCATCCGTGCGAGAAACATATCGTCGCGTGGACTCTGTTCGGCATATCATTAATGGAGGCTGTCTCCGCGCGTGAATTTATAACGTATCGCCGCACCAATCCCCCGGCATAAGACCACTGCGGCTGTCTGCACACGCCGGTGCTTAATCCGCCTATGGCGGATTTTAGCATCCGTTGCGCGAGTAGCCAAGCGAAAGCGTGCCGCCAGTGGAATTATGCCGGGGGAGTAAGTGCATCCGTTGCGCGAGCAGACAAGCGAAAGCCTGTCGTCAGTGGTCTTATGCCGGGGAGCGCTTCACTGCTCTTACCCCCAACCCTTCAATCACCATATCCCCATTAATTTCTTCATTTGATATCAGATCATATCCGCTTACGCCTGATACGGTAACCGCGGACTCATTGTAGTTTAAGTAGAATGTGAAGCGGGTGTTGTCATATTCTCGCTCATGGTATTCAATGCCGTCAGGGAGCTTCTTATAACTGATTCCCGCTTCGGTAAGAAGTAGCTCCATAATCCGGCCGAAAGAAGCATCATCAATGCGCGCACCGATGTAACAAGCCTTGCCGCGGCCGTAGCTGTTAAGCGTGACGGCAGGCGTGCCCGCGTAGAAATCATCGGTGTAACGACCGAGAATTTCAAGTGCGGAAGAGTCCGTGAGGTCGGTGCGCAGGATTTCAGCATAATCATGGACAACGGCATCGCCTGCGATATCAATATGATTGCTGTCTGACGGGTACAGAGTATCGATTTCCTCGGCAACGACACCGAAAACATCCTTAAGAACGGAACCCGGAAAACCGCCGAGATAGCACAATGTGTTGTCGTCCACATATCCGGTAAGGTAAGTTGCGGCAAGGATGTTGCCGGACTGTACGAAATCGGCAAGCCTGCGGGCATTCTTGTCATCTATCATATATAACATCGGAGCGACAATAAGGCTGTAGCCGGAAAAATCATCGTCCGGAGAAATTACGTCAACATTGATACCGAGTGCCATGAGAGCACGGTAAGCCTGACAGATTGTTTCCGGATATTTTTTGGTGGACTGTGCAAGTCCCTTCATATCGTTGACGGCCCACCAACAGTTCCAGTCAAAAATAACGGCGACGCGGGATTTGATAACGGAGCCGCGAAGCTCGCCAAGTAAACCGAGGAGACTGCCAAGCTCAGAAACTTCTTTGAAAATGCGTGTATCAAAACGGCCAAGGTGGTCGATGACAGCACCGTGGTACTGCTCGTAGGAACCGCGGCCCTTGCGCCACTGGAAATACTGTACGGTGTCGGAACCGCAGGCAACGGCCTGCATGGAAAAAAGCCTGTGCATGCCGGGACGCTTTAATTTGTTGTAATCGTGCCAGTTTACAAGTCCCGGAGCACTCTCCATAAGCATGAACGGTCTGTCTTTTTTCATTGAACGCATGATGGCATGCTCAAAAGAATTTTCAGCCATGGTGTCGGAAAGACTCTCATAATCATTATGCAGGAAAGGATAGGAATCCCAGCTTATAACATCCAGCTCGCGCGCCATAACGCGGTAATCGAGGCCCTCATACATATGCATGAAATTAGTGGTAACCGGAATCTGTGGTGTGGTGTTCTTAAGAAGAGCAATCTCGGACTTCATAAAGTCGGTCGTATTCCATGTGGTAAAACGCTTCCACTCAAGATTAAGCCCCATTATGCTGTACTCGCCGCCCTCAAAAGGAGGCTCGATCTGGTCAAAACTGTTATAGCGGTGGCTCCAGAAAGTCGTCCACCATGCGGAATTGAGCTTCTCTATGTCGTTGTCGAATTTGTCGGCAAGATAGGACTGGAAACGCTTGACACAGAGCGGACAGTAGCACTCGCCGCCGAATTCGTTGGAAATATGCCACATGATGAGTCCCGGATGGGATGAAGCAGCTTTGATCAATTCTGTGTCAATCGTGCGGACTTTTTCGCGGAAAACCGGCGAACTCATGCAGTGATTGTGGCGCACGCCGTGATGCGCACGCATGCCGCGGGCATCGACGCGCATGGCTTCGGGATATTTCATGTCAAGCCATGCAGGCCTTGCGCCAGATGGGGTCGCAAGAATCGTGTAAATGCCCTCAGCATAAAGTTTGTCCATAATGTCGGTAAGCCACTTGAAATGAAATTCGCCCTCGCGCGGCTCATAAACCGACCATGAGAAAACACCGAGTGTGGCGCAGTTCATGCCGGCTTTTTTCATAAGACGGATGTCCTCCTCAAGGATGTCGGGGCGGTCAAGCCACTGCTCCGGGTTGTAGTCTCCGCCGTGCATAATTCCGTCAATCTGCGGAAAAAGAATCTGCCTCTCCATAAAAAATAAAATCCTCCATACAGTAAAAATCAGATGTGCGCAATCGCTTGCTCATATATTTAGAGAGTAACATATCCATAGGTAAAAATCAAACTGTAAAAGATGTGTATTTTTGGAAATTGTTTACAAATTGCAGATGTGATATACTGTAAACCGAAATGCGCATTAAGGAGAGAAAGTCCATGATTCGTAATATCATATTAGATATGGGAAATGTGCTCCTCGATTATAATCCGGAAGTTATACTTAACAAGGCTCTGGACAACGAAGAGGACAGGCAGATTATCAGAAAAGAACTTTTCGGCGGCCCGGAATGGGTGCAGGGAGACCTCGGACTCATTAAGAATTCCGAACGCTTTGACGGAGTGAGCAAGCGAGTGCCGCCAAGGCTTCATGCAGCGCTCAGAGAATGTGTTGAACACTGGGACGTATGCATGGTTCCCGTGGAAGGCGCCGCGGATTTCTGCAAAGAGATGAAAGCACGCGGTTACGGCATGTATGTGCTGTCTAATGCATGCAGTCTTTTTTATGAATATTTTCCGAAGTATTTTCCGCTTGAGTGGTTTGACGGAATTGTGGTATCGTCCGATGAACATATCGTTAAGCCGGATGTCAGGATTTATAAGATTCTGCTTGAAAGATACGGGATTAATGCGGATGAATGTCTTTTTATAGACGACAGGACAGATAATGTGCATGGCGCAGTTGAAGCAGGAATGAATGCATATGTGTTTAAAAATGATTTTGATACGGTGAAAAGCCGGTACGGATTATGACAGGCAGGAAATTTTGCAGGATTTGGACAATAGCATACAGTATAGTGCTGACAGCAATTACGGCGTGGATCCTTTCGGATACTTTTATCATACCGGATGATGTTATCGAAATGCCGGTTCAGACAAAAGAAACGGACGAAGACAATACATCGGCGGGCGCGGACGCAGTAGTGACGGACACAAGCTATAAGGATGATGATATATCAATTACGATAACCACAGAACGATATAAGGAAACCAATGTTTATATTGCGGATGTGGTTTTAAGCGATGCGTCGTATCTTAAAGCCGGGCTGGCGCAGAATAAATTCGGGCGCAACATCAAGGCGACAACATCGGACATAGCAGAGCAGTGCAATGCGATTCTGGCTGTGGACGGTGATTATTACGGTTACCGGGATTACGGATACGTCATGCGCAACGGATATCTTTACAGAACCGTGCGCGGGTATGAAGAGATTAACGAAGATCTGGTTATATATGAAGACGGGAACTTCGGGATTGCGGATGAGAGCACGATCACGGCAGAAGAGTTAGAGGCAAAGGGCGCGGTACAGATTTTTTCATTCGGACCGGGCCTTGTCAATAACGGCGTGAAAACCGTTGATGAAGATTACGAAGTTGTCCAGTCGATGTTAAGTAATCCGAGGTGTGCCATAGGAATGATAGAGCCGCTTCATTATGTTTTCGTTGTTTCGGACGGTCGTACCGACGAAAGCAAGGGGCTCGGACTTTCGGACCTGGCACAGGTTATGCTGGATGCCGGATGCACGGTGGCGTATAATCTGGACGGCGGAGGCTCGGCGACCATGTGGTTTATGGGCAAAGTCATCAATTATCCGACCACCGACGGAGAATATCATGAGAGGCGGGTGAGCGACATTGTATATATCGGAGAATAGAATAAAGAATTTGGCCGTGTATGGCTTTCTGACAATCTTCTGTGCCGTGTTTACAATAATATATTACAGATTTTCACACGGAATATATTCGCCGTATCTTACATGGATGTGGTGCGTGCCGCTTATAGCCGGCGCTGCAGGTCTGCTAATGAATGTCCTGAGAAAGAACAGACCTGTACATGCGGTGGCACTTTGCCTTTATAATTCGGGTGCGGCTGCATTGGTTGTATATATGGCATTATGTGGTATACTAAAGATTGCGGGAGCCACATCGCCGTATGTGATCGTCATCGGCATATCCGGGGCAGCTATGATTGTTGCCGGATCAGTCATGAAAGCGCTTATGATAAAAAAATAAAAAAGTCAGTAAATACCTATTGCGCAAGCGATTGCGCAGTGCTATAATCACGATAAAAGGTATTGGTAAAAAATATATATAAATTGTTTGGAAGGAGACAACAGATGAAAGAGAAACTTATTGCCACATTTAAAGAAAAATTCGGTGACGGCGGAGACATCCGTTCATATTTCGCACCGGGCCGTGTTAATCTTATAGGTGAGCATACGGATTATAACGGAGGCCACGTTTTTCCGTGCGCACTCACGATAGGAACATATTTTATCGCAAGAAAAAGAGAAGACAGAGCCCTGAGATTTTATTCAACCAATTTTGACAGCCTCGGAATAATCGAGAGCAGCCTTGATAATCTGGTATGGAGCAAGGAAGCGGACTGGACAAATTATCCGATGGGCGTTATGTGGGCATTCGGCGAGAAGGGATATGAGATTACCAACGGATTTGATATTCTTCTTTGCGGCAATATCCCGAACGGTTCGGGACTTTCATCATCGGCATCGGTTGAGGTCGGAACGGGAGTCCTTCTCCGTGATATGTACGGATTTGATGTGAGCATGATCGATATAGCTCTTATCGGACAGTATTCCGAGAATAACTTTAATAAAGTTAACTGCGGAATTATGGATCAGTTCGCAATCGCAATGGGTAAGAAGGACAACGCTATTTTTCTTGACACGGCGGATCTTTCATACGAGTATGCACCGATCGTTCTTAAGGATGCCAAGATCGTTATCGCATGCAGCAATAAGAAGCGCGGACTCGGCGATTCCAAATATAATGAAAGACGCGCGGAATGTGAGGAGGCACTTGCCGAACTGCAGACCGTTGTTGATATAAAGAGCCTTGGCGAGCTTGATGAGGCACAGTTTGAGCAGTACAAGTCAGCCATCAAGTCAGAGGTAAGACAGAGAAGAGCCAAACATGCCGTATATGAGAACCAGAGAACCATCAAAGCGGTTGCTGCACTTAAGGCAGGCGATATTGAGGAGTTCGGAAAACTCATGATAGCATCCCACGATTCACTCAGGGATGATTACGAAGTTACCGGCAAAGAGCTTGATACACTTGTAGCTTCGGCACTTAAGCAGGACGGCGTTATCGGTTCAAGAATGACCGGTGCGGGTTTTGGCGGATGCACCGTAAGCATTGTTAAAAATGATAACATCGACGCTTTCATTGAAAATGTCGGTAAAGAATATAAAGATACAATAGGATACGCAGCAGACTTTTATGTAGTGGAAGTCGGCGATGGCGCAGGTACAATATAGTTTATTTATGGAAGGAGACCGTAAAATGACAGTATTAGTTCTCGGAGGAGCCGGATATATCGGTTCACACACAGTTTATGCATTAATTGAGAAAGGTGAAGATGTTGTAATAATCGATAATCTTGAGACCGGACACATCGAAGCCGTACATCCTAAGGCACGTTTCTACAAAGGCGACATCAGGGACAGAGCTTTTGTTGACAGTGTTCTTGACAAAGAAAAAATCGACGCGGTAATTCACTTTGCAGCCAACTCACTTGTCGGCGAGAGCATGACCAACCCGCTCAAATATTATGACAACAACGTCAACGGAACCAAGGTTCTTCTTCAGTCAATGGTTGCACACGGACTGAACAAGATCGTATTTTCATCAACGGCAGCCACATACGGCGAGCCTGAAAGAGTTCCGATCCTTGAGACGGACAGGACCGAGCCGACCAATGCATATGGCGAGACCAAGCTTTCCATGGAAAAAATGTTCAAATGGACCGACCGCGCACACGGACTTAAATATGTTTCACTCAGATATTTTAACGCCTGCGGCGCTCATGTAAGCGGCCAGATAGGTGAGGCACATAAGCCGGAGACACATCTTATTCCGCTCATCCTTCAGGTTCCGCTCGGACAGAGGGAAGCAATCAGTATTTTTGGCAACGATTACCCGACCAAGGATGGAACATGTATCAGAGATTACATCCATGTTACAGACCTTGCACAGGCACACATCCTTGCGGTTGATTACCTTATGAAAGGCAACGACAGTAATATTTTCAACCTCGGTAACGGTGTTGGCTTTACGGTCAACGAGGTAATCGAGACAGCCCGTAAAGTTACCGGACATCCGATTCCGGCTGTTATGGCAGAACGCCGCGCGGGTGACCCTGCACAGCTTATCGCCTCAAGTGAGAAAGCTAAGACAATTCTTGGCTGGAAGCCGGAGCATGCCGACCTTGAAGAGATAATCGCGACAGCATGGAAGTGGCACAGCACGCATCCGAACGGATATGCCAAATAGGAGGATACGATGATTTATTCTGCGATTAAGAAGCTTGTGACATACGGCCTTGAGACAGGCCTTGTGCCTCAGGAAGAGCAAATATACACAACCAATCTCATTCTTGACTGCCTGAAACTCGACGATTACGAGGATGACGGGGTCGAATATAAGAATGTTGAACTTGAGCCGGTGCTTAAGGAAATACTTGATTATGCGGTTTCCAAGGGAATTATTGAGGACAGCATAGTTTACCGTGATCTTTTTGACGCAAAGGTAATGAACTGCCTTATGCCGCGTCCGAAAACGGTAATTGACACATTCAAGGCACATTACGCCAATTCTCCGAAGGAGGCTACTGACTATTATTTTAAATTAAGTCAGGATTCGGATTATATAAGAAGATACCGTATATGTAAAGATATCAAATGGGTTACTCCGACCGAGTACGGCGATATCGACATCACGATCAACCTGAGCAAGCCGGAGAAGGATCCGAAAGCAATTGCGGCAGCCAAGACCGCTAAGCAGAGCGGTTATCCTAAGTGCCTTCTTTGCAAGGAAAATGAAGGTTATGCGGGCCGCGTAAATCATCCGGCAAGGGAAAACCACAGAATTATTCCTATAAAGATCAATAATTGTGACTGGGGCTTCCAGTATTCACCGTATGTGTATTATAATGAACATTGCATAGTGTTCAACGGTGAGCACAGCCCGATGAAGATAGAGCGCAACACATTTGTGAAGCTTTTTGATTTCGTAAAGCTTTTCCCTCATTATTTTCTCGGCTCCAATGCGGATCTTCCGATAGTAGGCGGCTCAATTCTTTCACATGACCATTTCCAGGGCGGAAATTACGAATTCGCAATGGCAAAGGCGCCGGTTGAGCGAGAGTTCACGGTTCCGGGATATGAGGATGTGAAAGCCGGTATCGTTAAATGGCCGCTTTCGGTAATCAGATTAAGAAGCACGGATACGGAAAAAATAATCAATCTTGCGGATCACATCCTTGGCAAGTGGCGCGCATATACGGACGAGGCGGCATTCATCTACGCCGAGACCGACGGCGAGCCGCACAACACGATCACACCGATTGCCAGATTCAAGGACGGAATGTACGAACTTGACCTTGCACTCCGCAACAATATCACGACGGATGAATGTCCTCTCGGAGTGTATCATCCGCATGCCGAACTCCATCACATCAAGAAGGAGAACATCGGACTTATCGAGGTAATGGGACTTGCGGTTCTTCCGTCAAGACTTAAGGGTGAGATTGAGACACTTAAGGATTATATCATTAATCATAAGGATATCCGCTCCAACGAGAGCATCGAAAAACATGCCGACTGGGTGGATGAATTCAGCAAAAATTATGATGTGATCGATGAGAGCAACGTCGATGAAATTCTCCGCAAAGAAATCGGAATTGTATTCTCCAAGGTTCTGGAATACGCAGGCGTATTTAAGAGAGACGAAGCCGGAAGAGAAGCATTTGACAGATTTATCAAAACGTTATAATATGAATATCAGCGGGCAGGCCTAAGGCCTGCCCGTAATGCTTTTACAAGGAGTTTTTCATGGACAGTCTTATATTCAGTCTTAATGCGACGATTCCTGTGTTTCTGGTAATCGTGCTCGGATATATTCTTATGAGGGTCGGATTTTTTACCGAAGGATTTGTAAAAACAGCGGACAAATATGTATTCAAGGTTGCACTTCCGGTGCTTTTGTTCAAGCAGATTGCGACTGCCGACATTCATTCGGATTTTGACATAAAATTCGTGCTTTTCTGCATGATTTCCACAACACTTATGTTTGCCGGTGTGTGGCTTGGCGCGCGTCTTTTCTTAAAGGACAAATCATCCGTCGGTGCTTTTGCGCAGGCGGCCGCAAGGGGCAGCGCGGCAATCCTCGGTATCGCTTTTATCGAAAATATCTACGGCAGCTCCGGAATGGGACCGCTTATGATCGTGTCGGCAGTGCCGCTTTACAACATATATTCGGTCATAATCCTCACGCTCGGTGCATCTGACCGTGAGAGCGGCCGCGGTGCCATCAAAAAAACACTGCGCGGCATCATAACCAACCCGATTATTATCGGCATTGTCCTGGGCCTTCCGTTTTCGATAGCGGGCATAAAGATTCCGGCAATCCCGTTAAAAACAATGACAAGCATTGCGCAGACGGCAACGCCGGTTGCGCTTCTGGTGGTCGGTGCAGGTTTCAATGGAAAGCAGGCGCTCGCCAAAATCGGTCCGACCTGCGCCGCAACTTTTATAAAGCTTATCGGGCTCCCGCTCATATTTCTTCCGGCTGCGCTCGCGCTCGGTTTCAGGAATGAGGCTCTGGTTGCCATAATCATCATGCTCGGCTCACCGACTACGGTTACCTGTTACATAATGGCGCGTAACATGAAAAACGACGAGGTCTTAAGTGCGAGTGTTGTTGTTCTGGCCACTCTTGTATCATCAATTACATTGACTGGCTGGATTTTCCTGATGAGGAGTCAGGGCTGGATATAATGGTTGCCTTTTTGACATAATTGTTGTAAAATTTTAATGATACAGATATATATTCCGACGGATGATAAGCCTTGTAGGAGGGGCGTTCCGTCTTAGCAGGAGGTACAAGTTTATTATGAAGTTTTTTATTGACACAGCCAAGGTCGAAGACATTAAGAAGGCCAATGATATGGGCGTTATCTGTGGCGTAACCACTAACCCTTCACTTATTGCTAAGGAGGGCAGGGATTTCAAGGAGGTTATCGCAGAGATTGCATCCATAGTTGACGGCCCTATAAGCGGTGAAGTTAAGGCCACCACACAGGACGCAGAGGGCATGATCAAGGAAGGCCGTGAGATTGCAGCCATCCACCCTAACATGGTAGTTAAGATTCCTATGACGGTCGAAGGTCTTAAGGCAACCAAGGTTCTTGCATCAGAGGGAATCAAGGTCAATGTGACACTTATTTTCAGCGCCAATCAGGCACTTCTAGCAGCAAGAGCGGGTGCAGCTTATGTATCACCGTTCCTTGGCAGACTTGATGATATATCCACACCGGGTATTGAACTTATCAGAACAATTTCAGATATTTTCATGAACTATCCGGACATCACAACAGAGATAATTGCAGCAAGTATCCGTAATCCGATCCACGTTACGGACTGTGCTCTTGCAGGTGCAGATATCGCAACAATTCCTTATGCGGTTATCGAGCAGATGACAAAGCATCCGCTTACAGATCAGGGAATTGAAAAATTCGTTGCAGATTATCAGAAAGTATTCGGTTAATACATAGGCAGATTATCGGAAAACAGCCGTTTAAACGGGTCTGTCCGACTATGTAATATTTGATATATGAAAGGAATATAATTATGAGTACACAGATTGACAAGATGTCAGTTAATGCAATCAGAGTTCTTGCGGCAGATGCCGTACAGAAGGCCAATTCAGGTCATCCGGGACTTCCGCTCGGATGTGCTGCCATAGGATACGAACTCTGGGGCAGACATATGAAACATAATCCGGCCAATCCTAAATGGCCTGACAGAGACCGTTTCATTCTTTCGGGAGGCCACGGTTCAACACTTCTTTATTCATTGCTTCATCTTTTTGGATACGGACTGACTAAGGAAGACCTTATGAATTTCAGACAGGACGGTTCCCTTACACCGGGACATCCTGAATACGGTCACACGATCGGCGTGGAGGCTACCACAGGCCCTCTCGGCGCAGGTATGGGCATGGCTGTCGGTATGGCAGCGGCAGAGGCTCATCTCGCTTCGATTTTTAACAAAGAAGGATATCCGGTTGTAGACCATTATACTTATGTGCTCGGCGGAGACGGCTGCATGATGGAGGGTATTTCATCAGAGGCAATGTCACTTGCCGGAACAATGGGACTTGGTAAACTTATTGTAATCTATGATTCTAACTCAATCTCAATTGAGGGAAGCACTGATATTGCTTTCACGGAGAATGTACAGAAGAGATTTGAGGCATTCGGTTTCCAGACCATTACTGTTGAGGATGGCAACGATACCGACGCGATCGGCAAGGCAATCGAGGAAGCCAAGGCAGACACCACAAGACCTTCACTCATTACCGTCAAGACCCAGATCGGTTTCGGATGCCCGGCTAAGCAGGGCAAGGCAAGCGCACACGGCGAGCCTCTCGGAGCTGAGAATATAGAGGCGCTCAAGGACAACCTCGGCTGGCCGTCCAAGGAGCCTTTCTTCGTACCGGATGATGTATATGCCAATTACAGCGGGCTTGCTAAGGCAGGCGCTGATAAAGAAGCTGAATGGAATGCTCTTTTTGCTGATTATTGTGCTAAATTCCCTGAGATGAAGACTCTCTGGGATGAATACCATGATGAAGACAGAGCAGCCAAAGTTCTTGACACCGAGGATTTTTGGGCACACGGCGATGCCGCCGAGGCTACAAGAAGCGTATCCGGTAAGGTGCTTAACAAGGCTAAGGCAGTTCTTCCTAACCTTGTGGGCGGTGCGGCAGACCTTGCACCTTCCACCAAGACATATATGAACGGAGCAGGAGATTTCTCCAAAGCAGATTACTCAGGCTGCAACTTCCACTTCGGTGTAAGAGAGCTTGCGATGGCTGCAATCGGCAACGGACTTATGCTTCACGGCGGTCTCAGAGCTTTTGTATCCACCTTCTTCGTATTCAGTGATTACACTAAGCCTATGGCAAGACTTTCAGCGCTTATGAAGCTTCCGCTCACCTATGTATTTACTCATGACAGCATCGGTGTCGGCGAGGACGGCCCTACACATGAGCCTATCGAGCAGCTTGCAATGTTCAGGGCAATGCCGGGCTTTGCGGTATACCGTCCATGTGATGCTACAGAGACGGCAGCAGCATGGTACTATGCACTGACCAATAAGGACACTCCTACAGCTCTTGTTCTTTCAAGACAGAATCTTCCTCAGATGGCAGGTTCATCAAGGGATGCTCTTAAGGGCGGATATGTTATTGATGATTCAACAAAGGCTGTTCCTGATGTAATCCTTATGGCTTCAGGTTCTGAGGTTTCACTTGCCGTTGATGCCAAGAAGGTTCTCGCAGACGAGGGAATGGATGTAAGAGTCGTAAGTATGCCAAGCATGGATATATTCGAGCGTCAGAGCGACGAATACAAGGAATCGGTTCTTCCTAAGGCATGCCGCAAGAGAGTTGCTGTTGAAGCTCTTTCGGATTTCGGCTGGGGCAAGTATGTAGGCCTTGACGGTGCATATGTAACAATGCACGGTTTCGGCGCAAGCGCACCGGCATCCAAGCTTTTCGATAAGTTCGGCTTCACGGTTGACAATGTAGTTAAGGCAGTTAAGAGCCTGTAATATAAAATAGGGCATGTGAAAAACGAAGTGAGGTAACTCTGAGTTCTTCTTTTTCACACGCCCTTGTTTTTTTGATGATGTATTGGTGATATGCGACTATTTTATCCCATAAAAAATTCCTTTTTTAAATGATAGATAAATCGGCATTCCCGAAACAAAGTTTAAAAATCCGCCGACTATTATCCACACAAATTCCGGTGAAATACCTATGACCGTAATCTGCAATATTCCTATTACGGCTCCGGCCAATCCCGAATAAACGGTTACACCAAAGCCCAGATTCTTCTGGCTCCTTGTGGCAATCTCTTTTTCATGTATTTTGTTCAGATTAATAATATAGCCGACACCGAACATTACGGCAGCTAACGATATGACAGCCATATAATCCAATACATGATGAAAACCGTTTCCGCAAAAGTAAATAATGCCTGCTATAAGGTGCATTATCCAGCCAATGTCGCTTAACAGACCCAGTACCAGAAACGGAATGTCAGGCATCATGGCAGTATAGCGGACACCCTGTTTTCCTTCCTGCTCAAGCTGTTTGATATGTTCTTCCGTTGTCCCTCTTTTTTCATGCAGGACTTCTTTTATCTTGCTCATAGAAAACCTCCCAAGTCTTAATTTGCTTTTGTTATATCACAATTCTGCCTATCCCACCTGGCTGTTGTCAAGTATGATTGTAAACGGCCCGTCGTTCACAAGTGAAACCTTCATGTCAGCTCCGAAGATACCGTGCTCAACGACAGGGGTCTGCGCGCGGCACAAATCTATAAAAGCTTCATACATGCGGCAGGCTTCATCCGGTGCCTTGGCATTGGTAAATCCGGGTCTGTTACCGTGGCGGCAGTCGGCGCATAAAGTGAACTGCGATATGATGAGAAGTGAACCGCCGACGTCGGCGAGTGATTTGTTGGTCTTTCCGTTCTCGTCCTCAAAAATACGGAGTTTCAGCATCTTGTTGACGAATTTTGGAAGCATTTCATCTGTGTCATCGGCCTCAACACCGACAAGGACGAGCAGGCCTTTGCCGATACTGCCAACGGTGGAACCGTCCACAGAGACGGAAGCGCTTGTTACACGCTGGATTACTAATTTCATATGTTACACCTCGAAAGCTTTCTTTATACTGTCATAATGCAGGAAAATTCCCTGATTGCCAAGTTCTTTGATTTCATCCGGGGTGGCAAAGCGGAATCCGGCAGTCTCCTCGGTCTGAAGATGAACATCTTTCTCATCAAAATCACCGGTAAATCTGTAGACGTCTACGAAGTAATTGTCGCCCTCGCCCGGATTATCCCTGCGGTATGTAAAAAGATACCCGCCGTCAAAATTATTTACGTCAAGTCCTGTCTCCTCAAGAACCTCACGCCTTACCGCCTCGGCAGAACTTTCGCCCGCCATCGCGGCACCGCCCGACACCTCCCAGTGACCCGGAGCCCAGGCTTTGGTCATAACCCTTTTGGTGATGAGAAAACGTCCGTCCGTGCGCCGTATTACACTGAGAACGGTCAGATGGTACTCACCGTCCTTAAGATGCCAGTCATTGCGCTTCATGGTGCGGCCGGTAGGTTTCTTATCGCTGTCGTATATGTCCCAGAATTCTATTTTGTCGCTCATTATCAGAGCCCTCCATTCACAAATAAATCGTGAATAATTATACAATATATGAATTGGGCGGTCAAGATGCGCGATAATGCTTGACAGACAAGGGGGGAGATTATAATATATCTAACAGTAGGAGTATGACATAGAGGGATTTGGCGCAGGGAAGTATGGGAACTGAAATGTGGGCGGATTTAATGTGTCGGAGACTACTTATACAATAAGGAGGATTTATAATGAACAGATTTAAGACAATCGGCGCCGTGGCTCTGGCGGCAGTTATGCTTACGGCCTGCGGTAAAACGGCGGCAACTGATAACGGCGCGCAGAATGAAACAAAGGCAGCCGCGGTGGAACTCAGCGCAGAACAGTTGGACTATCTCACAACACAGGCGGATTTGACGGAGGACTCCATAGCATTAATGGATTACGAGGCCATTAACTGGTATCTCCTCGGAACAGGCATGGAACTGTATAACAAGAGTTCGGGTGTTGAGGTGAATGGTATCACATATAAGAATGAATCCGGAACGGATTATATTAATGCGGTATCCGGGAGTGAGGAACCGATTACACTTGATGAAGTGTATGCCATAAGGGATAAGGAAGCGGATATCAGACTGGAAGACTTCATGGAGTATTCGTTTGAGATTAAAGTTGTCGATGCCGATGACGGAATATATGCCATGTATGTACCGGTAAAGGATTACGAAAATACCGATGTTGTGACGGCTTTTAAAGAATCGGATGACGGAACCGTTAAATTAAAAGTGCCGTTTTTGTCATATATAAGCAGTGACGGAACCAATAATACCTTTTCAATCGATTATGACAAGGCATTGTTTGAGGCCTTTTATGAAAACGGCGATTATTCGATTGATGGCAAGCTTTTCTACGGAATCCAGTACTCGTCGGTAACGGATAAATCGCTGGTATTGCAGGTATTCAACAATACCGATGAGGAAGTGTAGCTTGGTAAAGGCTTTAAAATATATAAATTAAACGACACGGATAAAGAACTTGTAGTCGAGGACGAGCACGAAATCGGACAGGCGGTTTCGGGGTCATCATGGGGTACGAGACCGATTTCGTTCGGAGAGGGTAAAACACTTTCCGCAGGCAGTTACATCATTGAATTTGGTGATGATAAGACGGGCGGAGAACTTGAATTTGAAATAAAATAAGATACGGTTTACAGCGGCGTCGTCCATAACAGGGCGGCGCCGTTTTGTAATTGTAATACGGTAAAAAATAATTTTCAAAAATCCCGCCGGATATGGTATGATATGTATACATTTTATATTGCAATGAGGATAAGCCTATGAAGAGAATCGGGATAATAGCCGCCGCGATACTTGTGCTTGTTATTGCGGGAATATTGGTAATCAACGGACGTAAGATTGACACGGATGTTACGAGGGAGCGAACGAAAGTCGGCGTTATTTTAAACGGTGTGAAGGATGACAGAAGCTGGAGCCAGGCGCATTATGAGGGAATGGAGAAATGCGCGGGCAAACTGAATCTGGATGTGGAATACAGGGAAAAAGTTCCTAAGGATGAGACAAGCAGGGAAGTCATGGAGGAACTTATCGATAACGGATGTAAGATCATAATATGCGATTCGTATTCGTACGAGGAATGGGAACTGAACGCTGCAAAAGAGCATCCGGATATATATTTCCTGCATGCTTCGGGAACGATGCAGAATAAAAATATGGCGACTTTTTTCGGAAGAATGTATCAGATAAGGTATCTGTGCGGAATAATAGCCGGAATGCAGACCGATACCAATGAAATCGGATATGTGGCGGCATTTCCGATAGAAGAAGTGAACAGAGGAATTAACGCATTTACACTGGGAGTGAAGAGTGTTAATCCGCAGGCAAAGGTTTATGTTTCGTGGAGCATGAGCTGGGACGATGATGAGGCTGTGGCGGATGCGGCATACAGACTTCTTGACGGGCGGAATATAGATGTGGTCACGACGCACAGTGATTCTCTTAAGGCGCTTGACATAGCAAGCGGAAGAGGTTTGTGGACAATAGGGTATAATTACGATAACAGGGACAAATACGGTGATAAATATCTGGCAGCGGCAGTATGGGACTGGGGCGATTTCTATGAACAGAGGATTCTGGAGTGCCTGCAGGGACGTTTTCAGGGCGTGAATTACTGGGAGGGCATGGATACGGGAATTGTGAAACTGACTGAATTGTCGGATAGGGTCAAACCCGGAATTGCACGCGCTGTTGAATCGGCGAAGACGAAACTGATGAATGGCGGGTTTGATGTTTTCTACGGACCTGTTTATGATAACAACGGCGCACTGAGGATTAAAGAAGGCGAAAATATATCGGATAAGACAATGATATATAATTTTAAATGGTATGTGGAAGGAGTGGAACCGGTTGAATAATAACAGAATCAGAAATATATTAATAATATCGGGATTCTTGGTAATGCTTCTGATTGCCGGATTCCTGATATATAACGGAAGGCGCCGGGACTATGATGAGAGAATAGTCGGATTTATCATGAACGGCCGGATTGAGGAAAACGGGTGGAATTCCGAGCAATATAACGGAATCAAAGAAGTGTGCGATGATCTTGATATAAAACTTCTTGTAAGGGAAAGCATCGAAGAAGGAACCGGGAAATGCAGTGAAGCGATAGAAGATCTTATAAATAAGGGAGCCGGGGCGATTGTCCTGTTAAGCTATAATTATGTACAGGAAGCCGGCGATGTCATAAATGCGAATAAAAATATAATTTTTTATACAACAGATGCGGAAAGCGGTGCGGATAATGTCATTCCTTTTTTCAGCAGACTGTATCAGGCAAGATACTTATCGGGGATTATTGCCGGGATGGCAACAGAGAGTGGAAAAATCGGATATGTAGCAGCGATGGATAACAGTGAGGTCAACAGAGGAATAAATGCATTTGCACTTGGAGTACAGAGAGTCAACAAGGATGCTGTTGTGATAGTTGAGCGCACCGGAGGATGGGAGAATGAATCGGCGGAAGTCGCAGCGGCGGACAAGCTGATTGATGCCGGAGTCGATGTTCTGACCTGTCATCAGAATATGGGATATTCTGTTGAAGAAGCGGACCGGAAAGGCATTTATACCATAGGTTATCATTCAGGCTCGGATGAGGCATCGGATAAATTACTTACATCGATAGAATGTGATTGGAGCGCCATATATAATATTATACTGTCCGAATACTGTAAGGGAACGAGCGGAAGGCAGAAACATTACTGGATTGGCATAGAAGATGGCGCTGTCAGCCTGGCACCGTATTCCGATCTTGTAACGGATGATATGAAGGCGGAAGTTTCGAAAGCAAAGGATGAGATAATAAGCGGCCGGGATGTTTTTTCAGGCGTGATATTTGATAACAAAGGCGAACTGCGATGTATGCGCGGGGAGACTATGACCGATGATAATATACTTAACAACGTGGATTGGCTTGTGAAGGGGGTGCAGTTATATGAAGAGTAAGCACGCGGACAGGCATGTACCTAAGAAAATAATCACCGTAACGGCGATATTCTGTCTTGTCATAATTTTTATCGGAATTATCATGACCGGTAAGCTAAAGAAACTGTTCATACAATATATTGAGGACAGGGTAGCTGAAGAAGCGGATATAATGGCGGAGGCAGCCGAAGAGAAATTTGAACATGAATTCCAGGAACTCAGACAGATTGCATACATACTTCAAAAGGGCAGGATAAGTGTCAAGGATGTGCCCGGATTGAATCTTGCCGGCGGAAGAACGGGTGTTCTTGACATTGACGGAAAAGCAATGTCCGGCGATGAGATTTCAATGGCGGAATATCCGGGAATAAGAGATTCGTTCAGGGGCAACGAGAGTGTATGTTATAACGATAACGGAGGGATCCTGTTCTCGGTGCCGGTATATTCCGGTGAGAATATTAAATACATAGTTTACAAAATATATACCAAATCGGAACTCAGGGACAAGTTCGCACTTGACTGCTACGACGGCTACGGCGGGGTACTCATCACCGATAAGGAAGTCACGGTTGTGCCTGTTTCCAATTCCAAATATTCCGTCGATTTCTGGGCATCATCCGAAGTCAGAAATGTGGTATCGGACATAAACAGCAGGCTTAATATAGATACATCGGCGGCGGGATATTGTAAACGCGGTGAGAATACATTTCTGTTTATGGCGGAAATCGGATATACGAAGATGTACATTATGGGTGCAGTTCCTGCATCGTATATGTATGAAGGACTGTCATATATAATAACTCTTGTCGCATGGGTGTTCGGACTGCTTATGGTAATGCTCATAATTGCGATGATATATCTTTTTGGTACGGATAAGAAAGCACGCGAAAGAGATGAATTCCGAAAGGCCAAGATTGCGGCGGAAGAAGCCAACCGTTATATGGGAGAATTTCTCGCGAAGGTGTCGCATGAGGTCAGGACGCCTATTAATGCAGTACTCGGAATGGATGAGATGATATTGCGTGAAAGCACCAACCGTGACATCAAGAAATACGCGGTTGATATCCAGACGGCGGCACGCTCGTTGCATAGTATCTTTAATGAAATCCTGGATTCATCCAAGATTCAGTCGGGACGCATGGAGATAGTTCCTGTCGAATATAATCTGGGAATAATGCTTAATGAACTTGTGAGCATGATTTCTGTACGAGCCGCAGAGAAAAATCTTGAGTTTGCGGTGGATGTGGATGGCGGAATGCCGTCGGTGCTTAAGGGCGATGATCTGAGAATCAAACAGGTGTCTGTTAACCTTCTGACCAATGCGGTCAAGTATACGCATGAAGGAAAGGTTACGCTTAAGGTAGACGGCATGCAGACCGATGACGGTATTTTTGTAATGCATATGGAAGTAAGGGATACCGGAATAGGAATCAGGGAAGAAGAGATACCGAAAATTTTTATGCCATATCAGAGAATTGACCTTGAGAAAAATCACAGCATAGAGGGTACCGGACTTGGAATGGGGATAACGGTACAGCTGTTAAGACTTATGGACAGCGAACTTCATGTTGACAGTGAATATGGTGTAGGAAGCACATTTTATTTTGATCTGAAACAGGTAATTATAGATGATACGCCGATGGGAAAACTGGAGCTTATAGCTGACAGGAGAGCGGACGAATATAATTATGAGGCGCTTTTTACGGCGCCGGATGCGAAAGTGCTGGTTGTGGATGATAATGAAATTAACCGTAAAGTCATTAAGAATCTTCTTAAGGAGACCGGCATACAGGTATTTGAGGCTGACAGCGGAATGGAATGTATCGAACTTGTAAAGGCTAACAGATATGATGTGATTCTGCTTGATCATATGATGCCGGAACTCGACGGAGTTGCAACGTTGCGTATTCTCAGAAACATGGATGATAATCTGTTCCGCGGAGTGCCGATTATCATGATGACGGCCAATTCAATATCAGGCGCAAGAGATGATTATCTCAATCTGGGATTTGATGATTATCTGTCTAAACCGATAGATGCCAAGAGGCTTGAAAAACTGCTGTTAAAGTTTCTGCCGGACAGACTTATTACGAAAAATCCGCCGCAGCAGGTAAATTCCGGTAAACAGACGATACTTCCGGATATTGACGGTATTGACTGGCGGTACGCAAGGGTATTTGTGAATGATGACAATATGATCAGGATGACTGCACTTGATTTATACGATACACTTGACGAAGAAATAGCGGGTCTGAATAAACGGGTGGATAATATAGATACTGAAGACGGCATGATGGATTACAGAATACAGGTGCACTCACTTAAAGGAATTTCGCAGACAATCGGCGCGATACTGGCTTTTTCGCTTGCGAGGGTTACCGAGAAAGCGGCAATCGCGGGCGATGAGGGAAGGGTGAGAAGACTGCATCCTGAGCTTGTTGCGGAGCTTAAGAGACTTCATGATGCACTGGCTGTTCTTAAGAATGATTCTCAATATTGATTTTGAAGGTAAAAAATGCTATTATAAACCCAGATTTACACACGGAGGCATGAAATGAGCGTTAAAAAAGATACATACAAAATACAGGCGCAGACGATAATCAAAAATCTGGCGCGCAGGAATATGGAAGGTTTTTATTGCGATACCAAAGAAGCTGCTGTTAAGAAAGCACTTGAAATAATGGAAAAGGGTTCCGTAATCGCATGGGGCGGCTCCGAATCCATCAAGGAGTGCGGACTTATGGAAGCCATTTCGGACGGAAGCTATGAGCTTATCGACCGTACGAAGGCCGTGACCCCGGATGAGCAGAGGAAGATGTACGCATCGATAGTGATGAGTGATTATTATCTTATGAGCACCAATGCGATCACACTTGACGGCGAACTTGTAAATATTGACGGCAACGGCAACCGCGTTGCGGCACTTATACACGGCCCGGCGCACGTGCTTATAATAGCCGGAATGAATAAAGTGACGGCGGACGTGGAATCAGGATACAAGCGTGTTAAGGAAGCGGCCTGCCCGCCGAATGCCGTAAGGCTTAAGAAAGAAATCCCGTGCGCAATGACCGGACGCTGTGCGGACTGCCTCGCACCGCAGTGCTTCTGTAACCAGATCGTGGTCACCAGAAGGAGCGGACATGAAGGACGAATAAAAGTCATTCTTGTAGGCGAAGAACTTGGATATTAGGAGGACAAAGAAATGTACAACGTAATGAAGATTAATGATGATGTGACATATGTGGGAGCGAGCGACAGAAAGCTTGCGCTTTTTGAAGCGGTATATCCGCTTGTAAACGGAGTTTCGTATAACTCTTATCTCGTAAATGATGAGAAAACCGTGCTTCTCGATACGGTTGACCGTTCGGTGAGCGGAGTTTTCTTTGAAAACATAGCTCATGTGCTGGACGGCAGAAAGCTTGATTATGTAATAGTAAATCACATGGAACCGGATCATGCGGCGACCCTCGGAGAACTGGTGTTACGCTACCCTGAGGTTAAAATAGTTACCAATGCCAAGGTTGTAGGCATGATAAAGCAGTTCTTTGATTTTGATGTGGATGAGAGGGTACAGATTGTTGCGGAAGGAGACACTTTCTCAACCGGAAAACACACATTCACTTTTGCCATGGCTCCTATGGTACACTGGCCGGAAGTTATGGTAACATTTGATACTACGGACGGAATACTCTATTCGGCGGATGCATTCGGAACATTCGGCGCACTGGCCGGCAATGTGTTTGCGGACGAAGTTGATTTTGAGAATAAGTGGCTTGATGAGGCCAGAAGATATTATACCAATATCGTAGGTAAATACGGCCCGCAGGTTCAGATGGCGCTTAAGAAAGCGCTTGCGCTTGACATTAAGATGATATGTCCGTTACACGGCCCGATCTGGCGTGATAATATCGCATGGTTTGTGGATAAATACAATAAGTGGAGCACTTACACACCGGAGGACAACACCGTCCTTATCGCTTACGCATCTATATACGGAGGAACCGAGAATGCAGCGAATATTCTTGCATCCGAACTTGCGAAAAAAGGCGTTAAAAATATCGCAATGTATGATGTGTCCGTAACACATCCATCATATATTATATCCGAAGCATTCAGATGCTCACATATTGTTTTTGCGGCGCCGACATATAATGCCGGAATATTTACACCGATGGAGACGGTGCTTCTTGACCTTGCGGCACATAATATGCAGAACAGGACAGTGGCATTCATTGAGAACGGAAGCTGGGCACCGATATCAGCCAAGTTAATGGGCGATATCGTGGCAAAGATGAAAAATATGACCGTGCTTGATGCAAAGGCAACGGTAAAATCATCCGTCAAGGAAGCGCAGAGAGAAGAACTTGCGGCAATGGCATCGGCAATAGCGTCAACTTTATAAAAATAAGTATACAAACCCTTCTCCTTAAGTTATAATGGTATTGATAATCTTTATCAACAGATTATGGGTATTTGGGAAACTATTGTGAGTTACAACTGAAAGGAGAAGGGTATCTTTATGTCTAATCAAATCGACACGAAAGTGCTGGATGAGATTATGCAGGCGCATGGCTATAATTCTGCGCAGGTCATTGCTATTATGCAGGATATTCAGAAAGAATATCGTTACCTGCCGGAAGCCGCGTTAAGCTATATCGCATCCGGACTTAAAATCAGCGAAGCCAAGGTATATGGCGTAGCTACATTCTATGAGAATTTTTCACTTGAACCCAAAGGCAAATATGTAATCAAAGTGTGCGACGGAACAGCATGCCATGTCAGAAAATCAGTCCCGATTCTGGAGGAATTCAGAAATATTCTGGGAGTGAGCAGTGAACACCCTACCACGGAGGACGGACTTTTTACGGTGGAGACGGTATCGTGCCTAGGCGCGTGCGGCCTTGCACCGGTATGCACGGTTAACGATGTTGTTAATCCTGCAATGACTCCCGAGAAAGCGAGAGATATAATAAATAATATTCGCAAGGAGGAACAGGATGGTAATTGATTCGAGAGAAATGATGAAACAGGCCAGGGAAGAATTTGCTCTGGCGCTTAACGCACAGCGTAAGCAGATACTTATATGTGCGGGAACCGGATGTGTTGCCGGAGGTTCCCTTGATATTTATGCGAGGATGAAGGAACTTATAGAGGCGGCGGGGCTGGAGTGCCAGGTGCGCCTTGAAAAAGAACCACACGACGGAAGCATAGGCCTTAAGAAAAGCGGATGCCACGGATTCTGCGAGATGGGCCCGCTTATAAGGATTGAGCCTATGGGCTGGCTCTATGTGAAAGTTAAACGGGAAGACTGCGAGGAGATAATAGAACGCACGATTCTTCATGATGATATAGTTGAGAGACTTGTCTATAAGGATAAGGACGGAAATCCGTATTATAAGCAGGCGGATATTCCTTTTTATAAGCAGCAGACGAGAATTGCGCTGGAACACTGCGGACATATTAATGCGGAGTCCATTAAAGAATATATAGCCGTCGGAGGGTATACGGCACTTGAAAAAGCACTTTTTGAAATGTCATCACAGCAGATTGTGGATGAGATAACCGAAGCATCATTAAGAGGACGCGGAGGCGGAGGCTTCCCGACAGGTCGTAAATGGGCGCAGGTGCTTGCACAGAAAGAGCCGGTAAAATATGTTGTGTGTAACGGAGATGAAGGAGATCCGGGTGCGTTTATGGACCGTTCAATGATGGAGGGCGACCCACACCGTGTAATAGAAGGAATGATAATTGCCGGGATAGCGACCGGTGCACATCATGGTTACATATATGTGCGTGCCGAATATCCGCTTGCCTGTGAGAGACTTCAGAAGGCCATAGACCAGGCGATGGAATACGGGCTGCTCGGTGAGAATATAATGGGTTCCGGATTTGATTTCGATATGCACATAAGCAAAGGTGCCGGAGCGTTCGTATGCGGCGAGGGCAGCGCACTCACGGCATCCATCGAAGGCAACAGGGGAATGCCGAGAGTTAAGCCGCCGAGAACGGTTGAACATGGACTTTTTGACAAGCCGACAGTTCTTAATAACGTTGAGACATACTGTAATGTTCCGCCTATTATCAATAAAGGCTCGGAATGGTATAAAGGCTTCGGACCGGAGAATAACCACGGAACCAAGGCTTTCGCGCTGACGGGCAATGTTAATAACACGGGACTTATCGAGGTTCCTATGGGTACTACATTGCGCAAGGTAATATTTGACATCGGCGGAGGCGTTAAAGGCGGCGGTTTCAAGGCAGTGCAGATAGGCGGACCGTCGGGCGGATGTCTTTGCATAAGTGCGACAGAGGATCATCTGGATATGCACCTTGATTTTGATTCGCTTAAAAAAGTCGGTGCGATGATAGGATCGGGCGGACTTGTTGTAATGAATGATAAGAGCTGTATGGTCGAAGTGGCGCGGTTCTTTATGAATTTTACACAGAATGAGTCCTGCGGTAAGTGCGTTCCGTGCCGCGAGGGAACGAAGAGAATGCTGGAGCTTCTTACGGACATAACGGAAGGACGGGGAACGCTTGAACATATAGATATGCTTGAAGAGCTGGCAGATACAATATCGAATACAGCGCTATGCGGGCTTGGCAAGACGGCGGCATCACCGGTTGTCAGCACGCTCAAATATTTCAGGGACGAGTATATCGCGCATGTGGTTGACCATAAATGTCCGTCGGGACAGTGCAAAGCGCTTGTGACGCTAAGGATAAACCCGGATAAATGCAAGGGTTGTACCAAATGTGCCAGAATGTGTCCGGTCGGAGCGATCACCGGCGAAGTGCGTAATCCGCATGTTATTGATACCACGAAATGCATCAAGTGCCTTGCGTGCATGAACGGATGTAATTTCGGCGCAGTGGAAGAAGTATAGGAGGTCCGGATATGGGAAAATATATGATAATAGACGGTATTCGTACCGAATTTACAGATGAGCGTAATATTTTACAGGTAATACAGAAAGCCGGAATACATGTGCCGACATTCTGCTATTATTCTGACCTGTCAATATACGGCGCATGCCGTATGTGTGTTGTGGAAGATGACAGAGGCAACATAATGGCATCATGTTCCACCCTTCCAAAAGACAAAATGGTTATTAAGACCAACACCGGAAGGCTTCATAACTACCGCAAGATGATACTGGAACTTCTGCTGGCATCACACTGCAGGGATTGTACCACCTGTGAGAAAAATCTTAACTGCAGGCTCCAGCTTCTTGCCAAGAGGTTCGGACTTAATGACATAAGATTTAAGAATACAAGAAAGCACCTTCCGGTGGATGCCTCGTCGCTGTCGATAGTGCGCGAGCCGGATAAATGTATCCTTTGCGGGGACTGCGTGCGTATGTGTAATGAAGTACAGCATGTCGGCGCTATAGATTTTGCCGGAAGAGGAGCGGATATGGTCGTAAGCCCGGCTTTCGGAAGGGATATTGCGCAGACGGAATGTGTCAACTGCGGACAATGTGCTGCGGTGTGCCCTACCGGAGCAATTACCATCAAAAAAGACATTAAAGAGGTGTGGAAGGCTATATATTCTCCGGGCAAACGCGTGGTTGCACAGGTTGCACCGGCGGTTCGCGTGGCAATTGGGGAGGAGTTCGGTCTGGAACCGGGTAAGAACTCGATCGGCAAAATTTTTACCGCTATGAGAATGATAGGATTTGATACAGTGTTTGATACAAGCTTCGCGGCCGATCTGACCATTATGGAGGAATCGGCGGAACTGGTCAAAAAACTTGAAAAAGGCGATAACAAATATCCTCTTTTCACATCCTGTTGTCCGGGCTGGATAAGATTTGCAGAGACAAAGCACCCGGAACTTCTGCCGTACATATCGACCTGCCGTTCACCTATGGAAATGTTCGGTGCGGTCATTAAAGAATATTATAAACCGGCGGATAAGGAAGCGGACCTTGAGACGGTATCGGTTGCCGTAATGCCTTGCGTAGCCAAGAAATACGAGGCTGCAAGACCTGAATTCGTAAGGGACGGAGTGCCGGATGTCGATTATGTGATAACGACCAAGGAACTTATAAGCATGATCCGTGAACTTGGCATACAGTTTAACGAGCTTGAACCGGGTTCCCCGGATATGCCGTTTTCGATATCTTCGGGTTCCGGAGTTATATTCGGTGTCACCGGAGGTGTTATGGAAGCGGCGCTTCGTAAAGTTGCGGATAAGAGTGATTTTGCCATGAAGGAAATTGAGTACAGCGGTATCCGCGGAATGGACGGAGTTAAGAAGGCGGAAGTAACACTCGGAGACAAGACCTTAAGACTTGGTGTCGTAAGCGGACTCGGCAATGCCGACAGACTTATTGAGCTTATAGAAAGCGGAGAGGAACATTTTGATTTTGTTGAAGTTATGGCGTGCCCTTACGGATGTATAGCGGGCGCCGGCCAGCCTTTCAGCCATAAATCGGATAAAGCAAGACGTTCACAGGGCATGTATAAGGCTGACAAGAGTGCGGTTATCAAATGCTCAGATGAGAACCCGGTTGTAAGGGAACTCTACGAGTACGGACTGCTTAAAGGAAGAGCGCACGAACTGCTTCATACCAAATAAATACTGTAATGTCTGCCTAAATATTGCGGTATCACATATAAGATAGATAATATATAATGTGTATAAGATTTCGGTCTTATACACATTTTTAATTTACGCGAACAACGAGCTAAAGTCCGCGCTTGCGCGAGACCTTGGCGACTGTCGCGATAACAAGGGGAAACTCGCAAAGCGTGTTTTCACTTGTTGACGGGAAACAGGGACGGAGGTTTGAGATGAGAACAAGAAAAATATTAACATTTGCGGCAATAGTGATTGCAGCCGTAATGAGCGGATGCTCAAATGGTAATAAGCAGGATACGCATACAGAAACATCGGAAGTTGTGTTTTCGAGACAGGGTGGCGTATATGATGAAGAATTTGAGCTTGAATTGACATCCAAAGGTGACATATATTATACAACAGACGGAAGTGATCCTTCCGAGAGTGATACTTCAATAAAATACAACGGAGAGATTAAAGTAGCGGACAGAAGCGGAGATGCCAATGTTGTTTCGGCTGTATCTCCGACATTGTTCTGCACCAACTTCAGCGATTATTACAAGGATGACGGTCTTATATGCCGTATAGATGCTCCGTCGGATGATGCCGTGGATAAATGTACGGTCATCCGCGCGGCAGCTAAGGACAGCGCCGGAAATTGGAGCGCTGTAACGACACAAACATATTTTATAGGAAGCACGTCAGATCATATCGACGGTATAGAAGCCAGCTGTAAGGCATCTGGCAGTGACCTTGCGGTGATAAGCATAACAATGGATTATGATGACCTTTTCGACAGTGAGAAAGGCATATATGTCAAAGGTGACGTATTCGATAATGCGTTTAAGAAGTTTATCGGTAATAAGAACTGGATTAAAGCGGATGATACCCGTAAACTTGATGCCAATTATTCGCAGCGCGGCCGTGAATGGGAACGTGAGGCACATATTGATTTCTTCGAGATGAATGGAAACGGAGCCGAGCAGGTGCTTAACCAGGATTGCGGAATAAGAATACAGGGCAATTATTCACGTTCCGATTTACAGAAAGGTTTCAGACTTTATGCGCGTAAGGACTATGGAGACAATAAGTTCAGATATGATATCTGGGGCGATGAACTTAAGGACAAGGACGGCAACACCATCGATAAATTCAAAACATTTGTCTTAAGGGCCGGCGGTAATTGCGCCTTCACGTCAAAATATAATGATACATACTGGCAGACACTTGCCGCAGGAGTTTACTGTTCAACCAAGGCATCCAGACCGTGTGTGGTATATCTTAACGGAGAGTACTGGGGACTGTATGTCCTTGAAGAAGATTATTCGGACGACTATTTTGAGTCACATTACGGGGTCAATAAGGATGATGTCATCGTATACAAAGGCGACGCGGAGACATACAGTATAGGATATAAACTCGACGAGGGAACACTTCCGGACGGAGAGAAGACGGACTATTATTTCAAGGAACTCAAGGATTTCTTCAAGACTCATAAGTCACTTAAGGATGATGCGGACTATGAAGAATTTGCCCAAATAGTTGACGTTGACAGCGTAATGGACTACTTCGGTGTTGAAGTATGGATTAACAATAAATGGGACTGGCCGGGCAAGAACTGGTCCATGTGGAAAACAAATACAACGGATAAATCCAACGAATATGCGGACGGCAGATGGCGCTTCTGCCTTTATGATATAGAATTCGGCGGAGTAAGCGGCGCAGGGGATGCATACACCAATACGGTAAAAGAAGATAATTACAAGCCGTCGGGACTTCTTGATTTTGATACCAAGAATCCGGCTGTGTTATGCTTCGCATATCTTATGACCAATGATAAATTCAGAGCGGCATATTGTGAGAAACTTGCCGGATTTTCAGATACGATCTTTGAAAAAAATAAGGCATTGGATACCCTGGACAAATTCGAAGCTGTTTACGGACCAATGTTTGATCAGTTCTATGACAGGTATCCGGGAAGCGGAAGTAAGGAAGAAGCAATTAACGGCAATTATGCAAGTTCACAATGCATAAGGGATTTCATAAATCTCAGGGCGGATAATATCAGTATGATAACTGACTGGATTAACAGCAGATTCTAGAACAGGAGGGAATATAAATGCTGCAGGACAAAAAAAGCCTTACGGGCAAGATAGGAGATACGATAAGGCTGTGCATGTATCTGATATGCGGGGCATCGCAGAATAAGTACAAACAGCCGAAATTTGTGGAGAACAGTGCCGAGGATTCAATATATTATGAATTGACGGCATTGATAGATGCAGGGAAACTTAATGAGGCCGAGGATGTAATGTTTGACAGGCTTAATCCGAGAAATGCGGATGATTATTATACAATGCTTTGTGTGTACGATTACATGAACGGTCTTGATGACGATTATCTTGAGGCTAACGATTTTACCAGGGAGGAGATTGAGGATGGAGTACAGGAGATTACAGGGATTTATGACACAGAGGGTCTGTACAGGGACTGCTATATGTAACTGCATAATGAACGGGAGGATAAATCATGAAAAAACTACGCAATAAACTTACAATAATATATCTGGCGGCGATGATAATAACATCCGTGCTTGTAGTCCGCCGTTACAGTATTGATATAAGGGAAATGAACCTTGAACACTGCCGCGCGGCATCGGATTATATGTGGAAGGCGGCAGGGTATTATAATGTATACGAAAAGGATGTGCCGTATGAACTTGTGGAGAAATACGGCTGGAAAAATATGCAGAGATGGCCTGATATCGCTTACGGCGCCAAAGCGTTTCAGACACCGGACGGTAAGGTCTGCTTTTATGAGACATCTTATATGTATGCCATGGATAAGCTGACAAAAGAGGAGGCTGAAACCGATTGGTATAGAATGGGTTATTATGCCAACGTGACGGATAATTGCGGCAATATTCTCGCCGATAACAGCAGTGTATGTATTGCCAGACGTAATACAGATATCATTATAAATATTAAAAATGATACAGAATATCTTGAAGATACCAAAGTGGTGCGCATATGTGACACTTTTTCTGAGGATGCATGGGATAAAGTTAATCCGGGACCATGGGTTACAAGTGTTATCAGAGGAACCTATGACGGCGATAATATATATCCGTCCGAAGTCAGATTTATAGGAAAAGATAATACGGTTTACAAGTATGAGGCGGATCTTTTCGATAATTATGCGGATTATAAAGATGTATCGGAATGGATAGATGTCGGCAGTTCAAAAGTAAGCTGGTATATTCAGACTGATCTTGACAAGGAAGCCAAGAGACTTCTTGATTCAACGATGAATTACAGGAATATCGAGAAAGTATACAAAGAAATGAACGGTGGAAACCTGTTTACTTCTTATGTGTATGAGCGCCGGACTATGGGAATGTACACGATAAACAGTGCTTATGTATTTCATCCGGTAAAAGATGCGTTGACCGACTGCAAATGGTTGCTCATAGGCGTGAATGTCATGTATCTTATCGTGATTTTAACGACAGTATGTATATGCAATAATAGGGCACGTTTTGAGAAAAAAGAAGATTAACAACAAGGCACAGTGACCAATAAAGTTGCTGCGCCTTGAGTTGTATTTTGGGAATTTTGTAACAAAATCGTAACAAGTCTGTAACAATTTTGTAACATTTATACCATTCACGCGTATAATTGCGCATAATCTGCGAAAAATTTGCCTAAACAGTTAAAATAACTTATAATAATAAAAAAATACACTTAAGAGGAGGGCACTTATGAGAAGAGGTCTATGTATTATACTGTTGGCGTGTATGCTCCTTACCGCATGCGCGGGTAAAGGCAAGACCAAAACGGAGCCTGTACCGCACAAGAACATATACTCAAAGGACGAATGTACGGTTAATTATGAGAGCGCCATAAGCAAGTGTGCCGGCGCGCCGGGGACGGAGTATGAAGCATATAAATTTGTGGATGATGATCTGGAACATATACACTCGGAAAAAGAGTGGGTTGATGAGAACGGTCATTTGAGAATACCGTTTCCGGTGGATGACAGTCTCAACGGACATATGTTTTTATGGATGAATATTATGAATCGCAAGAGTTTATAGACAAGGCCGAAATAACAATAATGCTTTTCGCAACCAAGTTTATATTGGCGCAGCCGGAGGCCTGTGACCAATTGACGCAGGAACAGAGAGTAAATCTTGTGAAACGCCTTGTAAAAGAGACTGAACTAACGCGGAAAGACAAGATAATGCCGTATTATGGCGGGTGCAATGAACTCCCCAAACCTGACTGCAATTTCTTTACATGGGTGGTGGAAGGCAATTCGTGGTACTACGCTATCAACGATATGGCACTTACTGCGGATGAATGGAAAGTGATTGACAGCATGATGGAATGGAACGAAAAGGAGTAGGAGGTAAAGTGTATGATGAAAAGAACCAGAGTTATATGTATCTTTATGGTTGTGGCCATAGTGCTGTTGTCAGGGTGCACCAAACGTGGTGCGGCAGAAGGAAAAACCAGACATAAGAACATATATACAAAAGAAGAATGTCAGAAACCTTATGACAACGTTATTGAAAAATGCGTAGGAGCTAAGGGAACACCTTACAAGGCGTACGACAGACTTCAAACTTGGGTTTCCATGGGGTGTCAGGATGCCAGATATTCGTCGGATGAATGGGTAGACAGTGAGGGAAACATAAAGCTGCCTTTTGATAAAGAAGAACTTCTTAAGAATTGTGAAGGCGGCAGGATGTTCTTTGCATATTACGTGCCGGACGATGTTGCAACCAAAGCATCCACAAAGGAACTTGTTGACATATGTCTGGATTATTTTGATCAGGATACGACTTTTTGGGAATTTGATTTCACGGCAGCTAATGAGATTGAATGGCTGCTGAAAGATAATAACGCACTGGAAGAGACTCTCAGAAGAGATGATTTTGCAACAGCTTATTATGATAAATATATGGAACTGGATTACCCTGATTATATATCGGAAGAAGAAAATTCTGACGAATATTGGAAACGTAAGAGTAAATACGGCATGCTTACCGTGGCAGAATGTATACTGGCTTTGCCGGAGGCGTGTGACAGTCTTTCGGACGAACAGAGAACCAATCTTGTAAAGAAACTTATCAAGGAGTACCAAGTATCAAGTGAGGGCAAGACAATTTCAGACAGCGTTGCGCCGGGAGGATATGTGAGATTCTTTGCATGGGTAGTTGAAGGCAATTCATGGTATTATGCAATTAACGAAATGAATCTTACGGATGACGAGTGGAAAGTAATTGACAGAGTTATCCAATGGAATGAAAAGGAGGGAAAATAAATGAATGGGATATTTACATTAATACCTATAATACTATTCGCAATTGCGGGTTTTGTGATATCGGGACTGTTATCGTCTGATTCTGATAAGGGATATATTGTCCAGAGTGTATTCATATCGTTGCCGGGATGGACACTGGCAATAGTGGGATTTGGCATGGTTCAGGGTTATATGTTCAGGCTTCTCGGTATAATTTTGCTTGCGGTAGCTGCGGCATTTATAGGTGGCGCTGTCGCGTTTTCTATAGTGAAATACAAAAAGGCAAAACAGGAGGAAAGGAGAATACGGGACTTATGGAAAAACGAATAATATCTATCATTCTTATAATTGCGGTTATTGCAATTACAGGATGCGGCAGGAAAGGCACCGCAACATCAGAACACAAAAACATATACACAAAGGAGGAACTTCAGACACCTTATGAAAGCGCGATAGAACAATGTGTTGGTAAAGAAGGAGAAGCCTATCAGGCAAAGCAGATGAGAGACAGCGTGGTGTCCTCCGAAAAAGTATCACCGTTTGAAGAATATTCTGCTAAAGAGTGGGTGGATTCGGAAGGACATTTGAAAATTCCTTTTGACAGGGAAGAAATTCTGAAAGATGCTGATATGACAAGAGTGGCATATTACATACCTGATGAAGCAGCGCACAGTGCAAAGACGAATGAGCTTATAGATGTTGCTTTTGATTATTTAAACAGTGCATACTCTATGAATAGATTTGATTATCTGGCATCAACGGAACTTTATTTTCTCGTAAGGGACAGCAATGCACTTGAAGAGGCGTTGAGGCGTGATGACTGGGCAGAGGTGGTTTACAATTATTATATGGATGCACAGCAACCGGAGGTCATCGGGGAAAATGACAAAGAATATACGGGCAGGGTTTACATGGCAAATCTGCTTGACATAGTTGAATTTCTGCTTGCACAGCCGGAGGCATGCGAACAGCTTTCGGATGAACAGAAAACGCTTCTTATTAAAAAACTTGTCGCCGAGTATTCTGATAAGAAGAGCGGGAAGCTTATGTCCGGCTCGACCAACGGAGAATATGTAAAGTTTTTTACATGGATAGAGGAAGGCAACGCATGGTACTATGCTATCAACAATATGGCATTTACTGCGGATGAATGGAAAGTGATTGACAGCATGGTGGAATGGAATGAAAAAGAATAAAAATAATGGTGGTATTGTAACAATTTCGTAACAATTGTACCATTCACGCGTAAAAGTGTGCATTATCCGCGAAAAAGTTGCTAAATTAGCGAAAATAATATATAATAACATAAAAATTAACGGGAGCAAAAATGCTTGATAAAATTATAGAAATAGTAGTTAGAAATGCTACAAACATGCCGTCCGATATTGAAGTCAAAGAGGACACTAAATTGATTGAAGATTTGGGATATGACTCAATAGATTTGGTTCATCTTATTAATGACTTGGACGGTACATTTGGAATTAAAATGAGTGATGAGATGATGGTGTCGGAGAAACTGAATACACCGAGGGAACTGACAGAACTTATAACTTACATAATGAATAAGTAACGCTTTTAATGGGAGGCGGATATGGAGAAGGAAAAGCTTTTTGAAATGGCGGGAGAAGTATATAGAAATGTACCGGCGTACATAAACCTTGCAAGAGACAGAAATATAGATATAACTTCATTGACGGAATTTGGACAGTTACCGATAATGGAGAAAAAATATATGATAGATCATGAGACGGGTAATATTGCACCGGAAATGATCAGGGAATATATGACGGGAAATTTGATTTCAAAGAGAACGTCAGGATCAACAGGACAATATCTGGAAATACTATGGAGTGACGCTGATTATAAGAGGTCTATGATTGAGTTGTGGTTAAGAAGAGGTCAGTATTATGATATATATCCGAAAGATAAGATGCTCTATTTTTATACATATAATGATGGGAATACAGAATATGAATATTATAAGAACACTATAGGAATAAACAAAAGATTATTACTTGAAGAGTGTATAGAAGAGACGATAGAAGTAATCAAAAATGTTAAAGCTGTATGGGCATTATTTCAGCCAAGTGTGGCGGCACTTTTGTGTGCATACATTAAGAAACATTACGAAAAATCTCCGATAAGTTTCAAATATGTAGAATTTTCCGGGGAAGTATTGACGGAGACTGTGAGAGAGACCGCAATGCAAGTATTTGGATGCAAAGTGGCAGATCAATATGGAGCGAATGAAGTGGGCTCAATAGCATATGAGTGTCCGTATGGCAATAAACACATTATGAGAAGTAATGTATTCATAGAAATTGTGGACGATGCAGGAACAGTTTTGGCGAACAGCGAAGATTTGAAAACGGCAGAGGGAAATATTGTAATAACATCTAAAACAAATCGCACGATGCCGTTTTACCGATATAATCTTGGCGATAAGGTGAAAATAAAAAATAATTCGTGTTGTTGTGGCTGCGGTGGCAAGATAATTGAAGTTGTGACTGGAAGATGGAATGATTATGCTGTATTCGAGGATGGATATAAGATACATTCATATATCTTCGTTGAGATTTTTGACTTTATCAACAAGATTACGGATGGAACTGTAAAACAATTTTACATAGTCCAAAAATCATACAGGCAGTTTGACGTGATGCTTTATGTTGATGATGAAATTGATGGGGAATATATAGAAAGACTGTTTTTGACAAAGTTGGAAAACGAACATTTGAAAACAAGTGAATTTATATTTCGTTACACAGATCAATTGTTTGAAGTGTGTAATGATAAGAAATATATGTATTTTAAAAATCAAACGAGCAAGGAATGGTGATGTTTATGATGGTGAAAGAATTTTTGAACAGTTTTTTTAGGATAATACCGGTACTGATAGTTTCATTTGTAGGTATTATTGTAACGCAAATAATATCGTCTAAATGGAAAAAAGTATATATACTACAGAGCATATTCATATCGCTGCCGGGATTTGCAATAGGCGTAACGGGAATTAAATTCGCTCAGAATTATGTGTTTAGGATATTTGGAATAGTTTTAATTACTATAGGGGTTGCATTTATAGCGGTTGCAGTTGCCTGTGGTGTATTTAAATACAAAAAAGATAAGGAGGAAACTGTATAAGATAAGTGAAAGATTAAATCAAATAATAAGGAGGCATATCCTGTGGAGCGAATCGAACAATTTGAGTTGATATCGGGCATTAACCCCACAGGGATTGCCGTTTACAGCCGCGATTATGGTGCAGTTACATATGCAAAGTTGAACGAAAACCAGAATGAATTTTTATCATTTATTTCCGGCAAAATCGACAGACCGCTCATTATGATAAGATGCAGAATATCTTACGAGACAATAGTTGGTTATACAGCGGCACTGAAAGCAGGTATGCCCTTGATTATGTGTGACGAACGCAATAGTGATCCGGTTGTTAAGATGTACAAGCCGCACTATATATGGCAGCACAAGGACATTGATGAGCCTGAGGGATATGTAATATCCGGGAGAATATATAATTATAGATTATATAGAAAAGCAAAGATATATAAATTACATATTAATAATAAGCTGGCTTTGCTGCTGGCTACGTCAGGGAGCACGGGAAGCTGTAAATATGTGAGAATCAGTTATGATAATATTGTGTACAATACGAAGTCGATAGTTAAGGCGCTTGAAATCAAGAACACCGATAAGGCTGGAGTTATGCTTCCACTAAGTTACACATATGGATTGTCCGTGGTAAATACATATTTGTATGTGGGAGCATCTCTTATAATTTGTGATGGAAGCATTGGCAGTAACGATACATGGAATTATTTTGAGCGATGTGGAGGTAACGTGATATGCGGTGTGCCCGATACATATGAATTACTGTATCTGATGAATATATTGAGAAGGCCGGGGCTGCATCTTAAATTAGCCACACAGGCCGGAGGCAGGTTGAGCCCGGGCACAGAGGAAAATATTTTGAAGCTGGCATATGAACAGGGATTTGATTTTGCGGTGATGTATGGACAGACAGAAGCAACAGCCAGAATGACGTGTCATTTTCTTAACAGGAATCCGGAACATATTCATAGCGTTGGAAAGCCTGTTGCAGGTGGAAATATTTCTATACTTGATGGAGAGGTAATATATTCCGGACCGAATGTGTCTCTTGGATATGCCGAAGGGCTTGAGGATCTTGCGTTAGGAGACGAGAACAAAGGCGTTTTGCATACCGGCGATATTGGGAAGATTGATAAAGACGGATTCCTGTATATTACCGGCAGAATAAAGAGAATTGCCAAAGCAGGCGGGAAGAGAATTAATCTTGATGAGCTTGAGGCAATAATAGAACATAATAGTGGAATGCGGGCGGCGTGCATTGAAAGGGATGGCTGTATATGTATAACGGTTATTTCTGATGACAGCAGCATTTTAGACGGAATACAGAATGAAGTGATCAGTTTGCTTAATGTGAATAGGCGGTTTGTCAGGACATATTCAATAAAGGAATTGCCGGTTAATACACATGGTAAAAGAGATTATAATAAATTGGCAGCTATGTTGACATAAGAGAAAGGTGGGATTGATATTAAAGCGGGAATGATAACGGCATTACAATATCAGGCATATTACAATTCAATGATATTTGACAGGAAAGACTATGATGATATAATATGTAACAAGTATATACCTTTGGTTGTAAGACATCCGCTGTCAAGCCACGTTGATTTTGCATATGAAGGAATATTGGAAACTTATCCTGACGGTCTTGATAAGCGCAGATTCACCGGAGTATCCGAAGATATAGTCAAATATATCAGGGAAGCGGTGAACGACGGATGGTATGTGGTTACATCTGCCAATGAATATTATCTTGAAGGGAAGATGATGTCAGGCATAAGGTATTTCAGGCACGATATAATGATAAGCGATTATGATGATGCTGCGAGAACTTTCAAGACGATAGGATACGATGCTTCAGGTCATTATAGGGAGTCTGAAGTTTCTTATAACAGTATGAATAAGGCATATTATACGTTGCAGAACGAATGGGAATTTGAGACAAGTCTGTTTAAAATCAATGACAGAACTTATGATACTGATATAGATAGAATCAGATATGACTTGTCACAATATCTGGATGCGGTTAATCCGGTAACGGGATATCTGGATGAATTTATTGCCGGCAAGGCGGATGGCAAATGGCTTAACAACGGAATAGAACCGTATTCAGGAATCAGGTGTCTGGATTATCTGGAAAAAGTGCTTTCCGGGACATCCGGGCTTAATGAGGAACGTTCGATAACCGTGGTCAAAGAACATATAGATGTTATTGAGTGTGCATTGAATAAACTGAAACAGCATGGAGTCTCGGATTATGATGAGAATCTTATGAGCGAAATAAAGCAGCTTATCAGAATGGTAAAGATGCAGCATATTAAATATATAGAATTTGAAGAAGATGGTATTACCGACCGTATGGCAGACAGTGTCAGAAGGTTGAAGGATAAAGAGTATACTTTGCTAAAAGGGGTGTGCGGATGAAGAAACTTGAACTGGCAGACAATTTGATAAATGAAAGTGCATCACAGGCCTTTTACTATATGATGTCGGGTGGTGTGGATGAAAATATTGAGTTCATATGTAATAATTACATTCCTATATGTGTAAAAAATCACAATGGAGCGCATGTGGACTTTGAGTTTGACGGAATATATGATGACCGTATATCGCCGATTGAGAAACTTACTGTTATTGGACATGTTGACAATCTTGCGGGATATATCCGCAAGGCGATAAAACACGACGTATATGTGGTGGTAACCTGTGACCGGCATAAGAATCCGGATTATGGAGATGTGGTAAGATATAACAACTTTGCCCTTATATACGGATGTGTTGAGGAAGGTAGCGCTTGGTGTCAGACATATGGAGCGGATCACAAGATAGAAACACAGTATGTTGAATTAAATAAAATAGTGGAATCATATGAGGCGTTGGAAGCGGAATGGGATTATGAAGTGTACTTTTTTAGAAAGAGAAAAAATTATTCTGAGAATGTCAATACCCGGAAAATCGAAAAACAACTTAGGGCATATCTGGATAATCAACGGGAATCTGATGATAAAATAGATATTACCGGGTTTGAACATGTGTATGGAAATGCGGTGTATGATTTTCTTATCAAAAGCATTAAGAAATCAGAAGTAAAGAATCCACGCTCATATGAAATGTTAGCAGAACATAAGCGCATTGTGGATTGCATTTTGAGATATATTTTAAAAGATGGCTATACAATGGTGAAGAGCAGAGTGTCGGCGCTTGTAACGCTTGGAGATGAGGCTTTGACGCAATGTCGGGACTATCTCATTTCCCATAAATCATCAATGGCACATAAACTGATAAAAACGACTAAAATAATACAGCATGAAGAATACGATTTATTTAATGAAGTAATCGGGATTATAACAAACGGAGGTTATACTAATGATAGCAATATTGGATTGCAGAGAGCAGAAATATAGAATTCAAAGGAAATTAAATCATAGATTTGGAGATGATATAAAGATTAAATATGAACACGATGAGGCTGAACTGATGCAGGATAGTCAGCAGTGTGACATTTTATTTATTCCTGATAGATTGTCTTTAAAAAGCGATTCCGGTTATGAATTGTGCAAAAGATTACACGAAAAAAATCCTGACTGCTATGTGGTAGTGGTTGGGGCTGATCATAGTGAAGCTTATCAGGGATATTTGTGTGGAATCAATAATTACATAAGAGCTGATTGTTTTGATGAGGACCTGGATAGGTGTCTTGACAGTGTCGAATATATTTTTCGGGATAAACAATATATTGATTTTAAAGTGATTCACTCAGGCACTATGAAAATGGATGCGGACGATATTATATATGTAGAAACGAGCAAAAGAAATACTGTAATCCATACGGCAACAAAAGATTATGTCAGTAGTATGAGCATAAGTGCGATGGAACAGGTATTGCCTACAGAGTATTTTATCCGTACGGCCAGAAGCCATATAGTGAATATTCATAAGGTGAGAGAGGTGAGAAAAGAAGGTATTTTAACACTAAGTTTAAAGGATAACGCTCTAATACCATTAAGTCGGAATCACAAAAATGAATTTATGGAATTTTGGGACAAAGAGAGGAGGATGCTGTGACTAATAAGATGGTTGGGTAAACGATAGAATATCATAAAGTGAAAAACAGGAGTTTTAATCAAAAATTAAGCTATAAAAATATAGCTAATCATAACAATTATAATAAGGAGAACTAATATATGAAAAAAACAGTAAGAAAATCGGTAAAAATTTTGGGATGCACTCTTTTGACAACGGCGTTGGTAGGGTTGAAAACAATACAACCGGTGAGCGCGTTGAGCGAATCATTGCCTGAAACATCGGAAGCAACTATAAGAGGATATACAATAAAAAGAGTAAACGTGGTTAGATTCGGCAATACATTGTCTCCGGACGATGACAGTAAAATAAGTCCGTTCCAGATTGTCGGATATGCACATTCCTACATAGGATCGTATAGAGCTAAAAAGAAAGTTGATGGCAAATACTATGATGGCGTGCTTATAAAGGTCAGTATGGAACCACAGGAATTTTATAGTACTTCAGGAACAAAATATTATGGCTTTTCACAGTATTTGGATATGAATGCATCGCTGCCGAGCGGAGCGAGTTTCCAAGGCAATAGCCCCACAAATTCAACAATCGGCGCATCTTCGTATTCGGTGGGGTTGAATATGGGATATAAATCTGCCAGCGTCAGTGGCTCGGTACAAATGAACAAAAAATATTGCGAAATAACAGATTATAGTTCAGTAAGCAAGAATAAATTTGATGTAGAATTTGATTATAAGACAAATGCGGCTGATTGGAGTGCATCAAGCGATAGAAATAAAATGTTGTATAATCAGACATGGCAGATGGGAACGTGTGAATGGACAATTAACAAAAAAGAATACGATCTTAATGTTTCGATTTACGCGAAATTTGGGTATTCAAGCAATAAAAACGGAAGTGGTATGTATGTACCTTTATACGACTGCTCGGCAGGAAATTCAGCTAGTTATAGAATAAGCTTTAAATAAGGAGAACAGGCGTATGAAAAAATCAATATTAATTATTCTTGGAGCTTTAATACTGATGATTGCGGTGGGAGGATTTATCTTTATAAAATGTCACAATGATAAAGAAGGGGAGGATGATCTTTCCAGTGCTGATAAAGATATTATTGTTGTTACTGAAGCGTATCCGACTACATTTGTTATATATGGTGATGATATAGAGTTTGACGAAAAAATCAATAGAAAGATCATATCGGAAATTACCGAGGAAAGTCTTTACAATTCTGACGGCTATACATATCTGATAGTGAATGATTTGGATAACAAGGCACATCTTACAAAAGAAGATATCCATGTGATTGATAAATTCCTTGATAATGAGCATAACAATTTTGTGTACTTGGGCACGGAATCGTTAGAACGCATGTCAAGCGTGGGCTTATTTGGAGAGAATGAAAATGTATATGAACCAGATGATCTCGCGGTGGGAGTTTACCATGAAGCTGGGAATCGTATTGTTACGACTGGAATGTACAGGAAAGGCGACGAGTATAACTTGGCGGAAATTCTTGTACATATACACAGTTATGCTTTGAAGATGTAGGAGGAAGACATTGATAAAATTACAAAATGTTGAGAAGGTATACAAATCAGAAAACGGAAATGTTACTGCCCTTAATGACATAAATCTTGAATTTGAAAGTTCGGGAATGGTGTTTGCGGTTGGAAGGAGCGGCAGCGGCAAAACAACATTGTTGAACATTATCGGAAGTCTGGATCATATAGATAATGGAGAGGTCAGTGTAACGTTTCCGAATGAGGATGAATATAATCTTAGCACAGCCTCGGAAAAAGAACTTGATGAATACCGTAACCTGCATGTTGGATTTGTGTTTCAAGAGTATAACCTTCTGAAAGACTGGAGCATAAGAGATAACATATTGCTGCCTGTAAGGCAGCAATATACCGAGGGGGCCGAGCAGGAAGAAGAGAAGATTCTTGAGCAGGTTTTGCATGAAACTGATCTGAATATCAAACCGGAAAGAAAAGCGAATGAACTCAGTGGAGGACAGGCGCAACGTGTTGCAATAGCGCGTGCGATAGTAAAGAATCCGGAGATTATTCTGGCGGATGAACCAACCGGTAATCTTGACGATAAAACATCAATAAAGATAATAGAAATTTTAAAACGCATTTCCAAGACAAAACTTGTAATAATGGTTACACATGATGAGAGTATGGCGCAGGTGTATGCCGACAGAATAATCAGGGTTGCGGATGGTGTGATCGTATCTGATGAATACATCAACGACAATGAATATGAGGTTGGTGTATACGCGACGGACGAACCGGAAACGCCAGCGCATAAATTTCACGGACGCCTTGCCGGAGTAATGCCGAGCATAGAGAAAATTTTCTCACAGGTTGCCGGAAAAAGGACATATAATGTGTGCGTGGAACATATAGGGCATGAGCGTGAGGAGGGACCGAATGTTTGTGAATATCAGCAAAAATCGGTTAAACCGTTAAATCGTAAAATGGTTCTGAAAACAGCGTTTATGAATCTGAAAAAGCGAAAAGCAAGATTGGCTATAACTACGGCGGTATTTATGGTTACAATTTTTGTGCTTTTGTTCGTGTCAGAAGTGATTGTTTCTATGCCGGGGAAGGCAATAGATGAATGCATCAGAGAACGAGGTATCGAAGAGATATATTTAAAATCAATAGTGGAATACAAGAATGCATACAGGCAAACCGATTTTGCGCAATCAGGCAATAACGATTTTGTGAAGGAAAATGTTGCAACTGTATGGAAAGATTTTGACATTGAAAGGTATGCATCCGGTTTGGCATTGGTGTCTGATAACAACGGTGTGGATTTTTTTGCAGGTAAAAGTTTAGGTGATGCAGAGATTGTTTCCGGCAGGGAACCTGTTGCGGAGGATGAAATCTGTATAACAGATTACATGGCTGATCAGATGGATTTAACACAGAATCCAGTTGGAATGGCGGTTTACTGTTATGGAGCCAAATTGAAAATTACCGGGATTGTCGGAACTGATTATAAACAGAAGGATATTGTCAAAAAAATCAGGTATGGCAAGTTGACAAACGATGAATTTTATGACATTCAACATGTATATGAAAGAGCATATTGTACGGACGGATTGTGGAATTATCTCTCAAAAAATGCTACATATATGAGGTTGAAGTCGGCAGATCTGTTTCAACGCGGGGAACAGGCATATTTAGAGGGAGAGATAGCAGTGGCTTCGGTGAGGGATGTAACAGCAGACGAACTGATATACGGAAGGCGGCCGGAAGCGGCGAATGAAATAGTTGTGTCGAAAGATCTGCTGGATAGAGGGTATGTGTCGCTTGAGGATGACAACATGACAACCTTTACTGCATATGACCTGAGTGCGGAGAAGTATAATGGAGCGTATACAGGCATGCTTAATCTTCATAATTATTCGGATTCGTTTAAGGTGGTGGGAATAGCAGATAAAAAAGGTGTGCAGATGTATATGTATGATGAAACGTATGATGAGATAAGGAAAGATTTTTTTACGGATTGTATTCTGGATGTATATGGAATTAAAACAAATGGAAAACAAATAAGTAAATATGTTGATTCGTCATATCGGGATGGCGTATATGTTGACCATCCGTTGGCGGATGCTGTAGTAAGCGTTTATCAAGTCAGAAGTTCATTGGAAAAATATGGAGTGTTAATCATAATTGTTTTTGCAATGCTCAGCATTCTGTTAAATCTGGCGTTTATATCATATAGCATATATGACAACCATAAGAATATAGGTGTGCTTAGGGCGATGGGTGTACGACGTAAAGATATAATTGCCATTTTCATGGCAGAAGCAATAGTTATGGCACTGGCATCATATGTTATAGCTAATGCCCTGATGTTTTTGATGATTGGCAAGGTTAATCAGTCACTATCGTCCGCAGAGAATGGATATATAGCATATTTTCACAGAAGCACAGTAATGGCATTGGTGATATTCATTATAGCGATTGTGATGACGGTGGCATCTGCAATAGGTCCGGTTATTGCAATGTCCAGAAAAAAACCGGTTTCGCTTATCAGATCATAATAAAAAGAAAAGTAAAGACCATAGACAGAAGGTGGAGCGTATTATACGCTCCACCTTCCGCTTGCTCCGCATGGAAGAACAAGACCGCTCTGCGTCACAGGAAGTCCGATTTCGGAAGCCTCCACCGTGCCGCCGTGGCGGGATTTCACAGCCAGGCTTAACATATATGTCAGGACGGCCGGGGCCAGACCTGTGGTATATGAATTAATAAGGAAGAAAAGCGGATTATCAGATAACAGCTTTTCACAGAGGCATATAAGCGGATATACGGCATCCTCTATTTTCCATATTTCTCCGCCGGGACCTCTTCCGTATGAAGGCGGATCCATGATTATTCCGTCGTAGTGATTGCCGCGGCGGATTTCGCGTTCGACGAATTTCTGACAGTCATCTACAAGCCATCTTATAGGAGCGTCCGATAAGCCGGAAGAAGCAGCGTTTTCTTTGGCCCATCCGACCATTCCCTTGGATGCGTCGACATGTGTGACACTTGCACCGGCAGCGGCGGCAGCTAACGTGGCACCTCCGGTATATGCGAACAGGTTAAGAACCTTGACAGGTCTGCCGGCATTCTTTATTTTATCGCCAAACCAATCCCAGTTCACAGCCTGCTCAGGAAATAAACCCGTGTGCTTGAATGAGAATGGCTTCAGGTTAAACGTTAAGTTCTTATAATTAATTGACCATTGGTTTGGAAGTTTATGAAATTCCCATTCACCGCCTCCGCGGTTACTTCTGTGGTAGTGTCCGTTCATATTTTTCCAGCCCGGGTGTTTTCGGTCGGTGCGCCATATGACCTGCGGGTCCGGACGTACCAGAATATAATCTCCCCAGCGCTCCAGCTTCTCGCCGGATGATGTATCAATAACTTCGTAGTCTTTCCAATTATCTGCAATCCACATTGTGTTTCTCCCTATTATAATATGAAGTGATAGATTTGTATCTCTTCCATATTATACATACAGACCTGTGCCAAGTCAATTATTCAGCACCGGGTCCGGAAATATAATTGTACTAAAAAAAATACAATAAAAATGTATTGATTTTTTCTTCTATATACTATATACTAGTATTCGCTGTGACATGATAGCGATGAAACGTGAGGTTGCTGCCCGATAATGTGGCAGGTTTTCCGCGGAGCGAATGTCAAGTTAGGAAACTGACGACAAGTCACTGTACAACTTACCATCTGCTTATATGCAGAGATGACCGTGTAACGGCCGCGGCGAAGAAGAATTTCTTCTTTTTTCTATGAAGAGGCGCGACACACACGGGGATGTGTACAGTCACCACTTGTTGTACTTCAGATTTATAAGTACGAAAAGGAGGCGGCTTTTTTTATGGCAAGTCAAGTAATGAGAATCACACTTAAAGCTTACGATCATCAGTTGGTAGATCAGTCAGCTAAGAAAATTATCGAGACTGTTAAGAAGACAGGATCTCAGGTGAGTGGACCGGTACCTCTTCCTACTAAGAAGGAAGTTGTTACAATCCTCAGAGCTGTTCATAAGTACAAAGATTCAAGAGAACAGTTCGAGCAGAGAACACACAAGAGATTGATCGATATCATTACTCCTACACAGAAGACTGTAGATGCTCTCTCAAGATTAGAGATGCCTGCAGGTGTGTACATCGACATTAAGATGAAGAACAAATAATGTCGGATATTTTTTAAGTAAGTAAGTCCTGAAGGGTTTTATATAAAACTGTTCTAGGATGTTCGCGGTAACGCGAACCGCTGTAGATTTAACAGGAGGTATTATTCAATGAAGAAAGCAATTTTAGCTACTAAGGTTGGAATGACACAGATCTTCAATGATGAAGGCGTGCTTGTTCCGGTAACTGTATTGCAGGCAGGACCTTGTGTTGTAACACAGGTTAAGACAGTCGAGAACGACGGTTATGCAGCAGTTCAGGTCGGTTTTGTTGACAAGAAAGAGAAAGTTGTTAATGTTGACAAGAACGGCAAGAAAGAAATCAGAAACAGACATGGCGTTAATAAGGCTGAGAAAGGTCATTTTGACAAGGCTGGCGTTTCTTACAAGAGATTCCTTAAGGAGTTCAAGTTTGAGAATGCGGCTGATTACTCAGTAAAAGACGAGATCAAGGCAGATATATTTGAAGCCGGTGATAAGATTGACGCAACTGCTATTTCCAAAGGAAAAGGATTCCAGGGCGCAATCAAGAGACTTGGACAGTCAAGAGGTCCTATGGCTCACGGTTCTAAGTTCCATCGTCATCAGGGTTCTAACGGTGCTTCATCTAACCCAAGCCGTGTATTCAAGGGCAAAGGAATGCCTGGACACATGGGTGCCAAGAAGATCACTATTCAGAATCTTGAAGTTGTCAGAGTAGATGCTGACAAGAACTTAATCCTTGTTAAGGGTGCGGTTCCTGGAGCTAAGAAATCATTAGTAACATTGAAAGAGACAGTAAAGTCAGCTAAATAGTTGATTTTCAGGAAGGAGGAACACACAGATGGCAAAGGTATCTGTTTACAATATTGAAGGCAATAAAGTTGGCGATATGGAGCTTAATGATGCTGTATTCGGTGTTGAAGTTAACGAACATCTTGTACACATGGCAGTAGTAAGCCAGCTTGCTAATAAGAGACAGGGCACACAGAGTGCCAAGACCCGTTCAGAAGTCAGCGGTGGCGGACGTAAGCCATGGAGACAGAAGGGTACAGGTCATGCCCGTCAGGGTTCAACAAGAGCTCCTCAGTGGACAGGCGGCGGAATCGTATTTGCTCCGAAGCCAAGAGATTACTCTTTCAAGATGAACAAGAAAGAGAAGAATCTTGCTCTTAAATCAGTTCTTACCTCAAAGGTGGCTGAAGACAAACTTATCGTATTAGACAGCATCAGCTTCGATGAAATCAAGACAAAGAAAATGGTAGCTGTTCTTAATAATCTTAAAGCTGATAAAGCTTTGGTAGTTCTTAACGACAATGACAAGAATGTAATTCTTTCAGCTAAGAACATTCCGGATGTAAAGACTGCATTAACTAACACAATCAATGTATATGACATACTTAAGTATGACAAACTCATTGTTACCAAGGATGCAGTAGCAACTATCGAGGAGGTGTATGCATAATGGCAAACGTACAGTATTATGACGTAATCCTTAAACCGGTTATAACAGAGAAGAGTATGGAAGACATGAGCGCTAAGAAATACACATTCCTTGTTCACCCGGAAGCTAACAAGACTCAGATTAAAGAAGCAGTTGAAAAAATGTTCGAGGGAACCAAGGTTGCCAAGGTCAACACAATGAACCTTGACGGCAAGACCCGGAGAAGAGGAAATGTTTTCGGCAAGACAGCTGTTAAGAAGAAAGCAATCGTACAGCTCACAGAAGACAGTGCTGATATCGAGATTTTCTCAGGACTTTAATCACATAGCGGTGCAGAAAAGTCGATGAAAATATTGCATCGCTCATAACAAAGAGACATCGAAAGGAGAAACAAAGAAATGGGAATTAAGACATATAACCCATATACACCGTCAAGACGTAATATGACCGGTTCTGATTTTTCAGAGATCACCAAGAAGACACCTGAGAAATCACTTCTTGACAGCAAGAAGAAGAACGCTGGACGTAATAACCAGGGTAAGATTACCGTTAGACATCAGGGCGGCGGAAACAGACAGAAATACAGACTTATCGATTTCAAGAGAAATAACAAGGATGGAATTCCTGCAACAGTTATCGGAATCGAATATGATCCAAACAGAACAGCAAACATCGCTTTGATCTGCTATGCAGACGGCGAGAAGAGATATATCCTTGCACCACAGGGACTTACAGACGGCATGAAGGTTATGAACGGACCTGAAGCTGAAGTAAGAGTTGGTAACTGCTTACCACTTGAGAACATCCCGGTTGGTACAGAAATCCACAACATCGAGCTTTATCCTGGAAGAGGCGGACAGCTTGTTCGTACAGCAGGCGTTTCTGCACAGCTTATGGCTAAGGAAGGCAAGTATGCAACACTCAGACTTCCGTCAGGCGAGATGAGAATGGTACCTATTATTTGCCGTGCAACAATCGGTACAGTAGGTAACTCAGAGCACAGCCTTATTAATATCGGTAAGGCAGGACGTAAGCGTCACATGGGTATCCGTCCTACAGTTCGTGGTTCTGTTATGAACCCTAATGACCATCCACACGGTGGTGGTGAAGGTAAGGCTCCGGTTGGTCGTTCAGGACCTATGACACCTTGGGGCAAGCCGGCACTCGGTCTTAAGACAAGAAAGAAGAACAAAGCTTCTAACAAGCTTATTGTAAGAAGAAGAGACGGTAAGAGCATCAAATAAAGGAGGTCAAATTTATGGCACGTTCATTAAAAAAAGGACCATTTGCAGATGAGAGCCTTCTTAAGAAGGTTGACGCTATGAACGCAGCAGGCGACAAGTCGGTTATCAAGACATGGTCACGCCGTTCTACAATCTATCCTCAGATGGTTGGACATACAATAGCAGTTCACGATGGCAGAAAACACGTTCCTGTTTATGTAACAGAAGATATGGTTGGACATAAGCTCGGAGAGTTCGTTGCTACAAGAACATTCAGAGGACATGGAAAAGACGAGAAAAAATCAAAAGCTCGTTAATTGACAGGATTTCGTAAAGGAGGTTAAAATCCATGGCAAAAGGACATAGATCCCAGATTAAAAGAGAGAGAAATGCCAATAAGGACACAAGACCATCAGCTAAGTTGTCTTATGCAAGAGTTTCTGTCCAGAAGGCATGCTTTGTTTTAGACGCAATCCGTGGAAAAGATGTTGCAACAGCTCTTGCGATTGTAACATATAATCCTAGATATGCTTCTACATTGATAGAGAAACTTTTAAAATCAGCTGTCGCTAATGCCGAGAACAACAACGGCATGAAGGCAGAGAATCTTTTCGTTGAAGAGTGCTACGCAAACAAGGGACCTACAATGAAGAGAGTTAGACCGAGAGCACAGGGCAGAGCTTACAGAATCGAGAAGAGAATGAGCCACATCACAATCGTGCTTAATGAAAGATAGAAAGGAGAACACACATGGGACAGAAAGTTAATCCTCATGGCTTGAGAGTCGGTGTTATTAAAGACTGGGACTCAAAGTGGTATGCTGATGCTGATTTCAGTGATAACCTTGTTGAAGATTACAACATCAGAAAATTCATCAAGAAGAGACTTTACAGCGCAGGCATTTCAAAGATTGAGATAGAGAGAGCGTCTGACAGAGTTAAGATTTACATCTACACTGCTAAACCGGGTGTGGTAATCGGTAAAGGCGGAGCTGATATCGAGAAGCTTAAAGCTGATGTTCAGAAGCTTACAGACAAGAAGTTATCAATAGATATTAAAGAAGTAAAGAGACCGGACAACGACGCACAGCTCGTTGCTGAGAACATTGCACTTCAGCTTGAAAACCGTGTATCTTTCAGAAGAGCTATGAAATCGGTTATGACAAGAACAATGAAGTCAGGCGCTAAGGGTATTAAGACATCAGTATCCGGACGTCTTGGCGGAGCAGATATGGCTCGTACAGAATTTTACAGCGAAGGAACAATTCCTCTTCAGACATTACGTGCTGACATTGATTATGGATTTGCTGAGGCAGATACAACATACGGTAAAGTCGGCGTTAAGGTATGGATCTACAAGGGTGAGGTTCTTCCGGTTAAATCATCTAAGGAAGGGAGCGAACAGTAATGTTATTACCTAAGAGAGTTAAACATCGTAAGCAGTTTCGTGGTTCAATGGCTGGTAAAGCTACAAGAGGCAATAAGATAGTATATGGTGATTATGGTATTGTCGCTCTTGAACCAAAGTGGGTAACTTCAAGACAGATTGAGGCAGCCCGTATCGCAATGACACGTTACATTAAGCGTGGTGGTAAAGTATGGATTAAATTATTCCCTGACAAGCCTTATACTCATAAGCCGTTAGGTGTCAGAATGGGTAAAGGAAAAGGTGCAGTAGAATATTGGGTAGCAGTTGTTAAACCGGGACGTGTAATGTTCGAAATCGGCGGAGTTTCAGAAGAACTCGCAAGAGAAGCTTTACGTCTCGCTATGCACAAACTTCCTCTTAAGTGTAAGGTAGTTTCTCGTGCGGAATTAGAAGGCGGTGATAACAGTGAAAATTAATAAGTATGTAGAAGAATTAAATGCAAAGACATCTGCAGAATTAAACAAAGAATTAGTAGCTGCTAAAAAGGAATTATTCAATTTAAGATTCCAGAACGCAACAAATCAGCTGGATAACACAAGCAGAATCAAAGAAGTTAGAAAGAACATTGCAAGAATCCAGACTGTTATGGCTTCAAAGGCTGCTTTATAATCCGAGGAAGGAGGAATTTGTTGTGGAAGAAAGAAATTTAAGAAAAACACGTACCGGCAAGGTCGTAAGCAATAAGATGGATAAGACAATCGTAGTTGCAGTTGAGGACCATGTAAAGCATCCTCTTTATAACAAGATTGTTAAGAGAACTTACAAATTACAGGCACATGATGAGAACAATGAATGCCAGGTTGGTGACATCGTAAAGGTTATGGAAACAAGACCTTTATCCAAGACCAAGAGATGGAGATTTGTTGAACTTATCAGCAGAGCTGAGTAATTATCGAATAATTTTGAAGGAGGATTACCTGCATGATTCAGCAAGAGACAAGACTTAGAGTCGCTGATAACACAGGTGCAAAAGAACTTCTTTGCATCAGAGTTATGGGTGGATCTACAAGAAGATATGCTAACATCGGTGATGTTATAGTCGCTTCGGTTAAAGATGCAACACCAGGTGGCGTTGTTAAAAAAGGCGATGTAGTTAAAGCCGTAGTAGTTCGTACAGTCAAAGGTGCTCGTCGTAAAGACGGATCATATATTAAATTTGATGATAACGCTGCCGTAATTATCAAGGAAGACAAGAACCCTAAGGGAACTCGTATTTTCGGACCGGTAGCAAGAGAGTTAAGAGATAAACAGTTTATGAAAATTGTTTCATTAGCTCCGGAAGTATTATAGGAGGTGCGACTGTGTCAACATTAAAGATTAAAAAAGGCGACCTTGTCAGAGTAATCACAGGCAAGGATAAAGACAGAGAAGGCAAAGTAACATCTGTTGATGCTAAGAACCATAAGGTTGTTGTTGAAGGCATTAACATGGTTACAAAGCACACCAAACCAAGTGCACAGAACCAGAATGGTGGAATTGTTCATCAGGAAGCTCCGATTGATATTTCCAACGTTATGTATGTACACAAGGGAAAAACAACAAGAGTAGGCTTCAAGATTGACGGCGACAAGAAGGTTCGTGTTGCCAAGTCAACCGGAGAAGTTATCGATTAATTTAGGAAAGGAGGTCTGTAACGGTGAGCAGGCTCAAAGACTTATATAAGAGTGAAATCGTTGACGCAATGGTAAAGAAGTTCGGTTACAAGAACATCATGGAAGTACCAAAGCTCGACAAAATCGTTATAAACATGGGTGTTGGAGAAGCTAAAGATAATTCAAAGGTTCTCGAAGTTGCTGTAAAGGAACTTGAGACAATAGCCGGACAGAAGGTTGTTACAACCAAGGCTAAGAATTCAGTAGCTAACTTCAAAATCAGAGAGGGAATGCCAATCGGATGTAAGACTACACTCCGTGGCGACAAGATGTACGAGTTCCTTGACAGACTTGTAAATCTCGCATTACCTCGAGTTCGTGACTTCAGAGGCGTAAGCGCTGATTCTTTTGACGGAAGAGGTAACTATGCACTCGGAATCAAAGAACAGATCATCTTCCCTGAAATCGAGTATGACAAGATTGACAAGGTAAGAGGTATGGATGTTATTGTCGTAACAACTGCCAAGACTGATGAAGAAGCACGTGAATTATTGAGATTATTCAATATGCCATTCAAAAAATAAATTAGGAGGGAAATTCAATGGCTAAGACCTCGATGAAAGTTAAACAGCAGCGTAAGCAGAAGTTCTCAACAAGAGAATATACACGTTGCAAGATTTGTGGACGTCCACACGCTTATTTAAGAAAATATGGAATTTGCAGAATTTGCTTCCGTGAATTAGCATACAAGGGACAGATTCCGGGCGTTAAGAAGGCAAGCTGGTAAGATATCAGCTATGATAAACGGCGCACACCGTGCGCGACAGATTGAAATTTAGGAGGATAATCAGATGACAGATCCAATCGCAGATATGCTTACCAGAATCCGTAATGCAAACACATCTAAACATGATACAGTTGATGTTCCTGCTTCAAAGATGAAGGTTTCAATAGCTGATATTCTTTTTAAGGAAGGATATATTCAGAAGTATGAGCTCGTTGATGACGGCAGCTTCAAGACTATCCGCATTACATTAAAGTATGGCAAGGATAAAAATGAAAAGATCATTACAGGTCTTAAGAGAATCTCAAAGCCTGGTCTTCGTGTATACGCAGGCAAGGATGAGTTACCAAGAGTTCTCGGCGGACTTGGTATCGCAATCATTTCAACAAATCAGGGCGTAGTTACTGACAAGGAAGCAAGAAAGCTTAATGTCGGCGGCGAAGTTCTTGCATACATCTGGTAATTAAATTACCGGGTGTGTGACAACCCTGCGGGGTACATACCCTGCAAGAACGAAACTATTAACAGACGATAATAATCGTCATACCCAATAAGGAGGTACGCGGCATGTCACGTATAGGAAGAATGCCTATCGCTTTACCGGCAGGAGTTACTGTCGATATTGCAGAAAATAACAAAGTGACTGTAAAAGGACCAAAGGGTACTCTTGAAAGAGTATTACCTGCGGAAATGGAGATAAAACTCGACGGAAACACAGTTACTGTATCAAGACCTAACGATCTCAAGAAAATGAAATCATTACACGGTCTTACAAGAACACTTATTCACAATATGGTAGTTGGTGTTACCGAAGGATATGAGAAGAAACTCGAAGTTAACGGTGTAGGTTACAGAGCACAGAAGAACGGTAAGACACTTGTTCTTTCACTTGGATATTCACATTCAGTTGAGATGACTGATCCTGAAGGAATCGAAGTAGCAGTTGACGGACAGAACCTTATCATCGTTAAAGGTATTGACAAAGAAAAAGTTGGCCAGTATGCAGCTGAAATCAGAAGCAAGAGAGAGCCTGAACCATACAAGGGCAAAGGTATCAAGTATGTTGATGAAGTTATCAGACGTAAAGTTGGTAAGACTGGTAAGAAATAATTAAAGGAGTGAACAAAAATGGTTAGTAAAGACAACAGATCTGTAGTTCGTCAGAACAAACACAGAAAAATACGTAATCGTTTCAGCGGAACAGCTGAGAGACCAAGACTTGCGGTATTCAGAAGTAATAATCATATGTACGCTCAGATTATTGATGATACAGTTGGAAAGACTCTCGTAGCAGCTTCTACACTTGAAAAAGACGTTAAGGCTGAACTTGAGAAGACAAATGACGTAGCAGCAGCTGCTTACTTAGGAACAGTAATCGCTAAGAAAGCGCTTGAGAACGGAATTAAAACTGTAGTCTTCGATAGAGGCGGTTTCATATATCAGGGCAAAGTAAAAGCATTAGCAGAGGCAGCAAGAGAAGCTGGCCTTGAATTCTAGCAGGAAGGAGAAACAGATGAAACATACAATTATTGATGCTCATGACTTAGAGTTAAACGATAAAGTAGTATCAATCAAGCGTGTTACAAAGGTTGTTAAAGGTGGTCGTCATTTCAGATTTGCTGCTTTAGTAGTAGTTGGAGACGGAAACGGACACGTTGGCGCCGGAATTGGTAAAGCAATGGAAATTCCTGAAGCTATCCGCAAGGGAAAAGAAGATGCTATGAAGAGACTTGTTTCTGTTCCTGTAGATGAGAACGGAAGTATTCCGCACGATATGATTGGTAAATTTGGCAGCTCTTCAGTTCTTTTGAAGAAGGCTCCGGAAGGTACCGGTGTTATCGCCGGCGGTCCTGCTCGTAGCGTAATCGAGATGGCCGGCATCACAAACATCCGTACAAAATCATTAGGCTCAAACAACAAGCAGAACGTAGTTCTCGCTACAATCGAAGGCTTATCACAGCTCAAGACACCTGAAGAGGTAGCAAAGCTTCGTGGCAAGACCGTAGAAGAGCTCTACAAATAAGGAGGTAGCGAAGAATGGCAGAGAAGTTAAAAGTAACATTAGTTAAATCAACAATCGGTGCTATACCAAAGCAGGTTAAAACTGTTGAAGCACTTGGACTTAACAAACTTAACAAAACTGTTGAATTACCTGACAATGACGCAGTAAGAGGCATGATTTTCAAGGTTAGACATTTAGTTAAGGTAGAAGAAATATAATTTTTCGGATAAGGAGGTGTAAAAATGGATTTATCAAATTTACAGCCTGCAGCAGGTTCTAAGCAAAGCGATAATTTCAGAAGAGGCCGTGGACACGGTTCAGGAAATGGTAAGACTGCCGGTAAGGGTCATAAGGGTCAGAAAGCTCGTTCAGGAGCACCAAGACCGGGCTTTGAAGGTGGACAGATGCCATTATATAGAAGATTACCTAAGAGAGGTTTCACTAACAGAAATTCTCTTACAATCGTAGGAATCAATTTATCAGCACTTGAAGGCTTTGAAGATGGTGCAGTAGTTACAGTTGATTCACTCATCGAATCAGGTATCGTAAGAAATCCTAAAGATGGCGTAAAGATTCTTGGAAACGGAGAATTAACTAAGAAGCTCACCGTTAAGGCTAACGCTTTCAGCGCATCGGCTAAGGAGAAGATTGAAGCTCTTGGTGGAACCTGTGAGGTGATTTAATGTTCAAAACATTAGCAAATGCATTCAGAATTAAAGAAATTAGAAATAAAATACTGTTTACTCTTGCAATGTTAGTTGTTATCAGGATAGGAAGTATTCTTCCTATCCCGGGAGTAAACACAGATTATTTTACTAATTTGTTTAATACAACAGCAACTGGAGATCAGTTCAGCTTCGTCAATGCACTTACAGGTGGTTCACTGCTTAAGATGTCGGTATTCGCATTAAGCATTACACCATACATCACATCTTCAATCATAATGCAGCTCCTCACAATAGCAATTCCGAAGCTCGAGGAGTTACAGAAAGACGGAGAAGACGGAAGAAAGAAAATCGCAACGATCACGCGTTATGTAACAATAGCGCTTTCATTGATTGAGGGTATTGCAATGGTTATCGGTTTCGGTAGACAGGGTCTTATCAATAATTACTCATCAATGACTACATTCCATAAGATTTTCTCAGGCGTTATGATGGTATCCATCCTGACAGCCGGTTCGGCTCTTCTTATGTGGATTGGTGAAACAATCACCGAAAAGGGTGTTGGTAACGGTATTTCAATAGTACTTGTAATAAATATTATTTCAAGCATGCCGGAAGATTTCGCAACTCTGTTTGAGACATTCATCAAAGGTAAATCAGTCTTAAACGGAACAATCGCAGCTGTAGTTATACTTGCAGTAACTGTCGGTATCGTATTCCTCACCGTAATCCTTTGTGCGGGAGAGAGAAGAATACCGGTTCAGTATTCCAAGAAAATACAGGGCAGAAAGACTTTTGGCGGACAGTCATCACACATTCCGCTTAAGGTTAACACAGCGGGCGTTATCCCGGTTATTTTCGCACAGACACTTATGTCATTCCCGCTTATGATAGCAGCTTTCTTTACTGTAGATTACAGTACTGTAGGCGGCAAGATCTTACTTGCGCTTTCATCGGGTAACTGGTTTAACAGAAATAACATGATATATACACTTGGTGTGATTCTGTACATCGCGTTGAATATTTTCTTCGCATATTTCTATACATCAATCACATTCAACCCTCTTGAGATTGCTAATAACATGAAGAAGAGCGGTGGATTTATTCCGGGTATCAGACCTGGTAAACCTACATCGGATTACCTTACATCTGTACTTAACAAAATCATTTTCATCGGTGTAATCGGACTTATCATAGTTGCACTTATACCGATAGTATTCTCCGGATTGTTTAACGCACATGTTTCATTTGGCGGTACATCAATCATAATCGTTGTCGGAGTTGTTATTGAGACACTCAGACAGATTGAGTCACAGATGGTTGTAAGAGATTACAAGGGATTCCTTAACACCTGATTATAAGTGAAAGGGCGGTAATAATTATGAAGATCATAATGCTTGGAGCTCCTGGAGCAGGAAAAGGTACTCAGGCAGAGAAAATCTGTGCAAAGTATAACATTCCTCATATCTCTACCGGAGATATTTTCAGGGCAAATATCAAAAATAACACAGAACTCGGTCAGAAAGCAAAGTCATACATGGATCAGGGACTTCTTGTTCCGGATGAACTTGTAGTTGACCTTGTAGTTGACAGAGTTAAAGCTGACGACTGCAAGAACGGATATGTTCTCGATGGTTTCCCAAGAACCATTCCGCAGGCAGAAGCACTTGATAAAGCACTTGCAGCTAACGGAGAAAAGGTTGATTATGCAATCAACGTAGAAGTTCCGGATGAGAATATCATCAATCGTATGTCAGGAAGAAGAGCATGTCTTTCATGCGGGGCAACATATCATGTTGTATACATTCCTACCAAGGTTGAGGGTATCTGCGATAAGTGCGGAGCTAAGCTTGTTCTCAGAGACGATGATAAGCCTGAAACGGTTAAGAAGCGTCTTGATGTATATCATGAACAGACTCAGCCGTTAATTGATTACTATACAGATAAGGGCGTTCTTAATGAAGTGGACGGCACTAAGGATATGGATGAAGTATTCGGTGCGATCGTTGATATTTTAGGAGCGTAATTATGTCGGTAACGATTAAATCTCCAAGAGAAACAGAACTTATGCGCGAGGCCGGTAAAATCCTCGCGCAGGTTCATAACGAACTTGGTAAAATAATCAAGCCGGGAATATCCACTTATGAGATAGACAAGGAAGGCGAAAGGCTGATACGCAGTTTTGGCTGTGAGCCTTCTTTCCTTAACTATCAGGGATATCCTGCTTCAATATGTGTATCAGTAAATGAGGAAGTCGTTCACGGAATTCCTTCCAGAACAAGGATCATCAAGGATGGTGATATAGTCAGTCTTGATGCCGGAGTAATCTGGAAAGGTTATCATTCGGATGCGGCAAGAACCCATGCGGTAGGTAATGTTGATGATGCTGCGAAGCGTCTCATCAAAGTTACCGAGCAGAGTTTCTTTGAAGGCATTAAACATGCCAAAGCCGGTAATTATTTACATGAGATTTCCGCTGCAATCGGCAGTTACGCAGAGTCGTTCGGATACGGAGTTGTAAAAGACCTGACCGGACACGGAATAGGAACACATCTCCACGAGGATCCGAATGTTCCTAATTACAAACAGCGTAATAAAGGCATTAAGCTTGAAGCCGGTATGACATTGGCAATCGAACCGATGATTAACGCCGGAACGTGGAAAGTAAGCTGGTTGGATGACGGCTGGACAGTCGTCACAAGAGACGGTAAGCTTTCGGCACATTACGAAAACACTGTTCTCATTACTGAAGATGGATGTGAAATCCTTTCATTGATCTGAGGTAAATATGACGGAAATAATTAAAGGCACTTTCTGTGAATCTGTTGCAGGACATGATGCGGGAAGCATATATGTGATAATCGGTAAGTCCGATGCGCTGTATGTATGCGATGGTAAGTTAAAGACAATTGAGTCTCCCAAACGCAAAAACCGCAGGCATGTGAGAATCCTGAATTACCGGGATGAACTGCTTCAGAACAAAATAGAGCAGAACAGAGTTAACAACGAGGATATTAAATATTCAATCAAAAATTATCTGATTCACATTAGAAATGTTGATTAGCAGGAGGTAAGTGAATGTCAAAGTCAGATGTTATCGAAATTGAAGGAACAGTAATTGAGAAACTCCCAAATGCAATGTTCCAGGTAGAGCTTGAAAACGGACATAAGGTCCTTGCTCATATAAGCGGAAAGCTCAGAATGAATTACATCAGAATAATTCCCGGAGATAAAGTAACACTTGAGTTATCACCGTATGATCTTTCAAAAGGAAGAATCATTTGGAGAGACAAATAAAATTTTTAAATTTTGCTTGTATTATATAACCCGGTGTGATACAATATCACTCGGACGTTTTTTTCAACTTTATTATAAGTTGCTTTTTCGTGGAAAGGAGGATTTACCATGAAGGTTAGATCATCAGTTAAACCAATTTGTGAAAAATGCAAAGTCATTAAGAGAAAAGGAAATATCATGATTATCTGCGAAAATCCTAAGCACAAACAGCGTCAGGGTTAATCAGAATATTTTGATATCTATGCCCGGGGATGACTATATCCGTAGGCATATTTTGCGCGAAATACCTTTAATAACGGGGTAATTTTGCGTTGCAGATTGCGGCTGCAGTGGCGAACCACGCGGGTGAGTTGTCAGCCACTTTAAATAAATAGCTTTTAACAAAATAAGACAAATGGAGGTGTAATGCGCACATGGCTCGTATCGCTGGTGTAGATTTACCAAGAGAAAAACGTGTTGAAATCGGCCTTACCTATATATATGGAATCGGCAGAATCAGCTCAAATCGTATTCTTGCAGAAGCAAAAGTAAATCCGGACACTCGTGTTAAGGATCTTACTGATGAAGAAGTAGGCAGAATTAAAGATGTAATTGACGCTAGTCAGTTAGTAGAAGGTGATCTCAGAAGAGAGACCGCACTTAACATTAAGAGATTACAGGAAATCGGATGCTACAGAGGCATTCGTCACAGAAAAGGTCTTCCTGTAAGAGGACAGAAGACAAAGACAAACGCTAGAACTCGCAAGGGTCCTAAGAAAACAATCGCAAACAAGAAAAAATAATACCCGATGAATAAACGGGAACCCATAAGGGAGGTTAGTTTAGAAAATGGCTAAAGTTACAAAAAAAGTGACAAAGAAGCGTGTTAAGAAAAACGTTGAACGCGGACAGGCACATATCCAGTCATCATTCAATAATACAATCGTTACCATTACTGATACTGAAGGTAATGCATTGTCATGGTCAAGTGCCGGTGCCCTGGGATTTAGAGGTTCAAAGAAATCTACTCCTTATGCAGCTCAGATGGCAGCAGAAACTGCAACAAAGGCAGCTCTGGTACACGGTTTAAAGACTGTTGACGTTATGGTCAAAGGACCGGGATCAGGTCGTGAAGCAGCAATCAGAGCGCTTCAGGCATGTGGTCTTGAGGTTACCAGCATTAAGGATGTTACTCCGGTACCACACAACGGATGTCGTCCACCAAAACGTAGAAGAGTCTAATAGGAGGTGCTAAAAGAATGGCAGTTAATAGAGTTCCTGTTCTTAAGAGATGCAGATCACTTGGACTTGATCCAGTTTATTTAGGAATAGATAAGAAATCAAAAAGAAGATTAGAGAGAGCCGGCAAGAAGGTAAGTGAATACGGCCTTCAGCTTCGTGAGAAGCAGAAAGCTAAATTTATCTACGGCGTTCTCGAGAAACCATTTAGAAACTATTTTGTAAAAGCAGACAGAATGAGCGGCATGACAGGTGAGAACCTTATGTCAATGCTTGAGCTCAGACTTGATAATGTTATCTTCAGATTAGGTTTAGCAAGAACAAGAAAAGAAGCTAGACAGATCGTAGATCATAAGCATGTGCTTGTAAACGGAAAGCAGGTTAACATTCCGTCATACCTCGTAAGTGCCGGTGACACTATCGAGATTAAGGAGAAAGCTAAATCTTCACAGAGATATAAAGATATCCTTGAAGTAACAGGCGGAAGACTCGTACCGGAGTGGCTTGAAGCTGATCAGGAGAACCTTAAGGGAACAGTTAAGTCAATTCCTACAAGAGAAATGATCGATGTGCCGGTTGACGAGATGCTTATAGTCGAGTTATATTCTAAGTAATATATGACACCCTCAACAACATCAAACCCAAGAAGGAGGGGCTTTTAGTGTTCGAATTTGAGAAACCGAAAATCGAAATCGAAGAGATTTCTGAAGACAAAAGATATGGAAGATTTGTTGTAGAGCCGCTTGAGAGAGGCTATGGTACAACACTTGGTAATTCCCTCAGAAGAATTATGCTTTCATCACTTCCGGGCTCAGCAGTTAGCCAGGTTAAAATCGAAGGCGTTCTTCATGAGTTCAGTCCGATTCCGGGAGTAAAGGAAGATGTCAGTGACATCATTATGAATATTAAGAATCTCGCTATTAAGAACAACAGCGAATCCGGAGAGCCGAAGATTGCTTATATCGAGTGCGACGGAAGAGAAGGTGTTGTTACAGCAGCGGATATTCATGCAGATTCAGATATCGAGATTTTAAATCCGGATTTGGTTATAGCTACACTTAACGGTGGTGCTGACTGTAAGTTGTTCATGGAACTTACAATCACTAACGGAAGGGGTTATGTAAGTTCTGACAAGAACAAGCGTGAAGATACTCCTATCGGAGTACTTTCAATTGACTCAATCTATACACCGGTTGAACGTGTTAATCTTTCAGTACAGAACACACGTGTTGGTCAGATGACTGATTATGATAAGCTTACACTTGAAGTTTATACTAACGGTACATTAGCACCGGACGATGCAGTAAGCCTTGCAGCAAAAGTACTCAGTGAGCACCTTAACCTGTTCATTGACCTTTCAGAGAGTGCTAAGGCTGTTGACATCATGGTAGAGAAGGAAGACAACGAGAAAGAGAAAGTTCTTGAGATGAATATCGATGAACTTGAGCTTTCGGTTCGTTCTTACAACTGCCTCAAGAGAGCCGGTATCAACACTGTTGAAGAGTTATGTAACAAGACATCAGAAGATATGATGAAGGTAAGAAACCTTGGACGTAAGTCTTTGGAAGAAGTTCTTGCCAAATTAAAGGAGCTTGGATTACAGCTTAGTTCAGGCGATGACTAAATAGTAAAGGAGAAAGCAGCAAATGGCAGGTTATAGAAAGCTTGGAAGAACCGCAGATCAGAGAAAAGCTTTAATTAGAAACCAGGTAACAGCATTGCTTTACAACGGCAAGATTGTTACTACCGAAGCGAAAGCTAAGGAAATCCGCAAGGTTGCTGATGGATTAATTGCATTGGCAGTTAAGGAGAAAGATAACTTTGAAACTGTTACGGTTACCGCAAAAGTAGCTCGTAAAGATAAAGATGGCAAGAGAGTCAAAGAAGATGTTAACGGAAAGAAGAAGACCGTATACGATAACGTTGAAAAGACAATCAAGAAGGATGCTCCTTCAAGAGTTCATGCCAGAAGACAGATGCTCAAGGTTCTCTACTCTGTAACAGAGGTTCCGGCTGAAGCAGCAGGTAAGAAGAGAAATACTAAGGAAGTAAGCATTGCCGATAAGTTATTCGACGAAATCGCTCCTAAGTATGCAGACCGTAAGGGCGGTTACACAAGAATCGTCAAGATCGGACAGCGTAAGGGCGACGCAGCAATGGAAGTACTTCTTGAGTTAGTTTAATACTGACACTTAATAAACAAATATCAGGACGAATGCTGAATGGCATTCGTCCGTTTTGTAAATAGCAGGAAAGGGCAGTCAGAATGGGAATAGTCAGAACGAAGGATCTTGTCTATGAATACATCAAAAGAGACGAGGACGGCAATGTTGAGGCAGTCAACAAAGCAGTGGACAATGTTAATATTGATATAGAACCGGGTCAGTTTATAGCTATTCTGGGTCATAACGGTTCAGGCAAATCCACACTTGCCAAGCATATCAATGCGCTTTTACTCCCGACGGAGGGCGCGGTGTATGTTGAAGATATGTCAACACAGGATGAGGATAAACTCTGGGACATCAGACAGAATGCCGGAATGATTTTTCAGAATCCGGATAACCAGATTATAGGAACCGTGGTACAGGAGGATGTCGGTTTCGGACCGGAGAACCTCGGAGTACCTACCGATGAAATCTGGCAGCGTGTCGGTGATGCACTTGAGGCAGTCGGAATGACTGCATACCGTGAATATTCTCCGAATAAACTTTCCGGCGGACAGAAGCAGCGTGTTGCGATAGCGGGTGTAGTTGCGATGAAACCGAAATGTATCATCATGGATGAGCCGACGGCGATGCTTGACCCTAACGGACGCCGCGAAGTCATTAATACGGTTATGGAGCTTAACCGCAAAGAAAAAGTTACGATCATCCTTATAACACATTATATGGATGAGGCAGCCAGAGCCGACAAGATTTTTGTTATGGATAAGGGCAAAGTTGTCATGGAAGGAACACCGCGTGAAATTTTTTCACAGGTGGAGAAAATGCAGGCGATACGTCTTGATGTACCGCAGGCAACGGAACTCGCATATATGTTGAACAAATCAGGAATTCCTGTACCGCAGGATGTTCTCACACCTGAAGAACTGGTGGATGAATTATGTCGATTATATTAGATAAAGTTAATTATATATACGGTGAGGGCTCGGGCTTTGTCAAGCATGCGCTTAAGGATGTAAGCCTCGCAGTCGATAAGAATGAATTTATAGGCCTTATAGGACACACTGGCTCCGGCAAATCAACGCTCACGCAGATTTTTAACGGACTGCTTCGCGCGACTTCCGGAGATGTGTATTTTAACGGCGATAATATATATGATAAAGATTACGATATGAAAAAACTCAGAAGCAAGGTCGGTCTTGTTTTTCAGTATCCGGAACACCAGCTTTTTGAGACAACGGTTTTCAAGGATGTGTGCTTCGGCCCGAAAAATCTCGGACTTGATAAGAGAGAATGTGAACTGCGTGCATTTGAGGCGCTTGAACTTGTCGGGATGGATAAGGAGCTTTTCTATAATTCACCTTTTGAATTATCGGGCGGTCAGAAAAGAAGGGCAGCGATTGCGGGCGTAATAGCAATGAAGCCGGAGGTGCTGATACTTGATGAGCCGACGGCGGGACTTGACCCACAGGGACGTGATGAGATTCTTGATATGGTAAAGGCGATGCACGAACAGACACAGATGACGGTCATACTTGTGTCGCACAGCATGGAGGACGTGGCCAAATACGTCGGACGCATTCTTGTTATGAATGACGGATGCCTGATGTATGATGACACGCCGCGTGAGGTTTTTGCGCATTACAGGGAACTTGAGAAGATAGGGCTTGCGGCACCGCAGGTAACATATATAATGCATGCGCTCAAAGAACGCGGCATGGACGTTGACACAGATGCGATTACGATAGAAGAAGGCTTTAGAAGTATTTGTAAGGCTTTTGGCAGATAATGAAAGGAACGGCAGATGTTAAAAGATATAACAATCGGACAATATTATCCGACAGGCTCAGCCATACACAAGCTTGACCCGCGTGTTAAATTATTCGGTACAATACTTTATATTGTTACGCTTTTTATCGCCAGAAACCCGGTCGTATACATTCTGGCGGCGGCATTTCTTTTTACATGTATCGGGATTGCGAAGGTTCCGCTCAAATATATCCTGCGCGGTCTCAAAACGATAATGATAATTCTGGCATTCAGCCTGATTTTTAATATATTTTTCACTGAGGGCCGAGTCCTCGTGCAATTCTGGAAGATCAAGATAACTTACGAGGGTATCATCCAGGCTGTTTATATGGGAATACGACTGATCCTTCTTATAATCGGTTCATCCCTTATGACTCTCACAACCACGCCGAACGACCTGACCGACGGCATGGAAAAGGGACTTAGGTTTCTCACGGTAATTAAGATACCGGTGCATGAAGTTGCCATGATGATGTCGATTGCATTGCGTTTTATACCGATTCTTATGGAAGAGACGGACAAAATAATGAAGGCGCAGACAGCCAGGGGCGCAAGTTTCGACGAGGGCAATTTTTTCAAGCGTATCAAGGCGCTGATACCGATACTCGTTCCTCTTTTTATATCGGCGATAAGGCGCGCTTACGACCTTGCGACGGCTATGGAGGCGAGGTGCTACCGCGGCGGCAAGGGACGTACCAAGATGAAACCGCTCAAATACGGCAAAAAAGACGGACTTGCGTATATCATTCTTTTTGCCTATCTGGGACTGATAATTGCGGCGCGCATCCTCTGGAACAAATTCGTGCAGGTGGGCTGATATGAGGATATTGATAAGAGTGTCATATGACGGAACGGCGTATTCAGGCTGGCAGATTCAGCCAAAGGCCACGACAGTCGAGGGAACACTGCGACAGGCGGTCTGCAATCTGTTTGGCAGCGATATTGAGCTTATAGGCGCTAGCAGGACCGATGCGGGAGTGCATGCACTTGGCAATGTGGCTGTTTTTGATGTCGATACAAGGATTCCGGCGCCGAAGATAGCTTATGCACTGAATGTGCGTCTGCCGGACGACATAAGGGTGTGGCAGTCGGTTCAGGTGGAGGACGGCTGGCATCCGCGGCACAACGACTGCATCAAAACTTACGAATACAGTATATATAACGATACATTTGAAAATCCGAAAAAGCGTCTGTATTCCCATTTCTATTATGGAAAGCTGGACGTTGATATGATGCGTGAGGCGGCGGCTTTTTTTATCGGAGAGCATGATTTCAGTGCGTTCTGCTCTGCCGGCAGCCAGGTGGCTGACAAGGTGCGGACGATTTACTCACTTGATGTGATACAGGATGGCCGTGAAATCGTTCTTCGTGTCAAAGGAAACGGCTTTCTTTATAATATGGTACGAATTATCGCCGGTACGCTGATAAAGGCGGGAACGGGCGATATAAGGCCTCAGAGCATACTCGGCATAATAGAATCACGGGACAGACAACTTGCTGGACCTACGGCTCCCGCGCGCGGTCTCACGCTTGTGGAGATAGACTACGGAAATTCGCTTACGGCCTTATAAATTCTATAAAAAACATATTGACACACTCAAATCGCTATTATATAATATTTAACTGTGGCGACATTAGGAATAAAATGTTTTACCAATGCCCCGGAAGAACATTTTGAATATATAAGCTAACAATTTTGTTTTGAAAATTCAAGGAGGTAAACCAATGAAAACATTTATGGCAAGTCCATCAACAATTGAAAGAAAATGGTATGTAGTTGATGCTACAGGATATACATTAGGACGTCTTGCTTCAGAGGTAGCTAAGGTTTTAAGAGGAAAGAATAAGCCTACCTACACACCGAGCATGGACACAGGAGATTACGTAATCGTAGTCAACGCTGAGAAGATTACCGTAACAGGCAAGAAGCTTGATGACAAGGTATACTACAATCACTCAGGCTGGGTAGGAGGTCTCAAGGAGACTACACTCAGAGAGATGCTTGCAAAGCATCCTGAAAGAGTTATCGAGCACGCAGTTAAGGGAATGCTTCCAAAGGGACCTTTAGGAAGAGAAATGTACACAAAGCTCCACGTATATGTTGGACCGGATCACAAGCACGCAGCTCAGAAGCCGGAAGCTTTGACATTTTAATTAGAAGGAGGAAATTACAATGGCAGCAAAGAAATCAGCAAGCGCAAAGTTCTACGGAACCGGAAGAAGAAAAAGCAGTATTGCAAGAGTATATATCGTTCCTGGTACAGGTAACATTACAATCAATAAGAGAGATATCGACAGCTACTTCGGACTTGAGACACTTAAGCTCATCGTTCGTCAGCCACTTGCAGCAACAGACACAGCTGACAAGTTCGATGTTCTCGTAAACGTACACGGCGGCGGAACAACAGGTCAGGCCGGTGCTATCAGACACGGCATCTCAAGAGCCCTCATCAAGGCTGATGCAGATTACAGACCGGTTCTCAAGGCAGCAGGATTCCTCACAAGAGATCCTAGAATGAAAGAGCGTAAGAAATACGGTCTCAAAGCAGCTCGTAGAGCACCACAGTTCAGTAAGAGATAATTTTTCTCTTACAGAGAAATCAAGAAAAGCCCGGTTTACAAGGGTTACAGAAGTTGTGGAAAGTTGCAAAATGTGTTGGAAATTACATCGTATGCAACACACATGCAGCAGGTATGCAACAAATATATCAATGATATGTATAGGACATTTTCAGAGCAATCTGGGAATGTCCTTTTGCGTGTTTCTACAAGAGGTGCATCAGACAGTGAATACTTTGAGATGATGCCTGCATCAATCGAAAAGTATTTGCTGGGTAATATAGCGCGCCAGCGCGACATGAGCAAGATTACGAAGTAATCTGCGAATGACCGCTTGGAACTAAATCCGATTAATCGCATCTACTAACTCCTTAATATCAAAGTGGGTATATACCTTTTCTGTAAGTGTCATAGCTCCGGAGTGACCCACAATTTTCTTAATAATCGTCTGGTCGACTCCAGCTTCCGCTAACATGGACACACATGTGTGTCTGCAACAGTGAGGTGTGCGATTAATCTTTAACTGTTCCATTAATGGATGGAAGTAGCTGTCATAATAGTTTCTGTAGGTAAAATGCTTTCCGTCTTCCGTATGAAGCAGATATTCACAGTCAGGGCTGGCTTCGTACCAACTCTTGTAGAAGGGAAGGACCTTATCTGCAATGGGGACTTTTCGGATGCCATTTTCTGTTTTACTGCTGATTACATCAAAGTATTGTTCATCTAGGTGAACATGTTCCTTTTTCAAATCAAGCAATTCTGAAATTCTGACTCCGTTGTAGAGAAGCATCAGAACAATCTGATAATACTTATCGTCCTTCTGTTCCCAGATCCTCTCAATTTCATCCTTTTCAAATTTGTTTCTGTCATACTTATTCGGGTTGCGGTCTTTGTACTGTGCTACATCCACAAAACTTGAATAATCTTTGTTGCAAATATCGTTTTTCAAGGCGTAATCATAAAGTTGATTGAAAAGCACTTTGATTTTCCTGAGAGTAGGATAATTCTTACCACAGGTATCAATGACATTTTGCAAATCTACTAATCGAATATCCTTAAAAACTTTGTTGTAAAGGGTGCTGCAGGCTTTATAGGATGCCGTATATCCTTTGACATTGGATTCGGATACAGTAGGATACTTACGCTTGGACCATTCTTCATATACATCAGAGAAGGTCATCTTGGCAGCTTTGGTATCGAATGGATTATTGTTGTACTCTGCAAGCATCTGTAAGCCTTCAGCTCTTGTAGCTGCATATCCAATTGTAATCATATCCTGAATCTGTCTGTCCTTTTCCTTATCGTAGTGCCAGCCTGTTGTCTTTCTGACCTGATAAGGCTTTCTTCTTTTTCCGGAAAGTTTTACAACGCTTCCGTATCCGTTGGGTAACTTCATAAGCACCATTCCTTTCGCTTTGGATTCAGCAAGCTGATAGCGAAACAGAGTAGTTGCTAATCATCGTGGATTGTTTTTGTTACACTTGGGCGTATGGTTTTCCAAATCTCATAATTATCTTCCGTCTGACTGCCGGATGAAAGTAATTCCTTCATTGCCTGCCAGTCTTTTAAGAATTGGACAAGATTCTTGTTGTCAAAGAATATTCCCGGTTTGCCATCTACCTCTTTAATTGATACATTGAATACTTCATCAATAGCAAAGAGGAGAGGGAGTACATCGCCATCAGCCTGAATGTCGAATTCAACCAATGAGTTTACATTGACATTAAGTGCTTCGGCAATTTTCCTTAATTGTTCAGGTTTTGGGATATTCTTGCCCAATTCATACTTTCGGATGGCAACTTCATGGATGCCACACGCTTCTCCAAGTTCTTTTTGCGTTAATCCTCGAAATGTACGGATTAGCTTAATTTTTTTACCTGTATTCATCTTACCAACCTCCTGTACAGTCAATCTAACATATCAAAAATAGATTGTCAACATTATTATTAACGCTATTGACAGAGCAAGCAAAGGTCTGTATAATGCAAAACACAAACAGAGCAAGAAATGCTCTATATAGGAGGTGGTAGATATGCCAGAGGTACAATATAAGGTTGATTTACCAGCTTTTACAGGACGGAATGTACCAATCAAAGAAATTGCGCAGGCAATGGGGAAGGATGCACAGTATGTAAGGGTTGGACTTCAACAGGGAATTCTCAAATTCGGAACCGCAATTAAAGTAGGCAACTCAAATGAGTTCAGCTACTATTGTCCGGATAAGAAGGTTTGGGAAGAAACAGGTTACTTCAGAGATGTATCGGAAGCGGTATAGATTAGGTTAGGAAAGGATGTGGTCACGATGGATAGATATATCAGTATGGAAGGTAGCTAATATACACCGACGAAGTTTACTTCTTGTCGGTGTAACCCTCGGAGAGCCCCCGCAGATTTGGCGCAGACAATGCACATTGGATGTGACAAATCTGCTAGGGGGTTATCATCTTCGGCAGAGCCGAGATGATAAGCGAGTGGGAAATCTGATTTAAGAAGGAAGGAGAGGTGCCTATGGGTAATGTTTCTTACTCGGCACACATTAGCAATGGAAAGAGTGCCATAACAAGTAAGAGTAAATTGCTTGGAGTAGCAAAACACAATTTGCGAAAGTATAAATCGCCGGAATACAGTTCCGATAATATTTTGCTTTTGAGAGGAACTGAAGATTTGTATCAGGACGTGAAGAATGTCTATCATCAGGAATTTGATGAAGCGGTACAACAATATAATAAAAAGCAAAAGCGAGCCGACAGACGGATAGAGGATTATTTTGAACATGTAGCCAATCTGGATCAGGATATGGCAGTTGAAATTATCTTTCAATGCGGAGATAAGAAATTCTGGGAAGAACATACGGATAAAAAGGAAAAGATGTACAATGTGTATGCTTATCTGCTATCCACAATGGAAAGACTTCTTCCAAATTTCAAGGTGGCAAATGCGGTAATACACTTTGATGAAGCAAGTCCTCATATGCATGTGGTAGGAGTTCCGGTATGGGAAGGTGCTAAAAAAGGACTGGCAAAGAAGGTGTCCAAGCGTAATGTTTTCACGCCAGAAAGTTTATCTGTAATACTACAGGATAAATTAAGGAAAGAAGCGGGTTCGTGTTTCAGGTTCAATGTGAAGGAAGAACTTGCTGAGAAAAAGCAGGGACGGAATCATGATTTGTCGGTTATGGAATATAAAGTTGCCAAAGAAACTGAGCGTTTGGAAGAGTTACAAAAGGAAGTTGTGGATGTAGATAATGAATTATTTGCATCAAAACTTGCTTATCGCCAGGTGCAGCGTGAGAATGAAGATGAGCTTAGAGAAATCAAACAAGAGATTTCTGAAAAGCAAAGTGAAAATCTGAAACTGGATTATGCGATTTCTTATAAGAGGGATAAGCTGGAAGAATACGAGGATGAAATATCTAAGTGGGAACAGTTTAAGAATACACTGGTAATGCTTAAAGAGTATATTTCTGCATATCTTCCTCTATCCCCGCTAATTGAAGAATTTGCAAATTGTGTAGAGCATAAGAAGGATATTGAAGCCGGAAACAGTTTCAGGGGTCTGTTAAATGCATTGGGACAGTTTCTGAGAGCATTTAAAGAATTGATTGTTGATGGAGTGTGTTGGTTCCCAAGGCTTATGCGCTGGAAAACGAGTAAAGGAGAGGTTGTACCTGTATTCTCGGACTATAAGAATGAAGGTTATGATTACCGATTGAAAGCATATATGAATGTTGTAACGAAAGAAAAGTACAGCATAGACAGCATTCAGGAGGAAATTAAGCCGGAGAATCGAATCGGTACGCTTGAGCAGTTGGAACAAGGGATTGTGGCAGCGGAGGAGATGGTACGAGAGATGGAGAGGACGAGGATACGGGAGAGGTGAGGATAAGCCGGATGCTATTTGATAGAAGGTCAAATAGTGTTCGGCTTTTATTGTTGGAATATGTGAACACATGATGATGTATACCACGAAATACTATCAAATACCACGAAAACATATTGAAAGTGGCGAACGTATGTGCTATACTGTTGATAGTGTTTTGAAGAATAGGAGATCTTATGTGATGGATAATTATATGGAAGATTGGATTGGAATTGAAGCAGCCGCAAATTATTTGGATGTGACGAAAGACACCATTAGAAATTGGATAAAGAAAACAGACATTCCTGCACATAAAATAGGCAAGTTGTGGAAGTTTAAAAGAGTTGAGTTGGATGATTGGGTAAAAAGTGGGCGCAGTGCGATAGACTAACTCGTGAAAGAAATATGGAAGCGAAGGAGATAATGATATGTCGAGATTTACAGAAGGCAAAATTGCAGTGGAAGCGGTTAAAGTGGTGGAAGAATATGGCGAACTTACTATGGGTGAGTTGATAGATATATTAATTGAACGTATGCAACCATCAGGACATGATATGGATATTATCGCGAATAGAAATGATACATATTTCTCTCAAAAAGTAAGAAATTTACGGTCGCATTCTAACAAGATATTTTTTAATAATGTATATTATGATAGCCTGATAGATAAATATGTTTCTTATGAGTGTAAGAAAATGAAAGATGTACTTGAAGAAGATATATATGTAGAAAAACTTGTTCAGAAGAAGAATAGAGCAACAATATTTTACGCACGAAAAATCGATTATGAAAGAATCAATAAAGAGAAAAAGCTGATTGGCAATGCGGGTGAGGAATTAGTTTATAATGACCAAATTGAGTTCGTAAAAAAGTATGTGCCAGAATATCTGAAAAGCGTTAGACATGTTTCAAAGTTGGATGGCGATGGTGCCGGTTATGACATATGCTCATTCAACGCTGATGAAAAATTGATATATATAGAGGTTAAGTCAACAACTGGTAAAAAAGAAACTCCCTTTTATATGTCGGCATCAGAATATTCATTTTATGAATTGCATAAGGAAAATTATGTAATAGCACGAGTGTACGAATTTGATATGAATACTAAAACTGGAAAAATAGAATACATATTAGGAACATCTTTTGAAGGTGTATTTGATAAAGAGGTTTCTGCATACAAAATATTATATAAAAAGTAGGAGAAATGTAATGAACAATGTTTTGACGAATAGATTATCACCATTAATTAAATATCCGGGTGGTAAGGAAAAAGAGTTGAATTATATAATACCTGCACTCCCTAAAGAAATTGACAATTATTATGAACCATTTGTGGGAGGGGGAGCGGTGTATTTTGCAATTAACGCAAAGAAATATTATATAAACGATAAGTCAGAAGAATTGGTTGCCCTTTATGAAATGGTTAAAGAACAAAATGCGGAATTTTTTGAAAAAATAAATGCCATTGAGTATAATTGGAATATTATAAGCAAAGTAGTAGACCATCATGAAAAAACATTATCAGATATATATTATATGTATAAAAAAGGAAAATTGAATAGGCAACAACTAGGCGACAAAATAACGGAATTTGTTCTTGCAAATACAGAAGAGTTCAATGGATTATTAACGACTAATTTTAATTATCAAATTGAAGAGTTTGTTTATGAATTGTGCAAGAGCATAAAGAATAAAATGATAAGAATGAATAGGATAGAGGGAGAAAAAGGAGATTTATCACATCAAGATGTAGTATCTAATATCGAATCTGCGTTAAAGGCAGCATTTTATACTCATTTTAGAATGTTGATGAACAATAAAGAAGAATTAGGAATTAGTAGAGAATTTTCGACAGCAATATATTTTTTTATTAGGCAAGTTTGCTATTCGTCGATGTTTAGATATAACAAGGATGGGAAATTTAATGTTCCTTATGGTGGAATTTCTTACAATAGAAAGTCATTTGCAAATAAGATTGCATATTATCAAAATGAAGATGTGGTTAAACATCTTTCAGATACAATAATTGGTAATATGGATTTTTATGAGTTTATGAAAGTACACAAACCGAGAAAGAATGATTTTGTGTTCTTGGATCCACCATACGATTCTGAATTTAGTACATATGCTAAAAATGAATTTGATAGGGGAGATCAAGCAAGATTAGCAGACTATTTAATAAAAGAATGTAAAGCTAATTTTATGATTGTTATAAAAAATACAGAATATATTTCATCATTGTATCAGGAGGGCGTGAAAACAGCCAATGGTAATAAGTTGTATGTGTCTTGTTTTGACAAAAAATATTTTGTAAGTTTTCAGGATAGAAATGATAAGCATGCACAGCATTTGTTGATTACAAATTATAAGATAGGAGATTAGACAATGGATGAAGCAAAGAAGATTGCAATAGAAAATATTGTTGACAGAGAAATAAAAAATTTTTCGGATAGTTATGAAACTAGATTTACTAATGAAGTAAATGACCCAGAAGGGGTTATTAATAGCAAGAAAAATAATTGTTTTGTTGCGGAACTTGGTAAAGAGTTTATGTTTTATAGTGCGTTTGTTAGAAGTTTTGACAGTTCATTTGGAAAAGTATTAGAAAAAATAGGGAATGAAGTGGCAAAGTTATCTTATGATGTGCGTGGTAATATAAATTCATTCTTGTTGCCACAGCAATCACAGCATATGGATTATATTATTTTGGAATATGAGAAACATAGAAAACCATCAACCTCGGATTATTGCGATTTCACTTGTATGATACCAGCGGACACACGAAGTTTTGAAAAATCACATGTGACAGACCATTATTTTTATAATAAAGAAAAAAATGAGCATTATTTGATAGAATTAAAAGCCGGTGGCGATTTGGATAATAAAAAGGCAAAAACAGAAAAACTGGCAATGGAGTGTATGAAACTTTTTCTGTAAAAAGCTGTTAAGCAATAGGTCTTCTATGAT
>CAMENP010000002.1 GCA_945928575.1 uncultured Butyrivibrio sp.
ATCATAGAAGACCTATTGCTTAACAGCTTTTTACAGAAAAAGTTTCATACACTCGCTTTCTGCCGTGGTTTCCATGGACAAAGAATTCCTTGCCATACTTTTTGTAACCGGCGAGCATGCGGTTGATGTGTCTTCTGGTACAGTTGAGAACCAATGCAGCCCTGTCCTTGTTGGAATCCGGGTGATCTGCAAGATATTTGATGGTTTCGTATTTTTTTTGTTCATTCATTGTGAGTAATACCTTTCTGATAAGTGTTACCTCCGTTCTGTAGTCTAGGAGGTTATTTTACCACATCGGGACATTTTCATTTGTGTTATATCAAGACATTATCATATGTGTCTCATACATATTACGAAGAACCGGAATAAAGCTTGACAATATGACTGCCGTGTATTATAATCAACCCATCATTATAAAGAAAGCGAGGTATGTATTATGAGAGAGATTAACAGAACAATTGCAATCAAATATCGTATAACAGCCTCGGTAAATATTATTGGATAATTCTTTTGAAGTTTTATAATTTCATTATACGTCCGGAATTACATCGTGGCTGAAAGGCCACGATTTTTTGTTATGGCGACGGGGAAAATACACGCATTTATGCGGTGTATTTGACGACCGCTAATCAGAGCGGCTGGACCGTGCCGCGCGGGTGAGCCTGTTTTATACGATAAACGACACTGAAAACGGATATCATAATGAAACGGAGATTGAAACATTGAAAGAAATTATTAAAGAAAATGAATTTATCGGGAGAATAAGTGAAGTTCAGAAGAATAGTTTTACTATTTTATACAAAAATGAGGAACTTCCGGGAAAATTAAGGGGCAGATTCTACGGGATGGATGCAGAGTGCATCCCGGTTGTCGGCGATTATGTGAAATTTATATATAATCATGATGGCGACAATATGATCACGGAAGTATGCGAAAGGAAAGGGATTCTCAAGAGACCCGACCAGGCTAAGACCGGAGTGGAACAGTATATGGCGGCCAATGTTGACTATACTTTTATCGTGACCGCACTCAATCAGAATTACAATTATAACAGGATTGCGCGTTATGTGAGCGTGGCCTTACAAGGTAACAGCATCCCGGTTGTGATTCTTACCAAAGCGGATTTGTGCAGTAATCCCGGCAGGTATGTAACCGAGGTCGAAGGAATTTCCGATAAAGTGCTGGTGCATGCTGTGTCGGCGCTGTATGAAATAGGGATGGAAGAACTGAAAGAATACATGCGTCCCGATGTCACTATATGTCTGGCCGGATCATCCGGGGTCGGTAAATCGACGTTGCTGAATGCGGTTGCCGGAAGTGAAGTCATGAAAACATCTTCAATCCGTGAGTCAGATGCCAGAGGACGGCACACAACCACACACAGACAACTTTATGTGTGTGATTGCGGAACAACGATAATCGATATGCCGGGTATGCGCGAAATAGGCATGGCTGATGTCGGTGAGGGAATAGAAGACACTTTTTCTGACATAGCAGAGTTGGAGCGTATGTGCAGATTCAGTGACTGCAGGCATGATAAGGAACCCGGATGCGCCATAAGAAAAGCGATTGATGACGGGCAGCTCTCGGAGGAAAGGTTCAAGCTGTATAAGAGCCTTATGACCGAGAATGAAAGAAATTATGCCAAGAAAAAACAGATTGCCAAGTGGGTAAAACAGGAGAAGAAGGCAGGGAGAAAGAAATGGAATTAGTGAAAAATTATATGCTTGACGATACATTGCGTTATGCACTGAATGAATTAGCAAAGAAAACATTCTGGATTGATTTTGAAAGCTGGGTAACAGACGGATACTTTGAAGGAGATTACATACCGTATTCTTTCTTGGAAAACGGAAAAATTATTTCCAATGTATCCGCAAACCGCATGAATTTTATGCAGAATGGTGTTGCGAAAAAATATATACAGATCGGAACCGTTATGACGGATGAGGCATACCGGAACAAAGGCCTTGCCCGCCGGCTCATTGAATACGTGGCAGACCGGTACCGGGATGAATGTGACGGCATATATCTGTTTGCCAACCTGGACGCATTGGATTTCTACCATAAATGCGGCTTTGCCGAGGTGACGGAGTACAGGTATTATACGGACATTAAGCCTGATAAATCAACCGGAAGCAGGTTTGTGCCGGTTGACCCGTCGGATGAAGCAATGAAACAAAAATATATGGACACAGTCCGAAACAGTGCGATTAACTCGTCATTTGAACAGACAAATAAATTCGGACTGCAGTTATTTTACACCGCCGGTATGGATAATGTCTATTATGCGGAGGATATTGACTGTTTCATTGTCATGGAGACCGAGGGCACCACACCGGATCTGCAGAGTGTTATATGCAAAGACAGAGTCGGCCTTGAAGAAATTTTAAAACGTCTGGATGTAGAATATGATAAATGCAACCTCGGATTTGTGCCGCACGCCAAGGATATTGATATTTGTACGGCGGTAAGGTATGACGGAGGGGACGATTACAGACTTTTTTATCTTGGAGATGAGCTGAAAAGTATTTCGCGGGATAAACTGTATTTCCCGGAGTTATCACACGCGTAGAGAATATGAGGTACATATTTTATTGTTGACATTTTCTCTTTATGCCCTTATAATCGTCCTACGGCAGGACTAATTTAAAGGAGTGCAATATGGCTGAAGATATAATAGAGGAGCAGATTGTGCAGTTTTGCAATATGATGCACAATCTTAACCGCGTTTATGAGGATTATGCGAGGAGTGTTGACATTCCGTACACGACATTGGAAATTCTGGATTATATTACGTGGACGGACGATTGTACCCAGAAGAAGCTGTGTGAGATGACCTTTCTGCCAAAGCAGACCGTGAATAATGTGATCACAGCGTTTAATAAACAGGGACTCATAGAGCTGCGCGAATTTGAACGGGACAGGCGAATCAAGACGATTCATCTGACACCGGCCGGAATCGAATATGCGGACAGGTATATTCCGCAGATACGAAAGGCCGAATACGAGGCCATGGCGCAACTGACCGAAACGCAGAGAAAGCATCTTTTGGACGGGCTGGATGCATATTGTAAAATATTCCGGGGCGTGATGCCCTCAGGAGAGAGGCAGGAGTGATTTATGAAAAAAGATGATGTATTGGATCGTGAGATCCATCTTGGTATGTTGATACGATTTGCGCTGCCGACAATTTTGTCGACAGTTTTTATGAGTATATATACAAGTGTGGACGGCATGTTTGTGGCAAGGCTTGTGAACACGGATGCGCTGTCGGCAATAAATATAGTAATGCCGTTAGTTTTCATATCGTCGGGAATCGGAACGATGTTCGGAAGCGGCGGAAATGCGCTGGTAGCGCGCAAACTCGGAGAACAAAAGCATGCTGAGGCAAGGGAAGATTTTTCACTTTTGCTGCTGACGTCGTTTGTGGTAAGCCTTGTTGTGGTTTTGATCTGTGCGGTATTTTTGAGGCCGTTGTTAAGGCTGCTCGGCGCAGATGATGGTCTTATGTCTTATTGTATCTCTTATATGATACCAGTGCTTATATCAATGCCGTTTGCAATATTCGGAACAATGCTGTCAATGTCATACATCACAGTCGGCAAAGCCAAATTCGGACTGGCTATGTCACTGCTTGGTGGTGTGCTCAATATAGCACTCGACTGGCTGTTTATTGCGATTTTTGACGGGGGAATTACCGGCGCGGCTGTGGCTACATCAATCGGATATGCGACAACTTCGATCATAGGATTGATATATTTTTTTACATCAAGAAAACATGACCTCTATGTTGTCAGACCTAAATGGAGAGCGAGAACGATTCTCCAAAGCTGCGCGAACGGTTCATCAGAGATGATAGGCATTTTTGCCGGAAGCATTGTGGCAATTCTTTTTAACAATATACTGATGCGCCGCGCGGGTGCGGACGGTGTCGCCTCCATCACGATCATGTTGTATGTGCAGGCGTTGTTTAATTCCGTTTACCGCGGTTACGCGACGGGAATTTCGCCGGTCATCAGTTATAATTACGGGGCGCTCAATCGGGGCAGGCTCAAGAAGATACATTCGATCAGCCTGAAACTTATTGTTGCTGCGTCGATTGCCCTGACTGCTGTGTGTGTGATTTTTGCTCCGGCAATGGTGAGATTTTTTGCCGGCGACAATAATACGGTTTATGAGATGGCACTTCACGGTTTCAGAATTTTCTCCGTAAGCTGCCTGATGGTCGGTGTGAATGTGTATTCTTCGGCGTGGTTTACGGCACTTAATGACGGTAAAACTTCGGCAATCCTGTCATTCTGCAGGACTGTGGTGTTCCTGGGAATTCCGGTGTTAGCACTGCCGTTATTGCTTGGACTTGACGGCGTCTGGTTGTCGATACCGGTCGGAGAACTGCTGGCGCTGGTGATGAGTATATATTATTTCATCAAGACATCCCGTAAGACATTTACGGGAAATAAATAACATAAAACGGGTGGATTCTGCATTAAAAAGACGGAACCCATCCGTTTTGCACATTGACGTCCGCCGGTTGTGTAAGTATAATGAATCTATGACTCAGAACTCTTTAATTCTGTTTTTCAAATCTATCTGCTTAGCGTTGGTCGTGATAATCTTTTTAAATCCACGGAAAGCTTAGTAATATATTATAAGGAGAAACTGCCTATGACAGAAAACGAACTGAAGGATATGCTTAAATCGGAAACGAGGAAACTAAAGGAAATCGATGCGTTTATAAAGAGAAACCCTGGAGGGGTATTGAGGATCCAGACCAGAAACGGAAGAAGATATTATTATCTGGTAGATGAACATGGGGTAAAATATCTTCCCAAAAAGAATTATAATCGTATATGTGATATTGCCCAGCACAATTACTATAAGAAGGTCAAAAAGGTCCTTGAAGATAATATAAGAGCTATTGAAAAATTTAAGACAGAATATATTCCGCATGCTGAACAAGCTGTTTATGCCGAATTATCCAATGAGAGAAGGGAATTGATATATCCGTATACTCCGGGTATTCTAGACCGGATAAGTAAGGTTGAGAACGAGGATTTCTGTGATGCACCATATCAGGAAATGCGGCGTTATGAGACGGAAAAAGGAGAAAAAGTCCGCTCTAAATCTGAGGTAATCATAGCAAATATATTAAACGGATATAGTGATGTTCTTAGATATCAATATGAGAAACCCTTGTATCTCGAAAACGACGGAACGGAAGTGGTGGTGCATCCTGATTTTACGATATATAATCTTATTACGGGTAAGACTATATATTGGGAGCATGCCGGAATGATGGGCGATGCTGTATATGCTTCCAGATTTGTGAATAAATACAATCTTTTTATTTCAAATGGATACATACCGGGAGTTAATCTTATATTGACATTTGAGAGTGAAGAAAATCCGCTTAATATAAGTAATGTATATAAAATAGTTTCCGGGTTTGCTGAAACGGACTGATTTGGGAATAAAAATGATGCATATTTGATATACTGGGACACTTTAGTGTTATATATGATTAAATTATATTATAATATAGTTGTTAAATAATGAACAAATCATACTAAACAACGCAAATATAATAAAAAAATATCAAAATGCAATGGTTAAATCACAAATTTGCTTTAAAGAATCATACATTATTGAGAGAATTTAGTAGATTAGTATCAAATTATCTAAATCAATGATTAAAATTGAAAAAAATAGTATAGTAAATTAAACGACGATTGATACTATTTTTTCAAAAATGTATAAAAAAGTATGAAAATATATTATACTATACCAAATTCGCCCAATCATGCTACCCGCGGGTAAGCATTTCCGCCGTCGTAAGAGTGTGGCCGCGTGAAATATAAATAAATATTGTCTGTATGCCGGCACTGTGCTATAATCTCTATGATTTCGGGTAGATGGTATAGGAAAATTCGTCAGCCGATGATGAATAATATTGTTGTCTGGAAGAGGGAATACGGAAATGACTGCTTTTAAAGAGCAATATAGTAAAGAAATACATAATCAGGAGATTAAGTCAAATAAAAGGACACTGAAAGGATTCATGTGGCTTTTCGGACTACTGTTTATAATATGGCTGCTTACGATGGCGGGATTATTTGTGGTTGATGCGCATATAATAACAATGGCGCTTTTGATAACCGCGGCAATATGTGTGCCGGTTGCAGTTATAGGAATAAGGAATAAGCTTGGAGCAGGATGGATTAAATACTACTTCCTGATATCCATATGCGCAGCTACGGGAATTATATCGGCACTCCTGTCGTTTCATGCGGTACTTGTTTATGTGCTGCCTTTGTTGTTTGCGATACAGTACAGAGATAGGAAAATACTGTGGTTTACTTATACACTTGATATAATCGTGATGGCGGGAAGCATGATATTCGGATTCTACCATGGACTGTGTGATCTTAATATCATACTCGGAAGTAACCATACAAGGGCATGGTATATAGAAAACAGCGTGCAGGGAAATCTGACAATGCCGATTGATCCGGACCCGGTAGTGAATATGATAATATACGGAGAACTGCCGCGAGCAGGAATACTTCTGGTATTCACAGTGATGTTAAGATACACGATAATGAACTGTCATGATGATGAAGTAAGAATAGCGGAACTTACATACCGTATGGATACCGACGGACTTACGGGAATAGCCAGCAAAGATAAGTTTGATGAGCTTGCGCAGAAATATTACCCATATGTAAAACAGATTTCGGTTATATTCTGGGACATGGATAATCTGAAAAATATCAATGATGAGTACGGCCATGATGCCGGAAATAAAGCCGTGCAGGTACTGGCGGCCATTATGTTCGGAATGACGAACGATAGAATTAAAGCTTTCAGGTATGGCGGCGATGAATTTATCATGATAGTGGAGAACCCGGACACAACCGAGACACAGACTATAATTGAAGAAGTGCGTAAGGAACTTGCCGGAGAAAATATGGATTTTAATGTCTCGGCAACTGCGGGATGTGCGACCGGCAAAGGTAATGAGGTCAACAAACTTGTCAAGATGGCTGACGCACTCATGTACAATAATAAAAGACAGAATAAAGGAGAAATAAATGCCTGATCAGTTTTCAAGAACAAGAATGCTTCTTGGTGAAGAAGGAATAGATAAATTACAGCACAGCAAAGTTGCGATATTCGGAATCGGAGGAGTCGGAGGATATGTGGCCGAGGCGCTTGCCAGGAGCGGCGTAGGCTCATTTGTGCTTGTGGATGATGATAAGGTCTGCCTTACCAATATTAACAGACAGATAATCGCATTAAGAAGCACCGTCGGCAAAGACAAAGTCGATGTCATGAGAGACAGGATCCTTGACATAAATCCCAAAGCCGAGGTAGAAGTACGCAAATGTTTCTTTTTGCCTGAAAATGCGCATGAATTTAATTTTGAAGAATATTCATATGTAGTGGATGCAGTTGATACGGTCACGGCCAAAATAAGCATCATAATGAAAGCCAAAGAAATGAAAGTGCCGGTCATAAGCTGCATGGGAGCCGGCAACAAACTGGACCCGACAGCACTTAAAGTAGCTGATATATACAAGACATCCATGTGTCCGCTCGCCAAAGTCATGCGCCATGAACTCAAGAAACGCGGTGTAAGAAAATTAAAAGTCGTATATTCGACCGAACAGCCGAAAAGACCGGTTGAAGATATGGCAAACAGCTGCCGCACACATTGTGTGTGCCCGCCGGGTGCCAAGCACAAATGCACCGAAAGAAGAGACATACCGGGAAGTGTGTCATTTGTACCATCGGTTGCTGGACTTATCATTGCCGGTGAAGTCATAAAAGATTTATGCAGATAATATAAAAAAATATATTGACAAATATTATCTGCCGTGTTAGGTTAGTAGCAGACATTAATAAATCAAGGAGGTAGGAAATATGTTTACAAGAATAAATGTCATGAACAATCACACAAAGAACAAGACAGCCTGCCTCGGTGGATTACTTTAATTAACACAATATAATTTTAAGTCCGAGAGTGATGCGCAGTCTGTATTGGCTGCGCTTTTATATTGCTGTTTTACGGCAGATATGAACACTCCCGGGCTTTTTGTATTCCGCCGGGGAATGGAGAAGGAAAGGAGAATATAATGAAAAAGGTAAATAAGAACCCGCTGTGGCGTTATGCCGGCAGCAACTGGTGGAGATATCTTATCGGAATGACATCACTTGTGATGAGTGTGTTATTTGATATATGGTTTCCGCTTGTAACTATGTCAATCGTTGATGATGTAATAATCGGCGGTGATATGAATAAGCTCAAAACAGATTTGATATACATACTGATTAACGGCTTCGGAAGGGCAATTTCACAATATCTGAAGGAATTTTTCTGTGATGTATCGGGATGCCGCGTTGCCAGCATGTCAAGAAAAAATCTGTTCAATCATATCCAGAAATTATCGAGGTCATATTTTAATCGAAATAATACGGGAGAACTTATGGCGCGTGTCAAAGATGATGTGGATAAATTATGGGATGTGTTCGGATTCGTCGGAATGCTTTCAATTGAGGCAACGGCTTACACAATCGGTGCGATTATCGCGATGGTAAGACTTGACTGGAAATTAAGCATTATACCGTTGATCACACTTCCGATAATCGGTGTAATGGCAGTGAGGCTTGAGAAGAAACTCGGTAAAGTATACGGAGATATAAGTGAACAGAATGCCGTACTGAATACGGTGGTGCAGGAGAATCTCTCCGGAGTAAGAACAGTAAAATCATTTGCCAGAGAGGAATATGAGCTTGAAAAATTCAGAAGCAACAACAGCAGATATTCAGAACTCAATGTTGACCAGGCGGTGATGATGGCCAAATTCGATCCGTACATGGGATTTATTCCTAAGATAATGCAGCTTTTGGTCCTGCTTCTGGGAGGCCTTGCCGTAATAAAAGGCAACATGACACTTGGTGTGCTTACCGCATTCATACAGTATGCCAATAATATCGTATGGCCGATGCAGAATATGGGATGGCTTACGAACTCACTTGCCGCAGGAATCGCATCCAATAAGAAAATCAATAAAATCCTCGCCGAAGAGGCCGAGATAAAGGATGCCCCGGATGCGGTTAAGGATGTGAAACCGGATGGTGAAATCTCATTCAATGATGTTTCGTTTTCAATGAACGGAAGAAAGATACTTGACGGTATTTCTTTTGAACTTCCTGTGGGAAAGACCCTTGGAATCATGGGCGTTACGGGCTCGGGCAAAAGTACGATAGTAAACCTCATAGGCCGTTTCTATGATGTCGGTTCGGGAAGCATTACCATGGACGGTATCGACATAAGAAAACTTCCGCTTGAAACAGTGCGTTCGCAGTCAGCCGTTGTTACGCAGGATGTATTTCTTTTCTCTGACACGATTAAGGAAAATATCAAACTCGGACGCAAAGACAGCATGAGTGATGAGACGGTAAAAGAGGCGCTTGATATGGCACATGCTTCCGAATTCGTGGATAAACTTACACTCGGAAGCGATACGGTAATAGGAGAAAGAGGCGTCGGACTGTCAGGTGGACAGAAGCAGAGAATAAGCCTTGCAAGGGCACTCGCAAGAAAAGCGCCTGTGCTTATTCTGGATGATTCCACATCGGCACTCGATATGGAGACCGAACGTGATATCTGGAACAGTCTGTCACAGATGAAGGATGTCAGCAAAATAATTATAGCGCACAGAATTTCATCGGTGTGCAAAGCGGATGAAATAATTGTGCTTGATAACGGCAAAATTGCGGAACGCGGAACTCATAAGGAACTGCTTGAACGCAAAGGATTATATTATTCGACCTATGAGGCGCAGTACGGTGATTACCATAAGGCACTCAAGGTTATAGGAGAGGAGGAACTCATATGTCAATAAATTCGGTCAAAGAAGACGAAGAACAGAAAGATTCCGTCAAAATCAAAGTGATAATGAGACTTTTCGGATATATGCTTAAGTACAAGAAACAGATAGCATTTGTACTTGTGTGTATGTTTGCAGCACTTGGCATATCGATAGTCAACCCGCTTCTTTTACAGCGCGCGATAGATGTTGATATCGTAAACGGCAACTGGAAAGGACTCGTTATAATCGTAGTCGTTTCACTGGTCTTAAGTATAGTTTATATGATAAGTGCCAGGGCGTGGATGAAAACAATGGCACATGTTTCCAATGATGTGCTTCTTACGATACGTGATGAACTGTATACACATATACAGACATTGAGTTTCAGTTTTTTTGACAGCAGGCCGACAGGCAAAATCCTTTCAAGGGTAATCGGTGATGTCAACTCGCTTAAAGATGTGATACAAAGCACCGTTACACAGCTTCTGCCTGACTTTCTGACGGTAATAGTCGTACTTGTAATGATGCTGATTGTAAATCCGTATCTCACATTATCGGCCGTTGCGGCACTTCCTGTTATTTTTGCGGGAATGTATATTACGGAGATACTTGCGCACAAGAGATGGCAGATTTTCAGAAAAAAAGCATCAAATATCTCGGCATTTGTACATGAGGATTTATCGGGAATCGGTATTGTGCAGAGTTTTACCGCTGAGAAGGAATCGGAGAAAGAATTTGACGGACTGGTCAATGAACATAAGAAATCATTCATCAATGCGGTTCTTCTTGCCGATGTGTTCAGCCCGACGATTGAGATATCATGGGGAATAGGAACTTTCCTTTTATATTACATCGGAATTAAGAAACTTGGTGTGGATGCGGTCGGAGTCGGAACATATACGGCTTTTGCAATCTATCTGTCGATGTTCTGGGGCCCGATCCGTAACCTTGCGTCATATTACAACAAGCTTGTGACGAATATATCGGCGGCGGAACGTGTTTTTGACATAATGGACACACCGGCCGATGTAACCGATTCCGAGGATGCGGTTGAACTTGGAAATATCGAAGGCAATGTCAAATTTGAAAATGTCAGTTTCGCATACCCGGATGAACCGGATGTAAAAGTACTGGATAACGTTAATTTCGATATCAAGCCGGGTGAGACGATTGCTCTTGTAGGTCCTACCGGTGCCGGCAAAACAACAATAGTCAGCCTTATAAGCAGATTCTATAATGCAACGGAAGGAAAGGTCCTTGTGGACGGAAAGGACCTTAAAGATGTAACGCTTGCAAGTCTGAGACGCCAGATGGGTGTCATGACGCAGGATAATTTCCTTTTTTCCGGAACGATAAGGGACAATATCAAGTACGGAAGACTGGATGCCACGGATGAAGAGATGGTGGCAGCGGCCAAGGCGGTCCACGCACACCAGTTTATCATGCAGCTGGAGAAAGGATATGATACCGAGATAAGCGAGCGTGGCGCAAGGCTGTCCATAGGACAGAGACAGCTTCTTGCATTTGCGAGAACAATGGTATCCAATCCCGCAATCCTTATACTTGATGAGGCCACATCAAGCATTGACACACATACGGAAATCCTTGTGCAGCAGGGAATTGAATCGCTCCTTAAGGGAAGAACTTCATTTGTGATAGCACACAGACTTTCCACGATCAAGAATGCAGACAGGATATTCGTGATTGATGACGGAGGAATCAAAGAAGCCGGAACACATGATGAATTGATGGCGGCAAAGGGAGAGTACTATGAACTCTATGAAGCGCAGTTCGAAGGAGTTGCAGTTTAGAAAAATATAATTGGATTGTAGGACCCGGGTGTGGTATAATTAATCCAAAGCGCGATGCGCGGATTAATAAGCCAAAGGAGTTTAATGATGCAGATTAAGCGTAACATTTTACTTAACCCGGGTCCTTCCACTACTACGGACACCGTTAAGATGGCGCAGGTTGTGCCTGATATATGTCCGAGAGAGAAAGAATTTGCCGGCCTTATGAAGCAGATGAGAGAGGACCTTGTAAGAATTGTACATGGCCCGCTTGATGAGTATACGGCGGTTCTTTTTTGCGGTTCGGGAACCATTAATATAGATATATGCCTGAATTCCCTTCTTGATAAGGATAAGAAGGCATTGATAATCAATAACGGTGCATACAGCACAAGGGCAGCGGAAGTATGTGAATATTACGGGCTGCCGCATATTAACCTTGTCCTTCCGGTGGATGATATTCCGGATTTGGATCTGGTTGAAAGGACACTTGATGATAATCCGGATATCGGATTGGTATATATTACACATAACGAAACCGGAACCGGAATCGGTAATCCTATAAGGGAGATAGGAAAGATGGCGCATGAGCACGGTGCAATATTTGTGACGGATACGACATCAACATATGCCATGGTTCCGATAGATGTTAAGAGGGACAATATTGATTTCTGTATGGCATCGGCACAGAAGGGAATCATGGGAATGACCGGACTTTCGTTTATAGTGGGACGTAAGGATATTATAGAGAAGTCGAAGGATTATCCGAAACGTTCATATTACTGCAATCTTTATATGCAGTATGATTTCTTTGAGAGAACCGGTGAGATGCATTTTACGCCGCCCGTACAGACCATTTATGCGGCAAGGCAGGCACTCGATGAATATTTTGCAGAGGGTGAAGAGGCTAAATGGGCCAGACATACCCGCGTTATGAATGCCATTCATGACGGACTTGAGAGACTTGGTTTCAGGGAAGCGATAAGAAGGGAAATTCAGGTCGGCTTGGTTGCATCGGTCATATATCCGGATGATGAGAACTGGGATTTTGAGAAAGTACACGATTATTGTTATGAACGCGGTTTTACCATATACCCGGGTAAAATAACAGGTGCCAATACTTTCAGGTTATGTGCGCTCGGAGCTATTGACGTCAGTGATATAGAGGATTTCTTTGTGGTATTGAGGCAGGCATTGGAAGCCAATAATATTGCAATACCTCTCAAATATAATAACTAGAAGGAGCCTTGCATGCAGGTAGAAGATTTTGTACAGGAACTTAAGAATATAGGAATAAAAGAGATGTTCGGTGTACCGGACTCCACATTGAAGCAGTTCTGCGATTACCTCAACAGGGAAGGCAGTGAAGATTTTACACATCTGGTTCCGGCCAACGAAGGCGCGGCAGTCGGTCTTGCTACCGGAAGCTATCTTGCAAAAGGACGTCCGGCATGTGTATACATGCAGAACAGCGGAATAGGCAATATAGTTAATCCGCTTACATCCATAGCCAATGAAGACGTATATGGCATTCCGATGCTTTTTCTGGTCGGATGGAGAGGCGAACCGGGTGTACACGATGAGCCGCAGCATGTATTTATGGGTAAAATTACGGAACCGATATTCGATGTGCTCGGAGTGGAACATTCATGTATAAGTAAAGATACGACACCGGAAGAACTCCATGAAATAATACAGACTGCCGATAAAGCATTAAAATCAGAGAAACAGTATGCCATAATTATCAAAAAAGACACTTTCACCGCGAGAAAATCAGATCCTTATACCAATAATTATGAACTTGTCAGGGAACAGGCGATTGCCAATATAATCCGTTCACTTGACAGCGATGATGTTATAATATCAACTACCGGTAAGATTTCCAGGGAAGTTTACGAACAGAGTGACATAATTAACGGAAACCATAAGCAGGCATTTCTGACTGTCGGCGGTATGGGCCATGCATCAATGATAGCTTACGGATATGCCTTAAGCCGGCCGGATAAGAAAGTGTATTGTATTGACGGTGACGGGGCTGAACTTATGCATATGGGAGCACTCAGTTTTATAGGAAGTCATAAGACGGACAATCTGGTGCATATATGTATTAATAATGCGGCACATGAATCTGTCGGAGGAATGCCTACGGGAGCGGCCGGAATGAGTTACGCCGGTATTGCCGGGGCCTGCGGTTACGATCTTGTGCTTACAGCATCGACTGAGAAAGAACTTAAAGAAGCGCTTGCGAAAGTACATGAATTTAAGGGAACGGCATATCTGGAGATTTTTGTCAGTATGCAATCCAGGGCGGATCTTGGAAGACCGAAGGAGAGCGCGAGACAGAACAGAATTAATTTTATGGAATATCAGGAGGTCAGATAAATGAAACAGATTTATACTTGTTTTTGTACGGATGTTATACATGAAGGACATCTTAATATAATTAATAATGCACTAAAATACGGAGAACTTACAGTCGGTATCCTCAGCGATAAGGCTATGATATGTTACAATAGATTTCCTACAATAACCATGCAGGAACGTATAGATATGGTTAAGAATATACCGGGTGTGTCACATGTTGTCGTGCAGAATGAAGTTATGTATGATGAGATAATTGACGAGTTAAAGCCGGATTATGTAATACACGGAGATAACTGGAAAAGCGGTCCGGAGGCAGCAATCAGGGATAATGTTATCACTAATCTTAAGAAGTACGGCGGAGAGCTTATCGAGGTAGGTTATACATACAGCGACAGAATCCGCAAGATAGATGCGCAGATAACACAGAAACTTGCAATGCCTGAGTTCAGACGTAAGAGACTCAAACAGCTTATCAATCTGTGCCCGATAGTTAAGACATGCGAAGTTCACAGCGGACTTACCGGTCTTATAGCGGAGAAAACTGTTGTACAGAATGATAACGAATTGAGACAGTTCGATGCGATGTGGATTTCAAGTCTGTGTGATTCGACAGATAAGGGCAAGCCGGATATAGAACTTGTGGATATGTCATCGAGACTCCGTACGATAGATGATGTGCTTGACGTAACAACGAAGCCGATTATTCTTGACGGAGATACGGGCGGACTTACAGAGCATTTTGTATATAATGTCAGGACACTCGAGAGGATTGGCGTGTCGGCAGTTATCATAGAAGACAAGACCGGCCTTAAGAAAAACTCATTATTCGGAACCGAAGTTGTGCAGACACAGGACAGCATAGAACATTTTTGTGAGAAAATCAGAGCCGGCAAGGATGCGCAGAGAACCGATGATTTTATGATAATCGCGCGAATTGAAAGTCTGATACTTGAACAGGGAATGGAGGATGCACTTAACCGCGCAAGAGCATATGTTAAAGCAGGTGCGGACGGAATAATGATACACTCCAGACAGAAGACACCGGATGAGATATTTGAATTCTGTGATACGTTCAGGCAGGAGAATAAGACCACACCGATAGTTGTAGTTCCAACATCATATAACAGCATTACGGAGGAAGAACTTGCGGCTCACGGCATAAATATTGTTATATATGCTAATCAGCTTATGAGAAGTGCCTTTCCTGCAATGAAAAACACTGCCGAGTCAATTCTTAAGAATCACAGGGCAAAGGAGATAGATTCTTCTCTTATGCCTTTTAAGGATATTATAAGGCTTATTGACGAGATTTAAGGAGCTGTTATGGAAAGTGCAATACTTATGGCAGCGGGACTTGGTACCAGAATGCGCCCGCTGACCGATAATACACCGAAACCGCTTATCAAAGCAGCGGGAAAGCCGCTTATAGAGACGGTCATTGACGGATTATGGCAGCACGGAGTCCGCGAAATATACGTCGTGACGGGATATCTGGCAGAACAGTTTGATTATCTTGAAGAGAAATATCCTGGGCTTACACTCGTTAAGAATGAAGAATATACCGTCAAAAACAATATTTCGTCGATACATGCGGTGTGTCCGTATATGGGTAAGACGGATTGTTTTATATGCGAGGCGGATCTATATGTGAGCGATCCGGCAATATTTGATATTCCGCATGATAAATCATGCTATTACGGCAAGTATGTTGCGGGACATTCGGATGACTGGGTTTTTGACATGGACGGCGAGAGAATCGTGCGCGTCGGTAAAGGCGGGGATGATACCTATAATATGGTCGGTATCTCTTATTTTAAAGCTGATGATGCAGCTTATATATCCGATGCAATATTAAAGGCATATAAAGAGCCGGGACATGAGACCCTTTTCTGGGATGAGATCGTGGACAGATGCCTGCCGAAACTTAATCTGGGAATATGTCCGGTGGATGCAAGTCAGATTGCGGAGTTGGATACTTGTGAAGAATTACGGGAATTTGAAGCAGGATTAAGAGGATGATTTTATGAATGTAATGTATTTTATAATACCTAAGTGCGATGTGGCATTTGTGTATGATGACTTCAACGTGCGTCAGGTACTTGAAAAAATAGAATATTATAAGTACAGTGCCATGCCTATTATAGACCGTGGCGGACACTATGTGGGAACAATCACGGAAGGCGATCTGCTTACCAAGATCAAAGAAGAATATACGCTTAATATCCGTGATGCGGAGAATATACCGCTTAAGACGATACGGAGACGTATGGACAATCAGCCGGTACATGCACATGCGGTTATGGAAGACCTTATAGATAAGGCAATCAACCAGAATTTTGTGCCTGTTGTGGATGACAACAATATATTTGTCGGAATTGTTACCAGACGTGCGATAATTCAGTATCTTTTTAACAAGGAGCAGCATAATGAGAATAGCTGATATGCATTGCGACACGGTAAGCAGGGTATATTATGCATTGAAAGCCGGTAAGCAGACCGGTATGTGGGATAATGAATTTTCGGTGGATTTTAAGCGGATGAAAGAATCCGGTTATTTGATGCAGTTCTTCGCCTGTTTTGTCAATAAAATGAAAGCGCAAGATATTACAGCGGATGCGTTGGGAATGGTAAAGCTTCTCAGATCCGAAGTTGATAAGCACAGCGACATTATCGGACTCGTGCGTTCATCGGATGACATCAGACGCAACATTTCAGACAACAGAATGTCGGCATTGCTTACCATAGAAGAAGGCGGTGCTTTGGGCGGAAGCATTGACAGACTTCATGAATTCTATGAAGAAGGTGTGCGCTTAATTACACTTACATGGAATTATGAGAACGAAATAGGGTATCCTAATAAAATAGATACGGTAACAGGCAGATGTGAACCGGAAACGGAACACGGGCTTAAGCCGCGTGGGATAGAAATCATAAAAGAGATGGAGAGGCTCGGAATGATAATCGACGTATCACATCTTGGCGATGCAGGTTTTTATGATGTGGCAGACAATACGGCCAAACCGTTTATCGCAAGCCATTCAAACGCGCGGGCGCTTGCGGGACATGTGCGTAATCTAAAGGATGATATGATACACATTATCGGTGAGCGCGGAGGATTGATCGGCATTAATTTCTGTCCGGCATTTCTGGATTATAATTCCGGGAATGAAGACAGCCGTGTGGATGATATGGTGCGCCATATTCTCTATATCCGCAATCTCGGAGGCAGTGAGGTTTGTGCTCTGGGAAGTGACCTGGACGGTATAAGCGGACGGCTGGAAATAAGCTCATGCGATAAAATATACAGGCTGACAGATGCATTGGTTTCAAGCGGACTTTCGTATGATGAAATTGATAAAATAATGTCAAAGAATTTGATTGATTTTTTATTAAATCGTAACAAATTGTGAACGAATTATTAATAATTTATAAAATACAATATTTTTTGAAAAAAAAGGTTGCTTTTACTGATATTATGTGTCAAAATGTATACATCAAAGGGATATATGGCATTTGAGAGAGGACTACAGCAGAAAATACTATATCTGCAATTAATTAATCCCGATGTAATATGGGACAATATATGGAGGTATGATTATAATGAAGAAATCAGTAGTCACAAAGAAAATGGTTCTTAAGGATGCAAAGAACGCACCTGCACTTGTTGAACTTCAGAAAGCAGTTAAGGATAACGTTATCGAGCAGTTCATCGCCAAGAGAAAAGAAAGAGGAATGACACAGAGCGATGTATCAACCGTAACAGGTATTCAGAGACCGAATATCAGCAGACTCGAGAGCGGATACTATAATCCTACACTTGATATGCTTGTAAGACTTGCTGACAGCATTGACTGCAATGTTAAGATTACATTTGTAGATAAATAAGTAATCGAATAATTTATCAATCCTCCGGAGAGAATATTTACAGAATATTTTTTCCGGGGGATTTTTTTATGTATGAAATGACAGATTCGGCATCGGAAAACGCAGGCCATTTTGCCCGAATAACCGGGCCGGAACGGAATTTTGATATTATCAATAAAAAAATAAATGTCGGTGGAAGAGCAGCGCAATTTTTCATGATAGACGGTTTCACCAAGGATGAAATAATGGAGAAATTAATGGAGTCATTTATGGCACTTAAGCCGGAAGACATCCCCGGAAAAACAGAAGATTTTGTGAAACTTGTTCCGTATATAGAAGTAACACCGAAAAACACACTTAAAGAGGCCGCAGATGATCTTTTAATGGGTATGGTGTGCATGTTTGTTGACGGATATAAGTGCTGTTTTGTCATCGACTGCAGGACATATCCGGCGAGAAGTGTAAGTGAACCCTGGAAAGACCGGGTATTGCGCGGCTCCAGGGACGGATTTGTGGAGTCGATAGTGGCTAATGTCACACTTATAAGGCGCAGGATAAGAACAACGGATTTCTGCGTGGAAATAATGAATGCCGGAACAATGTCCAACACGGACATTGCATTTGCTTATATTAAGGGTAAGGCCGATATGAAACTCCTTGCGGATCTCAAGAAAAGAGTGGAAGAAATCAAAGTCGAGGCACTTACGATGAACATAGAAAGCCTCGCGGAAGTACTGCTTCGAGGCCCTTTTATAAATCCATTTCCGAAATTCAAATATTCCGAACGCCCCGACAGTGCCGCGGCCGCAATTTATGATGGAAATATAGTTATATTAGTTGATAATTCTCCCGCGGTGCTTGTGGTTCCAACGTCGGTATTTGATGTAATAGAGGAAGCGGATGATTATTACTTCCCGCCGCTTACGGGAACATATATTAAACTGTCAAAGTATCTTCTTACCATAATGTCACTTATCCTGACACCATTGTGGGTCGTATTTTTGCGCAATCCCGGAATGGTGCCCGAATGGCTTAAATTCATTATGATTGAAGAAGGCGGATCGACGGTGCCGGTTATATTGCAGTTAATGATTCTGGAATTTTGTATAGACGGACTCAGGCTTGCAGCGGTCAATACGCCTACGCTTCTTACAACGCCGCTTAGTATCATAGCCGGAATAGTGGTGGGTGAGTATGCGGTAAGTTCCGGGTGGTTTGATCCGGAAAGTATGCTTTATATGGCTTTTGTAACGGTCGGAACATATACGCAGGCAAGTTACGAACTGGGATATGCGATCAAATTTTTCAGGATGATAATGCTGATACTTGCATGGTTTTTCGGTATCTGGGGCTTTATTGCGGGAATTGTGATGTTCGTGCTGTGTATGGCATTTAACCGTACGATTTCGGAGAAAAGTTATCTCTATCCGTTGATTCCGTTTAACGGCAAAATGCTTGCACGCAAATTGTTCAGATTGAGACTTGGCAAAGAAAAATAACACATTATTCATGCCGTGTGATATACTGAATAAAAAGTACACGGGAAGTGAAAGTATGAATTATGATAATGGAATGAAATATGCGGGGGATGATGAAATGTACAAGGCCGATTTAAAACTCTGGCTAAGATACACGCAGGACAGGAAAAATGAAATACGCGAAGCATATGATAATAAGGATGCAAAAAGATGCCGCATAGAGATGCATTCACTTAAGAGCAATGCCAAAAGGATAGGTGCCGATGAGCTTTCCAATCTTGCTTATAAAATGGAAAAGGCAGCGGCGGACGGGGACTGGATGTCATTGGGTAAACTTATGCAGCCGTTGACGGAAGAATGGGAAGTTACGGATGAAGAGGTGCTTAACATTACGGGACCGGTGTCAGAGACACCGGCCCAAAGTAACGGTACATATATAACTGCCGATATGTATAGCGAGACAGTACGGCAAATGAAGGATTGTCTTATATCATATGATTCCGACGGAGCCGTGGATGCAGCCAATATGATTCTCGGATATGAAATATCACCGGATGTAAGAGATAAGCTTATCCGTATACGTAATGCAGCCGATGATTTTGATTACCGTGGAGCGCTTACTTTAACAGCAGCTCTTCCATCTCATCCATAAGGCTTCCGAAAAGTTTGAGCGCTGTTTCGACAGGCTTGGGACCGGACATATCGACACCGGCGCCGCGTAAGAGTGAGACAGGATCTTTGGTGCAGCCGGAACTCAGGAAGTCCAGATAATTGCGTACTGCCGGTTCACCTTCGTTTAATATCTTATCTGATAAGGCAATCGCTGCAGAGAATCCTGTCGCATACTGGTATACATAGTAATTATAGTAGAAATGCGGTATTCTTGCCCATTCAAGAGCGATATTATCATCGATTTCCATATCCGGACCGAAATAGTCTTCGTTCAGTTTTCTGTAGATATCACATAAGGCGGATGCTGTAAGTGATTCTCCTCTTGCAAATCTTTCATTAATCTCAAGTTCAAATTCTGCAAACATGGTCTGCCTGTATAAAGTTCCCTTGAATTGTTCGAGAAAATGATTGATAAGGACGGCACGCTTTGCGTTGTCGGTTGTATTTTTTAATAAATACTGCATTAATAATGCTTCATTGCATGTCGATGCGACTTCTGCCACAAAAATCCTGTATCCGGCATAAAGCGGTTTCTGGTGGGTATTTGAAAGGTATGAATGCATTGCGTGTCCCATCTCGTGTGCAAGTGTAAATTCACTGTCAAGGTCATCATGGTAATTAAGCAGAACATAAGGATGGATGTAGGCGCCGCAAGAGTAAGCCCCGCTTCTTTTGCCTTTGTTCTCATATATATCAATCCAGCCGTTATCGAATCCGGATTTAAGAATATTGACATATTCGTCACCGTATACGCTCATCGCATTGATGACGTCTTCGCGGGCCTTGTCAAAAGGAATGAAGCTTCCGGAATTATCATCAACAAGGGGTGCATATATATCGTAGAAATGCAGCCTGTCAACATTGAGTATACGCTTGCGAAGTCCCACATACCTGTGCATATAGTGCATATTTGCGCGCACCGTGTTTATAAGATTATGATACACGGCGGTGTCCACATGTGTTGCATCAAGTGCGGCATCAAGCGTTGATGGGTATCCGCGCAGCTCTGATTCAAAAGATAGCGCCTTGACCTGCGCAGAAAGTATTGCTGCATAAGTATTTTGAAAATCATTGTATACAGAGTAATAATTATTGTATGCTTTTTTCCTGACATCGCGGTTATTATTCTGCATAAGCGGAATGAATGTGCCGGCCGTGAGGGGATAATTCTGTCCGTTATGTTCGACAGGCGGAAATCTGAGGTCGGCATATGACATCATCGCAAAAATATTGTCCGGCGTCTCAAGAATGTCTCCGGCTTTGGCCAGAATGCGTTCGGACTGTTCATCAAGCGTGTGCGCTTTAAGACGGCGGCATTCGTCAATGTCATGTCTGTAAAAAACAAGTGCAGGTTCGGCTTTGCAATATGCGTTTATGTCATCATCGGAAAGCGCCATAAGCTTTGGCAGCTTGAATGAGCAGGCGCTCTGGTACCGTACCAGGGCAGCGCTCACGCGCGACTTGTAATCCTGATAGAGCTGATTGGAAGTGTCTTCGTCGCATTTTAACATTGAATATGTGTTAAGCCTGTTGATAACAGGCATCATATCCGAACAGAAATCATAGAAAGCAAGCAGCGAGGCCGCATCCGGAAAACCTCTTTTTTCAAATTCGGCGAGTCTTTCTGTCTGTTTCCCAAGATATTCAAGTTCGCAAAGAAAAGCGGCATCATCAGGATACAGATCCTTTGTGTGCCATTTAAAAGCGGCGTCGATTTCGTCACGCGCCGGAATTGATCGTAAACTCATAATGTGGTATCCTCCTGAATGGGTAATGTGCTCCTTGATAAAAGGAGGGCCCGACGGGTGGCCGCCGGGCTTTATGAAAAAGAAAAAGAATTCGTAAATGTCTTATTCATTTGATAGTTAGAGTATACTGTTGATTTGTAGATAATTTGTGTTAAAATAGTTAATAAATTGTGAACATTTAACAAAAATCAGAGGAAAATTATGAACAAAATAAATTATCAGAAAGAGCTTGATAAAATTATTGCCGGAATAGAAAGTACCGGAGACCCGAAAACACTTCTTCTTCACAGCTGTTGTGCTCCGTGCAGCAGTTATGTATTGAAATATCTGTCAAATTATTTTAAAATTACGTTGTTGTATTTTAATCCCAATATAAGTCCCGAAGAGGAATACCGCAAAAGGGTAACCGAGCAGAAGCGCCTGATAGCGGAGCTTCCGGTGAAATACCCGGTCACATTCATCGAAGGCCGCTATGAACCGGCCGAATTCTATAATGCGGTGAAAGGGCTTGAAAAAGAACCGGAGGGAGGAGCCAGATGTTTTGTATGTTATGAACTGCGGCTTCGCGAGGCTGCCGCGTATGCCAAGGCCGGAGGGTTTGATTATTTTACAACTACTTTGTCGATAAGCCCGCTTAAGAATGCTCAGAAGATTAATGAGATCGGCGAGAAAATTGCTGCCGAGTCGGGTCTTAAGCACCTGCCGTCCGACTTTAAGAAAAAAGAAGGTTACAAGCAGTCGGTGGAATTGTCGAAAGAGTACAATCTGTACAGACAGAATTTCTGCGGCTGTGTTTTCTCAAGACAGGCTGCACAGGAAGGAGATAATATATGACATATAAATACGACAGGGTTGTTAAATATTATGAGACAGACAGAATGGGCGTAGTCCACCATTCCAATTATATAAGATGGTTTGAGGAGGCCCGCGTGGAATTTATGCGCGACATAGGTCTTCCTTACAGCCATATGGAAGATGAGGGAATCATGGTTCCCGTAGTAACTGTCGAATGTAAATACAAGAATCCCGTTACTTTTGATGACGAGGTAATTGTCAATACCAAGGTCCGTAAATTTAACGGCATTGTCATCGAACTTGAATACGAGGTTGTAAGGGCCGATGACGGTACGATAGTTGTGACGGGTGCCAGTTCGCACTGTTTTGTGGACGCGAAGACTTTCAAACCGCTCAATTTAAAGCGTGAGAGAGCCGATATGTACGATAAATTTTTTAAAGCAATGGAGGATTAGAGCCAATGTGGGCATATGAAAGTGTTTTTTATCAGATATATCCGATGGGATTTGCCGGCGCACCTTTTGAAAATGACGGTGTGCAGCGCCACGGAATCATTAAAGTTATAGACTGGATACCGCACATTAAGAGTGTCGGATGCAATGCCATTTATTTTTCACCGGTATTCGAGTCTGACACACACGGATACAACACCCGTGATTACAAGAAAATAGACGTCCGCCTCGGAACCAACGAGGAATTTAAGTCCGTCTGTGATGCATTGCACGAGGCAGGCATTAAGGTTGTCTTGGACGGTGTGTTCAACCATGTAGGCCGCGGTCATTTTGCTTTTCAGGATGTTCTTAAGAACCGTGAGAATTCAAGATATCTTAACTGGTTCAATATTAATCTCGGCGGCAACGATGCATGGAACGACGGTCTCTGGTACGAGGGCTGGGAGGGCAATTACGATCTCGTAAAGCTCAATCTCCGAAACAATGAAGTGGTGGAATATCTTCTTGACTGCGTCCGTTACTGGATTGAATATTTTGACATTGACGGCATAAGGCTGGATGTCGCATACTGCCTCGATGAGGACTTCATGCGCCGTTTAAGAAGCTTTACCGACAGCATGAAAGCAGATTTCTTCCTTCTGGGAGAGACTGTGCACGGAGATTACAACCGTCTCGTCAATGACGGAATGCTCCATTCCGCAACCAATTATGAGTGTTACAAGGGAATTTATTCCGCGCTTAACAGCATGAATCTCTTTGAGATAATTCATTCGCTCTTAAGACAGTTCGGACCGGAGCAGTGGACTTTATATAAGGGCAAGCACATGTTCTCCTTCGTGGACAACCATGATGTATCAAGAATAGCAAGTGTCATAACCAATCCTAAGCTTGTTCCGCTTGCTTACGGAATTGAGTTCGGAATGCCGGGCATTCCGTGCGTATACTACGGAAGCGAATGGGGCTTTAAAGCCGACAAGAGCCAGGGCGATCCTGCTTTACGTCCTTATTTCGAGACTTATGAGGAAAATGAGCTTACCGCTTTCATCTCAAGACTTGCCGCAGTTAAAAAATCAAGCAATGCGCTCAATTACGGTGATTTCACTTCAGTGATCCTTACGAACCGCCAGTGCGTGTTCAGACGAGGTGCCGGTGACGATGTTATTTTCGTGGCAATAAATGCCGACGAGAATCCGTACACGGCCTATTTCGACGCCGGGACTTCAATGGTAACGGACCTTCTTACAGGCAATGTCTATGATATGAGCAAGGGAGTCAGCATGGATGGCTGCAGCGTAATGTACTTACAGCCGGAAAGGTATAACTATGGCAAAAAATAAAGACATTAAGACCAATGCGATGCGTATTCTCGACCGCGAGAAAATCCCATACGAGGCTCACTTCTATGAGTGTGACGAATTCATAGACGGTGTGCACACAGCGGATATTCTCGGTCTTGACCACAATATAGTATATAAGACAATCGTAACAATCGGACACAGCCACAATTACTATGTCTTTGTAATCCCGATAGAAGCTTCAATAGATTTCAAGAAAGCGGCCCACGCAGTCGGCGAGAAATCCGTAGAGCTTCTGCCTCTTAAAGATGTGACGGCCGTCACCGGCTATGTGCGTGGCGGCTGTACTGCCATCGGCATGAAAAAACAGTATGTGACGCGCATCGATTCAGGCGCCGCAGCCCTTGATAAGATGGTGGTAAGCGGTGGCAAAATCGGTGTCCAGCTCACGCTGAAACCCGAAGATTTAAAAAAAGCCGCAAAAGCCGAATTTGCGGAAGTGATATAAAGAGTCGCAGGACGCCGAAGCCGGAAGCCCCCGTCGGCCCGCTCCCGCTTGATTGCAGACGCAGCGGATACTAGGGTTTCGTACCGAAACCAAGTACCGGCGTCTGCAAACAGCCGCGGATGTCTTCCGGCTGCGGCGGTAGAAGCGCGCGGGGGAGTTCAGGATTGTGTGGGGTTCTGAGCCGCGCAGGAAGTGGTGTGCAAGTCATTACGAGTAAAAATCAATAAAATAGAAATCCCACTGCCTATATTGTGGTATCATTACGATTGATTTTTGAAAAATCATAATTTCCACTGCTTTCTCAAAGCAGGATTACGAGTAAAAATCAGAGATTCTAAAAATCCACTGCTCAACCCGAGAGCATACTACGAGCAAAAATCAGAGATTCTAAAAATCCACTGCTCAACTCGGCAGCAAACTACGAGCAAAAATCAGAGATTCCCAAAATTCACTGCATAGCAGCCGAGACAGTGAAAAGCAACCCGCGGAGAAACCCATAAACAGTCGTAAGAACATCTCCGCGTGAATTATAAGATACAGTTCCGCTTGAGATGCAGTTATATTCCGGCTGAAGATACATAAGCAACCCGCGGAGAAACCCATAAACAGTCGTAAGAACATCTCCGCGTGAATTATAGGATACATTCTGACTGTAGAACCGGTTCCACCCTGCCAATAAACGTAGAACTCCCCGACATAAGACCACTGGGGCTGTCTGCACACGCCGGTGCTTAATCTGTCGGAGACAGATTTTAGCATCCGTTGCGCGTGCAGCCAAGCGAAAGCGTGCCGCCAGTGGAATTATGTCGGGGAGTAAGTGCGTGCCGCCAGTGGAATTATGTCGGGGAGTAAGTGCGTGCCGCCAGTGGTCTTATGCCAGGGAGTATGGGGGTGTTTAGTTCTGTGCAAATTCCGTGAGGCGTAAATCCTTGTTGCGGTCGAGGACCATGCCGACGCTCCACTCGTTGACGAAGAGGAGAAGAGGGCGGTCCTTGAGGTCCTTGATCTTCTTCATGTCGGATGTGCCGACGAGGCGGTCGAGGTTGATTTCCGTAGGATTTTCGATCCAGCGGATATATTTGTAAGGAAGAGGCTCGAGGCGGATTTCAACATTGTATTCGGATTCAAGTCTGAACTTTAAGACGTCAAACTGGAGAACACCGACAACGCCGACGATGATTTCTTCCATGCCGGTATTGTACTCCTGAAAAATCTGGATTGCGCCTTCCTGGGCAATCTGGTTAATTCCCTTTATGAATTGCTTACGTTTCATGGTGTCTATCTGACGGACTCTGGCGAAGTGCTCAGGAGCGAAAGTCGGGATGCCCTCGTAAGCAAATTTTTTGTTGGAAAGTTCAAGCGTGTCGCCGATTGAGAAAATACCCGGGTCGAAGACACCGATGATATCGCCGGCGTATGCTTCCTCGATTATCTTACGCTCGGAAGCCATGAGCTGCTGAGGCTGGGAAAGCTTGACTTTGCGGCCGCCCTGGACGTGGTTGACCTCCATGCCGGCGGTAAATTTACCGGAGCATATGCGCATGAAAGCAATTCTGTCGCGGTGAGCCTTGTTCATGTTGGCCTGTATTTTGAAAACGAAAGCCGAGAAATCCTCGGTGAATGGGTCGATGAGACCCTCGGTGGACTTACGCGGGAGCGGTGAGGTAGTCATCTTAAGGAAATGCTTAAGAAAAGTTTCGACACCGAAATTGGTAAGGGCCGAGCCGAAAAATACAGGGGAAAGTTTGCCGGCATTGACCAGATCAATGTCAAATTCTGCGCTGGCACCGTCTAAGAGCTCAATGTCTTCAAGAAGTTTATCCTTGAAGTGGGAACCGATTTCGGATTCGACTTCCGGTGAGGAGATGTCGAGGTCGCGTTCGGCAACTTCCTTCTGACCGTTCATTGCGGCAGTAAAAGTGGAGATTGTGTGGGTGTTACGGTCGTAAACACCTTTAAATTCCTTGCCGGAGCCGATAGGCCAGTTGATAGGACAGGTACTTATGCCGAGGATACGCTCGATTTCATCACAGAGTTCGAACGGATCGTTGGCATCACGGTCCATTTTATTGATAAATGTAAAAATAGGTATGTGGCGCATGACACATACTTTGAAAAGTTTGATTGTCTGTTTCTCGACACCCTTGGAACCGTCGATAACCATTACGGCGGAATCGGCAGCCATAAGAGTACGGTAAGTGTCCTCCGAGAAATCTTCGTGACCCGGAGTGTCAAGGATATTGATGCAATATCCGTCATAATTGAACTGGAGAACAGAGGAAGTTACGGAAATACCTCTCTCTTTCTCTATTTCCATCCAGTCGGAAACAGCGTGCTTTGCGGTCTTCTTACCCTTTACGGAACCGGCGAGATTGATTGCACCGCCGTAGAGAAGAAACTTCTCGGTAAGTGTTGTTTTACCGGCATCCGGGTGGGAGATGATGGCAAAAGTACGTCTTTTTCTTATTTCATCTTTTAAATCAGCCAAAGTTAATTCCTCACAATTCATTGCGAAATTGCTGTTGTTACAGCACTTATGCGATTATATCATATTAGTTATTTACTTTTCAATAGAATATATGGTATATTTTATAGGTAGGAGGAATGGTTTAATGGATAAGGTAATGATAGTAGATGATGATGCGAGAATGTTAAGGCTGCTTAAGATGTATCTTGAAGGGTTGTACGATGTATATCCGGTGAGAGGCGGAAGAGAAGCACTTGATTTTCTTGAATCACAGACACCTGATGTTATTCTCCTTGATTATCTCATGCCCGGACTTGACGGAGTTCACACACTTGAGCTTATAAGACAGAGAGAACAGACAGCGGATACTCCGGTAATTTTTCTTACGGGAGTCACCGAGAAGGATAAGATGCAGGAATGCATGGAATACAGGCCTTACGGCTATCTGGTCAAGCCGGCAGCCAGGGAGGAACTGATTTCCATGATTAACAGTGCTTTGAATGAGGCACACTAATAAATTATAATATATGGAGGAATGTATTATGACACTTAAGGACAGAACAGAGGATGTTATGAAGATGCTTGACGAGGAGACAACACGCTCGAATAAGGAACTTCTTATTGCAGCAGCGGTATGCACACTTGTAGGAATTATAATCGGATTTTTTGCCGGTAAAATATCCACAAGCAGAAATACGATTAAGAAATATAATAAATGCTATTCATATGACTTCGGAGATGACGAAGAGTAGAATCCGCGGATCAACTGGATAATAATTAAATCGCCGGCACATTGTTGTGTGCCGGCGATTTTGTGATTCATGCTTTCTCTTCACAATATTTACATCTGTATACGTGGTTTTTCTCATCGGTAAGGATGAATACGTTGTCAAGTTCCTGCTCTATCTGTGAGATACAGCGGGGATTCTTGCATTTGATAACGTTGGTTACTGTTTTGGGAAGGCTTAATGACTTCTTCTCGGCGATTACACCGTCTTTGATGACGTTGATTGTGATATTGTCATCAACGAAACCGAGGATATCCAAATCTACGAGGTCAAGACCGCCGTCTATTTTAATGATGTCCTTTTTGCCCATTTTGTTGCTGCGGGCGTTTTTGATAATGGCAACGCAGCAGTCAAGTTTCTCGAGACCGAGATATTTATATATGTCCATGCTCCGACCGGCCTTGATGTGGTCGATTACGAAACCGTTTTCGAGTTTACCTACATTTAACATGGCAGTTTTACCTCCAGAAGTTTAAGAATAAGAGCCATACGCATATACATGCCGTATTTGACCTGCTTGAAATAACATGCACGCGGATCGTCATCTACCTCAACCGAGATTTCGTTAACTCGCGGAAGCGGGTGAAGGACGATCATATCATCTTTGGCAAGTTCCATCTTGGCCTTATCGAGGATATAGTAACCTTTCATTCGCATATATTCTTCTTCGTTGAAGAAACGCTCTTTCTGGACTCTTGTCATATAGAGTATGTCAAGCTTCGGAATGGCATCTTCGAGACGTTCAACTTCTTCAAATTCATTGCCGGATGCTTTGAGTACATCGTTGCGGATGTAACTTGGAACTTGAAGTTCCTTAGGTGATATGAGAACGAATTTGACATTATTATATCTTACAAGTGACTCTATGAGTGAATGCACTGTTCTGCCGAATTTCAAATCGCCGCAGAGACCGATTGTGAGGTTATCAAAACCGCCCTTGAGCTCTTTGATGGTCATAAGGTCCGCAAGAGTCTGGGTCGGATGCTGATGTCCGCCGTCACCGGCATTGATTACGGGAATTGATGAGTGCATTGATGCAACGAGAGGGGCGCCTTCTTTAGGATGACGCATAGCACAGATATCTGCGAAACAGGAGATAACACGGATGGTGTCGGAAACACTTTCTCCTTTGGATGCTGAACTTGAATCGGCTGAAGAAAAACCGATAACAGAACCGCCGAGATTCAACATTGCGGTTTCAAAACTAAGTCTTGTTCTTGTGCTTGGTTCGTAGAAAAGAGTAGCAAGCTTCTTTCCGTGACAGCATTCGGAATATTTGGCAGGATCGGCTGCTATATCCGATGCAAGATTAAGAAGTTCGTCAAGCTCGTCTACGGATAAATCTAGTGGACTAAGCAAATGCTTCATAGTGACCTCCAATTATGTACTGCCTTTTTGGCATTTTTATCATTCTAGTACATCTTAAGTAGTAATTCAATAGCTTTTGAAAATTATTTTTATTGACAAAGATGAAACGCGAATATAGAATGTTTACGAAACCATGTGGTTGAATGTGGTTTAATTACCGAAACAGGAGGGTAAATATGAAAACAATTATGAAGAGAATCGCAGCACTCGTTCTCATCGCAGCTATGGCTGTTATGGCTGTTGCAGGATGCTCCAAGAGTTCAGGAAGCAAGTCAGCAGGCAATAAGAGTGCAGACACAATGTTCGGCCTTATGAAAGAGGCACAGTCACTTGAGAAGAAGACATTTGAGGCAAGTGCGGAAATCAATGCAAACGGTACTAAGGCAGCAGTCACGCTGAACGGTAAGTCTGACGGTAAAGCAACTTCCGTAGGAGCTGCGGTTACTTACGGCGGCGTATCGGTTACACTTGATGACGTAATCGTTTTTACAGATGATGTTCTTTATATTAATGCAGGTTCAATACTTGAGCAGTTAAAGCCTTTCATTGATGCAGCGGGTGAAGAAGCAGCTTCCGTTACAGAAGCTCTGGGAGACCTTGGCTGGGTAAGCTTTGAAGCAAAGGGACTTTTTGCAACAGCATCTTATGATGAAGTATACGATATTCTTGACAAGGCATTTGATTCGGTTATTAAGAAGGACGGAAGTAAGTTCACAATTTCTCTTTCATCCAAGGATGACATCCAGGCAGTAGTTGATGCAACAGCTAAGATGCTTAAGGAGAACAAGGATACATTTGTTAAGATTATAACAGATGCTTATGATAAGGCAGATGTTAAGGATATTATAGAGAATATGGTTAACGAGCTTGTTGATAAGCTTGCAGCAGCTTCCGGAAATGATGTATCCGATGAGGATAAGCAGACACTTAAAGATCAGCTTATGTCATCAATTGATACATCCGATGTTGAAGTAAGCAAAGAAGATATTGAAAGTTCAATCGACGATGCAGTCAAAGAACTTGAAGATACCGAGATCGCTGACGAGGATGTTGACGGTAAAGCCAATGTCAATGTATATAAAGAAGATGGCGCTTATATCACAGAGATGGAGATGGATGTAACAGAAGACGGAGAAGCATCTTCTGCAACAATTAAGTCAACTATCAAAGAAGACAGCAGCGTTAAGGTTGATGTTCCTACAGACGCAGCATCACTTGTTGACATTGTTGTTAACATATATGCATCATATCTGGAGAGCATGACAGACTGATTTTGATAAAAAATAGAATATAATTAACATGACCCCGTATCATAATTTGATGATACGGGGTTTTTTTGGATAGAATTCACATTTCGTAACAATTTCGTAACAATTTAAAAGTTGGATTTATGTAACAAATTTGTAACAATTTTTTGTTTGACATGGGACAAAAGCGGGGATTATAATATAGGTAACATATAATTCTATATACATATGACGCATACATATGATAAATCTTTTTTATGAGTGAACGTAAATAATCAGGAGGGTGACGAGTGGTACACGGAGGAAGAAGCCTTACAGACAGGGGAGTTAATAAGGAAATAGCAATATACAGCAGACAATACGGAAGGATAGATTACGATGAACTCAACAGGGTACAGCAAGAGCTCATTTCAATGATAGACATCGAAAACGGCAGACCTCTGCTAATGATCAAATGTAACATTTCTTATGAGACAGTTATTGGATACACGGCGGCACTTAAGGCACGGATACCGGTTATTATGTGTGACGAATCCGGCGCGGGAAATGTAATGAGATTATACAGACCGCATTACATATGGCAGAGAACTTTGGCAGCAGAACCTTATGGATATGCTGAAATAGGGAAAATAGCAGATTATATATTATATAGAAGCATTGATTGCGTAAGATATCCGGTTAATGAAAATCTGGCATTATTATTGCCGACATCAGGAAGCACCGGGAGCAGCAGATTCGTCCGGATCAGCTATGATAATATAAAATACAACACAGAATCAATAGTGAAAGCATTGCGAATAGATAATACAGGCCGGGCGGGTTTGCTTCTGCCGCTTAATTATACATATGGTCTGTCAATAGTCAATACTTATCTGTATGCGAGGGGCTCACTGATAATCGGAGGCGGCTCTGCCATGCAGAGAGATTTATGGGAATATTTTATCGGGTGTGGAGGAAATGCTGTTTGCGGTGTCCCCGATACATATGAGATGTTAAGAATGATGAAAATACTGGAAAGGGAAGATCTTAACATAAAGCTTGCCACACAGGCGGGTGGACCACTGCGCACCGGAACAGAAAAGTATATGCTTGAGCTGGCATACAGACGGGGCTTTAACTGGGCTGTAATGTATGGACAGACTGAGGCCACAGCCAGAATGACATGTCATTTCCTTAATGAGAACCCGGAACATATAGGAAGCGTCGGAAGGGTTATTCCCGGAGGAAGCATTACAATTGACGACGGGGAAATAGTATACAGAGGCCCTAATGTATCGATGGGATATGCGGACGGTTATAAAGATCTTGCATCCGGCGATAACAATCATGGGATTCTTCATACCGGAGATTTGGGACGCATGGATGAAAACGGTTTCCTTTATATAACCGGAAGAATGAAGCGGTTTGCCAAAGTCAGCGGAAACAGGGTCAATCTGGATGACCTGGAGAAAATCGTGGAGCACTATTGTAAGGTACGTTCGGCTTGTGTGGAGAATGAAGGAAGAATAGTTGTTGTAATTGATAAATCAAGCGATCTGAAGTCGACCGGTATAAAGAACAGCATCAGAGAAGTGACAGGGATAAACAAGAGATTGATAGATGTCAGAGTCGTGAACAGAATACCGGTAAATGCTAACGGCAAGACGGATTACAGAAAGTGCAGTGAACTATAACAGAAGGAGAGATTGTTTATGCACAGAAACAGCGTTGTCATATTGTTTATTATGATTCTGACGTCAGCGGCGATGATGGGCTGCAGTCATACGGCTGGAGAAAACAATAAGCATGTAATGATAGAGACAATGAGCACGACAGAGAAAGAAACTCCATCAGAGACGGAGCAATATATAGAGGTTACATTGCCGGAGGTAACAGTGAAAGATGAGACTGAGACCGTCACACAGGCAGAAACCGTAGATTGTTCCCAATTATTGGACGGTGCCAAAGAGGTGCCGGTTGATACTTCATCGTTATGGAATGAGCAGGAACTTAATAATAAAGAAAAGAGGTATCCCGGATTCAAGACTGTGGCTATAAGAACATCCACCGACAAGAGACTTCTTAAGGGGATAGATAATGGTGATATCAGAATTATCGAAGACGGTAACATATTGCTGATATTTAAGGGAGAAAAGAGTATTCAGATAGATACAGAAGGAAGAAATTTCTTTGGTAATATAGGACCGACCCAAAGTGTGCTGTATGAAGATGTCACAGGCGACGGACAGGATGAACTTATTCTCATAACCCAAGAAGCAGAAATTGGAGTGTACTCTAACGGAGTTTACGTTATAGATTTAGAAAATTTTGAACAGTTATCCGTGGCATCAGATAATGAGATCAAAAAGGATGCTTTTTCACAGATATATCCAAGAATAAGAATGTATATTGACAATGCCGGAATGCTTTATTATGTAGTTGGTGATGCACATGATAATAAAATCAAGGGCAGTTACGATACATCAAACGGTCTGACCAGACCTTCGGCTGAACTTAGTAATACTTCCGCAATGGAAGTTAAGAATGGAATCATATGTTATCGTGGTTCAGTTGTGTTTAAGGATATGAATAATGAATTGCCGGAAGGAGTAGTGCTGGATAAAATGTGCGATGTCTGCGTGACGCTGAAATATAATTCCGGGACGAAAACTTTTGAAATAGATAATGTAACCGTAGAATGATGATTATAAAGGAGAGAGTTCTAATGAAAAAAGGATTATTTTTGATTTTGGTATTATGTATAGTGTCGTTGACAGGCTGTTCTGACATAGAACCAAGAGAGTCATCGGACGAAACGCCGTCAGCATCCGTTGAGAACGACATAACAGTAACGAAGGAAAATGAGAGTGTCAATAATTACAAATATTATGATGTTAATCTGATAAATATTATTGACTGGACTACGGAGACGGGCGCAATCACAGTGCCGACCAAGATAAGAACCAATGGTGTCACATATAGATATGTATATAATGACAACGGAGAGCGCATTGCCAAATACATAGGAAATGATATGCGCGTTGATTATACATATGAGCAGCCTGCGAGCGGAGCACGAAGTGTCCTTAAGTCGGAGAAAAACAATAATTATTCAGTGGAGTATGTTTATGATGATGTTGACGGCATCTATCATCTGACAGGACTCAGATATAATGATAAAGATTATACATATATCAAAGATGATAATGGGAACATTATAGGAATAAAAGACAGCGCGGGTAACACTGTTGCGGAGTATTCTTATACATCCAAAGAATTTACCACAGAAGTAACGACGACGAATTACACTGATGTCAATATAGGGGATATCAATTCAATGTTATATGAAAATTCCTATTATGACAGGGAAACAGGTTTTTGCTGTGACTATGTATATACCAATTACATAGACGGAACACCGTACCAGATTAAGATGTTTTACTAGGGATGCTTAACGGAATGGGAGAAAGAGGTTGCTATGAAAAAAAGACTGATTATAACAGGAGCTATAGTTATAATAGCGGCAATAATAGGAACAGTTATCATTAATGCAAATAAAAAGCCGGATTATACAAGTATTAATTTAGTGTCATATCAAAACGGAAGACTATATTGCCGTATTGATGGAAACATGTATGTGTTTGATGATACAAACGGCCTGCAAACTACAGAAGAAATTGATTCGGACTATGATGATAAAGAAGATGAGACATACAATAGTGAAAATGTACCGGATGGATATGAAATTCTGAGTCATTATATGATTGAAACTTCCGGGATAGCTGTAGATGTTATAACCAAACCTGATGTTCAGGATAATCCGTCATATATCATGTTGACGCATGAGGATGGCAAAAGCGTAGTACTTACTGATTATTATTTAAGATATGAGCCATGTTATCGTGGTGCGTATGATGATAAGGCATTATATTTCTGGAGCGATAAATCCGGTAAAGTCGAGTTGTATGCCTATGTGCTTTCAACCGGAGATATCCGTTGCATATGTGACTACAGATGTATGACAGATGCGGAGAATCTTTATAGTAAAGATAAAAATCCGTGTACACAGATGATCGCTGCTGACGGCCATATGTATACATCCATGAACGGCAATTCCGATATTCTTATGTTTGATATTGAATATGACAATGATGGATATCCTGTGAAAGTTGTATTTAATAAGACGGTATATGAATATAAATAATGTCACAAAAGGTGTGATAACTCTACATTGTAAAAAGAAGGAGGTCATTCTTATGAGAAAAGGAAGATTAATTGTAACTATTATGTTGATTGCGGTATTGACCGCTATGTTACCGGCAGTTGTAATGGCTGATACAGGCCCGAAACCGTCGGTTGTGGTTTCATTCACAGGAGCAGGAGATGAGGAGTTTTACGGAACCCTGTTATCAAAGAATGATTCATCGGGGCCGGCACATGTATGGGACGGCAAAGAGGAGACAACAGAGATAAGTCGTAAATTCATTGAGTACAAGGATGCGGACGGATATTATTTTCTGCAGAATTTATGGGAATGTTCGGCAGATAAGAACATTGAGTGGACGTATTTTCCACCGTCTGAATTTAAGATACTTTTGTATTTTCCTGAAAGCGACAGCTTTGTGGTGAGCGGGGCATGTGAAACTTATGCTTTCGACAGCTATTATACGATTGACCTGACATCTGTCAGAAATGGTACGGTTGAAGCCGGAACACCGACCATTGAAGTCAGGAAAAATTACGATTATAAATGGGAGATCATTTCATTCTTTGCGAGAGTGATTATTACGATTGCAATTGAAATAGGAATAGCATTGTTGTTTGGCTACCGCAATAAGAAGATACTTATGCTTCTCGCTGTAGTTAATGCTGCAACACAGGTAATCCTGAATGTTCTGTTGAATATAATCAATTACAACAACGGTTCGCAGGAATACACAACAATGTACATTATAATGGAAGTATTGGTATTTCTGATAGAAGCTATTATATTTGATATTTTCATACCAAGGGTATCTGACGAGGAGAGAAACTTCAAACCGGTTATATACGCGCTCGTAGCTAATGCAGTATCATTTGGAACCGGGCTGGGATTGTCACATCTGATACCGGGAATATTTTAAATTATCTGAGTGCGAAGTATCAATGTGATCATAAAATATTGCAATAGGAGGTTTGCTATGAAAAAAGCTAAATTAGCAGCAATTATCGGCTTATCCGTATGCATGTTTGCAAGCGGATGTGCCAGACATGGAAGCACGGGAGCAACAGCAACAGATAGCATAACGGATACAGCAAGTTCAGCACAGGTGGATGCTGAGACCGAAACTGAAACAGAGACCGAGGCGATAAGAGAATGTCAGCCGTATTACAGCAATCCGGACGACTGGTATGACGCTGATGGCAATATGGTTATGCCTATATCTCTTGATGAGGAAAAGTGGCAGTCATCACCTATTTTTGAAGACAGATGTAATCTTTGTACCATTCCGCAAACCATAATTGATAAGGCATCAACAGAAGAACTTGCCAAAATGGTTATTGAGTGCAAGATGAATTATTTAATAGACTTGTACGGTGATGTTGACGAAGGAATGAATACTGTATATAAGAATTTCAATGGAATCAGGGAACTACTGAAAAGAAATGACTGTGGAACAGTAGTCCTTAAACTGTATTCCGAATATACAATTCCGCAGAAAAAGCATTTTGATTATTCCTTGATAGATGAAAGTCTTTCGATTGAAGAAATCAATAAACAATTTCAAGAAATATTCAGTAACGAAGAGTATTGCAGACAGATTAATGAGGATGCGCTAGTAGGGTATAATCTTCATGTCCCGGAATGGATTCTTACACGACCTGAAGTGATGGGACAATTCAGCGAGGCAGAACGTGAGTCGGTTGAAGATACTGTAAAACGTAAATACGATGAACTGAATAAAACAGAGTTCAAAGATGAAGGTAATTTTTTCATGGATGCCAGATAAGGCCAGAAAAAATAAAAAAATTTTTAAAAAAGTGTAAGGTTTTTGAAAAAAAAGTGTCTTATTATATGAAGGATTTTTTAATTATCTGAATCTGAAAACACAATTAAATTTCGATCTGAGCCGGAAAACCGGATTAGATATACATGGTTGTATGCAAATACGCGGGGACGCAATGCTTGCAACTACGACACACAGGTGAAAAACCTGGCATTAACTGCTTTTGATTTCATGTAAGGTGGAGAAATTTACCTGAGAAAGGAGGAAAATGACAATAGTGGTTTAATGTGGAAGAGTAAAAAGGAGAATTACAAAAATGAAAAGATTATCAAAAATAGGGTGTTTAGTAGTAGCGCTTGTAATGCTGTTTTATCAGGGATTTATGGGAACAGTTTCAGCATGCGCATCAGTTGAACAGGTTGTTGATATTGAAAAGAGAAATTATATAACAGAGCAAGCGGCTTTGTATATAGCAGAAAATTTTGTTGAGGACTCTTGGCTGGATGGATTGTCATATACTTGGGATGAAAATTCATATTTGAATATTAATATACAGTGTTATGACATGAACGATAACATTTCAGCATATGTTTTTGACGTATCCGACAGCATGACTGAAACGAATGAAGGATACATAGTAGTTGGAGCTAGTAGAGTATATTGCCCAATTATAGAATATTCTGAAACGGCCGAATTTCCATTTGAGGAATATTTGGAAGATGGAGATAAGCTGATTTATGAGGGAGGTACAAATTATTACGGATATGATAGAACAAATGAACAGCTTTATTTATGTAATCCAGATCATGTAAAAGTCATGAAACAAGAGATTACTAAAGTTACAAGTTTAAATGAAAAAGTCACGGAACAGTGGGAACAGCTTAATGACTCTAAAATATCACATGCAGAGCAAACTATTGCAGAAAATGCGGTAAGTGTATATTCTGATTATGGTCGCGCAAGTACAACAAATAAAATAGAAGTAACACCGTTACCTCAAAATTTCTATGTGATGACTAAATTTAAAAATGCAACAGGGTATGTAGACAGTTGTTGTGCCCCTACAGCCGCGATAAACTTAATGTTTTATTATTACTGCAAAAATACCTCATATTATTCTTCGCTTAAAGTGGGGGGAAGTAATGTTGACAATACATTTACTCAAATCAGTAAACTTATGAAAACGGATGAAACCGGAACTAGAAATGATTTAATAGCGCCAGCTATAAAATCGTATTTAAGAGACAAAACAGCATTTGACAATTCTACAACTAGTTATATGAGCTTAGTGGCGTTAAATGCAACACAGATGGTTAATGATTTGAGAAATAATAAACCAGTTATTCTGATTCTGAAGAACCATGAAAGATACGGTAATCATGCTGTTGTATGTGTAGGAATACGAGAGTATGATAATGGAAATATTTATTATACATTAGCTGATGGATGGTATAATTATTTAAGAACAATGAATGCTTATGGCGGTAATGCAGAATATACTGATGCGGTAAGTGTTCATTTGTTTAAGTAGGAAGGAGGAGCATATGAACCTTAAGAAAATTGTAACAATTGTATTGATTGCGTTATTGACCGCTGTGTTACCGGCAGTTGTAATGGCTGATACTGGACCGAAACCGTCGGTTGTGGTTTCATTTACAGGGGCAGGAGATGAAGAGTTTTACGGAACTCTGTTATCAAAGAATGATTCATCGGGGCCGGCACATGTATGGGACGGCAAAGAGGAGACAACAGAGATAAGTCGCAAATTCATTGAGTACAAGGACACGGACGGATATTATTTTTTGCAGAATTTATGGGAATGTTCGGCAGATAAGAACATTGAGTGGACATATTTTCCGCCGTCTGAATTTAAGATACTTTTGTATTTCCCTGAAAGCGACAGTTTTGTGGTGAGCGGGGCATGCGAAACTTACGCTTTCGACAGCTATTATACGATTGACTTGACATCTGTCAGAAACGGTACGGTCGAAGCCGGAACACCTACAATTGAAGTCAGGAAAAATTACGATTATAAATGGGAGATCATTTCATTCTTTGCGAGAGTGATTATTACGATTGCAATTGAAATAGGAATAGCATTGTTGTTTGGCTACCGCAATAAGAAGATACTTATGCTTCTCGCTGTAGTTAATGCTGCAACACAGGTAATCCTGAATGTTCTGTTGAATATAATCAATTACAACAACGGTTCGCAGGAATACACAACAATGTACATTATAATGGAAGTATTTGTATTTCTGATAGAAGCTATTATATTCGATATTTTCATACCAAGGGTATCTGACGAGGAGAGAAGCTTCAAACCGGTAATATACGCACTTGTAGCTAATGCAGTATCGTTTGGCGCCGGACTTGGATTGTCACATCTGATACCGGGGATATTTTAAATTATCCCAAATGGAAAAGGAGAAAAACCAATGAGCAAATCCATCAAAAACTTGATTATTGTAGCAGCAATGGCCGCTATTGTATTGTGCGTGGGCTGTCAGAAAAACAACAGCGATATTGATGAAACTAAAGCTCAGGTAAGTCCGGCAGTATGGGAATGCAGTGAGTCTGAGACCAGAACATACAATGTAATGGCAAAAGAATACGCCGATGAACTTAGAAAGAATGAAAGTGATTGGCTGACGGACGGCAAACTCGATCCGTCCAAATTCTCAACCGAATCCGGTGAGTCATATCGTGTCCAGATGCTGATGCCGGAAAGCGTGGCGAAGAAACTGGATACCAAGGAATTGCTTGATTTCTGTCTGCAACATTCATCGGTTAAGGATTTTACAGTTTTCAATTCATGGGAAGAAGGATTCAATAATGTTGTCAATGTAATCAATGTGTTTGATTATATTTTTGCAAGAGACGATATGGCAGGTGTTGTATATAATGCTTATATGGCAAGGGAAGTTGTGAAAGAAGATGCAACGGCGCAGGGTATAGATAGTGTACTGGAGATTATTCTTGCACAGGATGTCACATATGACGGATTGACGGACGAACAGCGGAAAGCCGTTATTGCCAAGAAAGACGAATTTAAGAAATGTCGTGAGGACAATGATGTCCGCATATATGGCACTACTTCGATGTTTGGTGCGGCACTTGAAAGCGGCAGCAAATGGGATTCCATGCTTAAATAGTTGGACCAATGCGGGCAGCGCAGTCTGCCCGTGATAATTATAAAAGAGGAGAACGCGGATGGCGGAAATTATACTGGATTTTAATGAAAAGCCTCCGGTGACAACATACAATCATCATGCTTTTGGCACCGGAATTATATCTTCATATGAAAGCGGAATGAATTGGATATATGATAACTACATTGATCTGTCATATTATCCGGCAAATGGGCCGTTGACTTTTGAATTTTATATGGATTACATATATTGTCAGCCTGTTTTTGACAGGGAAAATATATCAGATGATATGTTGAGTATAATGAAATACAATATTACGGAGCTTATAGAGAATGCAATCAGGCACGGAAAGTATTTTATATGCTGCGTGGATGAGTATTATATACCTGACAGGGAAGCTTTTGGATTGTATCATTTTAATCACAATCTGCTTATATATGGCATGGATTCATCACGCAAAATCTGGTATACGGCGGGTTACAATGAGAGCGGCAAATTCGGAACACAGGAACTGCCGTACAAAACCGTTAAAGCTGCATCACCCAATATGATCAATATCCTCACATTGCGTAAAGATACACGGTATAAGCTGCATGATACTCATATAGATAATATGATTAACCAGTATAACAAGGTTGTGCCGGCAGAGCGCCTCGGTGCTTTTCCGGAGGAAGGACAGCTTACCGGAATGGAGGCTGTGGACAGGCTTATTGATGATATATGTGATATGGCAAATGAAAAAGAGCCGGTGGATATGCGGCCGGTGAATCTGTTGTATGAACACAGGAGATTAATGACTCTAAGAGAACCTGACAACGGACGGTATGCCGCGATGCTGTCACAGGCAGATATACTGAAGAAAAGAATCATGATATACAATATGCGCCGGGCAGATAAGGATATACAGGCAGTGGGTGAGGCCGCGGCACAGATAAAAGGACAGAGATTATGACGAAGGAAGAATATTATACAATAGTTAAAAACAATGCAACACATATTAATGAAGAGTTGAATGTAACGGATGATTTGCATCTTGTTGATGATCTTGCTTTTGATTCGCTTGACTATACACAGTTTATACTTGACGTAGAGGCTGCGGCGGGAATTGATTTTCTTAATGATGACCTGCTTCTTGGAGAGCTGTCAACGGTAGGGCATATGTGGGCAATAATAAGACAAAGGATGGGAGAGTGTGCTGATGAATTATGATAAGGCAGACCGTGTGGCGCGTAAGGCATATAAAGATGTGCCGTTGTATATTAATCGAAGCATGGATAATAATGAAGAAATAAACATACATAATGTATCAATCATCAAGAAAGAAGACTTGATTGACAGGCAGGATGAATGTCTGGAGCCGGCGGCATATATGGATTATATGCAGAACAAACTTATATGCTTAAGAACATCGGGGTCGACAGGACATTATCTTCAGATTATGTGGAAAATGTCGGATTATCAACATTCAATGGCTGAATTGTGGCTGCGACGGATTAAATATTACGGAATAAGGCCTGATTCCAGACTTGCCTGTTTCTTTACGGATAACAGATTTGAAGAAGATAAGAATTATGTCAGGAAAAATAATGAGCTGGCGATTTCAAAATTACTTATTCTGCCGGAGACGATAGATGAAGCTTACCGGATGGTTATGGATTGGAATCCGGAATGGATGATTCTCCAGCCGAGTACGGCGGCAGTTCTTGTTGAATATATTAAGAGAACCGGAGCTGGAACGCCTGATGCGCTTAAGTATATAGAATTTACCGGTGAAATTCTTACTGATGATCTGAGAGCGGCTGTGCAGGATGTTTTTAACTGCCGGACCGCCGACCAGTATGGTGCCAATGAGGTCAATTCAATTGCCTATGAATGTCCGTGCGGTAACAAACACATCATGTCTTCCAATGTAATGGTGGAAATTGCAGATGAGAATAATAATATAATATGCGATAGCATTACGCCATCGGATTGTACCGAAAGCGGCCGCATAATTCTTACATCACTTACCAACACAGCCATGCCGTTCATACGATACGATATTGGCGATGTCGGAAAGATAATATGGGAGCCGTGCAAATGTGGCAATCATAATCCGATACTCTGTCTTTCCGGCGGACGCTGTAATGATTACATATATCTGAATGAGACTGATCGTATAAGTCCGTATATACTGGTTGCGATATTTGATAAAGTTAATATGATTCTCGACGGGGCGATAATCCAGTTTTATGTGGAGCAGACGGCATATGATGAATTTAATATCACACTGTATACAGATGGAGATGTGTATGAAGATGAGGTAAGTGACACATTCATGTCATGCATTGATAATGAATGTCTCAAACACATGAAATATCATATCACATACACGGAACACTCGATAAATACCGGAACTAACGGGAAATACACATATTTTAGGAATAGGGTGATTAACCGATTGGTCTATGACGAACTAAAGTGAAATATAAGGATACATAAAAGAAGAAATCTCAACTGTAAAATCAGTTTAGATATATTTTAGTACAAAAGTAAATATATAGGAAAATATACTTTTGACTATTGAAAAGGTTACAAGTCCTGAATGATTGCTATTATGTATATGACAAATTTTTGTCAAGGGAAAGGAGGAAGAACGTAATAGCTGTTATTTCAAAAAGCTGAAAATTTTAAGACAAGGAGAATAGACTTATGAGAATTAACAAAAACATAATAATTGTTCCTATGATAACAGCAATGCTGTTGATGTTGACCGGATGTACCAGCCATAAAGCATTGCAGCAGGAAAGTAAGACCGGCGGCGCTGCAGAAACGCTTACAACAGACAATGACGAATCAACAAAGTCTGTTGAGGAAAGCAGCGAGAACGAATCAGACGTAAATGTTACAATTAAAGATATATCATATGATGATTTTATCGAAATGCGTATGGAGGATAAAATGCAATATGACGATTACGCGATTATTGTAGAAAATGATGCGCTCACTTATGAGCAGAGACAGAGGCTTTTGTGGGGAGATGAGCAGATAAATCTGACAGCCAAATCATTTTATCCTGATTTTGAAATCGGCTGGGCAAGAGTTGACGGGAAACTTTGCAGAACGTTTACCAATAAAGAATACAACATTACGGTAAGTGAGACATATAACTGGGATGAAAATAAAACGGTCTGGATTTCTAACCAGGATAAGACAGTTCAAGTTGATGTGCATGATATTTTTTGTGAAAATATGAAAGGATATGTTTTGGAAGAACGACTTTTTATGATGGATGTCACAGGCGACGGGGTTAAAGAAATTATTATACGTAATGATGTAAACGACTTTATGTCATTTCCAAGTAATGTAACGATAATAAATCCGTATACGTTGGAGGAGATAAAATTTGATAAGGACAGCTATGATCAGTATATCGAGAACAATATGACGGTGAAATATAATCGTGGAAGCAAGGACAATCTGATACAGTATGAGGTCAGTTCACAGAACGGAGACAGATTAGCCGGAGAAGTTGAAGTAAATGATGTCACGCCGTATGAGGGATGGAGTTATGAGACGGATTCGCCGCTTTCAGATCAAGTGGTGATAAAGGATAATAAAATATATGTGTATTATATTTTGACCTTTGTGGATAAAAATATGCAATGTTACTATTTTGGCATCGCGCAAATAGAACTTAGTTATGATAAGAATACGAATTCGATGGTACCGTCCGGAGAAATATCGTTAAGTAAATACAGTGATGAAACGCTGGATGAGTTAGACGAAAGTAAGAGAATTTATGATGAAAACTGGACATGGAACAAGGATAATATATTGAGTTATTAAATAATACAATAGAAATGACAACATAATGAAACAAAGAAAATCAATAATATTCATATTGGCATCGGTAATGGCCGTGGGAATTTGTGCATCGGGCTGCGGAAAAGAAAATTCAGATATACAAACACCTGTTACCAATGAGGTGCCGACAGAGAGTGAAACTTATGCGGTCAACGAAAGTACTGCAGCTCCGAAGTCTGAGGAGGAGATAATGGACATGCTGTGGGGTGATGACCTGCATGGGTATGCGCAATTATATTATCCCGGATTCACATTGGGATATACAGAAGATAATGGCAGTTATTTAAGAACATACACTAATACGGATGAGCATATAGTGGTTGTTGAGAACGAGAATGCCAAGCAGGCACCGTTTTACGAGAATCAGAAAATTCATCTGTATAATGAAAGTGTGGATAAAGAGCATACAATATACAGGCCGCTTGGAGGAGACTCAGACAACGGCAATATGCTTTATGAAAGACTTTTTATGTATGATATAACGGGTGATGGCCGTGATGAGATAATAATAAGACAGACATATTCTGAACTGGGCATTCATCATGATTATATATACATATACGATAAAGATACACTTGAGGAGATAAAAACTCCCGATAATATGGGAGAAAAGCTGTATGACAGTTGTGTGGCTGATGTACAGATAGAAGCTAAGGGTGGTCAGACATATCAGTTTATCATTAATGATGTCAAGGGCAATCAAACTGTTTTCACGAAGTCAATACCGGATGACATTACCGGTAAAAAATGGGCCGGCAGTGATACTTCCAGGGATGGATTAACCATTGAAGACGGTAAGTTGACTAATTGTATCGTCGTTGGATATAATTATGACAATCATCCGTGGACTGAGGCTGTCGCAGTGATAAAAGGCTCATATGTATATAACAATGCAAGCGGAGAGTTTGAATTAACCGGGGACTACAGCATCATGGATGCAACAGATCCAGCCTCCTGGAATATTCAATTGATGGATGAAGATTTGAGGGACAAGGCATTGAAAGAATATGAAGAGTGGAGAAATTCCTCCGGCAGTCAGAACTAGATAATTGATAAAACAGATGTGGCAGATGTGCCTGCCACATCTGTATCTATAGAAACATTTCCGCCTAATTATCCTTAAGATGCTCCAATAACTCTGCAGCCCTTGCCTTCCATGTGTGCAATGCAAGGGCTTTCCTGCGCCCGTTTGCGGCAATTTCCATGGCTGCGGATGGGTCATCAAGAATACCGGCAATATGCGAAGTCAACTCTGACATGTTATTCAGATCATAGAAGCACATCTCACGTCCGGTAAAGTTGTTACCGAGCCATAATGAAGAATCGCTGAAAGTTACCGAACCGCAGAGCATTGAACTTAAGATTCTGTCGTGGCTGCCGTCACGAAACCATGGCATGACATTTACCGATATCTTTGAAAGTGCGGTTTCATTAAGACAATATTCGGTCGGCATAAGTGCCGTGCTTTCAGGATGCGAACCGTCCGAAAGAGTTATTGCCTCAAAGCCCTTACCGACTATGTGCAGATTGAAACCGGCATCACAGATGGCACGGATCACGCGCTCGCGCATATAGAATCTCACATACAAATCAATAAAAATCATATTATTCATAACCTGACGTATGTCGGATGGCGAAGCGTCGGGTATATCATTTAAGATGTGCTTAATACACACTTTTTCAATGGGCTGTCCGGGAGAGGATAGAAGCTCATCTATGATTCCGTGGTAGAATTCACTGTATTCCTTACCCGCACGTTCAATATATTTATCAAAATGAGAGCATGGCGTGAAATTTCCTGTGAAAATAATGTCATATTTACGGTCATTGTATGCAGGAATGTTTTCCGGGGCAGAACCGGCAAGCGTCATAAAAAATGAATGGCGGATTTCAGGATAATAGGTATTGAGATATTGCAAATGATACTTGTCGATGCAGACAATTGTCAGATTCTCATACCCGGAGGCGTAATCATCCGCATGGGTCAATTGGTCGTGGTAGTACAGCGGATGGTCAACCAGAATGTTTATTATATGTATATTATAATTATGCCATATCGACCGGCCGTTGTCCGTCATATATTCATCTTCGCCGGATATGCCTATACAGTTGAAAGTGATGAGGCAGGTATCATCCGTTATATGGCTGCCGAGAGTGCAGGCATTATCATAAAATTCATGTGTATATGTGGTGTGCCCCATTTTCTCAAGTTCCGTGGCAAGCGCCGCGGAGAAAAAAGAAAGTGTTTCGATTTTTCCGTTAATAAATATAAAATTCATATCATTTCCGCCGTAATAATAATCTGATTTAATTATAATTACAATAAAACATATTTTCAAGCCGGCTTTTTATGTATATTTTTATCCCGGAAAGCCATAATAAGACCGTGCGGAGAATATCCGCGTTATTATTATCAGGAGGTTTGGAAAATGACTAATTTAGGATGTTGTGTCGAGAACTGTGTCCATAATGAGGACAATATGTGCTGCAGAGGTAATATTAAGGTTGACGGACATAAGGCACATGATGCCGGAGAGACATGTTGTGCGTCATTTCAGGATTGCGGATGCCATGGAGCAACCAATTCCACGCACAGGCCGAATGCTAAAATAGAGGTAGCGTGTGATGCATCAAATTGTATGTACAATAACAATATGATGTGCAGCGCCGGTCATATTGATGTGAAGCATTCCGGCAATACCGTTCACGGCGAGACGGAATGTGCTACCTTTAAAATGAATTAGCATGGAACGGGCAGAAGCTTCTTGGGGCATTCTGCCCGCTTTTTTCGTTATCGTAAAATAGTGCTTGCAAAATAATTGTTTTAATGTACAATTATATATGGAAAATTATGTGTGATAACGGAAAGGTAATATAAAATGATTTGTGCAAACAATGTAACATTAAGAATTGGTAAAAAAGCATTATTTGAAGATGTAAACATAAAATTTACGCCGGGCAACTGCTACGGACTTATCGGAGCCAACGGAGCCGGCAAATCAACTTTTCTCAAGATCCTTTCAGGACAGCTCGAACCGAGCAAGGGTGATGTGACAATGTCACCGGGCGAGAGACTTTCGTTCCTTGAGCAGGATCACTTTAAATATGACGGTTATACGGTGCTTGATACGGTAATTATGGGTAATGAGCGTCTTTATCAGATCATGAAAGAGAAAGATGCTATATATGCTAAGGAAGATTTTTCGGAGGAAGACGGAATAAAGGCAAGTGAGCTTGAGGGTGAATTTGCGGAAATGAACGGATGGGAAGCAGAGTCGGATGCGGCAACACTTCTTAACGGTCTTGGAATTGAGACGGATTTACACTACAAGATGATGTCCGAGCTTAACGGCAGCCAGAAGGTAAAGGTGCTTCTTGCAAAAGCTCTTTTCGGTAATCCGGATATCCTTCTTCTCGACGAGCCTACGAACCACCTTGACCTTGATGCTATCGCATGGCTTGAGGAATTCCTTATTGATTTTGAAAATACGGTTATTGTGGTATCCCATGACCGTTATTTCCTCAATAAAGTCTGCACACAGATTGCGGACATTGATTATGCGAAGATCCAGCTTTATGCCGGCAACTATGATTTCTGGTATGAATCAAGCCAGCTTATGATCAAGCAGATGAAGGAAGCCAATAAGAAGAAGGAAGAGAAGATCAAAGAACTTCAGGAATTCATACAGAGATTCTCGGCCAATGCCTCCAAGTCAAAGCAGGCTACATCACGTAAGCGTGCACTCGAGAAAATCGAGCTTGACGATATCAGGCCGTCAAGCCGTAAGTATCCGTACATTGATTTCAGACCATTCAGGGAGATCGGCAATGAAGTCCTTACTGTTGAGGGACTTACCAAGACCGTTGACGGTGTGAAGGTACTTGATAATGTATCATTTATAGTAAATCATGATGACAAGATCGCGTTTGTCGGAGCGGATGAACTTGCAAAGACAACGCTCTTTAAGATACTTGCCGGTGAACTTGAACCGGATGCCGGTACTTACAAATGGGGAATTACGACTTCCCAGGCATATTTCCCGAAGGATAATACAGCGGAATTTGACTGCGATGATACAATTGTTGACTGGCTTATGCAGTATTCTCCGGAGAAAGATGTTACTTATGTACGCGGATTCCTGGGAAGAATGCTTTTTGCCGGTGATGACGGCGTTAAGAAGGTTAAGGTGCTGTCCGGTGGAGAGAAAGTAAGATGCCTTCTTTCCAAGATGATGATCATGGGTTCCAATGTGCTTATTCTTGATGAGCCTACGAACCATCTCGATATGGAATCCATTACGGCTCTTAACAACGGACTTATCAAGTTCCCGGGAGTTGCTCTTTTTGCCTGCCATGACCATCAGTTCGTGCAGACAACGGCCAACAGGATCATGGAATTTGTTAATGGCAAGCTTATAGATAAGATCACAACATACGATGAATATCTTGCAAGCGACGAGATGGCCCGCAAGAGACAGGTATACAATGCATACGGTGAGGATGAAATATGATAAATGATTTGTGCTGTACAATTTCAGGTTCAGACAAAATCATAGTAGACCATACGGACAGTTATAATCTCGGTGCGCGTGCAACGACAGGCGGATGGAATTTCCTGTATGCCTGTGAGGCTGAAAGGCTTGGACTTCTTATTTATAAGATTTCCGAGTGCCGCAGGGCAGCCGCAGAAGGCGTAAGGCCGAGACCTTTGTATTCGGTTTATGTGGACAGCTCGTATAAGACGGGGAATGTCTTTGCGTTCAATGTCCGCGGTGTAAAGCTCGGTGGTCTGGCATACTGCTTTGATAACGAAGGCAGTTATGAGACTGACGCATATGCTGAGCGTGTGCTCCGCCTTGAGGGAGTGGATGGCTCGGAGATATTCTATGGTATGCTTGAATCGGGCAGATATGACTGGAGTGACGATGTATCACTTAATATTCCACACGAAGATCTGATAATTTATAAATTACATGTGCGGGGATATACGAAGAATCGTTTTTCCAAAGTCCCGGATAAAGGAACATTTAAGGCGCTGGCAGCCAAAATTCCTTACATTAAGGAACTTGGAGTGACGGCGGTTGAGCTTATGCCGGCTTATGAATTTGTTAATTCCGGTGCCAACACTAATTTCTGGGGATATGACGGCGGGTTCTATATGGCTCCGCGCGGTGCGTACAGCGCCTCATATGGCAGACATGGCGATTATACTTATGAGTTCCGTGATACTATCAAGCAGTTCCATAAGAACGGAATCGAAGTATATATGGAAATGTTTTTCCCGCATGGAACCGGAAGCGGTTATATAGATGACTGTGTCAGATATTGGAGACGTGAATATCATATTGACGGTGTTCATCTGATATGCGATGACAATGCGGCCGGAATTCTTGCCGATGACGTATTTTTAAAAGGCATGAAGATGTTCTGTACGAACTGGGATAATCATGGCCGGAATGATGATTTATATGAATACAATAACGGTTTTCTGGAGAGCGCAAGGCGGATCATTAAAGGCGATGAAGACCAGCTTCAGGGGTTCCTGTATATGATGCGCAAGAATACCCCGGGCAGGCCGTCGGTTAATTATATAGCGTCCAATGACGGTTTTACTCTTGCGGATGTGTATTCATACGATCGCAAGCATAACGAGGACAATGGTGAGAATAACCGTGACGGCGCTGATTATAATCTTAGTTGGAACTGTGGCGTTGAAGGCGCGACGAAGCGGCGTAAAGTCATTGAACTGCGTAATCTTCTGATGCGCGATGCAATTACTTTTGTCCTGTGTGCGCAGGGAATTCCGCTTATATATGCCGGTGATGAGTTCGGAAACAGTCAGGGTGGTAATAATAATGCTTATTGTCAGGATAATGATACCGGATGGGTTGACTGGAATGCACTTAACAGAAACCGCAGGTTCTATGATTTTGTCAGAACAATGATCGACTTCAGAAAACATCATGCATGTCTTCATATGGCGGATGAAGCGGGACTTACGGATTACAAATATTACGGACTTCCCGATGTATCATATCATGGAGACAAGGCGTGGTATCCTGAACTTGAGCATTACAGCAGACAGGCCGGAATCATGTATTGCGGTCAGTATGCCGGAGATGAGAATAATCTCTATATTGCGTTTAATATGCATTGGGAGCCGCATGAACTGGCACTGCCGAATATTTCAGGCCGAAGCTGGAGGGCGGTTTTAACCACCGGAATGGAAGAACTTCCGGATGCCTCACGGATTAACGAAGCAAGAACGGTATCAGTTCCTGCGAGAACAATCATAATACTTGAGGATGAAAAAAACAGTTGAAATATAAATGATAATATTATAAAATGATGTAAGACACATTCTAAGGAGGTATACCAATTTATGGTAACAGCAGGTGATTTTAAAAACGGAATTACAATTGAGATGGACAACAACATCTGGCAGATAATTGAATTTCAGCATGTTAAGCCGGGTAAGGGTGCAGCATTTGTAAGAACTAAGTTAAAGAATATCAAGAGCGGCGGTGTGGTTGAGAAATCTTTCAGACCTACTGAGAAATTCCAGCTTGCCCATATTGATAAGTCAGCATATATGTATCTTTACAAGGATGGAGATATGTATGTGTTCATGAATCAGGAGAACTACGAGCAGATTACTCTTTCAGAAGATAATGTCGGAGATGCACTTAAGTTCGTTAAGGAGAACGATGAGTGTAAGCTTTGTTCATATCAGGGCGAGGTATTCGCTATCGAGCCGCCTATGTTCGCTGAACTCGAAGTTACAGAGACAGAGCCGGGCGTTAAGGGTGATACGGCAACAGGTGCTACCAAGCCTGCAACTGTTGAGACAGGTGCTATGGTTATGGTTCCGCTTTTCGTTAACCTTGGTGATAAGATTAAGATTGATACAAGAACAGGTGAGTACCTTTCAAGAGTATAATCTTATATAATTTTCGATTTTTATAATCAGTTTTTCATTCCGTCATCGTGTGGCAGTGTGAGGCCGCACGGTGCGGTATCTTTTTTTCTTATTTTTATGGAATCTAATTATTCCGATTTTATTTATTAAAGCATAATCCTTTGCCTGCCGGGGTTGAAATACAGAAAGGATTAGTATGAATTATATAGAATTTACAGAAACGATCTGTGACAGAGTCAGAGAGTTTTATCAGAATGAAGACTGCACGGTGGAGATACAGCATACACTTAAGAACAATGCGGTCAGTCTGTGTGCGCTTATTATAAGGTGTACCGGTGAGGAAGCGGCACCGGCAATATATCTTGAGCAATATTATGACATGTATAAGAACGGAACCTCGATTGAAGATATCATAGAAGATATCACTGATGAATTTAATGAGGCGATGGAAGGGTATGATATAAATTTGCCTGACTTAACGGATTTTGACTCAATCAAAGACAGCATAGTATGCCGGCTTATAAATACGGAAAGCAATAAAGAAATGCTTGAAAACGTGCCACACAAGGAATTCCTTGATTTATCGGTGGTGTTTTACGGCGTCGTTAAGAATGCTGAAGGCTCAATAGGGTCGTTCCTTGTTCCGGACTCGCTTGCCGGAATATGGGATATTGATGCGGAAGAACTGTATAGTATAGCAATTAATAACACATACAGAATATATCCGGTATGCATATCCAATATGTGTGACATACTTATGGAATATATGAGGATGGATCAGAATGCAATTCCGTGCAGTGAGTCGGAACTTGCGGATGAGATGACTTTGTCAATGTATGTCGTTACCAATACGGTAAGGACTTACGGTGCTGTCGGTATGATATGCAAAGAAGCGTTGCGTGCGTTTGCGGAGAAATTCGGAAGCTGTTATATTCTGCCGAGCAGTGTACATGAAGTTATTCTTGTGCCGGCAGCCGGATGCGATAATAATATGGTGAGGCATTTTGAAAGGATAGTACAGGATGTGAACACCAACGGTGTTCCGCCACAGGATGTGCTTTCATGGGGAGTGTACTATTATGACAAAGAGTCCGATGAAATCTCAAAACTTAATAATGTTATGTCTGACGATGTGTTTGCATAATAAAATAAAGAAAATATGCGTAATTAAAAAATTTCTTGCAGTCAGGTAAAAACTTTATTATAATGAAGTACGAATAAATGATATTTCATCGTAAGGAGGATATTTCAATGTCGTATGTAGATGAAGTCTTAGAACTTGTAGTTGCTAAGAACCCGGCACAGCCTGAATTTCATCAGGCAGCTAAAGAAGTATTAGAGTCTCTTCGTGTAGTTATCGAAGCTAATGAAGAAGAGTATCGTAAGGATGCTCTCCTTGAGAGACTTGTAACACCTGAAAGAGTTATTATGTTCCGTGTACCATGGGTAGACGATAAGGGACAGGTTCAGGTTAATAACGGTTTCAGAGTACAGTTTAACAGTGCTATCGGACCGTACAAGGGAGGATTACGTTTCCATCCTTCAGTTAACTTAGGAATTATCAAGTTCCTTGGTTTTGAACAGATTTTCAAGAACTCACTTACAGGACTTCCTATCGGTGGTGGTAAGGGTGGTTCTGATTTCGATCCTAAGGGCAAATCAGACAGAGAAGTTATGGCATTCTGTCAGAGCTTTATGACAGAGCTTTGCAAGCACATCGGTGCTGATACAGACGTTCCTGCCGGAGATATCGGTGTAGGCGGACGTGAAATCGGATTCCTTTACGGACAGTATAAGAGAATCCGTAATCTCTATGAAGGAGTTCTTACAGGTAAGGGACTTACATACGGCGGTTCTCTTGCAAGAACAGAGGCTACAGGATATGGTCTTCTCTATCTGACGGAAGAGATGCTTAAGTGTAACGGCAAGGACATTGCAGGTAAGACAATCGCAATCTCAGGTTCAGGTAACGTTGCTATTTATGCTATCCAGAAAGCACAGCAGCTTGGCGCTAAGCCTGTAACATGCTCAGATTCAACAGGATGGGTATATGATCCGGAAGGAATCGATGTTGCACTTCTTAAGGAAGTTAAGGAAGTTAAGAGAGCACGTCTTACAGAGTATGCAGCTAAGAGACCGTCAGCACAGTATCATGACAAGGCTACAGAGGGAACTAATCAGTGGGAAGTTAAGGTTGACATTGCTCTTCCTTGCGCAACACAGAACGAACTTAACCTTGATGACGCTAAGAAGCTTGTTGCTAACGGCGTATTTGCAGTAGCAGAAGGTGCTAACATGCCTACTACTCTTGAAGCAACAGAGTATTTCCAGAAGAACGGAATTCTCTTCTGCCCTGGCAAGGCATCCAATGCCGGCGGTGTTGCTACATCCGCACTTGAGATGAGCCAGAACTCAGAGAGACTTAGCTGGACATTTGAAGAAGTTGATGCTAAACTTAAGAATATCATGGTTAACATCTTCCATAATCTTGACGATGCTTCCAAGAAATATGGTCTTGAGGGCAACTATGTTGCAGGTGCTAACATTGCAGGTTTCCTTAAGGTTGCAGAGGCAATGAAAGCTCAGGGTATTGTATAAGATATCCACAAGATATATATAACGATTTCGGAACAGGAAGTGCATGATTGCACTTCCTGTTTTTGCATATAAAGGATTATTATGTTTGATATTAAAAATGGCAAATTAAAAATATCCGTAAGAACACTTGTTGAGTTTATCTGTAAGTCCGGAAATATAGACAACCGTTTCAAAGGCGTGACGGACAAAAACGCTATGGATGCGGGAAGTAAAGCGCACAGGCGCATACAGAAATCAATGGGACCGGATTACCGACCGGAGGTACCTTTTAAATATACTGTGCCCGGAGAAGATTATGATATTGAGATTGAAGGCAGGGCGGACGGAATATTTGAAAATGACGGATATGTCACGATAGACGAGATAAAAGGAACATACAGGGATATCAGATATATTACAGAACCAGTGTATGTGCATAAAGCCCAGGCTATGTGCTATGCTTATTTTTATTCTGCACGGGAAAATGCGGAGAATATGAAAATACGTCTTACTTATGTGAGTCTTGATACGGCAGATGTGAAATATTTTGAAGAGATTATGAGTGCGGTTTGGCTTAAGAAATGGTTTGACGGGATAATAACGGAATTGAAACGCTGGGGAGATTATCTGTATACGCATCATCGTGAACGCGATGAATCGATTGCCGGACTTAAATTTCCTTTTGAATACAGGCCGGGACAGCGTGAGCTTGCCGTTAATGTATACCGGGCGGTGAGCCGGGGAGTTAATCTTTTTATACAGGCGCCTACGGGAGTGGGTAAGACGATATCGACGGTATTTCCGGCGGTTATGTCAATCAGTAAGGGCATAAGCGATAAGATTTTTTATCTTACCGCCAAGACAATTACAAGGACGGCGGCACAGGATGCGTTCGCAATTCTCAGAAAAGGGGGACTGGATTTTAAGACAGTTACGTTAACGGCCAAGGATAAAGTGTGTTTTCTTGAATCGGAGACGGGCCCCGAATGTAATCCGGCAGCATGCCCGTATGCCAAAGGACATAATGACCGCGTGAATGAAGCTGTATATGATATAATAACCCATGAGAATGTGATCGACAGAGCGAAAGTGGAGGAGTATGCACATAAGCATAATGTCTGTCCGTTTGAATTCAGCCTTGATATAAGTTACTGGATGGATGGCGTGATATGTGATTATAATTATGCATTTGATCCGCATGTATATCTGAAACGTTTCTTCTCTGATACGGAGAAGGGAGATTATGTATTCCTTGTCGATGAGGCGCATAACCTGGTGGATCGTGCAAGGCAGATGTACAGTGCTTCAGTTTATAAAGAGGATTTTCTCTCGATAAAGAAACTTGCCGGGAATTACAGCCGGAAGCTTTCGAGGGCATTGGACAGGTGCAACAGAAATTTGCTCGAATATAAAAGGGCGTGTGATTCGGAATATATGACACTTGATGACGACGGCGATTTTGCGGTGAATATGCAGAGGCTTGGCGAAGAATTGACGTCTTTTATGGAGAAAAATTCGGATTTTGAGTATATGAAGGAACTTTCGGAATTTTTCTTTGTTGTAAATCATTATAACAGTATGCGGGATGAACTGGATGAGAATTATATAATATACACTGAACATACGGACAGGGGATTTATGCTCAGATTATTCTGCGTTAATCCGGCCGGATGCCTTGGCAGACGGATTGCTATGGGACGCTGCGCGGTATTTTTTTCGGCGACGCTTCTTCCTGTTAATTATTACAAGGAACTGCTTGGAGGCAGCAGGGAAGAATACGCGGTATATGCGCGTTCACCTTTTGATACGGATAAAAGGCTGCTTGCGATAGGGAATGATGTTACAAGCCGGTATACAAGGCGCAATGAAGCGGAATATATCAAAATCCGCAAATATATTCTCTCGGCGATACATGCAAGAATGGGTAATTATCTTGTTTTTTTTCCTTCGTACAAGTATATGCAGGATGTGGCAAAACTGTTCGACGGGATAACGGATGATGTGGATATTATGATACAGCAGCAGGATATGAATGAGGAAGATAAGGAAAAATTTCTTGGGGCATTTGAGACAAAAGAAAATAAAAATAAGTCATTGTTGGGATTCGGCGTAATGGGAGGAGCATTTTCGGAGGGAATTGACCTGAAAAATGACTGCCTTATAGGAACGATAATTGTCGGGACCGGACTTCCGTCAATTAACACCGAAGGCGAATTGCTGAGACATTATTATGATGAGAAAGAAAGCTGCGGATATGAATATGCATATATGTATCCTGGAATGAACAAGGTTCTGCAGGCCGCCGGACGCGTTATAAGGACGGTTGATGACAGGGGGATCATCATTCTTCTGGACGACAGATTCCTTAAGAGACAGTATCTGAATATTTTTCCGGAGGAATGGCAGGATTACCGGGTTACAGACTGCAATAAAGTCGGACAAGAAATACTGGATTTCTGGCTCGATTAGGTGTATAATATTACGGAACTTATTGTGCGGTGTATATCGCATAACTGAAGGAGTTAATAATGATACAAGAAATAGTTTCTTTACAAATGCCGGTTGAGGAGAGGCTTGTTGTCAGAAAGAACAGGCTTGAACCGGAACATACAGATAAGGATACTAAGAGAATTTCCATAGTAACCGGAACACACGGTGACGAGCTTAACGGTCAGTATGTGTGTTATAAACTGATAGAGACAATTAATCAACATCCGGAATATCTTAACGGAATAGTTGATGTATACCCGTCGATCAACCCGCTCGGCATAGATACGGGATGCCGCGGTATTCCTATGAATGATCTTGATATGAACAGGGTTTTCCCGGGAACCGATTCGGGAGCGATGGCGGAGCATATAGCATATAAGCTTACACAGGATATAATAGGAAGTGATATGTGCGTAGATGTGCATTCGTCCAATATTTTTATCAAAGAAGTGCCGCAGGTAAGATTAAGTCCGGAGAATTACGATAAGCTTCTGCCTTATGCCAGGCTTATGAATTCAGATATTATATGGGCATTATCATCATCGGTATATCTTGAATCATCCCTCGCGAACTGCCTTAATATGTTCGGTGTGCCGTCGCTTGTGGTAGAGATGGGAGCAGGTTCAAGGATTACAAGGGAATATGCCAGACAGACACTTGGCGGGATCTTCAGACTTATGAAAGAACTCGGCATATGGTCAGGCCCTGTTGATGAAGTGAAGGATCCGATCATAGCTAATCCCGGTGAAGTATCGGCAATACATGCGTGCCGCTCAGGCCTTTTTATACTGGAAGACGCCCAGATTGGGGTAAATATAACCAAAGGTTTTAAGATAGGCAAGATAGTAAGTCCGCTTACGGGCGAAGTACTTGAAGATATCATTGCACAGGATGACGGCTTCCTGCTTACATTAAGGGAACATCCGGTAGTGTATAAGGGAGCGATTATGGCCCGTATATGTAAGAATCATACGGCCGGTGAGGATAACGGTAAAGGCGGTGCTTCCTATGTATAAAGAAGAGTTATATACACTTGAAGGAATTTACAGAGATACATTCAAAATTAACGGATATCGTTTCGGCCACGGTGATAATTCGGCATGCATCGTCGGCTCTTTAAGAGGTAACGAATATCAGCAGACATACATATGTTCCCAGCTTATAAGGGAACTGCGCAAGCTTGAGGAGCATGGTCAGATTGCCGGTAATAAGTCAATCCTTGTTATACCGTGCCTTAACCAGTATGCGATGAATATTGACAGGCGTTTCTGGCCGCTTGACGATTCTGATATTAACAGAAAGTTTCCGGGACATATTGCCGGGGATACAACGCAGCAGATCGCAGCTAATATAATGGATATTATCAAGGGATACAGCTATGGAATACAGCTTACCAGTTTCTATATGCCTGGTAAATTTGTCCCGCATGTGCGTATGATGGAGACGGGATTTCAGAATCCGAGCCTTGCGAATCTGTTCGGTCTGCCTTTTGTTGTAATAAGAAAGCCTAAGCCGATGGACACGACGACTCTTAACTATAACTGGCAGATGAGCGGTACGAGCGCTTTTTCCATTTATACTAACTGCAGCGATTATATTGACGATGTGTCAGCCAAGCAGGCGGTAGCTTCCATATTAAGATTTCTCACCCGTATGGGTATTATTAAATACAATAATCATAGCGGCTATATAGCCGAGGTCATCAACGAGGATGACATGACGCCTATTTTATCCGGAGCGGCCGGGTTCTATAAGAGGTTATGCGACCCCGGTCAGACGGTGTACCGCGGTGATGTGATTGGAGAAATAATCGACACGAGCAGCGGAGACGTTATCAAACAGGTAATTTCACCGACTGAAGGAATGATATTTTTTGCTTATGCCGCACCGACAGTTATGGAAGATGCGGTTGTTTATAAGGTAATAAGAAGATTACATGAATAAATAAAATTACACAACCAATACAAAAAGGAGAATCCCATGAGCAACGTAAAGAGAGTTTATTCTGAGAAAAAACCTGAATTTGCCGTTAAGGCAAAGGAACTTAGCGAGGAGATAAGCAGTTATCTGAATATTGATACTGTGACGAATGTACGTGTCCTTATAAGATATGATATTGAAGGAATAACCGAAGATACATATCGTAAGGCACTTGTAACAGTATTTTCAGAACCGCCGGTTGATATCGTGTACGAGGAAGATTTTGAACACAGACCGGGCGAGCACGTATTCGCAGTAGAGTTCCTTCCGGGACAGTTCGACCAGAGAGCGGACAGTGCAGTTCAGTGTGTTAAACTTCTCCGTGAGGATGAAGATGTAGAGATTAAGACGGCTACCGTGTATGCAATCGAAGGCAGCCTTACGGACAGCCAGCTTGAGAGCATCAAGAATTTCTGCATTAACCCGGTTGATTCGAGAGAAGCGCAGATGGATAAGCCTGAAACTCTTGTCACGATATTCCCTGATCCGGCAGACGTTAAGATTTTTGACGGATTTAAAGACATGGCTGAAGCAGAACTTAAAGAGTTATATTCATCTCTCGGCCTTGCCATGACATTCAAGGATTTCCTTCATATACAGAAATATTATCATGACGAGGAACACAGAGACCCGTCAATGACGGAGATAAGAGTTCTTGATACATATTGGTCAGATCACTGCCGTCATACAACTTTCTCAACGGAACTTAAGAACATTAAGTTTGGCGAGGGATATTACAGAAAGCCTATCGAGGATTCTTTTGATAAATATAAGGAAACATTCGGTGAACTTTATGCCGGACGTGATGATAAGTTTGTATGTCTTATGGACATCGCGCTTATGGCGATGAAGAAGCTCAAGAAAGACGGAAAGCTTCAGGATATGGAAGTTTCCGATGAAATTAATGCCTGCAGTATCGTTGTTCCGGTAACGATTGACGGTGTAACAGAGGAGTGGCTTGTTAATTTCAAGAACGAAACACATAACCATCCTACAGAGATAGAACCGTTCGGTGGTGCTGCCACATGCCTTGGCGGTGCCATAAGAGATCCGCTTTCGGGACGTACTTATGTATATCAGGCAATGCGTGTCACAGGTGCGGCAGATCCTACTGTTTCACTTGATAAGACTATGGCAGGAAAACTTCCTCAGAAGAAAATAGTGCGCGAGGCTGCTCACGGTTACAGTTCATACGGTAACCAGATCGGACTTGCAACCGGATATGTAAAAGAAATTTATCATCCTAATTATGCAGCTAAGAGGATGGAAATCGGTGCTGTCATGGGTGCGGCTCCGAGAAGCGCTGTTATAAGGGAAACATCGGATCCGGGAGATATTATCATTCTCCTCGGAGGAAGAACCGGACGTGACGGCTGCGGCGGTGCGACAGGTTCATCCAAAGCACATACGGAGAAATCAATAGATACATGCGGCGCAGAGGTCCAGAAAGGTAATGCGCCTACAGAGCGTAAGATTCAGAGACTGTTCAGGAGACCTGAAGTCAGCAGACTTATCAAGAAATGTAACGACTTTGGTGCCGGCGGTGTATCCGTGGCAATCGGAGAACTTGCGGATGGTCTCAGAGTGTCACTTGACAAGGTTCCTAAGAAATATGCCGGACTTGACGGCACTGAACTTGCCATCTCGGAATCACAGGAGAGAATGGCTGTTGTCGTAGACCCTAAAGATGTGAAGACTTTCCTTGAGTATGCTAACGAAGAGAACCTTGAAGCAGTTGAAGTTGCTGTGGTTACAGAAGAAAAGAGACTTATCCTTGAATGGAGAGGCAAAGAAATCGTTAATATAAGCAGAGCATTCCTTGATACCAACGGAGCTCATCAGGAGACAGATGTTGTTGTCAACATTCCGGAAGAGAAAGATAATCTTTTTAAAGCACCTGAAGTTAAGGATGTCAAGGCTAAATGGCTTGAGACACTTTCAGATCTTAATGTATGCTCACAGAAGGGCCTTGTAGAGATGTTTGACGGTTCAATCGGAGCAGGATCGGTATTCATGCCGTACGGCGGTAAATATCAGCTTACCGAAGTCCAGACCATGGTTGCCAAACTTCCTGTTCTTAAGGGCAAGACTGATTTCGTGACGATGATGAGCTATGGCTTTGATCCGTATCTTTCATCATGGAGTGCATATCATGGCGCGATTTATGCGGTTGTTGAGTCAATGGCTAAAATCGTTTGTGCAGGCGGTGACTTTAAGAAAATAAGATTTACTTTCCAGGAATACTTCAGAAGAATGACAGAGGATCCGACAAGATGGGGAGAGCCTATGAAAGCACTTCTCGGTGCATTTGATGCACAGATGGGATTCGGACTTCCGTCAATCGGCGGCAAGGACAGTATGTCAGGTACATTTAATGATCTTGATGTTCCTAATACACTTGTTTCATTTGCTGTTGATACGGGAAGCTATAATGATATAATCACACCTGAGTTCAAGAAAGCAGGTAATAAAATAGTTCTCTTTGAAATAGAGAGAGATGAATATGATCTCCCTGTATATTCACAGGTTATGGATCTTTATAATGCAGTTGCCAAAGCTATCGCAGACAAGGCTGTTGTCAGTGCATATACTCTTAACGCAAAGGGTATCGCAGAGGCAGTCAGCAAGATGGCATTCGGTAACAAACTTGGCGTAAAGATTAACGCGGATTATGACAGCAGTGAGTTCTTCGCACCTAAATACGGATGCATTGTTGCCGAGGTTAATCCGGAACTTCTTGATAAGATCGGATGTAAATACACCGTGATCGGTGAAGTTACCGATGACGGAACATTCACATACGGGGATGCGGTAATAAGTGTTGAAGATGCGTTGAATACATGGAAGAAACCTCTTGAAAAAGTATTCCCGACAGTTGCCGTTAAGGGCGGACAGAAGCTTGATACACCTGTTTACAAGGCAGAAAGCATCTATGTATGTAAGAACAAAGTTGCAAAACCTACGGTATTTATTCCGGTATTCCCTGGAACCAACTGCGAGTACGACAGCACCAAGGCATTTGAAAATGCCGGAGCCAACGTGGTTACCAAGGTATTTAAGAACCTTACCGCAGCTGATATAAGGGATTCGGTCGATGAGTTTGAAAAAGCAATCGATCAGGCACAGATCATTATGTTCCCGGGCGGATTCTCAGCAGGTGATGAACCGGACGGCTCAGCCAAGTTCTTTGCAACGGCATTCCGTAATGCCAAGATCAAAGAAGCTGTAGATAAGCTCCTTAACGAGCGTGACGGACTTGCACTCGGTATCTGTAACGGATTCCAGGCACTTATCAAGCTTGGTCTGGTGCCTTACGGCAAGATTACGGAGCAGAAGGCGGATTCACCGACACTTACAATGAATACGATCGGTCGTCATATATCCAAGATGGTATATACCAAAGTTGTATCAAATAAATCACCATGGCTTGCAGGCGCTAAACTTGGCGGCGTATATGTAACACCGGCTTCGCACGGCGAGGGAAGATTTGTTGCCGATAAAGAATGGCTTGACAGACTTTTTGCGGAAGGAATGGTAGCAACACAGTACGTTGACATTGACGGCAATCCTACAATGGATGAAGAGTGGAATGTCAACGGTTCATACAGAGCCATTGAAGGTATTACAAGTCCTGACGGCCGTGTATTCGGTAAGATGGCACACGTCGAACGTAAGGGAGATGCTGTTGCGGTCAATATCTTCGGTGAACAGGATTTGAAAGTATTTGAGTCAGGCGTTAAATATTTCAAATAGAAGAAAGGCAGATTAAATGGCAGCTAACGAAGAGAAAAATAAAGGCGGAACGCTTTATTCCGGTAAATATCTTGAGGAACAGGAAATGTCTCCAAAGGAACTTAAGAAGCATAGGAAAGAAGAGAAAAAGGAAGCAAAGCGCGTCAAGGAGGCCAATAAAACGACTTTTCAGGTTGCAATGGAATATGTAAGGGTAATCCTTATAGGAGCACTGGTGGCATTTCTTTTATGTAAATTCGTAATTGTAAATGCCGAGGTGCCGTCGGGTTCCATGATTCCTACAATTAACATAAAGGACAGAATGATAGGTCTTAGGATGACATATTATTTTACTGACCCTAAGCGCGGCGATGTGGCAATATTCAAATGCCCTGCGGAGGGACCTGATTATGGCAAATTGTATGTTAAGCGTGTAATCGGCCTTCCGGGTGAGACTGTAACCATCAAGGCCGGTCAGGTAATAATTACGACAGCCGATGGCGAGACAATCTATCTGGATGAGCCGTATCTTAACGAGACACCGAGGGAAGACCTTACGGTCAACAACCAGACATATGTACTTGGCGATGACGAGTATTTTATGATGGGTGATAACCGTAATAATTCAACGGATTCCCGATTCTGGGGAAATGTTAAGAGAGACCGGTTCGTGGCCAAGGTTCTTTTCAAGTATTGGAAAGGATTTGAGATAATTAAATAGAACGACAAAGGGAACAGCTTGATGCCGTTCCCTTTAATATTATTTATCGTGCGTCAGCTTCAAAGAAGAGTGCTATTGTTCCCGGACCGGAATGTGCACCTATTGTCGGACATACATTATTAATTATTATATTGCTGATATTCATGCGCTCCTTGATGAGTGAAGCGACAAATTCGGCATCTTCAATGCTGTCTCCGTGGCTTATCATAATGACATCATTATCGCGGCTTCCCATTGTCGATGCCATCTTGTCCACGAGCGATACGAGGGATTTCTTACGTCCGCGTGTCTTGCCGATTGCGATCAGGCGTCCTTCATCATCCACATGGAGGAGGGGCTTGATACCGATGATGGTTCCGATAATGGCTGTTGCCTTGGAAACACGGCCGCCTCTGTGAAGGTGGAACAGATCATCAACGGTAAACTGATGTGAGATATGAAGCTTAAGCCCTTCGATATAATCAACCGTCTCATCATATGAATGACCGGCATTCATGAAATTAACGGCCTTGTATACAAGCAGACCTTCGCCCATGGAAGCACACAATGAGTCAATAACGGTAATTCTGTGTTCCGGATATTCTTCATTAAGCTCTGCCGCTGCTACACATGTGTTCTGATATGAACTGCTGAGAGCGGATGAAAAAGAAATGTGAATTATATCATATCCGTCACGTATACGCGGTTCAAAAATCTCACGTGATGTTTCCGGATTGGTGGCCATTGTGGTAGGCATTTCGCCGTCACGCATGCGCTTGTAGAATTCCGCAGGTGTAATATCTTTATCACCGCCGTACACTTCATCATCCCCGAAACGATAATATAAAGGATGTATGTCTATATTGTTGGACTTACAAAAATCTTTCGGTAAATCGCATGTGGTATCGGATGTAATTATAAATTTGTTCATTAAGTGCCCTCCGGGTTGAATCAGATTAGTTTTTATGGTATTATTGTAACATAGTCATAAGTAAAATTCAATTATGTAACTATTTTCTATTTTTACCACAAAAATGTATTGACATACAATGCTTTTGATGATATATTATAGAAGTTGTGAAAAGAAGAAGAGTATCCGCTCTCACCTTGGCGCATAAGCGACCCGGGTTATAATACAGAAATATGTGATTTATATAATCATTAGTGTGTATATGCGGATAGTTATTCTATCAGCATATTTTTTTTGGGAGGTACACTACCATTAGCGAGTTAATGATTAATGAACAGATCAGAGACAAAGAGGTTCGTGTTATCGGCGAGAATGGCGAGATGATTGGCGTCATGTCTTCCAGAGATGCAATGAAGCTTGCAAGAGAGGCCGAACTTGACCTTGTTAAGATTGCACCGACTGCCAAGCCGCCTGTATGTAAGATCGTAGATTACGGCAAATACAGATATGAGCTTGCACGTAAGGAGAAGGAAGCCAAGAAGAAACAGAAGATAGTCGAGCTTAAGGAAGTGAGGTTATCTCCTAATATTGAAGCTAACGACCTTAATACCAAGATCGGTTCAGCCAGAAAGTTCCTTGAGAAAGGTAATAAAGTTAAAGTTACTTTAAGATTCAGAGGACGTGAGATGGCACATATGACAGCCAGCAAGCATATTCTTGATGATTTTGCCAAGGCACTTGAAGAGTGTGCGGTTGTTGAGAAGCCGGCCAAGGTTGAAGGCAGAAGTATGGCTATGGTTTTAGCAGAGAAACGTTAAATATTATATGCACAATTTTAAGGAGGATTTTTATCATGCCAAAAATGAAGACAAGCAGAGCTGCTGCAAAGCGTTTTAAAAAGACAGGAACAGGTCAGTTAAAGAGAATGAAAGCATATAAGAGCCACATTCTTACAAAGAAGACCACTAAGAGAAAGAGAAATCTTAGAAAGGCTGCTCTTGTTGACAGCACTAACGTAAAGAATATGAAGAAGATTTTACCATATATGTAATTGGTATTGTAAGGAGGATAACTTAAATGGCAAGAATTAAAGGCGGATTAAACGCAAAGAAGAAACATAACAGAGTTCTTAAGTTAGCTAAAGGTTACAGAGGAGCCCGTTCAAAACAGTATAGAGTTGCAAAACAGTCAGTAATGAGAGCTTTAACATCTGCATACGCAGGAAGAAAGCAGAAGAAGAGACAGATGAGACAGCTCTGGATTGCCAGAATCAATGCTGCTGCAAGAATGAATGGTCTTTCATACAGCAAGTTTATGTTCGGTCTTAAGAGCGCAGGCATCGAGATGAACAGAAAGATGCTCGCTGAAATCGCTGTTAATGATGCTGCTGCATTTACAAAGCTTGCAGAGACAGCTAAGGCTAATCTTAAATAAATTAATTACATGATTACAGGCGGCTGCCGGTTAATACCGGTGGCCGTTTTTTTGTTAAGAAATCTGATACGTTTCTAAGAATATTGATATTTCGTCTTCGATATTCGCGGTGTTATAATTAATGCAACGGTTGAAAAACCAGTAAAGAAAAGGAGAAGGTTTAGAATGAGAAAACTTATTAAGAGAATTGCTGTATGCGTAAGTGCATTTGCTCTTGCAGCAGCAGGAATTGTTGCCGGAAAGGCAGATGCCGTAAAAGCAGCAGAAATCGACACAACAGTTCATGTAATTGTAAAGGGCGCACCTGAGGGAACCGATAAGATTGGTTTCAATATCTGGGGCGGTGCCTGGGTTGTATCAGATGACTGGGTAAACCTCGCAACGGCCACTACAGCACTTTCAGCATGGGGCTGGGGTGATACATGGGTAGGCAATATCGACATGACACAGGACGCAGACGGAATGTACACATGTACAATGAAGTATGATCAGGATCAGTTTGACGGAGCCGGCGGAAACCATGGTATGCAGGTATTTGTATACGGCGCTGAGAAGGCAGCGGTTGCAGCGGATTATACAACAGCGCTTCATGAGCTTCTTGCAGATGAGAGCTTATCTGACATCTATATTATCGCAGATTACACTAATGCAAACGGTGCAGACGGCGGCGTAGTAACAATCCAGAAGGAAGCTCCGGCTTCAGGTGATAACGAGCCGGCAGGCGGCGATAATGAGCCGTCAGGCGATAATGATAACAAGCCATCAAACGATGATACCAACAAGCCGTCAACAGATAATGACAAGAATGGCGAAGATGTAACTACTGGCGATGCTTCATCAATGATCATGCTTATCGCAGTTGCAGCAGTTGCAGCAGCAACAGTTGTTATTACAAGAAAGAAATCCGTAGAAGAGTAATTTTTGCAGACTTATCCATTTACCATATATAAACCAAAAAAAAGGAACCGTCATATAATTATGGCGGTTCCTTTAATATATGCAGATGATTGATCTACATTGATTTCACATTGGGATTATCGTCTGTGTCGTCTTCGTCAAAATTAAAATCTTTACCCGGAAGGATGGCATTGAGGATGATACCTACCAAAGCTCCGACTGCAAGACCGGAGAAATCAATCGTAACCTTGCCGATTGTGAAAGATATGCTTCCGGCAGCGCTGTACTTGATACCGATTGAAAGTACAAGAATAAGTGCTGCGATAATGACATTACGGGACTTGGAGAAATCCACTTTGTTCTCTACGACGTTACGGACACCAACGGCTGAAATCATTCCGTAAAGAATAAGTGATATACCACCGATTGTCGCTGTTGGCATTGCCTCGATTACTGCCGCAAACTTAGGACAGAATGAAAACAGAATGGCAAAACCTGCTGCAATTTCAATTACGAGCGGATCATATACTTTGGAAAGTGAAAGAACGCCCGTGTTTTCGCCGTATGTTGTGTTGGCAGGAGCACCGAAAAGTGAAGCAACGATTGTTGCGGCACCGTCCCCGATAAGTGTTCTGTGAAGTCCCGGATTCTTTATGTAATTGATTCCGGTTGTTGACGATATGGCCGATATGTCACCGATATGCTCAACTATTGTAGCAAGTGCAATAGGCATGATGGTTATTATTGATGTTATAAATAAGGAAGAATTAAAGTGAGCTCCGAATATGGAGAAAACTGTAGCTTCCTTGGCAACAGGAAGTCCGAACCATGCGGCATCTTTGATCGTATTGAAATCAACATCTCCGAAAAAGATTCCGGCAATGTATGATACGATAACACCGATGAGAATAGGGATGATCTTGATCATGCCTTTACCAAAAATGTTACATATAATAACGACCACGATTGCAATAAGTGCGACCCACCAGTTGGCAGCACAGTTATCAATAGCTGACTGTGAAAGGGTAAGTCCGATTGCAATAATGATTGGACCCGTAACGATAGGCGGGAAGAAACGCATAACTCTCTTGGCACCGAACGCTTTGATAAGTGCGGCAAGGACAAAATAAAGAAGTCCGGCAAATGCAACACCGACACATGCATAAGGAAGAAGTGCGGAATTGTCAAGTGCATTGCCTGCAGCATCCGTTAACGGAGCTATGGCAGCATAACCGCCGAGAAATGCGAAAGATGAGCCTAAGAAGGCAGGTACCTTACGCTTAGTGATCAGGTGGAATAATAATGTTCCGAGACCTGCAAAAAGTAACGTGGTAGAAATGCTCAGTCCTGTAAGAATAGGAACGAGTACCGTGGCGCCGAACATAGCGAACATATGCTGTATACCAAGCAGCAATGTCTTCGGGACACCAAGCTTACGGGCATCATAAATGCCGTCGTTGAATTGTTTATTCATTGGTAACCTCCTGTTGGAAAATGCTTTATCAAAAAATATTCTAACATAGAAGATATGCAGTATCAATTATAAAATATAAATAAAATTAATAATAATTTTAAGTTTAAATGCTTGCATTTCAAAAAACATTGTGCTAATATATATGAGTATTCCCTGATAGCTCAATGGTAGAGCACTCGGCTGTTAACCGAGTTGTTGTAGGTTCGAGCCCTACTCGGGGAGCTTTTAACGGAACTGATTGATCAGTTCCGTTTTTTTAGTTTCCTTTGCTCGAAAGCGGATTGTGTCTTTCCTCAAAAAACATGTTATTATCCGGCACAGGTTTGTTGCCTTTTGTGTAATGGCTTGTCTGGCGTATTCCTTCGACATCACATTCTTTTTGAATGGAGTGCGCAGTCTGCTGTTCGGATTTAGGCGATTCTGTATTCTTTTTGATATTCATTATACCGGTTCCTTCCTATATAAAATGTTCAATAATAATATGAAATAAAAAAACATAAATTATTCACAATTTTTTTCGAAATATGTGTTGACAAATGATAAGTCGAGTGATATTTTAATATTAGTTCAAATGTTAGCACTCTTATTGATTGAGTGCTAACAACGAAAAGTATCAGTTGGAGGCGATTACATGGAAATGGATGAGAGGAAAATTAAAATACTCAAGGCTGTTATCCGTAATTACCTTGAAACGGGAGAACCGGTAGGCTCAAGGACGATATCCAAATATACCGATTTGAACCTGAGTTCGGCAACCATCCGTAATGAGATGGCAGATCTTGAAGAGATGGGATATATAATCCAGCCGCATACTTCGGCGGGAAGAATTCCATCCGATGCAGGATACCGTTTCTATGTTGACAATATGATGCAGGAACAACAGGATAAGTTAGACAAGAGAGAAGATGAACTTAATAAGAAAGAAGCGCTCCTGTTCGAGAAGGTTGACAGAGTCGAAGATTTGTTAAAGAATGTTGCAAAGACTTTGGCAGTCAATACGAACTACGCAACTATGGTAGCAGCTCCGCATAAACAGGGCAGAACCATTAAGTTCATACAGATTTCCCAGATAGAGAAAGGCAAGATACTTGCCGTGCTTGTTCTGGAAGGTAATACGATTAAGAATTCCATTATTGAGAATGCGATGGAACTTAATACAGAGGATTGCCTGAAACTGAACATTATGCTTAACAGCACAGTGGCAGGACATACATTGGAAGAAATTAATCTTTCGATGATATCCGGACTTACCGCACAGGCCGGAGAATACGGAGTGCTTGTAAGAGACATTCTTGATGCCATGGCAGCAGCCGCGACAAGCGAGGATGACATTCAGATATATACAAGCGGCGCAACCAACATTTTCAAATATCCTGAACTTAGCGATAATACGAAGGCAAGCGAACTTATCTACACATTGGAAGAGAAGAAGATGCTTACCAATCTTGTTACAGATTCGCTTAATCAGGATGCCGACGGAGACATTAAGGTCTATATCGGCGAGGAAACACCGGTTGAGAGCATGAAGGACTGCAGTGTCGTAACAGCGACGTATGAACTTCGTGACGGAGCCAAGGGAACGATTGGTATAATCGGTCCGAAACGTATGGATTATGAGAAAGTCGTTGAGACTATAAAGAATATTAAGACGCAGCTTGATGATGCGTTTAAGAATTAGAAAGGTGGCGAGAATTTTGGCAGAGAACGAAAAAGACATTGAACTTGAAGAAGATAAGAAGCCTGAAGAGAATGCCGAAGAAGTAACGGAGGCAGAAAAGGCAGAAAAGGCAGAAGAGAAGCCAGAAGATAAGGCAGAGGAAGCTGATAAGAAGAATTCCAAGAAGAAAGATAAAAAGGATAAGAAAGATCAGCAGATAGAAGAACTTACAGACAAATACAGAAGAACAATGGCTGAGTTCGATAACTTCAGAAAACGTACCGAGAAAGAAAAAGCATCGATGTATGAAATCGGAGCAAGAGACATAATCGAGAAGATTCTGCCGGTCGTTGATAATTTTGAAAGAGGTCTTAATTCTATTCCGGAGGATGAGAAGACAGGTGCTGTCGCCGAAGGTATGGATAAGATATACAAGCAGCTTACCAAAGTGCTTGAAGATGCAGGAGTCAAAGAGATTGAAGCCTGCGGAGCCGAATTTGACCCGAATTTCCATAATGCCGTAATGCATGTTGAAGATGACAGTCTCGGCGAGAATGTTGTGGCAGAAGTGCTTCAGAAGGGATATACCTACAGAGACACGGTAGTAAGACACAGCATGGTTAAAGTAGCTAATTAACAATTTCAGTATAGTTATAGAAGGAGATAATTATTATGAGTAAGATTATTGGTATTGACTTAGGAACAACAAACAGCTGCGTAGCAGTTATGGAAGGCGGTAAGCCTGTAGTAATCGCCAACAATGAAGGCGTAAGAACAACTCCGTCAGTAGTAGCATTTACAAAGAACGGAGAAAGACTTGTAGGTGAGCCTGCAAAACGTCAGGCAGTAACCAATGCAGATAAGACAATCTCTTCAATCAAGAGACATATGGGTACCGATTATAAGGTATCAATCGACGGAAAGAATTACACACCACAGGAAATATCGGCAATGATACTTCAGAAACTTAAAGCAGATGCAGAAAGTTATCTTGGTGAGCCGGTATCGGAAGCAGTTATTACAGTTCCTGCTTATTTCAACGATGCACAGCGTCAGGCAACCAAGGATGCAGGTAAGATTGCAGGTCTTGATGTAAAACGTATCATCAACGAACCTACAGCAGCAGCCCTTGCATACGGTCTTGATAACGAGAATGAGCAGAAAGTCATGGTATATGACCTTGGTGGTGGTACATTCGATGTATCTATCATTGAAATCGGTGACGGTGTAATCGAAGTTCTTTCAACCAACGGTGATACAAGACTCGGTGGTGATGATTTCGACCAGAAGATCATGGACTGGATGATCGATGAATTTAAGAAGGCTGAAGGCGTAGATCTTTCAACAGATAAGATGGCTCTTCAGAGACTTAAAGAGGCAGCCGAGAAAGCTAAGAAAGAACTTTCAAGCGCTACAACAACCAACATCAACCTTCCGTTCATCACTGCAACAGCAGATGGACCAAAGCATTTTGATATGAATCTTACAAGAGCTAAATTTGAGGAACTTGTAAGCGATCTTGTAGAGAGAACAGCAATTCCTGTACAGAATGCAATGAAGGATGCAGGACTTAATTATTCGGATATATCAAAGGTTCTCCTTGTAGGTGGTTCAACCCGTGTACCTTGTGTACAGGAGAAGGTTAAACAGCTTACAGGTAAGGAACCTAACAAATCACTTAACCCTGATGAGTGCGTAGCAATAGGTGCTTCTATCCAGGGTGGTAAACTTGCAGGTGATGCAGGTGCCGGTGATATCCTTCTTCTCGATGTAACACCGCTTTCACTTTCTATCGAGACAATGGGTGGTATTGCAACAAAGCTTATCGAGAGAAATACAACAATTCCTACCAAGAAGAGCCAGATATTCTCAACAGCAGCAGATAACCAGACTGCAGTAGATATCAACGTACTTCAGGGTGAGAGACAGTTCGCTAAGGACAACAAGTCACTCGGACAGTTCAGACTTGACGGTATTCCTCCTGCAAGAAGAGGTGTTCCGCAGATTGAGGTTACATTCGATATCGATGCCAACGGTATTGTTAATGTATCAGCTAAGGATCTTGGAACAGGTAAGGAACAGCATATAACAATCACATCAGGCTCTAACATGTCCGATGCAGATATTGAGAAAGCTGTCAAGGAAGCAGCAGAGTTTGAGGCTCAGGATAAGAAACGTAAGGAAGGCATTGAAGCTCGTAACGAGGCTGATTCAATGGTATTCCAGACACAGAAAGCTCTTGACGAAGTAGGAGATAAAGTAAGTGCAAGCGAGAAGGAAGCTGTAGAAGCCGATCTTAACGCACTTAAGGCAGTAGTTGACAGAACAACTCCTGAGAATATGACAGATGCAGATGTTGATGAGATTAAGTCCGCTAAGGAAAAACTTATGAACAGTGCACAGACACTTTTCGCAAAGCTCTATGAGCAGAACCAGGGAGCAGCAGGTGCTGCAGGCGCAGGTCCTGATATGGGTGGCGCACAGACAGCTTCTGATGCAGGTTATACACAGGATGATAATGTTGTTGACGGAGACTACAGAGAAGTCTAAAATATAAAAGTCACAGAAATGTTTGAAGTTATCGGAGTGAGGGATAGCAATATTCCTCACTCTTAAGATGTTTGGAGGATCAGATTATGGCAGAGAAAAGAGACTATTACGAGGTCTTAGGCGTGCCGAAGGATGCGGATGAGGCTACATTAAAGAAAGCATACCGTGTACTTGCCAAGAAATATCATCCGGATATGAATCCGGGAGACAAGGAAGCAGAGGCTAAGTTTAAAGAGGCTTCGGAAGCATATGCTGTATTAAGCGACCCTCAGAAGAGACAGCAATATGACCAGTTCGGTCATGCCGCATTTGAAAATGGCGGCGGTCCGGGCGGAGCATCAGGCTTTGACTTCGGAGATATGGGAGATATATTCGGAGATATATTCGGAGATATATTCGGAGGTGCAAGAAGACGTGGCGGCGGTGATGGCCCGAGAAAAGGAGCCAATGTACGTGCCAGCGTAAGGATCACTTTTGAGGAAGCAATTTTCGGATGTGAGAAAGAGCTTGAACTTAATCTCAAGGATCCATGTCCTACATGTCACGGAACCGGTGCTAAGCCGGGAACTAATCCGGAAACATGTACGAAATGTGGCGGTAAAGGTCAGGTAACATATACATCGCAGTCACTTTTTGGAATGGTCCGTAATGTACAGCCTTGTCCGGAATGCCGTGGCAAAGGTAAAATTATTAAAGAGAAATGTCCATCATGTTATGGAACCGGTTATGTATCAAGCCGCAAGAAAATCCAGATTTCTATTCCGGCGGGAATTGATGACGGACAGAGCATAAGAATTGCCGGCAAAGGCGAACCGGGTGAGAACGGCGGAGAAAGAGGCGACCTTCTTGTAGAAGTAGTTGTTTCACGTTCACCAATCTTCCAGAGACAGGACACAACAATATATTCAACCGTTCCTATAAGTTTTGCAGATGCAGCACTTGGCGGAACGATAAGGATCAAGACGGTCGATGGTGAAGTTGAATATGATGTCAAGCCGGGTACACAGACAGATACCAGGGTAAGACTTAAAGGCAAAGGCGTACCATCGATACGTAATAAACAGATTCGCGGTGATCATTATGTAACACTTGTTGTACAGGTACCGGATCATCTGAATGAAGCGCAGAGAGAAGCGTTGATTGCGTTTGATGCAGCCATGAATAATGGAACCAAACGCGAAGATAAGAAGAAACGCAAGAGCTTGTTTAATAAATAAACAGGAGTAAGGGCAGTTAATGCAATTCAATAATTCTCAGTTAAAAGCAGTTAAGCACGGAACGGGACCAATGCTTGTAATAGCTGGTCCCGGTTCGGGCAAAACTACGGTGCTTACGGCACGAATCAGAAATCTTATAGAAGAATATTCGGTTAATCCGGCAAATATTCTTGTCATTACTTTCACCAAGGCAGCAGCCAATGAAATGAAATCAAGATTCAATAATATGATGGGAAGAAGTACCAATGTGACATTTGGTACTTTTCATGCTGTCTTTTTTATGATTCTCCGGGCCGCATATAATTATTCGGTTGACAGCATTATTAAAGAGGATGTGAGGCTGAATATAATTAAGCAGGCGATAGAGCGGAGCAGGCTTGAGCCGGACGACCTGAATGAAATGATATCTAATATTACAGGAGAAATAAGCCGCGTCAAGACAGAGACGATAGACATTAATGCATATTATTCGGCATCATGCCCTGAAGAAGAATTCAGGCATATATATAAATATTACGTAAAAACACTTAAGAAAATGGGGCTTATTGATTTTGACGATATGCTTTTGTATTGTCATGATCTTCTTACATCGAGAAAAGATATTCTGGCAAAGTGGCAGCAGAAATATCAATACATTCTTATAGACGAATTTCAGGATATTAATAAAATTCAATATGATATAATAAAACTTCTGGCCAGGCCGCAGGATAATTTATTCATAGTTGGGGATGATGACCAGAGCATATATGGGTTCAGAGGTTCAAAACCGGAGATAATGCTGAATTTTGCTAAGGATTATCCGGATACGGACAAGGTCGTTCTCGATACCAATTACCGTTCAACAGGCAATATCGTATCGGCGGCAGGTAAGGTGATCGCACACAACAAAGTACGTTATGCCAAGAACATCAATACAGTCAATGCACCGGGTGATAAAGTTGATATTATTGAATTTAATACGCAGGCAGAAGAATATGAGAAAATAATTGATAATATAAGAAAAGAAATTGCAGCAGGCGGCAGTTACTCGGACAATGCCATTCTTTTCAGGACTAATTCCACCGCGGCCGGTTTTGTGAGAAAACTTGTGGAATACAGCGTGCCTTTTGTTACGCGCGATGGGGTGCCGAATGTATTTGAACACTGGATTGCAAGAGATGTTATTACATATATGAACATTGCGATGGGAAGCCGGAAAAGAAGCGATTTTTTACAGATAATTAACAGGCCTAAGCGTTATATAGGCCGTGATTATTTAACAGATGCGGAAATATCTTTTGACAATCTTGAAAAATATTATGAAGATAAAAGCTGGATGATTGAGCGCGTGGACAGGCTTAAATATGATATCCTGGCAATGGCATCAATGTCTCCTTATGCAATGATCAATTATCTGAGAAAAGGCGTGGGATATGATGAGTATCTGGATGAATATGCGGGAAATCATAATATGCAGGTCCGGGAATTATACGATGTAATGGACGAACTTATGGAAAGCGCCCGGAGCTTTAATACGTTTAATGAATGGTTTGCTTATATTGACGAGTACGGTACCAAACTTCGTGAAAGCTATGCTGCAATGGATAAGCATAACGCGGTAATCCTTACGACGATGCACAGCTCAAAGGGATTGGAATATCCGGTTGTCTATATAATAGATGCTAACGAAGAGATAACACCGCATAAGAAAGCTGTCTTTGAACCGGAGATAGAAGAAGAGCGGCGTATGTTCTATGTCGCAATGACAAGAGCCAAACGCCGCCTGAATATATACTATGCAAGAAAAAGATATAACAAGGAAATTGAGGTGTCCCGTTTTGTTAAGGAAATCATGGAGGATGGATTATCTTGAAAGATACTCCATAGCCTTTTTGATTTCGACCGGAACCTCAAGTCCTTTGGCTGCAAGTGAACGGCAGAGCAGACCAAAGTGATTCAGCTGCACGGCACAGTTCTTCTCATAAATCTCGATTCCCTTGGTGTAAGAAGGGTTCATTTTCAATTTGTCGCGGATGTCTTTTACAAATGGACAATATTTAGACATAATAAGCCTTGAGACTTTATTAAGCCTGTTGGAACCGGACGATTCGTAGGATACCCACTGTTCGTAATCTCTTGCAAAAACTTCGCTGAAATTGTTGCGGGCACTGGTTATCGTTGATTTCAATTTATCTTTAACCGGTTCCGATAAATCCCTGTTTTTGCGGTAGAATTGAAGGTAATCATAATATTCCGAAGTGAGTGACTTCTCACTTACGTTATTCCAGTAGTTTCCCTGAATACGTTTACATAATTCCCATCTGAAGTGTCCGAGAATATTGTATATAAGGCTTTCCGGTTTTACCGAGCAGAATATCGGGAGCATGAAACGACCGCCGGTGTTGCGGTTACGACCGACTATTTCCTGCCACATAACGCCGTATGTACCGATGCAAGGAGTGAGTATGATGTCAGGAAGGCATTCGACATATATGGATTCACGCGGAATGCCAAGCTTCTCATTGGTATACATCGCCGAACGGTAGAAGAGTGAAAAATCAATACTCTTTGTATTATCAATAATCTTGTTGATATAATCTGCGGTAAGAAGCATATTATTGAGAGGCGATAAAATATTCTCATCGATCATAAACGGAACGAATGAACTGGCTTTACCGTATGTCATTCGGTTGGTCTGTATGAACATATTCTGAATCTCAAACTTTAACTTGGAATCGGTGTCATTAAGGATGTCCTGATCTTCTATTTTACCGAGACGTATCTGCTCACGCATATATTCATCATAACTCTGGTCAAGGTTATTGTTGGAAGGTTCTTTCTCACCCCAGAGAATATGCTTGAGCCAGTTATAAATGGTATATACACCGTTATCATTGCAGATATCATCAACGAGAAATGATAATTTGTAAAGCTCGGTAAGGTTGTCCTTGCTTAAAAGTTCCTCATCGATATATCCGAAATTAAGAAACATTTTAACCGGGGCCGGAAGGTTATCATCCTGCACCGAATGCATAAATACGTTGTAATATATATCATAAAACAGCCTGCTAAGGTGCCGGCGCAGCTCACGCATATCATCATCGGATGAAAGCTTTGCGGATGACGATTTAAATTTCCGCATTAATGAACTGAACTCAGAGACGGTATTATCATCTGACTGTGAATATGACATAATGGCATCAAATGAACCGGTAAGTGCATTCATAACTTCTTCTTCACTGAAATCAAGATCCATATCCTCTGAGAAAAAATCGGATGGAGCCATGGATATAGAGGATTCCTCTTCCTTGGGCTCATCGGGAATATAATCCATATTGATTCCAAGATAATCAGCCATTTCAAGGCAGGCATCGTTAATTGAACTTGCAAGCCTTGCGCTTTCTGCCATTTCCGCAACATTAATTGCGGTGCCGGATGAGAAATAAGCGGTCATAACATCTGCCGGCACTGATGAAATACTGTTATATTTATCAAGTTCCCATCGGTTTACCTGTGCACCGGAAGAATATGAGGAGTCCTTAAAACGGCATTTCATCATAAGTGAGAGATAGCATTTTATCAACTCCAGTACATGGGCGTTGTTTTTTATTATAATACCGGCCGATTCCGGCTTATGTTCCGAGAATACCCTTGAGAGGTCGGACATTGTATTAAAAGGATAAGCTTCGATGGCACAGTCGGTTTCGGCTACATAAGTGTGGGAGTTGATTCCGTAATAAGCATCGGTAGTTCCGACTATTTCACCGGCTCCGTACAGGAATTCGGCAAAAGAAGTGTATGCTTTAAGCGTTCCGCCTATAATGTAATATATAAATTCCGTATCGCTGCCTGATGATGCGAGAACCTCCCCTTGTTTAAGATTAATAACACGGATATTATCTGACATATAATACCTCCAAAATACATTAATATATACTAATATAGTAACTTGAAATGAGCTGTCAGTCAATAAAAATAGTATACTTAATTCAATGGTTGTGATATACTGTAGAAAACAAAATATTAATTTAAGGAGAAAGACATGGTTATTAACGACAAGAATAATTTTGTATCCATGGTGGGCAGACTCTTAAAGGGGCTTGGATACAGTGATGTTAAGGAAAATGCAGCGGATTCCGCTATAGATATAACCGCCGTAAAGGACGGAGAAAGCTATTGTTTTAAGTGCAGATATGATATTGATGCAATAGGAAGTTCATACATCAAAGATTTTGCGGCAGCATCCGGTAATTACGATAAGAGAGTTTTTGTGACTAACAGTTCATTCTTGTCAGCGGCCAAGAAGCTTGGCGAAGAGCAGGGTATTATTTTATGGGACCGCAATACAATCGACAGAATGTACATCGGAGTATCCGACAGCCTCGAAGACCGCAAGGAGGTTGTTAAGGGGAGCAAAGTCCCGTATATAATTGCGGGAGTTATAGCTGTTGCTGTAATCATAGCAATTGTGTATTGGTTTATGTTTAGATAATAATCGGAATAATACAAGCCGGCCGTGTATCAGAAAATACATGGCCGGCTGATTTGTTTTACTGTATGGATTTATGATATTCGGCTGCCTGTTCGCTGTAGAAATTAATAACCGAATTGTAATCCGTTCTTGCCTCGATTGAGTTACACATATTGTCAATTATCGTATTGAATTCTTCCTCGGTGCCGGCGTAGATCGCATTCCAGGAATATGTGCATAAATCGTTGGCAATTTCCCTTCTGCAAAGCGCATAATCGATAGGAATAGAAGGCATTGTGTAAGAAGATGCCGGATACAGCGTGTAACCGTTTGCTTCTACATACGAGGTTATATTGTCATAACCGGTATCCTTGGACCATTGTCCGAGCGAATTATCATATGAGCCGTAATTCTTATCATACCACGAACTTTTTATTGTGGAATCCCATGTAAGGTAATTGTATGACACATTGTCAAGACCCGCTATAATGGTTGATTTGGAAAGTGTCGGACAGCTAAAATCAGGGAATCCGTCAAGATAAGTTCCTTCATAATCGTCCCCCATAAGAGTGGATGTGTTGGTCAGACATTCATATCCGAAATCTGTGATATACGGAAGCCCATCCGTATCGTAATCCCATGTGAGAGACTGCGGACCGTACATTGTTGTAAGGATACCGTCGGGAGTGAACATCCAGTCTATAAATTCAAGGCATCGTTCAGGATATTTGGTGTTACTTGCAACCGACCATACATACTGTGAACCGTATATGCTGTTCTGCGAACATTCAGGTTTGAAATCTGCGGCAACAAGAGGCATCATGCTTTTGCCCTGGGAAATGTGTGTTGTATTGTTATATCCGGAGGCAAGTGTGCTGTATAATGAGAATACGGCGCTGCCTTTTTCGTAATCTTTCGTTGCGATGTCATATGTCTGTGACATTGAATCCTTATCAATGAGCCCCTTGCGGTAAAGTGAATTGAAAAACCTAAGTGCGCGTATATATATTCCGTCTCTTGCCGTACATGATTCGTATGTATCGGTATTGATATTGTAGAAGCCTGTGCCCCATTCGGTATATCCGTACATTGATGCTATCGCCGATGCGCAGGCAAGCATATTATTATCCCATGATGTAAAAAGACTGATGCCGGTAACATTACCGGAATCTTTGGATGCAAGACTGACCATATCTGAAATTACACCTTCGAAATCTTCAAGTGTATTGATCTCAGGATATCCCAATGCTGCATACAGATCCCATCTGACATATGGAAGAATGTCGAAATCGCTGTGTTTGTCCGTATCCAGTGAAATATTACCGCTTATGCCGTAAATCTTATTGTCATCACTTAAGGAACGGATCCTGGATAGTGCATCCTGATAATGTTCATTGATATAAGGCGCATAATTAGTAAGACAATCCTCATATTCCCAGTCGAGCAGCGCTCCGGCATTACGTGCAGTGGCATAATCACTCTCATTGGAGAATACTATGATATCTCCGAGAGTTCCCTGCTCTGTATATGCGGCAAAAGTCGATGAATTGGCCGATTTGAAAGTAAGACTGATGTCAAATTTATCTTTAATGATATCAGCAAACCAACCGGTGACTTCGCCGGAAAAAGATGTGTTCTGGTCGTAGACCGTTAAAGATGCGGTTCCGTTAAGATCCGGTGTCTTCATGCATCCGGAAAGTGAAACCGCGGCAAATGCACATGCCGTAACCGCGGCGGTGATACGTCTGATTTTCATGGGAGAAAGTCCTTTCTAAAAGTAATCATGTCATGATATTCATATCATATTCTATATATGCGATAAAATCAATTGTTATTTATAAAAGGAGGGCAGCCTTACGGGTAATAAGGCTGCCGGATAGGAATGAAGAAAAAGGATAAAGCCTTTTCTTTTGGTTTGGTACAAGTACATAATAATCCGAAATTAAGACCAAAGTGTGAACATAAAATAAAATAAATATAACTTTTCTAAAAAAATAATGAAAAGAATGAAATGGGTGTGAAAATGTGCTATAGTAGTGGGGAAAAATTAAAGAAGGAACTGGAATAATAATGGAAAAGACAGAATATATTGAGATTAATGATGTAAAACATTTTTTTATAACATACGAATACGATGAGGATATGCCTGTTATTCTCTATGTGCACGGGGGACCGGGAATGGCGGAATCTCTCGCTGGCTGGGAGATGGCAGGGCGTACCGAACATCTGTGCAGCTGGGTTTTCTATGATCAGCGCGGTGCGGGAAGAACATATTATAACAGCCCTGACGGTCTTGTTACATATGATGAGATATACTCGGACCTTGAGAAAGTCGTGGAGATCGTTAAGGAACGGACCGGAAAGAAACCTTTTATAATGGCACATAACTGGGGAACTGTTCCGGCAATCAGATATGTCAGAGAGCATAAAGATATGGCGGCAGGGTATATAGGATACGGACAGGCGGTTGATATGCGCAATATTACCGCGGTAAGATGTGCCAGAATAAAGGAACTTGCCGAGAGAACGGGAAGCAGACACGATGCGAAGGTAATAGATAAGCTGGCAGCGGCAACCGGCAATACTTTTGAAAGGGACCGCCTTAAGAAAAACCAGGTTACCAGACTTAACGTCCTTATGAGCAAGTATAATATTGCAAGCGGAATGGATAAAGAGCTTATGAAGAGGATACCTTCAAGCAGACTTTATGATATGAAGGATCTGAATATAATGATGAACGGTCCTAAGATCAGTTTCAAGCTCAGCGAGTACATGAAGAATATCAATCTGTTTGAAGAAGATATGGAATATGACATTCCCATGATGTTTATATCGGGTGACTGGGATTATAGTATGCCGTACATTAAGGTACAGGAATACGCAGACTTGATTAAGGCTCCGGATGTCAGAATGTCTATCATAAAAGACACTGGATGCAATGCGATGTATGACAGTCCGGACGAGTTCTGGAGTGAGGTATCGGAGTTTGTAAAATCACATGGCGGTGAGTGATTCTGAACACGTTTTTTTCACATAGTTTTCAAGATTATTTGTTGATTATTAATGCGGAAAGAAGTATACTATTATAGTGATTAAAGGATATTTGATGAGGTAACTTTAATATGACAGGAAGCATTAAAGATTCAATTAAGAAGAAAACAGCATTTGTTCTGTCGGCAACAATTACGTTGGCGGCTGTATTCCTGTTCGCACTTTTGTACTGTATTGTAGGCTATAGGAAGAATATACAGTTCTTCAGCGACAGCTATTATTATATATCCAATTCATCGACTTCTTTGTATGATTACAAGGTGAGTATGGAACAGTTCTGCGAACAGCAGGATTATTCATACCTGTATGAGGCACAGGGAAAGTTTGATGAGGCGGAGAAAGCATTTACGGATCTTTACAGCAGACGGTTCGGATATGACGGAGATGTGCGTACGGTCATCGTTGACATGCAGGATGAATATGACACGATAGATAAATATATGACTGTGATCGAGCAGTCGCAGATCAAAGAACAGGCATATGGAATATATAATAACACCATATCATTGTATGTAACGGATATAAGGGACAGTCTTGATAATATATCATATGATGTATGGCAGCAGGGCAATTCGGCATACAGTAAGTTCGCGTCGGGAATAACCGTTGTACAGGTAATAGCAATTATAAGTTTTATAGGACTTGTGGCATCAAGCATTTACTCTGTTTATTTTATCCGTAACAGGATAGTTGCACCGGTTGTCAATGCTTATGAATGGACCAGACTTTTTAAAGACGGATATTGTGAAATGGCAGATCTTCCTGCCGTAAGGAATGATGAGGTCGGAAGGCTTGAGGAGGCATTCAACATTGTCAAGGATAAGCTGTCACAGGCCAATGCGCTCAAGGCTCAATATGATGAAGCCATGGAGCGTATCAACACCGAGGAACAGTATAAGAAAACTTTCGTACAGCAGCTGTATGCTGAGAAGAGAGATAAAGAGGCGATAAGTACGGCGGCCAAACATGACGGACTTACCGGATTATATAACAGAAGAACGTTTGACGGAATTGTTGAGGATTTTTTCAACAAAAAGCGGGATAATGCGCGCGGCGCATTGTATCTGATAGATATGGATAATTTTAAGAATGTCAATGACACACTCGGACATCTTGCAGGAGATGATGCATTGAAGCTGCTTGCGGGTGCCATGCGTATAGTATTTACCGGCGCATACCTCGGAAGGTATGGAGGAGATGAATTTATTGCTTTTGTACCGGCATTTAAGAATGAGGATGAACTTGAGAATTATGCAGCGGAACTTTGCAAAAAGATGAATACCAGATTTGAGAGTAACCGGAAATATGTTAATCTGTCGGTAAGCGTCGGAATAGCAATTACCGATAATATATCTGAGTATTCGGAATTATATATGAAAGCTGATAAAGCTCTCTATTATTCAAAGGAGAACGGCCGTAACCAATACAAGCTTGAATCCAGAATGGAATAACACATAAGGAGCAACAGACTATGAAGAAATTTAAGCATATTTGTATAAGTACATTAGTCCCATTAGGTATTATGGGGCTAATTTATTTAATAGCATATTTAACATGTGGTGCAGGACTTGTAACCAATGATTGTTATGAGCAATATGTGCCTTTTTTTAACGCATACTATGATATAATACACAATAAAGGCAGCATGTTTTATTCTCTTACAGGAAGCATGGGATATGATTTCTGGGCGGTATTCTCATATTATCTGGTGTCACCGCTTAATCTTATTATGCTTCTGTTTGATAAGGCGGATATCATATATGTTGTCAATGCGCTTATAATTCTTAAGGTTGCTATATGCGGAGGAACATTCTCGGTATTTATAAAGAACCGTTTTCCGAAAGCTAAATGCAGCAGGGTAGTTCTTTTTTCCGTGATATACGCATTAAACGGATTTGTCGCAGGATATATGTGGAACATTATGTGGATGGATGGCATTATGCTGTTCCCGCTTGTGATAATGGGACTTGATATACTTATGCGGGAAGAGAATTCCAAATGGTACTGGTATACTTTATTTCTTGCCTTGCTGATAATCAATAGCTATTTTATAGGATATATAAGCTGTATTTTTATATTTTTATATTTCTTTACCTATGATTTTAAGAACTTCAAGGATTTCATCAGAAAATTCCTGACAATAGGTTTGTCATCGCTGTTAGCGATAGGAATCAGCGCGGTGATCCTTTTTCCTTCGCTTGGAGGACTTCAGGATACGTCAATATCATCCGAGTCGCTTCCGGCAATGGAATTCTACGGAAATTATGTTGACAGTTTTAAGAATATAATGGTTGCCGTTAATCCTGTCGGAATCGATTTTAACAGTAATCGTGCCAATCTGTTCATGACGACATTTGTACTGCTTATGGGAATTACGTATTTTACAACAGGAAGCGTAAAGCCAAGTCATAAAATCCGCAACGGAATCCTGCTTGCAATAATGCTTTTCAGCCTTAATTTCAAGCCTTTGAATTTCATATGGCATGGAATGCATGAGCAGACGGGAATACCTAACAGATTCTCGTTTCTGATAATCTTCATGCTGATTACAATGGCATTCGAGGTGTGCCATAAGCGGAAGAAACAGGTTAAGAAAAGTTCAATGGCGGCAGCGATGGTATTACTTCTTGCCGGATATGCAGCAATGGCTTATTTCAACAATGATCTTATAATTCCGGCTGTAATAACGGGCGTTATACTTATATTATACTTTGTTATAATGGCATTTGCGGCGGGCAAGGCAAAGTTCGTACTTATACAGGTGTTTGCATACGGAGAGATTGTGGTAATGCTTCTGGCCGGAATATTTACCGTCAGCAGCAGACCGATGGGCGATTACGGAAAATATATTAATGATTTTAATACGATCAACGCATCCAAGGAACCCGGATTTTATCGCGAGAAAATCGACGAAGTGTATACTGTACAAGAGGACAGAATGAATTATGATATAAATATTGATGTTAATAATCTGTCATTTGATACCATAACATCTGATTGCCGGTTCCTTAAGAATCTGGGACACCTTTCGATAGTGAATGAGGCAACTGTATACGGAATTAATTCAATGTCGCTTTTCAATACATTCAATAACTATGCATTAACCGAATTATATTGTAAAACAGGGGCAACCGGAGGCATTAATAATGTTATGTATTTCGGTGAGAATGCATTTATGGATATGCTTCTCGGCGTGAAATATTATTACACAAGATATTACGATGTTAATTCGTCGGCTTATGAATTTGACAGAGAAGTCGGCGGTGTTAAGGTGTATGATAACCGTTATGCGTTGAGTACCGGATATGCCATTCCGGAGAGTTTTGCCGCATATACATACGGAAACGGCTCTAATCCGTTCACGAATATGAATGATATGAGCAAAGCACTTGGAGGCGGCAAAATCTATGATCTTAATTCCACAAGGCTTCTCAGTGATAATCTGGAATCGGATGGCACAAGGACGTACGGAATTACTGCTGACAATGAAGAGATGCTTATATATGTGCAGTCAGCGGATATAAGAAAAATAGATATTACCGTAAACGGTAAGAATGTATATACCGGAAACAGGACGATGTCGGTTATAGACATCGGAAATGTGTCAAAGAGTGATGAAATCAATGTAATACTTACATATACGCCGGATCACGGAAATGATATTACATCCCTTCTTTATTCGGCTTCGGTTGATAATGAGGCCATTGCCGGATTATATGATGAACTCTCGAAAGAGATGTTTGTGACTACCGGTTATAACAACGACCGCATCAAAGGCAGCATTGAACTTAATGAGGCAGGCAATGTGTTGTTTACTATACCGAATGCCAAAGCAGAGAGCTATATACAGAAGCTGCTTCCGGAGAATGTTGCAAAGAAGTATGAGGAATTGTTCCCGGCCGGAGGATGGAAGATTAAGGCGGACGGACAGATAATCGATGCAGAGACATGGAACGATGTGTTTATTATGTTAAAGCTTGATGCAGGCAGACATGATATTGAAATGGTTTACGTTACACCGGGATTTTATGACGGTGCACTGATTTCGATTATTTCGGCAATTATATTTATAATTGCACTTGCAGTAACACTTTCGCGTAAGCACAGCCGCCGTTTGAAAGAAAATGAGCCGAAAGAAGAGGCTTTTGAACCGGAAGTGAAAGCGAATGAGCCGGCAGAAGAGGCTTCTGAGCCGGAAGTGAAAGAGGATGCCATACCGGATACCGGAGTGCAGCTACCGGATAAAATTAAACTTCCGACAGAAGAGACGGCAATAACTGATGATGTAAATCCGGAAAAAGAGACGGCAGTAGCTGATGATGTGAAACCGGAAAAAGAGACGGCTGCAACGAATAATATAAAGCCGGTGAAACATAAGAAGAATGACCGACCGATTGCGGTGATCAATCTTATGAATATCCAGAATGAGAATGGCAAAGATAAGAATTAAAGATTTATAATTACAGCATTGAAAAATTCAGCCTCGGAGATATCATGTGTTATCATTAATATGGTATCGTCCGGGGTTTCTTTGCGGACTGAGTTCATTACGGCAAGCCTGGTGGCTTCATCAAGACCTTTGAACGGTTCGTCCATTATAAGAAGGTTATGAGAAGATATGAGCGCACGGATAATCGCGATGCGGCGTTTCATGCCTCCGCTTAAGTCGCGTACTTTCCGCGAAACACAATCGGCTAATCTAAAATCCGACATTAATCCCGGAATGCGGGAGATTTGTTCCTTGTTGTCGCAGACAATTCTTATATTTCTGGAAGCAGACATGCCTTCACACAGTCTGTCCTCCTGGAAGACGGCACTGATTTTAAGATCCTCATCACAGCTTATCGTTCCGGTGTAAGGAATAAGTCCCATGACGGCGTTGATAAGGGATGTCTTGCCGATTCCGGATGCCCCCATAACGGCATAGATTCTGCCGGGTTCAATAGTGTAAGAAAAATTATCTATAACTTTATTATCACCATATTGTATTGTGAGTGAATCAATTATTATGGGATTTTTCATGTGAACTGCCTCCGAGTGAATTACTTATGATATGCAGCAATAAAGTGATTAATTTCTCACATGCCACGCTTACAATGATAATGGTTATGGTCCATGCAAACAATTTCGGCGTTTCCAGATACAATTTAGCTTTATACAGTTCATTGCCTACAGAACCTCGTATAAGTCCGATTATTTCTGCGGCAATGCCCGATTTCCAGGCAAAACCGGTGGCAACGGCAGCTGCGCTTACAAGGGACGGCATTACCGAAGGAATGAAAATATACCTGATGCGTTTTATCAATGACAATCTGTATACTTTGGCAAACTCCAACATTTTACGGTCGGTGTTTTTGAGAGCAGACAGCATCTGAGAATATATTATCGGCATGACCATTGTAGCTGATATGAGTGTGGAAAGCGCAGACGATTTAAGCCACAGCAGGGCGAGAATTACAAATGATGCCACAGGAACCGCACGTATTACCTTGACCGGTATATTAATAAAGACCTCAAGATAATAACAGCAGAAAGAGGGAATTGCAAGCAGGATACCTGAAATCATCCCAATGATAAAACCTGTCATTATGCCGCGCAGCGAATATAGTATGTCTGCGTAGAATCCCGGTGTTGATGCCATTGACACCAAAGCACCGATAACGGCATTCGGTGCCGGAAAGAAAATGTCTTTTCCGACAGCCGAAGAAACTGCGTACCAGATTATTAACCATATGGATATACATGCAATTGTTGTTATTATCTTTTTGGCCTTCATATAATAAAATCCTATTCAGCTATATAATAGATTCCGTCATCAGGAAGCTTTCCGCCGACTGCTTTAGGGTTGGCATCAAAAAGCACCTTAAGATATGATGAAACCTTAGTCTTCATGTCATCACCCGTGATGAATGTTACGTTACATTCCGGGATAGCTTTCTTGGCAATTGCGGCTTTGAAAATATCAAAATTCTCAACAAGTGCTGCTGTGTCCTCTACGTTGGAATTGGCATATTCCGCAGAAGCTTTATACTCATCAAGGAAAGCCTTAAACTGTTCAGGATGTTCTTCGATAAATGCTTTTCTCGCAATGAGAACTCCTGTAACAACGGTGCTGTTTTTATCTGCTTTTTCCCATTCTTCCGTTACATCAAAAGCAACTTTAAGTCCGTCAACCTTGGTCTGTGCAACAGTAACATAAGGCTGTGGAAGCATTGCAATGGCTGAGTCCATAGTTGCGATAGTTGATACCACCTCGGATGCCTCGGAACAGAATTCAATGGTTACATCCTTATCCGGATCAAGTCCGTTCTGTGAAAGAAGATATCTTAAAGTATATTCAGGCGTTGTTCCCTGGCCGGTTGTGTAAATTGTCTTGCCTTTAAGATCGGCGATTGAACCGAGTTCCTCACCTTTTTCAACAATATAGAGTACACCGAGAGTATTAACTGCGGCGATTACAACCTGTCCTTCAGTCTTATTGTAAAGAACGGAAGCGAGGTTACAAGGAACTGCAGCCACATCAAGATCACCTTTTACCATACCTGTGCTTATCTCATCAGCTGTTCCGTAGATGGAATAATTGTACTTATTAACAGTGTTTCCCGCATCCGAATCGGAAAAAAGTTTAACAAGTCCGATTGATGTAGGACCTTTGAGTGAAGCGATGTTAAAATCACATCCTTCAACCTTGGCCGGCTCGGTCGGGGCATCTGCCGTGGTGCCATCCTCAGATGCGGCAGTTGTACCGTTATCCGCGGTGGTGCCTGTCTGTGATGATGTTTTGCCGCATGCGGTAAGTCCGAAAATCATTGCTGCGACAAGAAACAGTGCAAGTAATTTCTTTTTCATAATATTTCATATCCTTTCATGTGTTCTGCCCGGTCACAGTCTGCATTGCTTTAGCCGTAACACCGGGAATGTTAACCAGTTTTCCTGACAAAGTGCTGATTGTGTCAGCCGGAGCGCACACAATAACGGATATTATGTTGAAATTCTTTTCCTTATAGGGGATGCCAAGACGGCCTACCACATAACTGCTGTACTCATGCAGAAGGTCATTGACTTTCGATGCTTTGGAATTATCTTTGATAAAAATTCCGATGATTGCTACTTTCTCTTCCATAATAAATCCTTTCTTGACTTCAGGGAGTATCCCTTTGTTTCAGAAAACCTGTGTGGATATTGTACTACGGCGGCAGTTATTTGACAAGTGGGGAAAACAAAAACAGTGGCGGAAGGTGGTTAACATATGGTATAATTTTTTCGATATATACTAAGGGTGAATGCGTAAAATGAACAGATATACAAAAAACAAAATAATTTCAAATCTTCATATCCTAAATAAAAAAAACCAACAAATTAAAAATGCTATCATAGATAATAAATCAGAAAAGATAAAGCAATTACTATGTGAATGTCAGAACATAGCGATAAATACCGGTAATATAATCGAAGCATCTTCCGATTGCCAGTTGGCAATACAAAATCTTGAAAATTACTGTGAAGAAGCCTATCTCATATATACGCAGGTGTGCGATGGGAATATTAATTATGATCCGCTCCCCACTTTTATGAGTTACATAGATTTGGCGGAAGAATGTATAAACAACATAAAAATTAAGACAGAAGTGGTATTCTGTCCATATAAGGCTTCAATGTGGGATTCATTTGAAAGCATTTGGGTAGCGGCATCGGAAGACGATGAATGCGATGTGTTTGTGGTCGCAATACCTTACTATGACCGGAAGCCGGATAAGACAGTGGGAGGATTTCATTATGAAGGAGATAAGTATCCTAAGAATGTTCATATAACGCATTATAATGATTACAATTTCAGCCTTAGACACCCTGATTTAATATATATTCATAACCCATATGATGGTGGTAATTATGTTACCAGCGTTGATGCAAGATTTTACTCGGATGAACTCAAAAAGTATACCGAATGTCTGGTATATGTACCTTATTTTGTTGCTGGATACTATGCAGATGAAAAAAGAGCATTAAATAATATTCCATTGTGTATAAATAATGTTGATGTAGTTGTTCTGCAAAGTGAACAGCAGAAAATGGCATTGTCATTTAATGGAATGTATGATACTAAAATGGCAGTGTTAGGTTCACCAAAGATAGATAAAGCGCTTGATGATGGAATAGTTATTCCTGAGAATCTGGCAAGTAAGATTGGGGATAAAAAAGTGCTTTTATTAAATACATCAATATCAAAAGTGCTTAGAGATGAAAACTGGGCAGATGAAATGCAGAATATTTTCGATGCATTTGAAAAAGATGATTCTTTTTTTGCAATATGGAGACCACATCCGCTACTTGCCGCAACGATCAATGCTATGAGGCCGGATCAAAAACAAAAGACCGAAGATTTTATGTGTAAAGTTCAGAAAATGAATAATGTATTTATTGATACATATGATGATGCATATGTATCAATGAAAGTATCAGATTGTATGATAAGTGATTATAGTTCACTTATTATGCAATATACAGCGACTGGTAAACCTACTCTTGTTTTGGACGGATCTGCTTCTTACAGAAAAACCAAGATAGTATGTTGCGATTATTTTTCAAATTATTTTGTTAATGATGGCGAAACATACGAATCATTTTTCAAAATGATTAAATCGGGATGTGACTATAAAAAAACAGAGAGAATGAGATATTTCAAAGAATCCGTTGTCAATGCTGACGGAAGTTGCGGAAGAAAGGTACATGATTATATCAAACGGATAATCAGGAACAAATAAATATGAGTATAATATTTTCACAGGATGAACTTGATAAGATTCATCAGATACAATTGCAGATGTTGATCGAATTTGACAGAATTTGCCGAAAATATAATATTAAATATATAATTTCTGGGGGAACACTTCTTGGCGCAGTAAGAAATGGAAAATTCATTCCTTGGGATGATGATATAGATATAAGGATGGAACGTAGGGAATACGAGAAATTTTGTGAGATATGTAATGATGAGCTAGATATACAACAGTATTTTTTTCAGAATCATAAGACAGATTTGGAATATCCATGGTATTATGCTAAAATAAGATATATTCATTCGAAATATACTAGAACAGGTCAGGAACACCTGAAAATGCAGGATGGTATATTTATTGATATTATGCCGGCAGACGGGCTTCCCAATGATGTATTTATAAGAAAAATTGTAATATTAAAATGCTACATATTAAAGAAATGCCTTTATGCATCTGTCGGAAAGGTATCAGAAAAAAGTAAGCTGGCGAGAAATTGGTACAAATTATTAAGTAAAATTCCAAGGCGAAAGATATTTGCTGCGTTTGACAGAATGTCATACAAGTATGCATCGGATAAATATAAATATGTTACAAGTTATTCATTTGTAAAATGCCGCCAGAAAGAATTCACGGAGAGATTGTGGCATTTGAATTGTGTTGAATTGGAATTTGAAGGACGTAAGTTCTTAGCTCCAAAAGAATATGACAGGTGGCTTTCCATGACATATGGGTCGGATTATATAACCCCACCACCACAGTCAGAACGTTTCGGACATAATGAAATAACAGAATTCTATATAGAGGAGGACACAAAGTGAAAGCAGTATTATTAGCGGCGGGAAAAGGAACCCGAATATCAAGAATGATAGAACCTATTCCTAAATGTACACTTCCTATTAAAGACGAACCACTTATTCGCCACACAGTGAAGAGCTTATTGGATAAGAAAATGTCGGTTGTGGTATGCGTAGGTTATAAAAAAGAAAAAATATTAGAGGCACTTGACGGACTACCAGTTGATTATGTATATAATCCCTTTTATGATGTAACCAACAGCATAGCAAGCCTCTGGTTTGCGAGAGACCAGCTTGAAGGCGATCTGTTCATTATGAATGCGGATGTATTTTTTTCACCCGAAGTTCTGGACATTGTACTTAATTTTGATAATGATAATGTTCTTGCGATAGATAAAACACGAATTGAACTCGGTGATTATTTTTTTGCAACATCAGATAACGGTTATCTTCGTAAGTATGGAAAGGAACTTCCACTGAGAGAACGCAGCGGAGAATATGTTGGAATTGCCAAGTTGTTATCAAGTTTCGTGCCTGAATTCAGAGCAAGGCTAGAGAAAATGATAGATGAACAACAATACAATAAATGGTGGGAAAATGTTATTTACTCATTTACGGACAACAATGAAAAGTTGATACATACAGTGGATATTAACGGAAATTTTTGGGCAGAGATTGATTATTTTGATGATTACGAAAGAATATTGAATTATCTGAAAAATCAAGACAAAAGGGAATGACAAACATGAAAAGAGAGCTTACGCAGGATGAAATCCGATTGATACAGAAAATACAGCTTGATATTCTGAAGGAAGTTGACAGAATATGTCGGTCAAAAAATATACGTTACGGTATAGATGGGGGAACATTACTGGGAGCAGTCCGCAACGGCGGATTTATTCCATGGGATCCTGATATTGATGTAATTATGCTACGTGAAGAGTATGAGAAATTTTTTGAAGCCGCTTCAAAGGATATGAACAGGAAAAAATATTTTCTTCAGGAGGAAAGAACGGATGAGGAATACAGATGGGGTTTTACCAAAATACGAAGACTTGGTACCGAATTTGTCCGCTGTGGTCAGGAACATCTTAAAATGCGTAATGGAATATTTATAGATATTCTGATAATGGATAATGTGCCGGATAATTTTATACAAAGAAAAATATACGAAATCTTCTGTTGGGAATGTCGTTTTATAATGTGGTCAGAAGTCGGTAAATATGTTGAACCGAGATTTGTAAAGAAACAATTATACAAATTGGCAAACAGAATTCCGATGACCTGGGTTTTTCGTAGACTGAAAAAAGTTCGTGATAAGTGGAATGCGAGAAATACAGAACTGGTGCGTTACATGACTTGCAGATATACATATAATAAGAAACTTGAAGGTCTGGACAGAAAATTTTTTGAAAAATATAGGAGTTATAATTTTGAAGACGGTACATTCCCGGGAGTTTATGAATATGATGAATACCTCAGAACTCTTTATGGAGATTATATGACACTTCCGCCTGTTGAAAAAAGAGTAAGCCATATGCCTATATCACATATAAAACTCATCAAGGAGAGCGAAATATAATGAAAAATATAACTATAATAGGTGCTGGTAATGTCGGAAGTGCCATGGCAATAATGCTGGCACAAAATACATCAGTAAAACTAAAAATCTTTTCAAAAAGAAAGAACTTATGGAAAGACAAGCTTGGCTACAGAAAAATTAACAGTGCCGAGTCTATCAGATTTATTTCGGGATATGAAGTAACAGATAGTATAGAAAAAGCAGTAACAGATGCAGATAGAATATATATAACTTTACCATCTTTTTTACGAGAGAATATAATACATGAAATTAGCAAACATGTGAGACCTGGTGCTATGATTGTTTTTGTTCCTGGGTGCGGGGGCGTGGAATTTTTCTGCAAACCATTGATGGAAAAGAAATGTATTATAGTTGGATTTGACAGAGTCCCGGCAGTGTCAAGATTGAAAGAATATGGGAGTATCGTTGAATTTCAATGGAAGAAAAATTTAAAAGCAGCGGGGCTTAATATCGGACATAAAGATATGGAAAAAGTCTGTGAGGAACTCACAAAGGAGCTTGGTATAAAATTCAGTGCCGTAAAAAGTTACATATCAATAACATTGACCCCGGCCAATCCTATAATGCATCCGGTAAGACTTTATTCAATGTTTAAAGACAAACGGAGAGATTCGGTGATAGACCACAAAATCATGTTTTATGGCGAATGGGATAATGCCACTTCACAATGCTTGTTTGAATGCGATGATGAACTTCAGCAGATATGCAAGGCAATAGGGGTGAATGAAATTACATTTCTGAGAGAGCATTATGAATCGTACACACCTCAGGCTATGACGGATAAGATGCATTCCATTCCTTCGTTCAGGATGGTTGAATCACCGTTGAAATATAATGAAAACGGTGAGTATATTATTGATTTTGATTCAAGATATTTCACTGAAGATTTTACATTTGGACTGTTTATTATAAAGGGAATGGCTAAAATTTGTAAAATTGATACACCGATGATTGACAGGATCATAGAATGGTATCTTAATATCACAGATAATGTGGAATATAGAGATATACCTGCTGAAAGCGGATTGAAGTCTATTGAAGACATCAGAAATTTATATATGTTATAAGGAGAAGAGTGATATGGTATACGTTAATCCTGATATAGAAAATTTATATAGGGTAAAATGTACTGATGACAGGAGTAAGGTCCTTAGACTGGATATGAATGAAAATCCTATAGGCCTGCCGGCTGAGTTCGTAAATCATGTAAAAGAGAAAATAACGCCGGAATTGTTGGCCTCTTATCCGATGAAAGAACATTTAATAGACCTGATAGCAGAGCATAACGGGATAGAGCATGATAACATAACATTAACAGCCGGTTCAGAAGAAGCGATGAGACTGATTTTTCAGTGTTTTGGTAGACGCCAAAGTGACTTAATAACGGTTTTTCCAACGTTTGAAATGTATGATGTCTACTCTAAAATGTTTGGTATGAGACATAAATTCATAGATTATAGCGACGAATTTAACGTCGATGCTGACAGGATAATGGACGAAATTGATGAAGATACGGGAATGATAATTTTATTAAATCCCAACAGCCCTATCGGCACCGTGTTCGGGAAACATGATTTTGAGAGAATATTGGATAAGGCATTGTCTTATAACGCATTGGTTGTAATTGATGAGGCATATCACTATTTTTATAAGAATACAGAAATGGAGCTTATTAAAAAGTACAATAATGTAATTGTCCTCAGAACTTTTTCCAAATTGTGTTCCATTGCCGGTTTAAGAATAGGATATGCGTCGGGATCGAAGCAATTAATAAAGTATATCGAAAATGCGGAATCAACATTTAATGTATCAACAGTTTCAATATTATTTGCCACGGAGATATTACAAAATCCGCAGCTGATGAAAGAACTTGAAAATATAGAAAAAAAAGGCCATGAGTGGCTTGCCGGGACTTTAAAACAAATGGGATACAAAGTTTTTTCGGGCGAAGGAAATTACGTTTTATTTTATCCTAAAATGCCTTCCGGACAATTGGTTGAAGAACTTAAAAAGCGGAACATTTGGGTGCGCGATTACTCTAAAGGCGTGTTAAACGGATGGGTGCGAATTTCCACAGGCGATGTTGATTCTATGAAGCGGGCAGTTTCTGCCATACAAGAAGTGGACAAAGAGAATTTGGAGAGATGATATATGCATGTAATGAATATTATGTCGGAACTGTATAATAAAATAGATGGTATGTGTAATACCGGGATATTTGAAAACAGGCAGGTTTATATATGGGGTGTTTCTAAAGCAAGCTATATTTCGGCTCAATATTTGCTGAAAAGAAATGTTAATGTCATATCTGTACTTGATAATAATTCTGGCCTTTGGGGTTCTTTTTCAAAGCAATTACAGAATTATGCGGATATGCAGAAAATGTTGATGATTGAATCTCCTGAGATATTAAGGGAAAATAATAATGTGCTGGTCCTTGTATTTTCAAGGGCTTATGATTCAATATTGAAACAATCAATGTCATACGGGATTGTACGGGAAAATTGTATACATATGTACTCACCGGAAAAATACCTTGATTTAAGTGATTTCTCCGGTTTGACGGAAATCTTGGTAGAATATAGAAAAAAATTACAATACGATATATTGAAATATCTGAAAGAGATATGCCACAAATATAATATACGTTATTATCTGGCGGCTGGAACTTTGCTTGGCGCAGTAAGACATAAGGGATATATACCGTGGGATGATGATATTGATGTGTATATGCCGTGGGATGATTACCGGAGATTAATTGAACTTTTCAGGGACGGTTCAGGGAAAAATGATCGGTATTCATTAAAATATTATGGACTTGCGGATAATTTCAGTTGGATTTATGTTAAGCTTCAAGATAACAGGACTATATCAAGGGGTGTCCGGTTTCCACTGATATGCGATATTGGTGTAAATATTGATATCTTTCCTATGGGCGGAATTCCGGCCGAAGAGAGAAAGTTTAAAATGCTTGAAGAAAGAGTATCGGAATTTCAGAAAAAATGGGCGAAACATCTTGTGAATTTTGAGATGGGAAGCGATACCAGCGTAATAGCTGCCGAGATAAATGACATAATGTCAACGTATAGTTTTGAATCCAGTCCGTATGTCGGTTACTTCATAAATGGGTATTGGAATTGGGAGAAACACAGTAAAAAGGCATATGAAAGAGCAATAAAATTACAATTTGAAGATGAAACGTTTGATGCGCCACAAGGATATGATGAAGTACTGACGCATTCTTACGGGAATTATATGGAGTTGCCGCCTAATTGGCAGACAATACAATATCCACATACTTATAAAGCATTTTGGAAGAAAGGCATGGACGAAATTGGACAGGTTTGATTATATATTTCAAAATACTGTCAATAACTATAGAAACCGTGAAATTGTAATCTATGGATATAGTGACAGAAATAAGCTGGTTAAAAACGAACTTGAAAAAAGAAATCTCAATGTAACTTTTTTTGTGGACAGATCAAAAAGTATTCGATTAAAAAAAGAAGTTTGTGATATTGAGATTCTTAAAGACGGGGCTGAAAAATATTTTGTCATTGTACCTATGATAAAGCATGACGAAATAGTTGAAAAACTTCGCGGATTCGGATATACCGACAAAGATTATGCATATCTTGGCAATATGCAATACAGCGTTTTGCATGAAGACGAGAATTACTTTGAAGATACCTATGGAAACAGGATAATAGGTAAAATAGATCACGGCAGAGTGATTTTTGGCGGTTTTGGTTCAACCGTGGAGGTTTCGGACAATTGCTTTTTTGGCAATGAGTTTAAATTGAACATAAGAGACAATTCAATTTTTCGGATAGGGGAAAATACGAAAATTAATTGTAAGATTGCGATTTACGACAACAGCTTGTTTGAGTGTGGGGAGCAATGCGTGTTTTCTTCCGGATGTATTTTTCAGTTGTTCGATGCGAAATTTATATCGGGTTACGGTCTTACAATGGAGAAAGGCTGCACGATACGAATGAATCATAAATCGTCGGTAGTTATTGGAAACGACTGTATGCTGTCATATAATGTTGCCGTCAGAACTAATGATGGTCATTCGATATTTGATATTAGGACGCAAAAAAATATTAATTCCACGGATGAATTATGCGCTCAAAGAAATATAAAGATTGGAAATCATGTGTGGATAGGAATGGATGTAATCCTCCTGTACGGCACCGAAATTTCGGATGGCAGCATTGTGGGAGCGAGAAGTCTTGTAAAAGCAAATATTCCAAATAATTGTATTGCGGCAGGAGCTCCGGCACGTGTTATAAGAAAAGATGTTGCATGGAGCCGGAATAACAGTGCTACAGATATTGAAGAATGCAATGGATATATTGATTATACAGAATTATAACGGAAAAACGGATTCTTAACTTAATAATATTGTCCTCTTGCAACAGCTCTTTTTTTAATATATACTTATACTAATTACAGATTAATCGGAGGAGGTTTGCTGCTTATGATTGAGAAACCTGTTGAGAACAGTCACAGACTTAATTTGGATTCGAAGCCGTCAGCATGCACGAAGTGCCATAGCGAACTTCAGTATATCGGGCATGGACAGTACAAGTGTGATACATGTGGGAACATAGAGTATGACGACTTCGGCAAGGTATATAAATATATAGACGATAACGGACCGTCATCCGCGATTGTAATAGCGGAGGCTACAGGCGTGCAGATAGATAAGATCAATGCTTTTTTAAGAGAAGGCAGGGTCGAGATTCCGGAAGGGTCCGATGTGTATATTAAGTGCGAGAGATGCGGAAGAGATATCAGATTCGGACGATTCTGTCCGGAATGTGCCGCGGCACTCAGCAAGCAGTTGAAGGGCGTATTTGAGGCCGGGGAAGTACCTAAGAAGAAGTCACAGAGCGACGGCAAGATGCGTTTTCTGGGCAAGGATAAGAAAAGATATTAAGGTGGGAGGCAGACGATGAAGAAGTATGGAATTAAGATCAAGAGTATAGTCAAATGCAATGATAAGTTTCTTATAGTTGAGAGATGGTATGATGACAGAATTGAGGAACCGTATCAGTGGGAATTTCTGGATACGGATCTCGAAGATGATGAATTGCCGGAAACAGCATGTCTGCGTGTGATTGCAGAGAGCACGGGAATTAATTCCGCGCGTATTTTATCCATGGCATATTCATGGAAATACCAGCTTGGAGATAACAATTATCTCGGACTTGCATTTTTATGTGAGGTTCCGGACGAACCGGTAGTACTTTCGGAAGAACTTGGAGATTATAAGTGGGTTGAGGTAGAGGAACTCACGGATTATATATCCAAGCAGGCTATCATAGATGATATGAAACAGGCGCAGGTTATATAAGCGGCTGTTATCAGACAGGAATTGTAAGGAGATTACTTTCATGGGAACACTTATACATAACGGAAGAGTTATAGACCCCGCATCCGATAAAGACGGCATATATGATGTCCTTATTGAGGACGGAATAATTGCCGGTGTTGATGTCAATATTCCGGAAGGAAATAATGACATCGTAGACGCATCCGGATGCTTTGTTATGCCGGGACTTGTGGACCTGCATGTACATTTCAGGGAACCGGGTTTTGAATATAAGGAGACGATCAAGACCGGAAGCCAGGCAGCGGCACACGGCGGTGTGACGACGGTATTTCCGATGCCGAATACGAAGCCGGTGATCGACAGTGTGGATATGTACGATAAGGTTCAGGCGATTATCGACAGGGATGCAATCGTTAATGTACATCAGGTTGCGTCAGTGACGCTCGGACAGCAGGGAGAGACACCGGTTGATATCGCGGCACTTAAGAAAGCCGGATGTATCGCCATAAGTGAGGACGGCAAATCGGTCATGAACTCACAGGTATACCGTGAGGCAATGAAAGCCGCAGCGGCTGAGGATGTGCTTGTGATGGCTCATTGCGAGGACAAGAATCTTGTCAACGGCGGAGCCCTCAATGAAGGCGTGGCGAGCCGCAGATACCATGTAAACGGAATAACGAATGCGGTTGAAGATGTTATTGTCGCAAGGGATATACTGCTTTCCAAGGAGACGGGGTGCAGGCTACATCTGTGTCACTGCTCGACCGCAGACAGCGTAAAGCTTATAAAGGCTGCCAAAGACGAAGGCCTTAAGGTTACCGGAGAAGTATGTCCGCATCATTTTATGCTTTGTGATGAAGATATAGTAGAAGATAATGCGGATTACAAGATGAATCCTCCGTTAAGAAGCAGGGCGGATATGGAAGCTGTCAGGGAAGGCTTGAGAAACGGTACGATGGATGTGATATCCACGGACCATGCACCGCACTCGGCAGAAGAAAAGGCTAAGCCTATAGGAGCTGCACCGTTTGGAATAACAGGAATTGAGACAAGTCTCTGCCTTACATATACGGGGCTTGTGCTTACAGGAATCCTCACACCTATGCAGATGGTTGAGAAGATGAGCTATAACCCGGCAAAAATAGCGGGAATTGACCGCGGAACATTACTTCCCGGAAGACCGGCGGACATTATAATCGTGAATGTTAATGACGAGACTGTAATAGACAGAAATAATTTTGTTTCAAAGGGCCATAATACACCGTTTGACGGATATAAGGTTAAAGGAATTGTCGAATACACCTTTGTTGGTGGTAAAATAGTATACAAGAGAAGTTAAGGAGAACCGTAATGATTAACAAACTTATTGACAAAATCAAAAAAACAAATGCGCCTGTTGTGGTAGGACTCGATCCGATGCTTTCATATATTCCGCAGCATATTCTGGATAAAGCATATAAGGAATACGGCGAGACGCTTAAAGGAGCTGCCGAGGCTGTTTTTGAATATAACAAGGGAATAGTTGATGCAATTTATGATATTGTTCCTGCCGTAAAACCGCAGATTGCCATGTATGAGCAGTTCGGAGTTGAAGGCGTTATCGCATTCAAGAAGACAGTTGACTATTGCAAGGAGAAAGACCTTGTTGTTATCGGCGATGTCAAGAGAGGCGATATAGGTTCCACATCAACGGCATATGCCGTAGGACATCTTGGTAAAGTTACGGTCGGAAGCAAGTCATACGCAGGATTTGACGAGGACTTCGTAACTGTAAATCCGTATCTCGGAACTGACGGAATCAAGCCGTTTGTTGATGTATGCAAAGAAGAGAAAAAAGGTATTTTTATCCTTGTCAAGACATCTAATCCGTCAAGCGGTGAGTTCCAGGACAGACTTATAGACGGAAGACCACTTTATGAATATGTCGGAGAACAGGTTGATAAATGGGGCAGTGACTGCATGGGTAACGGATACAGTTATGTCGGTGCGGTTGTCGGTGCAACTTACCCTGAGCAGGGCAAAATACTTCGTAAGATAATGCCGAAGAGTTTTATCTTGGTACCGGGTTACGGTGCACAGGGCGGTAAGGGCAAAGACCTCGTACATTATTTTAATGAGGACGGACTCGGTGCGATCGTCAACAGTTCAAGAGGTATTATCTGTGCTTACAAGCAGGAGACATATGAGAAATTCGGTGCTGCCAATTATGCGGATGCTTCCAGACAGGCAGCAATAGATATGATAAATGATATTAACAGCGCAAGAGGATTATAAGATGAAATTTGATGAGACAGCTACAGTGGTAAGTCAGGATAAAATATCTGACGGAATTTACGATATGTGGATAGAAACTGAGAATATTGCCGCAAATGCGGTTCCGGGTCAGTTCATATCTGTATATACTAAGGATGCGTCAAAGCTTCTGCCAAGGCCTATAAGCATTTGTGAGACCGACGGCAGCAGGCTTAGAATCGTATACAGAATTGCCGGCAAGGGAACGAAGGAGTTTTCGGGATATTCACAAGGAGAGAAAATACACATTCTCGGACCGTTAGGCAATGGTTTTCCGCTTGATGCGGCAGCCGGACGGAAAGCAATTCTTATAGGAGGAGGAATAGGAATTCCGCCGATGCTGGAACTTGCGAAACATCTTGACTGCGATAAAGAAATAGTTGTCGGTTACAGAAACAGTGATACTTTTCTCGATAAAGAGCTTCAAAAATACGGAAATCTTACGATTGCATCCGATGACGGAAGCATAGGAACGCATGGCACCGTTATTGATGCGATCAAGGCATGCGGCGTTAAAGGCGATGTGATCTTTGCGTGCGGTCCGACACCGATGCTTCGCGCGATAAAACAGTATGCGGCGGATAACGGTATTGAGGCATGGATTTCACTTGAAGAGAGAATGGCGTGCGGAATAGGTGCATGCCTTGCCTGTGTGTGTAAATCAACTGATGTGGATTCACATTCCATGGTTCATAACAAGAGAATCTGTAAGGATGGACCTGTATTTAATGCTACGGAGGTGGAATTATAATGAAGACTTCAGTAAATCTTGCGGGAGTTGAACTTAAGAATCCCGTTATGACGGCATCCGGTACATTCGGTTCGGGAATGGAATATGCTGAATTTGCAGACCTTAATAAGCTTGGGGCCGTTGTGACCAAAGGTGTTGCCAATGTTCCGTGGCCGGGTAATCCGACACCGAGAGTCGCAGAAGTTTACGGCGGAATGCTTAATGCCATAGGACTTCAGAATCCGGGAATTGATGTTTTTGCATCGCGTGATATTCCTTTTTTACGCCAATATGATACCAAAATAATTGTTAATGTATGCGGTAAGTCCGAAAAAGACTATCTTGAGGTGGTTGAGCGTCTTGCGGATGAACCGGTGGATATGCTTGAGATCAATATTTCATGCCCGAATGTCAAGGAAGGCGGAATTGCTTTCGGACAGAATGCGGCCAACATTGAACATATAACGGCGGCGGTAAAGAAAGCTGCCAGACAGCCTGTCATTATGAAACTCAGCCCTAATGTAACAGATATAACGGAGATGGCAAAAGCGGCCGAAGCCGGAGGAGCGGATGTGTTATCACTTATTAATACTATTACCGGTATGAAGATAGATATCAACCGCCAGACTTTTGCACTTGCCAATAAAACGGGCGGAATGTCAGGCCCGGCAGTTAAGCCGGTTGCCGTAAGAATGGTATATCAGGTTGCCAATGCCGTATCGGTTCCTATTATCGGAATGGGCGGAATAATGACTGCCGAGGACGCACTTGAATTTATACTTGCAGGGGCAACCGCAGTTTCGGTCGGAACGGCTAATTTCTGCAATCCGCACGCAACGATAGACATTGTTAATGGTATCGAAGATTATATGCGTGCCAAGAATGTCGATGATATAAATGAATTGATAGGAATTGTTAAGTGATTGAAAGTAATAATCTTTTATGGTAAGATGAGAAAAGCGCATAGCCGCATCAACAGGAGGTTTTATTATAATGGAACAGTATAAGCAGGAATTTATAGAATTTATGGTGGATTGTAATGTACTTAAGTTTGGCGATTTTGTTACCAAGAGTGGAAGAAAGACACCATTTTTCATTAATACAGGTTTTTACAGAACCGGAGCACAGCTTAATAAGCTCGGCGAATATTATGCCAGAGCAATAAATGACAAATACGGAACAGACTTTGACATCCTTTTCGGACCGGCATACAAGGGAATTCCTCTTTCGGTAGCGACAACAGTAGCACTTGATAATATGTACGGCGCAGAAATCGGCTACTGCTCTAACCGTAAGGAAGTTAAGGACCACGGAGATAAGGGCATTCTTCTCGGAAGCCCGATTGAAGACGGTGATAAAGTGGTTATAATAGAGGATGTTACGACAGCAGGAACATCTATTGAAGAGACACTTCCGATAATCAGGGCGCAGGGCAATGTTGATGTAGTCGGAATGGTTGTGTCCGTAGACAGGATGGAACGCGGCCAGGGAACGAAGAGCGCGCTGTCCGAGATACAGGAGAAATACGGATTTAAGACAACCGCTATTGTAACAATGGCGGAAGTAATAGAGCATCTTTATAACAGACCTTACAAGGGTAAAGTGATAATAGATGATAAGATTAAAGCAGCAATAGACGCATATTATGCTCAGTATGGGGCACAGTAAAGGAGATTATCCCATGAATGAAAAACTGTTTAAATCAATTAAGAGTGCCGGTTCATGCGCTCTTGCGCTTGGCATTGTGACAATCTGCACAGGTATTGCAACAGGTGTACTTATGATACTTAACGGAGCTAAATTATTGGCAGCCAAGTCTGACACATTATTCTGATAAGATGAAGATGAATATGGACAGGAGTACAGTGCGCAGATGTATAAGCATTATATTTTTCACGGCTTATATGTGTGTGCTGATATACTTTCTGTTTTTTGCGGAAAGTATGGGAAGAAGTTACACCCTTAGCACATATCATTATAATCTTATGCCCTTCCGTGAAATCAAGCGTTATATAGTTTATGCGGATGTGCTTGGAACGAAGGCGGTGTGGCTTAATATTGCGGGCAATGTTGTCGCATTCATACCGTTTGGACTTTTTATAATACCTGTTACCGGAAGACGCATCGGTATACCGGAAGCTATAGTGCTTGCAGCGGATCTGTCGATTGCAGTCGAGATTGTCCAGCTTATTGCCAGGGTCGGTTCGTTCGATGTTGATGATATCATTCTTAATACACTGGGCGGTGCGGCAGGAGTTCTTCTGTATAAGCTCTTTATAAGAATCGAAGGGAAGAAATATAATGGCCAGACATAAATATAAATTTTCGGACAAAAAACACAGTGTCGGCGGCGTGATTTCAACGGTCATGGCAGCTGTGTGTATAATTATCTTTATTCTTGCCGTGAGGATTTCATTCATGGCCAGGGGCGAAGGCGGTACCGTTGTAGGTTCGTATGCGCTTACGGCATTGACAATAGCGGTTTTCGGATGCATTGTAGGAATAATGAGTTACAGGGAAAGTGACAGATATTACACTTTTTCATTCGCAGGTACATTGATTAACGGCATTATGGCAGTGATTTTGATAATGTTATTAATCGTAGGCTTATAAAAATAAACAAAAGGAGCATTTAAAATGGCAAAAGTAGGAATTGTTATGGGTAGCGATTCAGATCTCGGCGTTATGAGCAAAGCAGCTGAGATGCTTGAAAAATTCGGCATCGAATATGAGATGACAATCATCTCGGCACATCGTATGCCGGATGTATTTTTCGATTACGCCAAGAAGGCAGAAGAGAAAGGATTTAAGGTTATCATAGCCGGAGCGGGCGGTGCAGCTCATCTCCCTGGTATGTGTGCAGCCATCTTCCCGATGCCTGTAATCGGCGTTCCGATTTACACTAAGACTGTAGGCGGTGTGGACTCACTTTATTCCATAGTTCAGATGCCTAGCGGAATTCCGGTTGCAACTGTTGCAATCGACGGCGGCGCCAATGCCGGAATCCTTGCAGCTAAGATACTTGCAACATCTGATGATGAACTTCTTGCCAGACTTAAAGAATATAAAGAAGATCTCAAAGACGGCGTTATGAAGAAAAAAGAAAAAATAGAGAACGTCGGATATAAGAAATACATGGAGGACAAATAAATGGATTACAAGAAAGCCGGAGTGGATATCGAAGCAGGTTACAAATCTGTGGAACTTATGAAAAAGTATGTTAAAGAAACAATGAGACCTGAAGTTATGGGAGGTCTTGGCGGATTTTCCGGAGCTTTTTCAATGGCAGCAATCAAGGATATGGAGAACCCTGTACTTTTATCCGGAACGGACGGAGTCGGAACCAAGATCAAGCTTGCATTTATTCTTGACAAGCATGACACAATAGGTATCGATTGTGTTGCAATGTGCGTTAACGACGTTGCATGTGCCGGCGGTGAGCCTTTATTTTTCCTTGACTACATAGCATGCGGCAAGAATGAGCCTGAGAAAATAGCTACAATCGTTAAGGGTGTGGCTGAGGGCTGTAAGATGGCGGGCTGCGCACTTGTAGGCGGCGAAACTGCCGAACATCCGGGACTTATGCCTGAGGATGAATATGACGTCGCAGGTTTCTCGGTTGGTGTAGTTGATGAAAAAGACCTTATCACTGGTAAAGACATTAAGGACGGAGATATCCTTGTCGGAATCAAGTCATCAGGCGTACACAGCAACGGTTTTTCACTTGTAAGAAAAGTATTCTCTATGACAGAGGAATCACTTAATACATATTACGATTCACTTGGAGCAACACTTGGTGAAACACTTCTTACTCCTACCAGAATCTATGTCAAGGCATTAAAATCAGTCAAGGAATCAGGCATCAAGGTTAAGGGCTGCAGCCATATCACAGGCGGCGGATTCTATGAGAACATTCCGAGAATGCTTCCTGACGGAATAAGGGCAGAGGTTCGTAAAGACAGTTACGAAATCCCTCCTATCTTCAAGATGCTTAAAGAGGATGGAGACATCGCCGAAGAAATGATGTATAACACATTCAATATGGGTGTCGGAATGGTGCTTGCCGTAGATCCTGCCGATGCAGATAAGACAGTAGCGGCTGTCAATGCGGCTGGTGAGGAAGCTTTTATCCTCGGTAAGGCGGTTTCGGGCGAAAAAGGTGTGACAATATGTTAAGAGTATTAGTTATGGTATCGGGCGGAGGCACCAATCTTCAGGCTATAATCGATGCCATTGATAATAGAAAAATACGCAATGCCGAAATCGTCGGAGTCATAAGCAACAACGCAGGTGCATACGCACTTGAGCGTGCTGCATCACACGGAATACCGTCCGAGTGCATATCACCTAAGAATTATGCGGACAGGGCTCTTTTTAACGATGCTCTGCTTGCAGGTGTAAAGAAATACAATCCTGACCTTATAGTGCTTGCGGGCTTCCTTGTGGCAATCCCGCCGGCCATGGTCGAGGCTTTTCCATACAAGATTATTAACATACATCCATCGCTCATCCCGTCCTTCTGCGGCAAGGGCTTCTACGGCCTTAAGGTGCATGAAGCAGCGCTTGCGCGTGGCGTCAAGGTTACAGGTGCTACGGTTCATTTCGTGGATGAAGGTACCGATACCGGACGCATTATTTTGCAGAAGCCTGTAATGGTTGAGGACGGCGATACAGCCCCGGTTCTCCAGAAACGTGTAATGGAGCAGGCCGAATGGATAATTCTTCCTAAGGCTATCGATATGATTGCCAACGGAGAGATTTGATCGAAAGGAGTCATTATGAAAGTACTTATAGTCGGAAGCGGCGGACGCGAGCATGCAATCGCATTTGCCTGCGCCAAAAGCCCGAAGGTTGATAAAATATATTGTGCACCGGGCAATGCCGGTATCGCACAGATTGCAGAGTGCGTCCCGATCGGTGCCATGGAATTTGACAAGCTTGTCGATTTTGCCAAATCAAACGCAATAGATCTTACCGTAATCGGTATGGATGATCCGCTTGTTGGCGGCATCGTTGACGTATTCGAGAAGGAAGGTTTACGTGTATTCGGACCGCGTAAGAATGCGGCCATTCTTGAGGGCTCCAAGGCTTTTTCCAAGGAACTTATGCGTAAATATAACATCCCGACCGCGGCATACGAGACATTTACATCTGCCGATGATGCATGCAGATATCTTGAGACGGCGGATTACCCGATAGTTCTTAAGGCGGACGGTCTTGCGCTCGGTAAGGGTGTTATCATATGCAACACTAAAGACGAGGCAATGGCCGGTGTCAAAACCCTCATGACGGACAAGCAGTTCGGCGATGCGGGCAACACGATCGTCATTGAGGAATTCATGACAGGCCGTGAGGTTTCCGTTCTTTCTTTTGTAGACGGAAACACCATCAAAATCATGTCTTCGGCACAGGATCACAAGCGTGCCAAGGACGGTGACCAGGGACTTAATACAGGCGGTATGGGTAATTTTTCACCAAGCCCGTTCTATACACCGGAAGTCGATAAATTCTGCAAGGAACATATATATCAGGCAACGGTAGATGCCATGAAGGCGGAGGGAAGGCCTTTCAAGGGCGTAATTTTCTTCGGTCTCATGCTTACTCCAAAGGGACCGAAGGTGCTTGAGTACAATGCACGTTTCGGTGATCCGGAGGCGCAGGTTGTTCTTCCTCGTATGAAGAATGACATAATCGACGTATTCGAGGCCTGCATTGACGGTACGCTCGACAAAATCGACCTTCAGTTTGAGGACAATGCCTGTGTATGTGTCGTTCTCGCATCTGACGGTTATCCGGTTGCTTACGAGAAAGGCAAGCTTATCACCGGTTTCGAGAATTTCGACGGCAAGGATGATTATTTCTGCTTCCACGCAGGAACCAAGCTCACCGACGAGGGAATCGTGACCAACGGCGGCCGCGTGCTCGGCATAACAGCTCTCGGCAAGGACCTCAAGGAGGCAAGAGCCAAGGCTTACGAGGCAACCGAGTGGATTCAGTTTGAAAACAAGTATATGCGCCACGATATAGGCAAGGCCATAGACGAGGCATAAAGGTTTTATTATACGCGCGGTGATATTCTTCAAGTTGAGAAGGGCGTTGCCGCGCGTGAATTATATCAGACACAAAAAAGGTGTAAAGTCTTGATGTTTCAATAAGACTTTACACCTTAGATATGGTTAATTGGTTACGAAAATTTGATTAGTATTCAAGTTCTGATATGTCGATACCAAATGTTGACAACTTGACTTTGGTTATCTTAATCTGGTATTCAAGCTCCTTGTTGGAACCCTGCTCATGAGCTTTAATTCTCATTAAGTTAATGTAATTATCAATGAGAATCTGCTTTTGCTCTTCAAGTGTCATGCTATCATCTCCCATAATTTCACCACCTTTTCAAGTGGTATTATATCATAGTGTAAAGCCTTATTCAATTATCAAAGTACACATGCCGGACAGCAATCTTCCGTCGGCACGCTTTCGCTTGGTTGACGGGCGCAGCGGTACTAAGATTTCGTGCCGAAATCAGGTACCGGCGTCGTCAAACAGCCGCAAATGATTGCTGCCCGGTATGGAAGAGTGCGCGGAGATATTCTTCAAAGTAAGAAGGGTGTCGCCGCGCGTGAATTATATAAAAATAAGCCCGGTGTAATTAAAATACTGTTTGATACAAAGCATTGAAAATTCAGAATATTTCATACGAAATATCAGATTATAATTCGGCGTATGCCGTAGAAATTAAGTTTAAATGCTTTAATAGAAGTATAAGCGTATTGACCGCAAATGTCCAATGTTTTTTATTGGTTTTGGTGAATTATAGGTTACAGCCGGAACCGCCCCAAAAGGTAAATTATCACTTTTCTGACGGTTCCGGTCAATATGGTGAGAATGGATTATCATATAATACCCTGCCAAAGTGGTAAACTACCACCTCAACTCGTAAAATATATTATTTGGGGATAATAATTTACGCCTTTTCATAATGAATCAGTAATACTTGTGTGATATATGACACCTAAAATATCACTATTTTTCCCAGGTTTTAGAAAAAAGTGATAAAATGCTCCTGACAAGTGTTTGTACAGGAATGTGAAGTCACACCAATCTGTCCGAAAACCCCAATAAAGTGATAAAAATATAATATTTCAAAACTGAATTCAGCGGTATAAGAGATACATTTGTCCCAACCATGGAGTAAATGTGAAATTTGTGGAAAAATATGGAATTATTTCGCCATTTGTTGAAATTTGTGGTAAAATTATTTATAATAATTTTATTAATAGGTTTTTGCCCTGATTATAGGAGTACATAGATAGATGTTGAAGTTGTTTAGAAAAAGAAGGATAAATATAGCGACAGTAATAGTCGCTGTTATTTCTATGCTTGCTGTCGGAGCATATGGAATTAAGCAGACGATAGATGTTGTAGCAGCTGTGAATTTCGAGAAGTCACTGGAAGCATTTCCGGAATCATACAGGGACAGTCTGCGTACATTGCATAAGGAACATCCGAACTGGACATTTGAGGCAGTGAATACGGGACTTGACTGGAATACGGTCATTAAGAATGAACTGGTCTTAAGCCGTAATCTGGTTCCTAAGAATATAATGACACTCAAAGGGGTTGATAATGGATGGTATAAGACTCCGACAGTGTGGAAGGGTGTTGGCATAAGAGGATCATTCGACTGGGATAATAATGATTGGGTTCCATTTAGCGGTGGAGACTGGGTACAAGCATCTACTATTGCGGTAGAATACATTATGGATCCGAGAAACTGGATTACAGAGAACAATATATTTATGTTTGAACAGTTAAGCTATAATGAGGATTGCCACACAATAGAACTCCTGGAACTTATGATGGATAATACATGGATGGACTGTGATTATGCCAAAGTCGGAGGCACAAATAGTACATATGCAGAAGTATTGATTGAGCTGGGTAAGAAATATAATGTCAGTCCAATAATGCTTTGCGCCAGACTTATTCAGGAAAAGGGCCGTGGTTCATACGACCAGATTAAGAAACAATATATCCTGAAAGACAGCCTGGCAACAGGCCTTGCGACAAGTGATGGAGGAAAGACATTTCATGCTGCAGGAAAGAAAGAGACAGCATATTACAATATGTTTAATATTCAGGCAGCCGGAGACAGTGCCGCTGATGTTATAAATAATGGTGGTCGGGAGGCTATGAAGAACGGATGGACAAGCCAGTACAAAGCATTGGAAGGCGGAGCGTCCAAGATTGCAAACAGCAAGAATAATGTAGGACAGGACACTTTATACTTTCAGAAATTCAGTGTGGTAAATGAATTATATCTGTACTGGAATCAGTATATGCAGAATTTACTTGCACCTGTTAACGAAGGATATTCGGTAAGAGCGACATATATTGAAAATGATGTTTTGGACTCTCCATTTACATTCAGGATACCTGTATATAATAATATGCCCAAAACAGCATGTGCCAGACCGGCATCGAGAAGCACAGCTAATCCTAACTACAAACTGAATGCTCTCACTGTAAAGAGCGGTAACACTAATCTTCAGTTAACACCGACATTTTACAGGGATGAATATGCATACAGCCTTACGGTTCCGTATGAAACAGAGAATGTTACATTATCTGCATCGGCAATCGCTTCAACGTCAAGTGTAACCGGAACGGGACAGAAGACGTTGAAGGTCGGAAATAATGAGTTCAAGATATTATGTAGATCTGAGCTCGGAGCCAGCCAGTATTATACAGTTAATATTGAGAGACTTGAAAATACGGTAAAAAGCACAGCACTCACCGCTTTGAAACCTGATTCGGGAACATTTACATCAGCATATAATAAGACGGTGAAGAGCTACAGCATGTCAGTATCCAACAGTGTAAGCAAGATGGGATTTACATTCACAACCGAGGATAAGGATGTTGTTGTAAAACTCAGGTATGGGAATAAGAACATAGAGTGTTCCAACGGAAAAATAGAAGCACAATCACTTTCAGTTGGTAAGAACACATTTTACATTGATGTTTATGAGAAAGATAATACATCCAATAAGACCACTTATAAGGTGGATGTTACAAGAAAAGCCGCGACTGCGTTTGACCATAAGAAACTTCAGATCAACGGAAATTATATTAATGGATTCTCGATTGGTGAGAAAGTTTCAAGCGTACTGAAGTCGATGTCAGTAACAAACGGAACATTAAAGGTACTCAATTCATCTAAAAAAGAGAAGAAGTCAACAGATATAATTGCAACAGGTGATTACATAACTGTTTATGATGCTGACGGAAAAGTGTTCAAACAGTATCAGGTAGTGTTGTATGGTGATGTCAACGGGGACGGTAAAGTGGATTTGTTTGATTACATGTATCTTAAGAAACATCATTGGGTAAAACCGATTTTAACGGGAATTAAGTTAGAAGCAGCTAATATTTATCCCAAATCATCAGGAGTTGATTTATTCGATATGGCTGTAATGAAGAAATTCCTCTGGCGGAACGGAACGATAACTCAGACACGATAGGAGATTAATATGAAAAGAAAAATTTTAAGTACAATAATAGCTCTTACTATGATTGTTGCGGCAATGTCAGCTGGTTTTACCGAAAAAGCATATGCTGCATCGGGAACCGGAACGATATCGGTTGACAAGACCAGCGTCATGGTTGGTGATGAACTGACTGTCAATGTCAATATATCATCATCTGCCACTATATATTATGCAGAATTTAATGTTAAGTATGATAACAGTCTGTTTGATTTTGTGAGTAGTACGCCGGCAGCTAAGACAACATCACCTGCGGGAATGATACCATACGAGGTTGATACTGATCTTAGCGATACACAGTCAGTCAAATCTATTTCTATTACCATTAAACTTAAGGCTAAAGCGGTTGGTACTGCCAATTTTTCAATTACCGGCGGGACAATAATGGAATTTGACGGCGCAGAACCTACAGCGGTAAACATGAGTTACAGTGGAGCTTCTGTTCAGGTAATGGCACCGGGCTCGGATGATGCTACATTAAGTAGCATCAATATTGCCGGGGCGTCATTGAATAAGGCCTTTGCTAAGTGGACGCTAGATTATATATGCTATGTTTCGTATGATACAACTGCTGTAAACATTTCGGCAACTTCATCACAGGGCGGAAAGGTTGAGCTTGGAGGACCGTATAACAATCTTGCTGTCGGTAATAATGCCATAACGATTAAGTCATATGCTCCGAACGGCAAAGTTATGACATACAATATCAACGTAGTTCGTGCACAGGCTCCGGCTCCAGCTCCTGAAACCGAGCCTGCCACCGAGCCGGAAACTGAGACCGAGACCGAAACTGAACCGGTTAAGGATACCACAGTTACAATAGACGGCAAGGAATACGTTATAAGCAAGACTTTCCCGGAGGATGAAATTCCTGACGGATATACAGCCGGAACACTTGATATCAACGGTGATACAATAGAAACCGTTACAAACGACGTTACGGGACTGAATCTTGTATACCTTACAGATGCCGATGAGAATGGTGCAATATATATTTATGATAAGGAAACCAAGACCTTTGAGAAGTATATTGCATTCAAGAGCGGAAAGAATGTTTATGTATATCTGGATGCATCACACGCATCAGAGAAACCGGAAGGAATGGCAGAAACCAAATGTGAGATACAGGGTACTGAAGTCAAAGTTTACACACCGGATAAAGACAGCGAATTTGTATATTTCTATGCGGTCAATTCCAAAGGCGAGCGCATATGGTATGTATATGACACTGTAGAAAAAACAATACAGCGAAGTAATAATACATCATCGCAGCCGGCAATATCCGATGATAATATGCAGAAAGAACTGGATTCACTTAAACAGGACAATGATAAGCTTACAGAGTCCAAGGAATCACTCATAAAAGGCCGTAATATTACATTTATAGCCGGAGGAGTTGTGCTTGCAGCATTGATAGTGCTTGTGGTGGTTCTGGCTGCACACAAATCAGAAGAGAAACATTCGGTGGTAATACCTGATGAAGATGATTATGACTATGATAATGAAGATGACGATGACGATTCACAGTCTGACAATGCCCAGGATGAGCCGGATGCATTGTTAGCTGCCGCAGAAGAGAATACAGAATCCGGAGCAGCAGAAGAAGAACAGGCCGCAACGGAAGAACCGGTTCAGGATACCGAGGAGGAAACTGTAGTGCCTGAAGCAGGCGAAGCGGAGGAAACTGAAGTTCCTGAAGCAGACACCGACGCCGATGAGGAAACCGAAGCACCTGAGACGCCATCTGAGCCGGAGATAAAAGAAGACAATTTTGATGATGTCAAAGATAAGGTAACCCAGGCGGATATGGATGCTTTTGTTACCGAGGCACAGCAGGTTGATGATGAACCCGCACAGAAACCGTCTGAGATTAAGCCATTGAAGAATGATGAAGACGGGCTTGAAATCGAGACCGAAATCATTGACCTCGGAGATGATATATTTGATGACGACGAAAAACCGGCGGCTAAGGAGCCGGAAAAAGAGCCGGAAAAAACCGGGGAAGAGCCGGAAACAATAGAGCTTGAGCCGTCTGACGGAGATGACGAGGAATTTTTCCTCTAAGATAAATAATTATTAAAAAAGTATTAAATCAGCGCAGAATCAGCAAAAGATATTGCTTTTTCTGCGCTTGTTTGTTATAGTATATGTATAACACAGACATATGGTTATGTCATAGGGAGATGATGATATATGATTTTTACAATTGACTTTAACAGTGATGAGGCATTGTATGTTCAATTATGTAACCAGATTATAATGTGTATAGCGAATGAGAAGATACACGAAGGTGATTCGCTCCCGTCGGTAAGACAGTTAGCCGATAATATAGGAATTAATATGCATACGGTTAATAAGGCGTATTCGGTTCTCAGGCAGGAAGGCTATATTAAGTTGGACAGACGGCATGGGGCAGTGATTGCGCTGGATATAGATAGGATTAAGGCTATGAATGAGCTTACGGACGAACTCAGGGTTGTGGTGGCCAAGGCAATGTGCCGTAATATCTCGACGGATGATATTCATGCACTTGTTGATGATGTCATAGCTGAATTTACAGGAGAACAGGAGGTATAATCATGTTATGTGAAAAATGTCAGAAAAATGTTGCAACATTTCATTATACAGAAGTGGTTAACGGCGTTAAGAACGAACATCATCTGTGCAGCAGCTGTGCGGCCAATACGGATGTAAGTTATTATTCAAGTATTTTTGATAATGATATGCATTTTACCAAGCTTTTGTCGGGACTTCTCGGCGCACAGGGTTTCTTGTCAGATAATGGGAACGATGATCCGGCAGTGAATGTGGTATGCCCGAAATGCGGCATGACATATGGTGAATTCATTGCAAGTTCACGATTCGGATGCTCTGAATGTTATGATGTTTTCGGACCGCTTATTGCGGGTACAATTAAGAAGATACAGGGTAGCGACCGTCATACCGGTAAGAAACCGATGCTATATAAGATGCAGGAGCAGAAACAGATACAGCCGGAAGGAACCGCTGGAGTAGATGAACATGATATTGCTAAAGAAATAGATTTTATGACAAAGAAGCTTAAGGAAGCCGTAGCTGTGGAAGATTACGCCGAAGCAGCCAGATTACGTGATGCGATAGCCGAACTTAAGGGAAAGGAGCAGGCATGAATAAATGGTACGAAAGTAACGGCGCCAACAGTGATGTGGTTCTTTCAAGCCGGATAAGGCTCGCGAGGAATTTCTCAAATTATCCGTTTGCATCCAAGATAAGCGATGAAGACGGAACCGAGCTGGTTAATTCCGTTGTTGGAACATTTCAGAAGGATTTTCCGGACGAATACAGATATTATTTTATGAACAGCTGCACCGAGGCTAAGAAGAATGCGCTCAAGGAACGCCGTTCTATAAGCTCGTATCTGGTAAAGTCAAAGAACAGTGCCGTGATTTTGTCGGGGGACGAGGGAACGTCGGTGCTGGTTAACGGTGAAGATCATATAAGAATCCAGGTTATTGCCAATGGAATGAATATTCCGGCCTGCTTTAAGAAAGCCAATGATATAGATGATTATATAGATTCCAGGTTTGATTATGCATATGATGAACAATACGGATACAAGACAACATATCCGACGAATGTCGGTACGGGGCTGCGTGCCGGATACACGTTACATCTGCCTGCATTGTCGCAGACAAGAAAAATCACCCAGATAGGTACGGAACTTGGACGTTTCGGAATAAGAATGCGTCAGGTTTACGGTGATGAGGAAGATAGTTTCGGTAATCTGTACCAGGTGTCAACACAGAAGACGCTTGGACAGGATGAAAGGACGATCATCAAGGATTTTGATGATATTGTCCTGCAGATAATCAGTCAGGAACGTGAACAAAGAAGTGCTATATATGACAAGGATAAATGCCGCGCCGAGGATGTGGCATACAAATCATACGGCGTACTCAAATACGCGAGAAAGCTCACATTACGTGATGCGATGACACTTTTATCTGAACTTATGACAGGTCTTGCAATCGGAATTTTGTCAACGAAGGACGGTCATAATATTGATGTTAACCGGCTGATTATGGACATACAGCCTGCTGTGCTTAATAACTCGGCCGGCAAGGCATTATCGGTGGCTGAAACAGATATGTTAAGGGCACAATATTTAAGAAGTAACCTGCCCGAAATTGATTAATTAATAAATATATGAAGGAAGTGATTATATATGCAAAGTGGATTTACCAAGAAAGCAGAGGAAGCATTAAAGAATTCCGCGACAACAGCATATGCGTACGGACATTCAAGTATAGGTTCGGAACATATTCTTATAGGACTTATGCAGACGGACGAGAGCGTTGCACAGACAGTGCTTCTTAAGAATGAAGTCGATCTGGAACGTTTTGAGGAAATGGTGAGCCAGCTTATGCATCCTGATAATATGGCTGAATATTCGGAACCGGAGAGTTACACTCCGAGAGCCGCGGGTATTCTCAATATGGCAGCCAGGGAAGCCAGAAGGTTTAAAGCGCAGTTAGTGGGTACGGAGCATATTCTTATTGCTATGCTCAAAGATTCCGAATGTGTGGCTACCAAACTGCTTGCAACCATGGGGTGCAATATACAGAAAATATATGTCGATGTGATGATGGCAGTCGGAGATGCGAATAATTACGGTGCCTATAAGGATGAAATAAGTGCCAAAAATAAGAAAAAATCACCCACAGCCACACTTGATCAGTACAGCAGGGATCTGACTAAGCTTGCAACGGAAGGTAAGCTCGACCCGGTAATAGGAAGGGAACATGAAATCCAGCGTGTTATACAGATAAGCAGCAGGCGTACCAAGAATAATCCTTGCCTTGTCGGAGAACCGGGTGTAGGTAAAACGGCAATAGTTGAAGGCCTGGCATTGCAGATTGCTGAAGGAAATGTTCCTGACACCATTAAGAACAAAAGAGTTGTGACACTTGATTTGTCCGGAATGGTTGCTGGATCCAAATACCGTGGCGAATTTGAAGAAAGAATCAAGAAGATAATCAACGAAGTCCGTAATGCCGGAAATGTTATTCTTTTTATAGATGAGCTTCATACAATTATCGGTGCCGGCGGTGCCGAGGGTGCGATAGATGCGTCCAATATATTAAAACCTTCGCTGGCTCGTGGTGAAGTTCAGATAATAGGTGCCACAACCATTAATGAATATCGTAAGTATATCGAGAAAGATGCTGCTCTTGAGAGACGATTCCAGCCTGTTAATGTTGAAGAACCGTCGGAAGACGAAGCTATTGAGATATTAAAGGGGCTTCGTAAAGCATATGAGACTCATCATAATGTAACAATTACTGATGAGGCACTTACCGCGGCCGTTAAACTATCGGAAAGATATATCAATGACAGATTTCTTCCTGACAAGGCTATCGATCTTATTGATGAGGCAGCATCGAAGACAAGGCTCGGGGTATATGTAAAGCCTGAGAAAATAAGCGAAATCGAGCACATTATAGAAGAACTTGACAAGGATAAAGAACAGGCTGTTGTCAATGAGGAATTTGAACGTGCGGGAGAACTTAAGGCACGCCGCGTGGAACTTGCCGGTGAACTTGACAGCCTTAATACACAGTGGCAGAAGGAGAAAGACAGCCGTAACCTTGTTGTAGGAGAGGAAGAAATAGCGGATGTCGTATCTGACTGGACCAAAATCCCGGTTCATAAAATAGCTGCGGGAGAGTCAGAGCAGCTCATGAATCTTGAGAAGACACTCCACGAAAGAGTTGTCGGACAGGAAGAAGCTGTAAATGCAGTCGCCAAGGCGATAAGAAGAGGCAGAGTCGGTCTTAAAGACCCTAAGAGACCTACGGGTTCATTTCTTTTCCTCGGACCTACAGGCGTGGGTAAGACAGAATTGTCCAAAGCACTGGCTGATGCAATGTTTGGCAGCGAGGCTAATCTTATCAGGGTTGACATGACCGAATATATGGAGAAACATAGTGTATCTAAGATGATAGGCTCGCCGCCTGGATATGTGGGATACGAAGAAGGCGGACAGTTAAGCGAGAAAGTGCGCCGCAATCCATATTCGGTAATACTTTTTGATGAAATTGAGAAGGCTCATCCGGATGTATTTAATATTTTATTGCAGGTGCTGGACGATGGTATAATAACTGATTCTACCGGACGTAAGATTGATTTCAAAAACACCGTAATCATTATGACAAGTAATGCAGGTGCTGAGAACATAGTCGCGCCAAAGAATCTCGGATTTAACACATCGACCGATCCTGACCGGGATTACAAAGCAATGAAGAGCAAAGTTATGGAAGAGGTAAAACGTCTGTTTAAACCTGAATTCCTTAACAGAATTGACGAGACAATTGTATTCCATATGCTTACACGTAGTGATATAGCGCAGATTGTTGACATAATGGTAAATTCTATCAACAAGAGAATCGGCGAACAGATGAATCTTCATATTGAACTTGATGATTCGGCCAAGGCGCTTATTGTTGATAAAGGATATGATGAGAAATACGGCGCGCGTCCGTTAAAAAGAGCACTTCAGACGCTTGTGGAAGACGAACTTGCCGAACAGATTCTCGAAGGCAGAATTAAGAATGGCGATAATGTTCACATAACATGCGCAGACGACGGTGATAAAAAACTGATTTTTTCTACAAATTAATGTAGCAATTAGACAGGAGATATATTATAATAAGATTACATTCTTTTTACAAACACAATCAGGAGGAACGGCAATGGCTGTAGTAAACGATTTGATCCACATAGAGGGCGATGGAACGATCAGTTTTGGTGATTACACACTTGATACCAAGACCAAGCTCGATAATGTTGAGTACAACGGAGATATCTATAAGGTTAAGACATTCAAGGAGATTACCAAGCTTGAGAGGAACGGAATGTTTGTTTATGAGTCTGTTCCGGGAACAGCTGTTAATAATTTTTCTATGAATGACGGTGCTGTCAGCATGAGAGTGGAAGGCAGTGAAGACCCGCAGATTACACTTGAACTTGAACCATCTACAGAGTACAAGGTATACGTTGACGGCGTAAGCATTGGCAGCATGACTACCAACATCAGTGGTAAGCTTGTCCTTTCAGTTACACTCGGAGGCGGTAATTCCGCAGAGGTTAAGGCTGTAAGAGCATAGAATGAATTTAATTTATGTTATTAAGGACTGTGTTTAACACAGTCCTTTGCACACCGGAAAGGCGGATATGGCAAAGGCTAAGAATATAACTTTTTTCTGTAAAGAATGCGGGTATGAATCATCCAAATGGATGGGGCAGTGCCCGTCATGCCAGGAATGGAATACAATGGTTGAGGCACCCGTGAAAGGCACAGCGCAGACTAAGAGTCATAATGTCGGTATAACTGGTTCATCCGGAAATGCACCTATCAGGTTTTCACAGATAGACTCGAATTCCGAGGACAGGTATACCACAGGTTTCGGAGAACTTGACAGAGTACTGGGCGGCGGAATTGTCGCAGGTTCTATGGTACTTGTAGGCGGTGATCCGGGAATAGGTAAGTCTACGATCCTGTTGCAGGTGTGCGCCAATATAGCTGCGTCGAGGAAGGTTCTGTACATATCAGGTGAGGAATCTCCCGGACAGATTAAGATGCGCGCGGACAGAATAGGCAATATGCCGGATAATTTTATGCTTATGTGTGAAACGAATCTTAATACAATAGATTCGGCAATCAGGGCAGAGAAACCGGATGCGGTTGTTATTGACTCTATTCAGACGATGTATTGCGAGACATCGGATTCGGCACCGGGCAGCGTGAGCCAGGTTCGTGAATCCACGAATGCGCTTATGCAGATAGCTAAGGGACTCGGAATAACAGTTTTTATAGTTGGACATGTGACCAAGGAAGGCGTTGTTGCGGGACCTAGAGTTCTTGAACATATGGTGGACACGGTTCTTTATTTTGAAGGAGAACGAAGTGAATCATATAGGATAATAAGAGCGGTGAAGAACCGTTTCGGGGCTACCAATGAAATCGGTGTATTCGAGATGTGTCATGAAGGACTTAGGGAAGTACTTAATCCATCGGAATATATGCTTGAGGGCAAGCCGTCGGGTGAGCCCGGTTCGGTCGTTGTATGTCTTATGGAGGGTACGAGGCCAATCATGGTGGAAATTCAGGCTCTTGTGTGCCATACGAATTTCGGAATGCCGAGACGAACCGCTGCCGGAGCAGATTATAACAGAATGAACCTTCTTATGGCTGTATTGGAGAAGAAAGCCGGAATGCAGCTCTCAGGTTGTGATGCATACCTTAATATTGCGGGAGGACTTAAAGTCAGCGAGCCTGCATTGGACTTGGGTATGGTAATGGCGTTGATTTCGAGCTTCCGCAATATTCCTATACCGGACAGGACAATAGTGTTTGGTGAGGTTGGACTTACAGGTGAAGTGCGTTCGGTAAGCCAGGCTAAGCAAAGAGTTGCCGAAGCTGTAAAGCTTGGATTTGAAGAATGCATTCTTCCTGCAGCATGTCTTAAGAGTGTGGGCGATGTAAGCGGTATCAGGCTTACGGGGGTTAAATCAGTTTCCGAATTATGCAGAAGGTAAAATATACTTACGGAGGAACGGGTAATGGAAGAACAGTTTTTATCAGAATTTACACAGATCATCAATAATCTTGATGAGTCACAGCTTAAGGTGGAGAAACATGCATTTGATGTAATTAATTCATCGGATACATCACTTAATCTTGTCAGGGAGGGTATCACGAGCATTAACGATATTGTTGATGAGATTAACGGACTTAATACTATTGTTGAAGAATCAAAGGATAATATAAAGCGCCTTGAAGAGTTATCGGGCATGATCGAGAATTTTGCCGGCGTGATATCAAAGATTGCATCCAAAACCAACATGCTCTCTCTCAATGCATCAATTGAGGCAGCAAGAGCAGGCGAACAGGGCAGAGGTTTTGCGGTTGTAGCCAAGGAAGTCGGTAATCTGGCAGCACAGTCAACAAGCTCTTCAAAGGACATTGCGGATACGGTTCATGAGGTACATGATTTCGTGGCAACAATGGTTTCGATGATGAATGACATATATGAGCGTTCCGTAAAGCAGAGCAAAAAGGCAGCAGATATTGGCGTTCTTCTTAACCAGATCCTTGAGGCGGCTAAAGTTGCCAATGACGAGTCACGCGGAATGGAACATGAAATAGCATATCAGAGAGATATTACCGATAATGCTAAGGCTGTCATTTCAAAATGTAATAAATAATTTGCAAAATTGTGTAAATTTTTCTTGCAATTAATTCAATTATATGGTATAACTAACAAGTGACGTCGATAGATGTCACTTGTACATACAGGGGTATAGTTCAGCTGGTAGAGCGTTGGTCTCCAAAACCAAATGTCGTGGGTTCAAATCCTACTGCCCCTGCTCTTAAAACGATAAGTTTATATGGCTGAGACTCTTGATTTTCAAGGGTTTCAGCCATTTTTTTGTGCTTATTTATTAAGATAAAATATAAACACAACATTATGAAATGTCAGATAATTGTTATTTAGAATTAATAAGATTTATTTAGAGTGGTTTAAAAAGTGGTTTACTTTAGGACTATCTAGTGATTGTAGGGCTTGGATGGAAAAATAAAGGCAGTTGAAAGATTGTATTTAAAGTAGCGTAGATGTTTATAAAAGTAAATATATTGTAAAAAATATTTACAAACATAAATATCTATGCTACAATATTATAAAAGAGAAAGAAGGTGTTAGTTGTGAAAGTTTCGTATGAAAAATTATTTGAGATACTTAACGACAGGGGAATTTCCAAAACATCGTTAGGAGATGCGTTAAGCTTGTCTTCCACGACACTGGCAAAACTGTCAAAAAATGAACAGATTGCTATGAATACACTTATTGGGATATGCGATTATTTAAATTGCCAACCTGGAGATATAATGGAATTAAAACGTGAAGAAAATAAAGAGTCATTATTATATAGATTGACAGAAGAAAAAGACGCAAGATTAAAAGGAAGTATATATCATCAGACACAGATCAAATTCGCATATAATTCCAACCATATTGAAGGTAGTCGATTAACGGAAGATCAGACACGATACATTTATGAAACCAATACCGTTGAGCTTGAAAAAGAACCTGCAAATGTGGATGATATTATGGAAACAATAAATCATTTTCAGTGCTTTGATTATATGATTGAATGTGCAAATAATACGTTAGATGAAGTGTTCATTAAAAATGTTCATAAAATATTAAAAACAAATACTTCCGATAGTAGACGTTCTTGGTTTAATGTTGGAGAATATAAAGCAAGAAAAAATATGGTTGGAGATATGGAAACAACGCCACCGGAAAAAGTAAAAGAAGAAATGGCTAAATTGCTTAATGAATACTGGGATAAACAAAATATTACATTTAATGATATTTTGGACTTTCATGTTCAATTTGAAAAAATTCATCCATTCCAGGATGGAAACGGTCGTGTTGGTAGGATTATTATGTTTAAAGAGTGTTTAAGGCATAATATTGTACCATTTATTATTGAAGATAATTTGAAAATGTTTTATTATCGTGGATTAAAAGAGTGGAGCAATGAAAAAGGGTATTTAAGAGATACTTGTTTAACTGCTCAAGATAGATATAAGGCATATTTGGATTACTTTGAAATAAAATATGATGATAATTAGTTATGAAACGCGGCTGCAACCGGAGGAGATATGTTTGAACTGGTTCCCACAGAAGTTTATTCAAGTGCGGACCTTTACTGGAGCGACAAGAACAGCAGAGTCAGCAAGGAACATGATGATCCTGATTTAAGGGATGTGGAACTGGAATATAACACGGTCGATAACTGGGATTCGTATGACACGGTTTTTATAAGTTACCCGATCTGGTGGTATATTGCCGCATGGCCGGTTAATAATTTTGTATCGGGAAATGATTTTTCCGGTAAAACGGTAATACCGTTCTGTACGTCTGCTTCATCCGGAATTGGAGACAGCGGAAAACTTCTTGAGAATATGGCAGGTACAGGAAACTGGCAGGAAGGCCACAGATTCAGCTCAAGGGCATCTGAGTCAGATATTAAAGCTTTCAGGCTGTATAGCATGTAAAAAGTGCAAGGAAAATAAAAGATGTGTATTCAATGATTCTGTCAATGAATTTCTTGAGCAAGAAGAGCCGGAACTACTGCAATATGGCATACTTCCTTAACTGTAAAAACATTGCTTCCAAAATGGGATTAAAAAAACCGCAGCCGCGTGAATTTGTCTTCACGAATTTTATATGTTAATATATCATCTTCATGGGTTACACTGCCTGCAGGGCGTGTAACCCTGTGCTATTATATCATCTCTGTTTCCCTTAAAAATCTGTTTGTTTTTTTCTTTGATCTTACTGACACTTGAACAGTCTGGCATATGGAATTTCATGGTATTGGTATTAAGGACATATGTATGCGTAAACTCTGTGGAAATTTCTGCCTGAGAGCTGTCGCCGGTTGCATAATCAATTTCAATTCCGGGCTGGACATTATAGCAGAACACATTAAAACATATGCCGGCACCATTGTCTTCAACGGAATACCCCTCAAGAAGAACGCCGTCCGCAACGAGGTTATCGCCGTCAAACACCGGAGTGGCCCGATAGAGCACATGATTTCCGGTTTCTTTGATATAATCCGCGGTCATATTTTCAAACGGGAGCATGCCCTGCACATTCAGATATCTTGTACCGGTAATCAGATTATTGACATTGGCATTTTCACCCGTGAGCTGATAAGCGATCAAGTGGCATCTGTTGTACAGGTAATTGCCGTCAATATTATCGTATTTAATAGTATGCCAGCCGCTCGGACGTACATTTCCGATAGGTCCGCGCTCTTCGGATGGCATCAGATCGCGGCCGATTGAAGCCATACATACGCCGCATCTGCCGAGTGAATCAAGCTCGCTGTAATATTCATACGATTCGGTGGTATAATCATCTGCTGTAAAATAAGGTTTGTTGTTATTGATGACGGTATAAGCCGCGTGTGAATATGCCGGAACAGAGTCCGGAGAAAATGACTCTTGTGAGGCCGCAATTGTATTATATGTTTCTGCTACGTCAGAAAAGTCCGAACGGCACCCGGACATAAACAGAAGCAGGAATACGGATATGATAATTGTTGATATTTTAGCAATTCTTTTATTCATCTTATACTGGCCTTTTGAAAATGATTAAAATAAAAAAGGCCTTGAACAATCAAAGCCTTCATAAACAATGCGGATGGTGGGACTTGAACCCACACGATGTTGCCACCGGCAGATTTTGAGTCTGCTGCGTCTGCCATTCCGCCACATCCGCGAACCATATTATATTATCACATATCCGCGTCAAAATCAAGAGCTAAAAGCGGCTTTTGAAAAAACAAAAAAATCTTAATAAATTGCTGTCGCTAAATGTCGAAAATTAATCACATTTGCGGCGACATTATATTGCATTATTTTGCAATCTTATCTATAATAAAATACAAAGCAATAAATTTTTATAGTCAGGAGGAGACTAATATGGGGAAATTAACCTGTGCAATTGCGGATGATAACGAAAGGATGCTTCAGCTTCTTGAAGATGTACTTCACACGGATGAAGAGATTCAGGTTGTCGGCAAGGCACATAATGGGGAGGAAATACTTAATGTCATTAAAGAGAAAGAACCGGATGTGGTTCTTCTGGATATAATAATGCCTAAGCTTGACGGGCTGACCGTTATGGAAAAAGCCAATCAGGATGCTGCCATAGCCAAGAAGCCGGCTTTCATCGTAATTACGGCAGTCGGACAGGAAGGAATAACAGAAGATGCGTTCAGTCTGGGTGCATATTATTACATTATGAAGCCATTTGATAACAATACGCTTCTTAACCGGATCAAATATGTAAGAACCAATATGGGAAGACATCCGGCGGTTAACAATAAGAACAGCCAGGCACCTAAATGCAGCAGGATTGAAGATGTGAAGGTAAGCCTTGAGGCGGATGTCACGGACATGCTTCATGATATAGGCATTCCGGCACATATCAAGGGATACCAGTATTTAAGAACAGCAATTATGATGGCGGTCGAAGATATGGATATGCTTAATTGTATTACAAAGGTTCTTTATCCTACAATAGCCAAAGAATTTCAGACCACCTCAAGCAGAGTTGAAAGAGCAATAAGACATGCAATTGAAGTTGCATGGAGCAGGGGGCAGATAGATACGCTGGATGCTTTATTCGGATACACTGTGAGTAACGGAAAAGGCAAGCCTACAAACTCTGAATTTATCGCGCTTATAGCCGATAAAATCAGACTTGAATATAAAATGCGCTGACACGACAAATTAATTGTAAAATTTAACAAAAAATTGTTTCAATTATCAGAAAATTATGTTATTATGTACATGTAGAATTTGCCGTGGAGGTGGGTCAGATGAAGAACGTATTATTTATTGCTTCCGAAGCAGTACCATTTATTAAAACAGGAGGACTTGCGGATGTTGCGGGTTCACTGCCTAAATATTTTGATAAGACTAAGTATGATGTCAGGGTTATGATACCGAATTATAAGTGCATACCTCAGAAATATAAAGATCAGATGCACTTTGTTACGAGTTTTTATATGGATCTGGCATGGAGAAGCCAGTATGTGGGCGTGCTTGAGATGAAATATGACGGAGTACAGTTTTATTTCATTGATAACGAATACTATTTTAACGGATTTAAACCATATGGATATATCCATGAAGATATAGAGAAGTTTGCTTTCTTCAGCAAAGCATCATTGTCCGCGCTTCCTCTTATTAATTTTAAGCCGGATATAATACATTGCCATGACTGGCAGACCGGACTGATACCGGTATATATGAAGGAGAGATTCCATGAAGGAGATTTCTTCAGGGATATGAAGTCTATCATGACAATACATAACCTTAAGTTCCAGGGTATCTGGGACATGAAGGCGGTTAAGGATATTACGGGACTCCCGGATTCGTATTTTACATCGGATAAGCTTGAAGCATTCGGTGATGCGAATTACCTTAAGGGCGGAATCGTATATGCGGATAAGGTGACTACCGTAAGTAACAGTTATGCGGAAGAGATCAAGACTCCGTTTTACGGTGAGAAACTTGACGGACTTATGAGAGCCCGCTCGAACGATCTTGTCGGAATAGTTAACGGTATTGATTATGAAGAATTCAATCCGGAGACCGATAAGAGAATAGTACGTAATTATAATCAGGTTACATTCCGTAAAGAGAAATACAAGAACAAGATTGCATTGCAAAAGGAACTGGGCCTTGATGTTGACCAGAAGAGATTTATGATCGGTATAGTGTCGAGACTTACAGACCAGAAGGGATTCGATCTTATTGCATATGTGATGGATGAACTTTGTGCAGAGGATGTACAGCTTGTTATTCTCGGAACGGGAGAAGAACGTTACGAGAATATGTTCAGACATTTCGATTGGAAATACAATAACCGTGTATCGGCTAATATTTATTATTCAGAGGATATGTCGCATAAAGTATATGCAGCATGCGATGCTTTCCTTATGCCATCGCTTTTTGAGCCGTGCGGTCTCAGCCAGCTTATGAGTCTCAGATACGGAACGGTTCCTATCGTAAGAGAAACAGGCGGACTTAAGGATACGGTTCAGGCATATAATGAATATGAGGGAACCGGAACAGGATTTTCATTTGCTAACTATAATGCACATGAGATGCTTGGAATTGTTAATTATGCCAAGAGCATATTCTACAATAAGAAGCGCGAGTGGAATAAGATAGTTGACAGAGGAATGCTTACAGACTTTTCGTGGAACAGCTCGGCTGCGAAATACGAAGAGCTTTATGACAGCTTATAAGAGTTTACTTTTTTTTCATATTATTTTTCATCCTTTCTTTAAGAAAAAGCACATATCATAACGGTATGTGCTTTTTCGATTATTTAATTTCTTTAAGTGATGCTGACGGTGCGATAGTCATTGAATAATTGGTGTGATATATTACAAATCCTGGCGCCTTACCGGCAACCTTGCTCAGATGTTTCTTTTGGACATAATCGACATCCACTTTCTCCTGAGCCCGGCCTTTGGAATAGTATGCTGCAAGTGCTGCGGCTTCTTCATATGTGGAATCCGGGAGTTCCCTGTTGTCACATTTGACGATTACATGGGAACCCGGCATGTTCTTTGCGTGGAACCACCAGTCATTACCTGATGCCATCCTGAAAGTCAGTTCTTCATTCTGGATGTTATTGCGCCCTACAAATATATCAAATCCGTCAGAGGACACATAATGCCACGGTTTGCTCTTTGAGTGTTCGGCTTTGTCTTTGCGGCCTGTCTGATGTGATTTGATAAATCCGAAATTGACAAGTTCTTCTTTGATCTGAATCAGGTCATCATATGACGTGGCGATATCTATGGAAGTCGCAATCGACTCCAGGTGTTCGATTTCATCCTTCGTCTGCGTTATGAGCTCCGAGAGAGCTTCATAAGTACGTTTTAATTTATTATATTTTGCGAAATATTTTACGCTGTTTTCCCTGGCGGTCAGATCTTTATCAAGGGGGATGGTAAGCATTGTATTGTCGTAATAATTAAGTGCTTCAAAAGAAGAACTTCCTTCCGGAATGTTATATCCGTATGTATTAAGAAGTTCGCCGTAAATGCGGTACTTGTCGCGTTTATCGGTATCTTTTAACTGCTTTGCCTGCAAATCGTATTTCTTATAGTTACGCTCCAATGCCGTGTTTACAACCTGACGCAGATCGGCTGAACGCTGCCTTATACGTGTAACAAGATTTTTGTCGGCATAATATTTTTCAAGCATGGAGCTTGCCGTTTCACACGGAACGATAGTCAGGCCTTCATACATGGAAGGTGTGACAACCATGAATTCCTTGGGAATGTCGTGCTCGTATATAATGTTATATGAAAAATTGTTATTCCGTATATCATCGATGGTATTGGTAAAAACCCCGGCAAGATGCGCAAGTTCGTTTTCACTGAGGGACGATGCCGGTGCGTTCGGATCAATTCCCGCGCGATAACAGATCTCGTTGGCAAACTGGGGACTTATTCCGGTATAAGAACCGTATATTGCCTTATCGGATGGCTCAGCTTTGCTGCCGATCAGTGATGCGAATGAGGCTCTGTCCGCTTCAAAAGGATTAACCTTACCGGAAGTGTTGGGAATAAAATATTCGCGTCCCGGAAGGACTTCGCGCACGGAACTTATGCCGGCATTGATACGTTTGATACTGTCTATTATATGATTATTATCGTCAAGAAAAATAATATTGCTGTGTTTGCCCATAAGCTCAACGATAAGATGCTTGGTGCACAAATCGCCCATTTCATCGAGATGTTCTATTTTAAAATCAATGATACGTTCGAGTCCCGGCTGTGTTACATCGACAATTCTGCCGTTGTTGATATGCTTTCTTAAAAGCATACAGAAACCTGGTGCCGTAAGAGGAGCGGGTTTGTTTGTTGATGTTATATATACAAGCGGCAGGCTCGGATTGGCGCATATAAGCAGCCTGTTCTGACCTGAAGCTCCTTTTATGGTAAGGATGAGCTCGTCCTTTTCCGTCTGTGCTATCTTATTAATTCTTCCGCCGGAAAGAATGTTTTTTAATTCGTATGTGAGTGCATGTACCGTGATTCCGTCAAATGCCATAGCGATTACCTCTGAAATCTATTTTTATAACTAAAGAAGTATATCATAAAATGCGTTAAAAGGCTAGTTGCAATGTATAAGCATAGATGATAAAATACAATAAATATATGGATGGAGGTTGTAACCGGATGATAAAGAGCATGACCGGATTCGGACGGGCGGAAGCCTCGGACTCCGACAGAAAAATAACGATCGAGATGAAGTCGGTCAATCACAGATATTTCGAACCGACTATGAAGATGCCGAAGAAGCTTAATATTTATGAAGCAGGCATAAGAACAATACTCAAGAAATATATCAACCGTGGTAAAGTTGATATATTTGTGACTTATGAGGATTATTCCGAGAGCAAGTTCTGCCTTAAATATAACGAAGAACTTGCCAATGAATATATGAGTATATTTAATTATATGGCAGAGCAGTTTGACATACCTAATGATGTAACGGTATCGTCCTTGTCAAGGTATCCTGAGGTTATTACGATGGAAGAACAGTCCGGAGACGATGACGCTGTATGGCATCTGCTTAAGAAAGCGGTCGAGAATGCATGCGTTCAGTTTGTTGAAAGCAGAATTACCGAAGGAGAGAAACTTAAGGCTGATCTGCTTGATAAACTTGATTATATGACAGGACTTGTCGATGAAATAGAGAACAGAAGCCCGGGCATAATAGAGGAATACAGGCAGAGACTTGAGGATAAGGTTGCGGAACTTCTTTGCGATACGCCGATTGATGAGAACAGGATTGCTACGGAAGTCACGATATATGCGGATAAGATATGTGTGGACGAAGAGACTGTGAGATTAAGAAGCCATATAGAGAGCACGAAGGACGAACTGATCGAAGGCGGAAGCGTTGGACGTAAGCTTGATTTTATCGCGCAGGAGATGAACCGCGAGGCCAATACTATTTTATCCAAGGCGAACGACCTTGAGACATCCAATTGCGCGATAAGCCTTAAGACCGAGATCGAGAAGGTCAGGGAACAGATCCAGAATATCGAATAACGGAGGAAATATGGGTTTTATCAATATAGGTTTTGGTAATATTATTAACGACGACAAAATAATAACGATTGTTTCACCGGATTCGGCACCGGCAAGAAGATTTGTCCAGAATGCCAAGGAAAAAGACATGGTTATAGATGCAACGCAGGGACGACGCACAAGAGCAATAATTACAACGGATTCAGGGTATATTGTCCTGTCCGCGCTGTTGCCCGATACGATTGCCGGACGAGTGAAGAATAAGAGTGAACAATCCATCGGAGGAGAAAGCGATGAGCAGAGGTAAGCTTATAGTAGTTTCCGGTTTTTCCGGATCAGGCAAAGGTACACTTATGAACGAAATGATGAAGAGGCATGATAATTATGCACTGTCCGTATCGGCGACGACAAGAAAGCCGAGACCGGGTGAAGTTGACGGCGTATCTTATTTTTTCGTGACAGATGATGAGTTTAAACGTATGATAGATAATAATGAACTTATAGAGTATGCCGGATATGTAAATCATTTCTATGGTACTCCGCGCAAATATGTTGAAGATAACCTTAATGCAGGCAAGGATGTCTTCCTTGAGATCGAGATACAGGGTGCACTCAAAGTCAAAAAACAATACCCGGACGCAGTGCTTATGTTCGTTACACCGCCTGATGCAAATGAGTTAAGACACAGGCTGATTTCAAGAGGAACAGAGACAATGGACGTTATTAATGCAAGGCTTGAGCGGGCAATACATGAGGCAGAAGGTGTCGAAGCTTACGATTATATTGTAATTAATGATGTTTTGGAAGATTGCGTCGAAACAGTTGACAAAATCATAAAAAGTGAGCATAATAGAACAGATGAGCGAATATCTTTAATTCAGGCTATACGCAGGGATTTGAAGGAATTCCAGGGTAAATAGAAAAGGAGAATATATAATATGATACATCCATCGTATTCAGAACTTATGAATGTAATAAATAGTGACGTTGAGCCGGGCGAACAGCCACCGGTACAGAGCAGATACTCAATAGTAATTGCGACGTCAAAGAGAGCAAGACAGCTTATAGCCGGCGCTCCTGCATATATAAAGGATACAAAAGGCAAGAAACCTTTATCTATAGCAGTTGAGGAATTATATGAAGACAAGATCAGAATTACCGGTGACGGTGGGGATGATCCTGAAGATAACGCGTAATTGAACATAATAGAGATACTTAAAGTTATTGTCCTGGGCATTGTTGAGGGAATTACCGAATGGCTTCCCATCAGCAGCACGGGACATCTTATAATAGTCAATGAGTTCCTGAAGCTTAAAGCGAGCGATGCATTTGTTGAAATGTTTAACGTCGTAATACAGCTCGGAGCAATTCTTGCCGTCGTTGTACTTTATTTTAAGAGATTATGGCCTATAGATAAGAAGAAGGATTCAAAGGGACTTGAATGGAATAAGGATAAGCTCATTCTCTGGGCTAAAATACTTGTCGCATGTGTCCCAGCCGGAATAATCGGTATCCTTTTTGATGATAAGATTGACGAGATTTTCTATAATCCGTATGTTGTGTCAGTCACACTTATAATATACGGTGTGGCATTTATACTTATTGAGGTCCGTAACCGCAATAAGGAATTTAAGATTACGGATGTCAAAGCAATGACATTTAAGACTGCACTTATAATAGGACTTTTCCAGGTACTTGCACTTATTCCGGGAACATCGCGTTCCGGCGCTACAATAGTAGGTGCGATGCTTATCGGAACATCCAGGACAGCAGCTGCGGAATTTACGTTTTTCCTTGCGATTCCTGTAATGGCGGGAGCCAGCCTTGTCAAGATACTTAAGTTTGTATTGGCGGGCGGAGGATTTACACAGAGTGAATTGTATATGCTGCTCATAGGAATGCTTGTTGCATATCTTGTTTCCATGCTTGTTATAAAGTTCCTTATGTCATATATCAGAAAGCATGATTTCAAACCTTTCGGTATATACAGGATTATACTGGGCATAGCGGTGCTTTTATATTTTACATTATCATAGAAATTTTAACACAGGAGGCGTAGCCATGAAAAAATACACAGAGATGTCAGAGACTGAACTTAAAGAACAGCTTGCTGTACTCACTAAAGAATATGAGGCAGCTAAGGCGAAAGGACTTAAACTCGATATGTCAAGAGGTAAGCCTTCACCTGCTCAGATTGACGTATCCAATGAAATACTTGATGTTGTTAATTCCAAGACAGGATGTATTTCGGACAGTGGAACCGACTGCAGAAATTACGGTATTATGGAGGGAATTCCGGAAGCAAGACAGCTTATGGGCGAATTCTTAAGAGTGCCTAAGGAAAATGTATTTGTATGCGGTAATGCGAGTCTTAACATCATGTATGACTGTGTGTCATCGGCTATGCTTTTCGGTATTATGGGAAGCACACCTTGGTGCCATCTTGATAAAGTTAAATTCCTTTGCCCTGTACCGGGATATGACAGACATTTTAAGATTACCGAGCTTATGGGAATCGAGATGATCAATATCCCTATGACGGAGAGCGGACCTGATATGGATATGGTTGAGAAACTTGTATCAAGTGATTCTTCAATCAAAGGTATCTGGTGTGTTCCGAAATATTCCAATCCACAGGGTGTTGTTTATTCCGATGAGACTGTAAAGCGCTTTGCAGCACTTAAACCGGCTGCCAAGGATTTCAGAATTTACTGGGATAATGCTTATGCACTTCATTATATATATGATGAGAATATAGAGATTCCGGAAATTCTTTCCGAATGTGCGAAAGCCGGTAATCCGGATCTCGTATACGAATTTTGTTCAACATCCAAGATAAGCTTTGCGGGCGGCGGAATTTCTGCAATTGCGTCATCGGAAGCTAACCTCAAATGGATCAGTAAGAGAATGAATGTTGAGACTATCAGCTATGATAAGATTAACCAGTTAAGACATGTCAGATATTTTAAGAACGGTGACGGACTCAGAGCACATATGAGAAAACATGCTGAATTCTTAAGACCGAAGTTTGATGCTGTACTTGAAATTCTTGACCGTGAACTTACAGGACTTGGTGCAGGAAGCTGGATGAAGCCGATGGGCGGATATTTTATATCATTTGATGCCGTTCCGGGATGTGCCAAGGCAATTGTTAATAAATGTAAAGAGGCAGGAGTCGTTCTTACAGGAGCCGGTGCGACATATCCTTACGGAAATGATCCTGAGGACAGCAATATAAGAATTGCACCGTCATACCCGACACTTGAGGAACTTAAGCAGGCTGCAGAGTTGTTTGCACTTTGTGCTAAGCTTGCCACAGTTGAGAAATTGCTTGCTTAAGGAGGCTGCGGATATATGAATACATTTGGTTTTATCGGAATGGGTAACATGGGACATGCAATGTTGAACGGTATTATGAATACTTTCGACCATTCACAGATCATGTTTACGGATGCATCCGATGTTGTAAGGGTTAAAGTGAACGAGGAGACCGGAATAAGAGTCTCACCTACCAACATTGAACTTGCCAACAGTGTAAAATACATAATTCTTGCGGTAAAGCCGCAATATTATGATGTTGTGATCGGCAATATTAAGAATGTGGTAACACCGGATAAAATTATTATCTCATTGGCACCTGGCATTACGATCAAGAATGTACAGGATAAATTTGATTCGGATGTCAGAGTTGTAAGATGTATGCCTAATACTCCGGCAATGATCGGAGAAGGAATGACAGGTATATCTTATGATAAGAATATTTTTAACCTTGAAGAGATAGATACAATTTCACAGTTCTTTAAATCATTCGGCAATTTCAGGGTTGTTGAAGAAAGACTTCTTGACACGGTTACATGTGTGAGCGGAAGTTCACCTGCATATGTATATATGTTTATAGAAGCTCTTGCGGACAGCGCTGTCAAATACGGAATGTCGAGAGCTGATGCAATTGAGTTCGCCGCTATGACGGTTAAGGGTGCTGCTGATATGGTTCTTTCGACCAAAGAACATCCGGCGGTTTTGAAAGACCGTGTATGTTCACCGGGCGGAACTACGATTGCCGGAGTGAGCGCACTTGAAGAAAATGGTTTCAGACACGCAATAATTGCCGCTACCGATAAGTGCTACGAGAAATGCACGGGCATTAAATAGGAGATTTGTTATGGAAGAAGTCAAAAGAGTCGGTCGTGAACTTAAATACTCGGGTTCGATTGTTGACGTTTATACAGATCATATGCTGATGCCTAACGGCAATACCGCCGAATGGGATTATGTTGAACATCGTAAAGGAGCAGCGGCAGTACTGCCGGTACTGGATAACGGTAATATCCTGATGGTAAAACAGTACAGAAGTGCGGTTGACTGCATATCGCTTGAGATACCTGCCGGAAGCCGTGATTCGGTTACCGAACCGACAATCGAGTGTGCGGCAAGGGAACTTGAAGAGGAGACAGGATATCGTTCTGACAATCTGGAATTCCTGATTAACGTAGCCACAACAGTTGCTTTTTGCAATGAACGTATCGATATATATCTGGCAAGAGATTTACAGCCGTCCAGACAGCATCTTGACGAGAATGAATTTCTCGATGTATATGAATATTCTCCGGATGAGCTTGTGAATATGATATACAGCGGAGAGATCTGTGATGCCAAATCAATAGCGGCAATTCTTGCATATGTCAATAAATATCTTAGATAGAAAGTCATAAAAACAGCCTCTTTTTCATATTATTCAAGTATGGAAAAGAGGTTTTTGATTGACGGAAAATATATATGGTTATTCCCGGTGGCAATAGTAATAGGAAGTGTATTTACTAATTTTGCCGGATACGGTGTGGTCGGTAAATGGGATATTTTTTCGGAACCGGTTGTACAGCGTATTATAAACGCAGACAATACATTTGCGGAAATTGTGGGATATGTGGCCCCCAAAAGGATAAGACTGTTTATAATTGTGTTTCTTATAAGCGTGTCTCCGTTCAGAAGTAAAATGCCTTATGTTATATGTTCTTACCTGGGACTTGGTATGGGTATAATATTATCTGCGCTTGCAATGCAATACGGTGCGCGGTATCTGATAATTTTTCTGCTCGCAATTTTGTGCCATATGATGTTGTACGTTGTAGGAATTTATGGTATATTTATAACATCCTGGTCCAAAGACATCAGAATGGTGTTGAGATATGGACTGGCAGCGGCAATTTTTGCTGGAGGCATAATGATAGAATCTGTGATGAATTATTATGTACTTCCGAAGCTCCTTATGAAGATATGATTTTATCGCATAAGAAGTTATGTTGCGCAGGAGAAATCAATGGACATTTATATCGAAGAATATCTGCAATATATGCAGACAGAGCACAGAGCTTCGGGTAATACACTGCAGGCATACAGAAGCGATTTGATGAAGCTTGGCGCTTTTCTTGAAAATAACGGAATATCTGACTGGAATAAGGTGACTATCATCAATCTGAATTCCTATATTCTTGCTCTTGAGAAGAATGGCACGGCTGCATCAACAGTATCGCGTAATATATCGTCAATCAAGTCTTTTTTTGCATGGATGTTCAGGCGCAGGCTTATTGATGATGAGCCTTCAGTTTATCTTAAGCACCCAAGGGTTGAGGTAAAGAACCCGGACATTATTAAATCAGATGAACTGAACAGACTTTTTTCGGCCATAGATATGACTACAGCCAAGGGTGTGCGCGATAATGCGATTTTCAGGGTTATGTGCAATACCGGAATAAGAACGCAGGAATTGCTCGAACTTAATATTACGGATGTGAATCCGGTAACCGGAACTTTGATGATATGTACCCAAGGACATGAACGCGCCGTATGTTTTGATGATTCCGTGAAATCTGCTCTGACATTGTACATTAGAGATGTAAGAGATGATATTAATAAAGGCGGAAGCAGCAGATTATTCCTTAATATGCGCGGACAGGCTATGTCCAGACAGGGATTATGGAAGACTATCAAAGAATATGGCGTGCGGATTGGGATAACGATAACGCCTCAGATGTTCCGGCATACATGTGCGGCGAATATGGCGGCAGAAGGCAGTAATCTGGCACAGATTAAGCGTAAGCTCGGAGTTTCCGGAATAAATGCCATGGAAAAATATTCGGAGTATGCGCCGGATTAACTATAATTTAGAAGAAAGAGGATTTTAAATATGAGCAGTAATGACAGACAGCCATCCAGAAAGAAGAAGAAAAATAACGGTATACCGATGCTTATAGCACTTGCGGTTGTAGCGGTTATACTTGTGGTGGTTCTTATAGTGCTAATTACAAGTGATGGCGGAAATAAAAAGAATTCCCCAAAAGGTAATTCCAAATTTGCACTCAAAAATGAGACATATAATGTTGAACTTGGCAGCGATATGAATAATGTAATTGCCAATGAAATCGTAACCGGTGACGGTGGATTAATCGCAGCAGCGAAAATAAATACCGACAATGTTGATTTTAACAAAGTCGGTGAATACAAAGCAACAGTCACCAGCGGTGAGTACAGTCTTGACTTTACGGTTAAGGTAGCTGATACAACTGCACCGGTTATTACACTTAAGAGCGAAAGCGTCAATATAATGAAATCCGGTCAGGTTACAGCTGACAGCTTTATAGATTCGGTTGATGATAAGTCATCATATACAACCGGTGTGATTAAAGACGCTGATTCATCATCTCCTGCAGATGACATGCAGGACTCTATATCATATGATACAACTGGAACATATACGATCGGTGTTGTTGCCAAGGATGAATACGGTAATTACGATATGAAGAAGGTTACCGTTAATGTGACAGATGTTGACTACAGTGCAATTATGAATTCTGGAGTTGATGTTACTATTCCGGCAGGTACGGATTTCTCACAATATAAGACGGATAAGGTTCCGTACGGATTCTCAACTACGGATGTGGATGAGCATAACAGACCGGGCGGATGTTCATATTATGATAAACTTTACGGCATGTATGCAGCTGACTTTATCCAGCCGTACAGTAATTATATTTACCTGACATTTGATGAAGGATACGAATACGGTTTTACTCCGTCAATCCTTGATACACTTAAAGAGAAGGGTGTTAAGGCTGTGTTTTTCGTGACACTTCCGTACGCCAAGGATAATCCTGAACTTGTACAAAGAATGATCGATGAAGGACATGTGGTTGGCAATCATACAACAACGCATCCGTCAGGCGGACTTCAGCAGTACAGTGTCCAGAAGCAGATTGATGATATCAATCAGGTTACACAATATGTCAAAGACAAATTCAATTACGATATGTACCTGTTCAGATTCCCTGAAGGATCATTCAGCGAGCAGTCACTTGCAATTGTGCAGAGTCTTGGACTCCGTTCGGTATTCTGGAGCTTTGCATATAGGGACTGGGTTGTGGATGATCAGCCGGATGTGGCAGAATCACTTCAGACAGCACTTGACAGATCCCATGGAGGAGCAATTTATCTGCTTCATGCCGAAAGCGAGACAAATACCAAGATGCTTGGAGATTTAATTGACGGTCTCAGAAAGAAAGGATTCGACTTCGGTTACTATGCGAAGATGGATTAGGATAATATAATACAGAACTGCCGGGTGTACCGTCCGGCAGTTTTTTTGTTATGGCGACGAGGAAAATACACGCATTTATGCGGTGTATTTGACGACCGCTAATCAGAGCGAGATTCGCAGAGCGTATCTCGTCTCTGTATAAAAAAGCGTAACAGACAAAAGCCTGTTACGCAATTAAAAGTCAATTAACAATTCTCTGCTATTGTATAAAGCAGTTTCTCTGAATCATCCCATCCAAGGCATGGGTCTGTGATCGATTTACCGTAAATATGTTCGCCGATCTTCTGTGAACCCGGTTCGATATAACTCTCAACCATAACACCTTTGACAAGCTTGCGGATATCGGAATTCATCTTGCGGCTGTGGAGTACATCCTCGACAATTCTTATCTGTTCAAGGTACTGCTTGTTGGAATTGCTGTGGTTTGAATCAACAATCGTTGCCGGATATTTAAGGTCGTGTTCTGCATAAAGTTTATTAAGAAGAAGTAAATCTTCATAATGGTAATTCGGCATGCACTGGCCTTTTTTGTTTACGGAACCGCGAAGAACGGTGTGTGTAAGTTCGTTGCCGGTTGTGGAAACCTCGGCACCTCTGTATATGAAAGTGTGAGGGTGGCTTGCAGCGTGAACTGAGTTAAGCATAACCTCGTATCCGCCGCTTGTAGGATTCTTCATTCCGACAGGAACATCCATACCGCTTGCGGTGAGTCTGTGCTGCTGGTCTTCAACGGAACGGGCACCGATTGCCACATAAGCGAGTGTGTCATCGCAATATGTCCAGTTCTCAGGGTAAAGCATCTCATCTGCCGGGAAAAATCCGGTATTGGAAATTACATCAAGATGAAGTTTACGGATTGCCTTTATTCCTGCGATAAGATCCGGCTTCTTCTCCGGGTCCGGCTGGTGAAGCATTCCCTTGTATCCGTCACCTGTTGTACGCGGCTTGTTGGTATATACACGCGGAATGATGATTACTTTGTCTTTTATTTTTTCCTGCACTTTGGCAAGTCTTGTAACGTAGTCAAGAACGGCATCCTCGTTATCGGCTGAGCATGGTCCGATTACGGCGAGAAATTTATCCGATGCGCCGGTAAAGACATCGCGGATCTGTGCATCGCGTTCTTTCTTTAATTCAATCTGTTCTTTTGTGAGCGGGAATTCTGCCTTAATCTCTTCAGGAGAAGGCAGAGTCTTAATCAAATGTATACTCATTATGTCCTCCTAACAGTATAAAATCCTAACGAATAAGATTTTAACACGAAAAAAAGTATAATGCTACATTTTTTTTGAAATAATATCCGACAATGTATGTATTTACACCTAAAACGGCTTTTGGTATAATAATTATTATCAAGGACATATATGGAGGTAATGACTATGAAAAAAAGAACAAGCAGTGTCATGTGGGGAATATTACTTATCGCAGCAGCTGCATTTATAGTGCTTTCCGCATTTGGGTTTATGCATGATGTGGGCGTTGTAAGTATTATTTTTACAATTGTATTTGCCGGCATAATAATCAGCAATATTCCTGCCTGGAATTTCTGGGGGATATTCCTTCCGCTTGCGGGAATATGTATAATTTATTCGGATGCGTGGGGAATACAGAAACTTTCACCATGGCCTTTAGTACTGATTGCAGTGCTTTTGAGCATAGGCTTTTCGCTTATATTCAAGACCGGAAGCCGCAACCGCAGCTATAACGGTAATGCAGCGCAGACTAATGCGTCAAATGCGGGTTACAGAACAGAATATATTAACCAGGGCGTTAATAATATTGTTAATTGTTCGACTAAGTTCTCTTCTGCGGTCAAATATATCCGCATGAATAATTTTGAACGCGCCAATATCAATCTTTCATTCGGTAATATGGATGTGTATTTTGACGGCTGCAATATACCGTCGGGCCATGCGATCATAGATGTCAACGGCAGATTCGGAAGCCTGGTCCTGTATATACCGTCAGGATGGAAAGTTGATGTACAGGCCGGAACGATGGCCGGACGTGTGAGCGAGCGCAACAGACCGAATGTATCTGCAGGTTCACCGGTAGTTACACTTAACGGTGTTATGCAGTTTGGCTCGGTAGAGATACAATATATTTAATCTTATGATTTATCCGTCGTTAACCGGCGGATAAATCTGCATATAAGGAAGGTGTTTGACTTATGAGACGTGTAATTTGGATCATACTTGACAGTGCAGGCATGGGAGAAGCGCCGGATGCCGCTGCGTTCGGTGATGTTGGAAGCAGCACGATACCGCACACATGGGATTATAATAACGGACTTAATATACCTAATCTCCTTAAAATGGGACTGGGTAATATTGATGGAATGAAGTCGCTCCCTGTTGTAAATGAAGGCGAAATAAAGGGTGCTTACGGACGTTCATCGGAGAAATCGGCCGGCAAGGATACTACGGTCGGTCATTGGGAAATGACAGGTATAATATCAGACAAACCATTTCCGACATATCCGGACGGATTCCCCGACAGGATAATAAATGAATTTATCAAAGAAACAGGAGTTTCAGGGGTGCTTGGAAACTGTGTTGCTTCGGGAACCGAGATAATCAAGAAACTCGGTGCGGAACATGAACGTACAGGCAAGCCGATCGTATATACATCTGCCGACAGTGTTTTTCAGATTGCGGTTAATGTTGACTGCTTCCCGCTCGACAGTCTGTATGATATGTGTGCCAAGGCAAGAAAGATACTCACCGGGCATGATGAGGTAGCCAGAGTGATTGCAAGGCCGTTTACCGGCCATGACGGTAATTACGTAAGAACTTCCGACAGGAGGGATTATGCTATATTGCCGCCGGATTATAACCTTTTGCACAGGTTGAAGGAGCAGAATTATGATGTTTGGGCGGTCGGCAAGATAGAAGATATTTTTGCCGGATCCGGAATAACGCGCGCCGTACATACGAAGAATAATATGAACGGCGTGGATGTAACGATTGAGCTTATGAAAGAAAAATCACACGGACTTATTTTTACAAATCTGGTAGAGTTTGACTCTTCATGGGGACACCGCAGAGATGCATCCGGATACGGGAAAGGACTTGAAGATTTTGATGCCAGACTTCCGGAAATTATCCGCGCAATGAATGATGATGACATTCTCGTAATCAATGCGGATCATGGATGTGACCCTACATTTAAAGGAACGGATCATACAAGGGAGTATATTCCGGTACTTGTGTATGGAAAGAATATCAGACCTGTCAATTTCGGGACAAGGAACTGCTTTGCGGATATCGGGCAGACAATAGCGGAATATCTGGGGGCAGAACCGATTGTTACGGGTGAGAGTTTCCTTGAAAGGATTGCAAGGTGATTTATATGAGAATGTACGATATTATACAGCATAAAAGAGATAACAAAGAACTTTCGGACGAAGAGATTGGCTTTTTCATTAAAGAGTACACGGCCGGAAATATTCCGGATTATCAGGCCTCGGCGCTTGCAATGGCGATTTTTTTTAACGGGATGACACCGAGGGAGACGGCGACACTGACACTTGCAATGGCGCACAGCGGTGATGTGATGGATCTTTCACCAATCAAAGGCATTAAGGTTGACAAACACAGCACGGGAGGCGTCGGAGATAAGACGTCGTTGGTTCTCGGACCAATGGTTGCAGCACTTGGCGTTCCGGTTGCCAAAATGTCGGGACGCGGACTCGGACATACCGGCGGCACGATAGATAAGCTTGAGAGTTTTCCGGGATTTCAGACCGGAATACCGGAACAGGAATTTTTTGATAATGTCAACAGAATAGGAATTGCGATTGCCGGACAGACAGGTAATCTTGCACCGGCTGATAAGAAACTGTATGCACTCAGGGATGTCACGGCTACAGTTGAGAGCATACCGCTTATTGCAAGCAGTATCATGAGCAAGAAAATAGCAGCCGGGGCAGACGTTATAGTTCTCGATGTGAAAGTCGGAAGCGGAGCATTCATGAAGGATGAAGAAAGCGCCGTCAAGCTTGCGGACACAATGGTCAGAATAGGCGATGATGTCGGAAGAAAGACAATGGCGGTTGTCAGTGATATGGATGAACCTCTGGGATTTGCAATCGGTAATGCACTTGAAGTTAAGGAAGCGATAGATACTCTTGCCGGTAAGGGACCGCAGGATTTGTATGAATTGTGCCTTGAACTTGGATCGCATATGGTTGTCGGTGCCGGCAAAGCACAGAATTGTGGCGAAGCAAAAGAAATGTTGGCAGACACTATTAAAGATAAAAGTGCACTTAAGAAGCTTGCCGAACTTGTGGAAGCACAGGGCGGCAGACCCGAAGCGGTCTACGATACATCGCTTCTCCCAAAGGCCTCGATTGAATATGATTTTAAGGCTGAGAGGGACGGATATGTCAGCCGTATAATATGTGATCTTGTCGGAACAAGTGCCATGATTCTCGGAGGAGGACGGGAGAATAAGGACAGCGTTATAGACCTGGCGGTCGGAATTGTACTTGAAGTTAAGAAAGGTGCATATGTCCGTAAAGGAGACGTACTTGCCAGATTCTATGCCAATGATGAAAACAAACTCTCCGATGCGGTCAAGCGTTTTGAAAATGCTTATATAATAGAAGATACCGAACCTGTTAAGAGCAATCTGATCAAGAAAGTTATAATGGAGGCATGATTAAATGAATGAGAATATTGAGAAGCTTCGTAAAATAATTTCTGAAAGCGATAACATAGTATTTTTTGGCGGAGCAGGAGTAAGCACAGAAAGCAATATACCTGATTTCAGAAGTGTTGACGGTCTGTATAACCAGAAATATGCGTATCCTCCGGAAACTATCCTGAGCCACACTTTTTTCATGAGACATACGGATGAATTCTTCAACTTCTATCGTGATAAAATGTTATATCCGGATGCAAGACCCAATAAGGCACATATTGCTCTTGCAAAATTAGAGAAGCTTGGCAAATGCAGGGCGATTGTAACACAGAATATTGACGGTCTGCATCAGGCGGCGGGAAGCAAGGAAGTGCTGGAACTTCATGGAAGCGTGCTCCGCAATTACTGCATGAAATGCGCAAGATTCTATGATGAAAGCGCGATCATAAACAGTACGGGCATACCAAGGTGTGATTGCGGCGGGATAATTAAGCCTGATGTTGTACTTTATGAGGAAGGCCTGGATAACAATACGCTGACCAAAGCGGTAAAATACATAAGTGAAGCGGATGTGCTTATAGTTGCCGGTACTTCGTTGACTGTATACCCTGCAGCCGGTCTTATTGATTATTATCATGGAAATAAATTGATTTTGATCAATAAATCCGCAACAGCCAGAGATTCTGTTGCGGATATTGTAATAAATGATGCAGTTGGCGAGACACTTGATTATTGCGTCAGAGATTTATAGATACGCATCGCCAAGATCAACAAATACAGGCTCGTGATGGACGGCAGGGAGAAATACATCCAGGATATCGGATGTGAGCATTCTGATCGATGATGTGTTAATGCATGGGTGGCATGCAAAGTATTTTTCGTTGAGCAGTTCCTTGTCAATCACGAGCTTGACTTTGTTATCGTGGTCATTCATGAGACCCATTACAGTCACTGAACCCGGAGTAAGATCAAGAAATTCTTCCATGTATTTCTCATCCGCAAAAGACAGTCTGGTGGTGCCGAGCTGCTTCGATAATATGGCGGTCCTGAATTTTTTATTTCCCGGCATTACAACCATATAATATTCGTCACCTTTTGAATTCCTGAGAAACAGATTTTTATAAATCCTACATCCGAAAAGGTGATCGATTTCATCGCAGTCTGCAATTGTCATTGCTACTTCATGATCGATTCTTTTAAATGGTATTTTAAGTTCATCCAGCAGATCATATGTCCGCACTTCTTTGGCGAGACGTCTTTCTTTGGTGACGGGTCTTCCGTCGCATACAAATAAATCCATTGCAGTCGGTTACCTCCGTAAATTATTGAAATTATATTAGCACGAATATGTTTTTTTGTGAATATCTGATTACCGGCGGAATATATTTTAATATCCGGATTCGGGAAAGGGGATTATGAATTGGGCAGAAAATTAACAACAATATTCAAAGTTCTGATTGCCGCATATCTTATCAGCGCGGTTTTATTGTTAGCGGGAGCATTTATAATGTACAAAATGAGACTTGGCGACGGACAGATGCGCATAGTGGTTATGGTTATATACGGAATATCATCTATTGCGGCGGGAATTATATACGGTAAGGCCAAAAAAGAAAAAAGAGTACTTAACGGTGCATTGATAGGAACACTGTATTTTGTATTTTTATCGGTTGTATCTTTTATAATAAATAAGGGGCTGTATGATGATATCAAAAAAGCGATAATATCATTTGTTATATGCGTGACCGGCGGCATACTCGGAGCGATTATGAGTTAAAACAGTTGACCTTGCAGTGGAATAAAGTTATACTTATTACATAAATAAACTTTAACGGAGGAATTCGTATATGAGAAACAATGCAGACAGGGAAATAAATGATATCAACAGAAATATTCAGGCAGCACAGATGAGAATTAATGAAATATATGCAGCAATAGGACGTACATACTATGCGGAAACTGAGAATCCGCAGGGTGTATATGCGCAGATGTTCGCTGATCTTAAGGCAACCGAAGAGCAGATTGAACAGATGAATACCAGAGTGAAATTCCTTAACGGAATTGTAGTATGTACTAACTGCCACTCGGACAACTCTGTTAACGCAGCATTTTGTTCGGTGTGCGGCACGAGACTGCCGCATACAATGGTAGCCGACGGAGCCAACAGATGTACGAGATGTGGCAATATCATTAATCCGGGCCAGATGTTCTGCGGAGTATGCGGTACCAAGGTCGAGAATATACCGGTACAGCCTGAAATACAGCCACAGGTCAATGAAGTACCGGTACAACCGGCAGTACAGCCGCAGGTCAATGAAGCACCGGTACAACCGGCAGTACAGCCGCAGGTCAATGAAACACCGGTACAGCCTGAAATACAGCCACAGTTTAATGGAGTAAATGAAGCGGTAACAGAAGAAGTACCTGTAACAGAACCGGAAGAAGTTAAGCAGAGATTCTGCCCGAACTGCCATGCACCGGTTATAGCCGATGATGCGGTATTCTGTGCGGAATGCGGAACAAGATTATAGGATATGCGGGAATTACAGGGGGTAAAGGCTTATCAGACGAGGACAGAACCAATGGATACAACCAATAAGAAATATACGATAGATGACATAGCAAAGGAACTTGGCATAAGTAAGACCACAGTGTCCAGAGCGTTATCGGGCAAGGGAAGAATAAGCCAGGCCACGACCCAGAGAGTTAAAGATTTTATCGATACACATAATTATTCACCCAATGTAATGGCAAGGGGACTTGCGCAGAATAAAACATATAACATTGCGCTTGTTCTTCCGGCGGATTATGGTGAGAATGAAGTTGCTTTTTTCCGGGAATGTATGAACGGAATCTGTAAGATGGCAGGCCGGAATAATTATGACGTAATCATTTCAATGGTGGACGGTCAGCTTGACAGAATGATAACCAATCATAAGATTGACGGAATTATCATAAGCCGTTCAATGGTGGATACATCAAGTCAGAGATACCTTAAGGAAAAAGGAATACCGTTCATTGTAATCGGTTCATCCAATGAGAAAGATGTTGTGTGCATTGATAACGATAATATGGAAGCGAGCAGGGAACTGACAGAAATCCTTCTTATGAAAGGGATGAATAAGCTTGCGATCCTTGGCGGAGATGAGACATATCAGGTAACTGAGAACAGGCTTGAAGGCTTTATGAAAGCGCATCGTGACCGTAATATAAAGGTTGACGAATCTGTTGTTTTTATGGATATAGACAGTTATGCCAAAGCATCCAAAGCTGTTGAACAGGCTCTCGCGCTGAAGGTCGACTGCCTTGTTGCCATGGATGATTATGTATGTAATCTTATTCTGGAATGTCTTAACGAGAAAAATATACGCATACCTTCGGACATACGTCTGGCCAGTCTTTATGACAGCAAGCTGCTTGCGCATAATAATCCGCCGGTTACCAGCCTTCACTTCAATACCAAGATCCTCGGGGAAAATGCCTGTGGAACCTTGCTTGAAATGCTTGGCGAGAAACTTGACGAAGATATGAGTGATATTAATTATCAGGTTATATTGAGGGATTCGATCAAGTAAGAATAAAATACAACCACAAATGACATCCTTTAACAGTGTAAAATATGGTTAAAGGATGTTTTTTTGTGTGCGGATGAATGCATTAGGTCCGACAGAACCGCGGGTATGTGATTAAAATGTGACGGTGGTGTGAATAATAAGAGATGGAAGTGTGAAAGTTAAATGTTGCGCAAAAGTTGCGCACGATTACGAAAACGTTATTCGTGAAAAGTGCACAAAAATACCATATCAAATTTATCTAAATTGTGAATTGATAATAAATGTGAGATTAACTATAATACAAATATGAACAAACGGTTGCGCAAGCGCAACACAAATGGAAATTCATAAAAAAATCAGGAGGAATGATTATGAGATTAAAAAAAGTTTTAGCACTTGGTCTTGTCGGTGCAATGGCAATTTCAATGGCAGCATGCGGTAAGACATCAAGCAGTACAGACAACGGCGGTTCAGGAAATGCCGGTACATCTAACGAGACAGTAAGCCTCAGAGTATGGGGCGGTGAGGAAGATCAGAATCTTCTTAAAGAGCTTGTAGAGAAGTTTAAGACAACATATCCGGATCAGAAGTTCAATATCGAGATTGGTGTTGAATCAGAATCAACAGCTAAGGATACAGTCCTTACAGACGTTGAGGCAGCAGCTGATGTATTTGCATTCGCAAGCGATCAGATTGTAGATCTTAACAATGCAAAGGCACTTGCCAACATTGAAGATATGGATGCTGCTCTTCAGAACTATGCTAAGAAGTCAGTTGCAGATATCAAGGCAGCTAACGGCGATGGTTCAGTAGAAGCAGCAAGCATCGATGGCAAGCTTATGGCATTCCCTATGACAGGTGGTAATGGATATTTCCTTTACTATGATTCATCAGTAATTTCCGAAGAAGATGCAGCTACATGGGATACACTTCTTGCAGCAGCTGATAAGGCAGGCAAGAAAGTCGGCATGACACTTGCATCAGGATGGTATGACGCATCATTCTTCTACGGAGCAGGATTTACAACCGGACTTAATGATGACGGAACAACAGCAATTGATTTCAACGGAACAAGCAAAGATGGTTACACTGGTGTACAGGTAACACAGAGTATGCTTAACATTGCTTCTAACAAGGCATTTATGGCAATTGCTGATGGAGATATCTCTAACCAGATCGCAGGTGGAACACTTGCAGCAGTTGTTTCAGGTACATGGGATGCAGAGAATGCACAGAAAGTATTCGGTAACGGATATGCAGCTGCAAAGCTTCCGACATATACTCTTGACGGCAAGCAGGTACAGCAGGGTTCTGTATCAGGATACAAGTTCCTCGGTGTTAATGCTTACTCCAAGAATGTTGGATGGGCTACTGTTCTTGCAGAGTTCCTTACCAACGAGGAGTCACAGGCAACACGTTTTGAACAGCGTCAGCTTGCACCTACCAACAAGAAAGTAGCAGCTTCTGACGAAGTATCTAAGAATGTTGCAATAGCAGCAAGTGCAGCTCAGGACGCATACGGTGTTATACAGACTGTAAGTGCTAAGTACTGGGATCCGGCCAAGACATTCGGTGAGATGATTGCACAGGGTTCTATATCTGCAACAGATGAAAAAGCAATTCAGGATGCACTTGATACAATGGTTGAAGGTGCAAAAGCAGCGGTAGAATAATAATCGCAATAACAGGCCTGTATGCAAATATACAGGCCTTTTCTTAACTAAAACATAAAGCCCCCTACGGGCAGTTTAGTATATGGCAATAAGAACTGCCCTGCAGGGCAGGTTAAGGAGGGTAATATGGCCAATAATAAAAAAACACCGTCGAAAGCAATCGGTCGTTTCTTTAAAGGAATTGGCGGTTTCTTTGCAGAATTCGGAACAGCAGTTTCCAAAGGTGATATATTTACCAAACTATCACTAATCTGGATGGGCGCCGGTTATGCGAGACATAAACAATTCATAAAAGCAGCAATAATGACGGTACTTGAAGCCGCAGTGATATTATTTTCAATACTTTTTGCATCACAGTATGTGCCTAAGTTTGGAACACTCGGAACAGTTCAGGCAGAGATGATTTTTGATCCTGTCACTATGAAGAATATAATGAATGATTATGATAACTCATTTAAAATTCTTCTGTATTCGCTTATATGTTTTGTGGTATGGATTGCATTTTTCTTCGTATGGATTAAAAATACAATAAATTCTTATAAAATTCAGGTTAAGGCAGATAAAGGCGAACATATAAATACATTTATTGAAGATATAAGAATGTACAAGGATGAAAAGTTCCATATTACGCTCCTTACCCTTCCGGTTCTGGGCATAGTAATTTTTACAGTCATCCCGATTTTACTGCTTATATTGGTGGCTTTTACCAATTATGACCAGAATCATATGCCGCCGAGCAGCCTCTTTTCATGGGTCGGTTTATCGAACTTTGTGAAGCTTTTCGGCGGTGGGGGTATGACAAGTACATTCGGATATTCATTTGTCAGAATACTTGGCTGGACCTTATTGTGGGCTTTTTTTGCAACATTCACAACATACATCGGAGGTATTTTGCTCTCTCTCCTTATTAATAACAAGAGAACCAAGCTTCCGAAACTCTGGAGAACATTATTTGTCGTAACAATAGCTGTTCCGCAGTTCGTATCACTTCTTCTTGTAAGGAATTTCTTCGCTAACGGAGGAATTGTAAACACCTTCTGCAAAGCGATAGGCCTTACCGGGTGGCTGAGGGACATCGGTCTTATATCGACAAGTTATATTCCGTTCTTATCGGCTCCGGGATGGGCGCATGTAATGATAATCCTTATTAATATATGGATCGGTGTTCCTTATCAGATGCTTATAGCAACAGGTGTACTTATGAATCTCCCGGCAGATCAGATTGAGAGTGCGAGAATCGACGGCGCAAGGCCGAGACAGATTTTTGCCAAAATTACAATGCCGTACATGCTTTTTATAACAGGACCTACACTTATTACGGACTTTGTAAAAAATATCAACAACTTTAACGTAATATACCTTCTTACAGAAGGCGTATATACAACTACCAACCAGGCGTTAGCCAACTCACAGGCGAAAGAAGTCGATCTCCTTGTTACATGGCTTTTCAGACTGACACAGGATTATTACAATTACAAGATGGCTTCAGCCATAGGTATCGTAGTATTCATCATATGTGCGGTATTTACACTGGTTGCGTTTAACAAAATGATTAAAGGTGACAGAGAGGAGACGTTCCAGTAATGAAGAAAAAAGGACTTAAAACATTTTTTCACAATCTGCTGATTGCGGTACTTGCAATAATATGGCTCATCCCTATTGTATGGCTCCTTTTCACATCATTCAGCAGTTACGATGGAATTAACACAAGCAGCTTTTTCCCGGAAGAATGGAGCATTAAACATTATGTACAGCTGTTCCAGCCAGACACCGTTGCTCAGTTTCCAAGGTGGTTCCTTAATACATTTGTAATAGCATGCTGCACATGTGTTATTTCTACTATGTTTATATTGATGGTTGCATATGCAACATCAGTAATGAGATTTAAGGCAAGAAAACCGCTTATGAATGTTGCGGTAATCTTGAATCTCTTTCCGGGTATGCTCTCGATGATAGCGGTTTACTTTGTACTTAAGATGTTCAATCTTACAAATAACCACTTAGGATTGATAATGGTATATTCCGCATCATCGGGACTTGGATACCTGATAGCAAAAGGTTTCTTTGATACGGTGCCGAGAGCACTCTGCGAAGCTGCTAAAATAGACGGATGCAGCGAGTCTAAGATTTTCTTTAAGATGATCTTACCACTCAGCCGGCCGATTATAGTATATACGGTAATAAGCAGTTTCCTGGTTCCGTGGATGGATTTCGTATATGCCAAGATTATACTTAATGCAGGAATTTCATCCAAGTATACCGTAGCCATAGGTCTGTACAGAATGCTTGATAAATCACTTATCAATCAGTACTTCACACTTTTCTGTGCAGCAGGTATTGTAATCTCCATTCCTATTTCAGCATTGTTTGTACTTATGCAGAAATTCTATGTTGAAGGAGTTACAGGTGGAGCCGTTAAAGGCTAGAACAGACTTGAAAGGATTTTATGAAAGAAATGGATCAGTTTATTGTAAATATTATCCATCGTCCGGAGATGGTTCCGGAATATGCCGAGAAGGTTACCGGACATGGACAGGCGGAAGATATCGGACGTAAAGCATTGCTTACCGAGAGCCTTGATATTTTTAAGATACAGCAGGAATGTGCACATAAGAACGGTCTCAAGACAACAATTGAGATGACATATGCCAGCCTTTTTAATGATGAGGCCGTAGAACTGGCTAAAGAACATCATAAAGTATATGGAGATGAAATCGGGCTTACACTTCTGGGACTTCCGTGCAAGGAATTCCGTGAGAAATATAAGACCAAGGATTTCTGCATATGGATGTTCTCGATGGAAGACAAGAAAGCCATTGTAACGGATGTGTTTGAAAAGTTTCATGAGAGATTCGGATTTTATCCTGAATCAACAGGTTCATATTATATGGATGCCGAACTTATCAATTTCATTAAAGAGAAATATCCTTCGGTAAAATGTGCTGTTGCAACATGCTGGGAAGAAGGACCGAAAGCATATCATACATGCAACAACAGCTGGTATACATTTATGGACGGCGGCCCTTGGGCACCGTGGATTCCGTCCAAAGTCAATACACATGCACCGGCGGCAAATGAAGCAGAAGATTCGGGAATCGTTGCGATTCCGCATCTGAGCCGTGACCTTATAGCATGTTATGACGGCAACGGCTCCAATTTCGGAACACATCCGCAGAACGTACTCCGCGGAATGATTTATCAGGACGGCAAATATCCGTATCTGTACAATCTCATTGACCAGTATCGTTATCAGGCTAAGTTCAATAACGGATATGCTTATAATATGATGTTTGTCGGACCGGGCTGGATGAATAAGATGGGCCGTTGGGAAGCACCGTATGAACTTCTCAAACAGTCATATGAAGACGGATGCGCATATTACGGCAGACTTAAATCCGAAGGCAAGCTTATTGACATGACAATGAGTGAGTTCGCTGATTATTATCGTAAGAAAAAAACTTACACGGAACCTGAATGTGCATTGTGGAGAGATATTCTTTACGGAAGCAAGAAACAGGTATTTTGGTATTGCGATCCTTATATGAGAGCCTGCGTCAATATGGACCAGGGCGGTGCGATCGTTGATTTAAGACCGTATGCAGCCAAACTTGAGTGGCCGGTCGGAATCGGAACTAAGCATATCCAGGATGCAAGTTACCCGTTCCTTATCCAGGAAAAATACCGCGCAGGATACTTTACGCATTATGCCGGAGAGGGAACCGTAAGAAGTGCCAAAATCTGTCACAACGGCGAGGAAGTGGATTTATGTCTCTGCCGTACAAAGGCTCATTTTTCACAGGAAGGCAAGGATCGTATACTTACACTTGATCCTGTTGATATTGAATTCGCGGATCTTACGGTTACAATCCAGTCGGTAATTACCTTTACAGAAGGTTCATCGGCAATTAAAATAGAACGTAAGGTGCTTAATATGAGCAATCCGGATGCGGATGTTACCATTAATGAATATATGGTAGGATGCTACGGAACAACAGAATACACAGAGGATATGTCATCACTTACACTTTCGATAGCTAAGGGAAATGATGCAAAGAGACTTTCGTACGAATATAAGTGCCGCGAGATGGACGAAGCAGATGCCGACAAGGTAAGCTGTGAAATTCCTCCGGTCAAGACACTCGTATCAATGACCTGTGAAGGCAGGGATAAGACCGGATATGTTAAAGAAGGTTATGCTTTCAGCCCGATGTTTACACTTGGATACACCGGTAAATTACGTGATAAGGAGGTATTTGGCACATGGCTCAGTCTGGAAAGGGTAGATTAAATTACAGGTGTCCTTCATGTTTCATGAGAGACCTTGACCTTGATATGTTCTATGATAAGGACAAGAAAGAATTCTATTGTATTCGTTGTCAGTATACAGGAACGGAGGAAGATGTGCTTGAGAAAAACCAGATGGCACGTTTCCGTTATCGCGATATGATGAAGAGATTTAACGAAAACGATTTCGAAAAATTTGATGATTAATTACGGACACCGGGCGCATTACATGTGTCCCGGTGCTGTTTATACAAGAATAAGGAGGATGGAAAATATGCCTGACTGGATAGTCGGAATGGATGTTTCTTCACTGGTTGAGGTTGAAGACTGCGGAGGAAAATTTTATGATAACGGCAGGGAAGACGACGCACTTTCAATACTGAAATCCCATGGAGCCAATATGGTAAGACTCAGGCTTTGGAATGATCCGTATGATGCAGAGGGCAACAGCTACAGTGCGGGATACAGCGATCTGGAAACCGTATTAAAACTTGCAAAACGTGCAGCCGGACTTGGACTTGACTGGCTTCTTGATCTGCATTACAGTGACTGTTGGGCGGATCCCGGCAAACAGACAATTCCGAAGGCCTGGCAGAACATGAATGTCGATGAACTTGAAACGGCTGTATATGAATACACCCTGAATGTTCTTAAAGAATGTGAAAAAGCAGGCCTGAAACCGCAGATGATAGCAATCGGCAATGAGCTTTCAAACGGACTTCTCTGGCCGTACGGAAAGGTGCCGGAATATGCCAACATAGCGAGGCTTGTAAGCGCGGGAATACGGGCATCGAGAGAATTTGATGCAGAAATCCCTGTCATGATACATCTTGATAACGGCGGAAACAATGAGCTTTACCGCAGATGGTTTGATAATTATTTTGCCAACAACGGGGCGGATTTTGAGTATATCGGACTTTCATATTATCCGTTCTGGCACGGTACACTTGATATGCTGCGTGACAATATGAACGACATTGCATCAAGATACGGTAAGAAACTTATCGTCGCGGAAGTGTCCATGGGATTTACGCTTGATGATTACAAAGATTATGAGAAACTTCCGGATGAACTCAGAAAAGGCATGGCGACCAAAAAAGAACTTGCCGATAAGGTACCGTTTCCTATGACTCCGGAAGGACAGCGTGATTTCATGAAAGCTTTCCTTGACGTTATTCACGGCATCAGGGATAATATGTGTGAAGGATATTTTTACTGGGAACCGGCATGGCTGCCTGTGCCCGGAAGTGAGTGGGCTACCGTAGCCGCATGTGAATACATGCATGAGAAAGGTCCGGGAGGTAACGAATGGGCCAATCAGGCGCTGTTTGATTATGATGGCAATGCGCTCTGCGCTATGGATGTAATCGGATGGTAATATATTAGTATACTCTGGAGGATTTAATGAAACAGGCACAGCGAAGAAGAATGGCATGGAAAATGCCCTCGGTATCGGCGCAGGGACTTAAGATTTTCGCATGCGTAACACTTATTCTCGGAAGCATCGGGATGATTATATTTGAAAAAGGAATTATTAATGTGGAGCAATACAAGGCGAACGAGTTAAATGACCTTCTGGCGGGAAACTCTGCGCTTATGGGACAGGTCGGAGCGGCGGTCGCATTGGGATTTATAGGCGGACTGGCATTGCCGATAATAGCATTTCTTCTGACGGAAGGTTTTTTTAATACATCGTCATACATGAAATATCTTGGCGCCGTGCTTATATTCGCATTAATCAGTGAGATACCGTATGATTTTGCAATGTCAGGCAAGGTTATTGATTTTTCAAGCCAGAATCCGATGTTTGCAACGGCACTGTGTCTTGTTATGATGTATTTCTTCAGAATGACCGACAAGACCGGAAAGGTTACGTCAGGGATATTGAAGTTCGTTATTATGTTGTGCGCTATTTTCTGGATAGTCGTTTTTCACTTATCGTACGGAATGAGCATGGTTTTGCTGGTATCGGTATTTTATATGCTGCGTAATAAACATGGCCTTAAGCTTGCTCTTGCTTTCATTGTTACTCTTTTTTGTGCATTCATGGGTCAGGGCTCATATATCGGAGTGGTTTCGTTGTATGGAATATATTGCTATAATGAGCACCGTGAACTTAAATGTTCAAAATATGTGTTCTATATAATATATCCTGCACACCTTCTTGTGCTTGGACTTATAACGAGATGCCTGATAAGGTAGCCGTTGATTTTTTGAATATGCAGTGATACAATATATCAGGGCAATGGTACGAATACCGTCCATTGCCCTTTATTATTGACTACGAAAGGATTGCAATGATGGCAGGATCATCTTTTGGAACGATATTCAGAATTACTACATGGGGAGAGTCCCATGGCAAGGGCCTGGGCGTGGTTATTGACGGATGCCCGAGCGGAATAGAACTTTGTGAAGAAGATATACAGCGTATGCTCGACAGACGCAGACCGGGTGTAAGTAATTATACGACAAGCCGTAAGGAAAGTGACAAAGCGGTTATTATGTCGGGTGTATTTGAAGGGAAGACAACGGGAACACCTATTTCGATAATGGTTTATAATGAAGACCACCATTCTGAAGATTATTCCGATATAGCGAATTTCTACAGGCCGGGACATGCGGATTATACGTTCGATTGTAAGTATGGTTTCAGGGATTACAGAGGCGGCGGACGTTCATCCGGAAGAGAGACGGTTGCAAGGGTTGCGGCTGGAGCGGTTGCATGTAAGCTTTTGCAGGCTCTTGGAATTGAAGTATGTGCATATTCACAGTGCATTGGCGGAATCGGAATAGATTATGACAGGTTTGATATTCTTCAAAGAGATATGAACCCTTTTGCAATTCCGGATAAGGACGCTGCGGAAAGCATTGAATTATATGCAAAGCAGGCTATAGCGGATAAGGATTCGCTTGGCGGAATAATAGAATGTGTTATCAAGAATATGCCGGCGGGAGTAGGTGAACCTGTTTTTGATAAATTGGATGCCAATCTCTCCAAAGCTATAATGTCAATCGGTGCGGTTAAGGGATTTGAGATAGGCGAGGGATTCATGGTTGCAGAGCTTAAAGGAAGTGAGAACAATGATGAATTCTATATGGACGGAGATAAGGTTAAGAAGCGCACCAATCATTCGGGCGGCGTGCTCGGAGGATTAAGTGACGGTTCGGACATTGTATTCCGTGCGGCAGTTAAACCTACACCGTCTATTTCGTCCTTACAGAACACGGTTGGCCGCGACGGAGAGGATATGCAGATTGCGATAAGAGGAAGGCATGACCCGATGATAGTTCCGAGAGCTGTTGTTGTGGTTGAAGCTATGGCAGCATGCACGGTTGCCGATCTTCTGCTCAGTAACATGAGTTCGCGTATTGACAATGTAATTAAAGTGTACGAAAGGTAATATTCAATGTATAAGATATTAAATATGGAAGGCAGAGCCAAGAGAGCATCCTTTGAGACTGTGCACGGAACCATACAGACCCCTGTATTTATGAATGTCGGAACCGTCGGAGCGATAAAGGGCGCGGTTTCCACAATGGATCTTAAGGAAATAGGCTGTCAGGTGGAATTGTCTAACACATACCATCTTCATGTAAGAACCGGAGACCAGACTATTAAGGAACTTGGCGGACTGCATAAGTTTATGAATTGGGACAGACCCATACTTACCGATTCGGGCGGATTTCAGGTTTTTTCACTTGCGAAGCTGCGTAAGATCAAGGAAGAAGGCGTATCATTTAATTCACATATTGACGGTCATAAGATTTTCATGGGCCCGGAACAGAGCATGCAGATACAGTCAAATCTCGGTTCGACCATTGCAATGGCTTTTGATGAGTGCATAGAGAACCCGTCTCCGAGAGAATATGTTCAAAAATCAGTTGACAGAACCACAAGATGGCTTGTAAGATGTAAAGAAGAGATGGCAAGGCTTAATGCATTGCCTGACACAGTTAATCCGCATCAGATGCTTTTTGGCATTAATCAGGGTGGAACGTATGATGACATCCGTATAGAACATGCGAAGGAGATATCGAAGCTTGATCTCGACGGTTACGCCGTGGGCGGACTCGCGGTCGGGGAATCACACGAAGAGATGTACAGAATACTTGACAGTGTTGTACCGTATCTTCCGGTTGATAAGCCGACATACCTTATGGGCGTCGGAACACCGGCGAATATACTTGAAGGTGTAGAGAGAGGAATAGATTTCTTTGACTGTGTATATCCTGCGCGTAACGGCAGACACGGACATGTATATACCCATTACGGTAAGCTTAATCTGTTCAATGCCAGATACGAGAAGGATCTGTCTCCGATAGAAGAGGGATGTAACTGCCCGGTGTGCCGTCATTATTCAAGAGCATATATAAGGCACCTTCTTAAGGCCGGAGAGATGTTAGGAATGAGATTCTGCGTGCTTCATAATCTTTATTATTATAATCATCTTATGGAAGAGATAAGAGAAGCACTTGAGAATAACAGATTTGGTGAATTTAAGAAGAGAACATTAGAAAGATTCAAGGAGGATTCAAAATGATTTTAGCAGCAGCCGGAGGAACACAGATTGTATTTATAATAGGATATATCATTTTCTTTGCAGCATTGATGTATTTTATCGCAATCAGACCACAGAAGAAACAGCAGAAGAAACAGCAGGAACTTCTCAACTCAATGGAGAAGGGCGACAGCGTTCTTACAACAAGCGGTTTCTATGGAGTTGTAATTGATATTACAGATGATACAGTAATCGTTGAGTTCGGTAACAACAAGAACTGCCGTATACCTATGCAGAAAGCAGCAATCGTTGAAATCGAGAAGGCAGAGGCATAATAACATCTGCCGCACACATTGAAATCAGACCCTCTTTTGGCATGCCTTAAGAGGGTTTTTGCTATTTTTTATATTATACATAAATGTGAAAGGGTTATTTATATGAAAGTTATGCACTTATCGGATCTGCATCTTGGCAAGCGGGTTAACGAATTCTCTATGATCGATGACCAAAGATACATTCTGAAACAGGTAACGGATATTGTAATTAATGATAAAATAGATGCCGTTATGATTGCCGGTGACATTTATGACAGACAGGTGCCGCCTGTGCAGGCTGTTGAACTGTTTGATGCATTCTTGACCGGGCTTATGAATATGAATATACCGGTGCTTGCGATAAGCGGAAATCATGACTCGGCGGAGAGGATTGCTTTCGGATCGGATATAATGAGCGCCGGACATATATATATGTCGCGTGCGTATGAGGGAAGCATGCAGTGTGTTACACTCAATGATGAATACGGACCGGTCAATTTCTATATGCTTCCGTTTATCAAGCCTTCATATGTAAGGCCTTATTTTGATGATGATATCAAGGATTATAATGATGCCGTCCGCACGGTAATTCAGAACACGGAATATAATACCGGAGAACGTAATGTTATAATATCACATCAGTTCGTTACGGGTGCACAGACATGCCAGTCAGAGGAGATTACAGTTGGAGGTCTTGATAACGTCGATGCTTCAGCATATGCTCTTTTTGACTATGCGGCGCTTGGACATATTCACGGGCCACAGGACATGGGTGATAGAATAAGATACTGTGGGACATTGTTAAAATATTCTTTTTCCGAAATCAATCATAAGAAATCGGTCACGATAGTTGAACTTGGAGCGAAAGGCAATGTGAATATCGAACTTAAACCTCTGAAGCCGCTCAGGGATATGCGTGAAATAAAAGGAACATATATGGAAGTGACGGCAAGAGATTTCTACCGGGATCTTAATACTGATGATTATTATCATATAATACTTACCGATGAGGAGGATGTATATGATGCCGCAGCCAAGCTTCGTGTAATATATCCTAATCTGATGAAAATAACATATGATAATATAAGAACAAGAAATGACGCAGCTTACAATATACAGGATGAACACCGGGATAATATGAAACCGGAGGATTTTCTCAACGAATTATATGAACTCCAGAACGGGTGCGGCATGAACGAGGAACAGATGAAATATGCCAAAGAACTTTTTGAGAAAGTGAGGGAGGATGCATGAGACCGGTTAAGCTTATAATGTCAGCATTCGGACCATACGCCGGATGCGTTGAAATACCTTTTGAAGAATTCGGAAGTAAAGGGCTTTACCTGATAAACGGCGATACAGGGTCGGGCAAAACAACGATATTTGATGCAATCTGTTTTGCGCTTTACGGTGAACCGAGCGGCAATGTGAGAGAAGAACGCATGTTAAGAAGCCAGTATGCCGAAGAGGACACCCCTACATATGTTGATATGGATTTTGAATTTCATGGCAGCAAATATAATGTCAGGAGGAATCCCGCATATATGCGCCCCAAGAGGCATGGCGAAGGATTTACAGAGGAAAAAGCAAATGCCGTGCTCACATACCCCGATGGGAAGATAGTCGACGGTACAACACTTGTGACTCAGGCAGTGACCGAAATCCTGGGGCTTAACAGGCAGCAGTTCGGACAGATCGCTATGATTGCACAGGGTGATTTCCTGAAGCTTCTGTTAGCCAGAACGGACGAAAGAAGTGAGATATTCAGAGAGATTTTTAAGACCGGATATTATTACAGATTCCAGACGGAAGTCTCCGGTGAGATGAACAGGCTTAAGTCGGAACTTAAAGAACAACAGAAAAATATAAAACAATACACTAACGAACTTACATGCGGTGCGAATACTCTTTATGTAGAAGAACTTAAGGATGTTAAGCAGAGGGCAGAAGCCGAAGACCCGGCGCAAATAACGGAACTTGCCGGACGGCTTATCAAATCGCAGACAGAAGAGGTTGAAGCACTTTCGGCAAGACTTAAAGCCGTGGATGAACGCTTAAACAATCTCGCGGTTGAAGAACAGAATGCTCTCAAGGCAGCCAGATTACAAAAACAGATAGAAGCGGCTGCAAAAGAGACAGAAATTTTGTCAGGAAAATCGGATTTTTTGAGGGCCACAGCCAAAACAGCGGCCGGACAGGCTGAAAAGCTGCCGGAAGTTTATGAACGCATATCGAATTTAAAAATAAATATGGCACAGTACGAGGAATACGACAGCCTTCTGAAACAGAGACAGAAACTTGCGGACCGGATCAACAAGATTCAGACAGGAACCCGTGATGCCGAAAGGAAACTTGAAGCAGGGCAGAAAGAACTTGAAGAATTTAAAACACGGTATGCCGGTCTGGAAAATGCGGCAGCGGATAAAGAACGTTTTGCTGCAGACCTGAAGAGAATAAAAAGCGAAGGCACAGAATTAAAAAGCATCTGTGACGATATAGACAAATATTACGATAAGAAAAGAGAGTGTGATAACCTTACCGCCGGATATATCGAGGAACGCAGTAAATACCAAAGAATGCAGCAGGAACTGAGCAGGCTTGAAGATATTTTTATGGATTCTCAGGCGGGACTTATCGCACAGAAACTTGAGGACGGTAAGCCGTGCCCGGTATGCGGTTCGCTTACACATCCGTCACCGAGAATATCGACGGGAAGAGTTGTTGAAAAAGCAGAGCTTGATAATATGAGAAAAGCTGTCACGGCAGAACGCTGGTCATATGAGAAATACAGTGAACAGACCGGAACGGCCAAAGCGGAATGTGACGCACTTGGCAGAACCCTTCTCAAAAGAATGGAAGCATATGATAACTGTGATAATATTGATGATGCCCGAAAGACGGTTGACGGGCTGCTTGTGCGTAAGAAAGAAGAATTTGCATCAGCCAGAAATGATTTTCTGAAAGCAGAAAAACAGGTTGCCGAAAGGATGGAACTTGGCGTGAAGATAACACGGACTGAGAATACAATAAACGATCTGAATTCACGGATCAAAACGTATTCCGCAGAATGTGCATCCGCGAAGGCATCACACGAATCGGTCTGTGTCAATATTGAGGAAAAAGAGAAAAAACTCAAATCTGCCTCATATGAAGAAATACGCAATGAATGTGATAAGCTGCAGGAAGAAGCAGATAAAATCAAACGCGATGCCGATAGTACGGCACAGGAATACAACAGGATCCGCGATGAGTTTATGAAGGCGGAAAGCAATATGCATACTCTTATGCAGGAATTGGAACCGATTAAAGAAATCGACGCGCAACAGGTTAAGAACGCCAAAGATAAGGCAGCAGAAGAGAAAAACAGCCTTACCGAAATGATAAGGAAGTCGGATGCCGCCATAAGCATAAATATTAAGGCAAGGGATGGCATTGCATCGGTAGTTGAAAATATTGATGCGGACAATAAACGTTATGCATGGCTGAAATCACTTTCCGATACCGTGAACGGAACGGTTTCCGGCCGCGATAAAATAATGCTTGAAACATATGTGCAGACTGTATATTTTGACAGGATCATCAACTGCGCCAATTCACGTTTTATGGTAATGAGCGACGGAAGGTATGAACTCAGAAGATGCAGGACGGCGCAGAACCGCAGGACGCAGAGCGGACTGGAGCTTGAAGTTATTGACCATTACAACGGAAGCGTAAGAAGTGTCAGGACACTGTCGGGCGGTGAATCGTTTATGGCATCTTTATCACTGGCACTCGGCCTTGCCGATGAGATACAGCGTAACGCAGGAGGAATACAGCTTGATACCATGTTTATAGACGAAGGATTCGGCTCGCTTGATGATGAAGCACTTTCAAAAGCTGTGGGCGTTCTGTCGGAACTTTCATCAGGTAACAGACTGGTCGGCATTATTTCACATGTAGGCTCCCTTCAGGAGAAGATAGACCGTAAAATCACGGTCACTAAGCGCCCTATGGGAGGAAGTACGGTAAAAATTACATTTTAATAATGTGAATTCTGGATATTTATAATTAGATACAATTTGTACGAGTATCAAGGTTAAATTTATACTGTATTCTGAACATAATTATTATGGTATCATAATACAGATAAAACCAAAGGAGGGTTTCATGAAAACTTTAAAACTTAAAAGAATTTTCACAACACTGCTTGCGGTTATGCTTATTGCATCTATGGCGATAGCAGCAACAGCATGCGGAAAGAAATCATCTTCTGCAGATGCCAATGCATCTACAACCGCAGCATCAGAAGATGGTAACAACGGAGAGGAGACAAAGAGCGATGCTGATCTTTCTTCAATTGAGTTCGTAAGAAAGATGGGTAACGGTATTAACCTTGGTAACACACTTGAGGCATATAACCATGCCGCAGGTACTAATCTTGCCACTAAGGTATATGAGACAGCATGGGGTCAGCCTGTTACTACTCAGGATATGATCAAGGGCATGAAAGCAGCCGGATTTGACACAATCAGAATTCCTGTAGCATGGACTAACATGATGAATTATGAAGACGGCGATTACACAATCGGCACAGCATATCTCGACAGAGTTGAGGAGATTACCAAATGGGCAGTAGATGCCGGAATGTATGTAATCATCAACGACCACTGGGATGGCGGCTGGTGGGGTATGTTCGGTTCCAAGACTGAAGAGACCAGAACAAAGGCCATGACTATGTACAAAGAAATCTGGAAGCAGATCGCGGACAGATTTAAAGATTACTCATATAACGTAATTCTTGAATCTGCTAACGAGGAACTTGGTTCCAAACTCAATGATACAACAGTATGCAAAGATTCAGGTGCCCTTTCGGACGATGAATTATACACTGTAACCAATGAAATCAATCAGGCATTTGTTGACACCGTAAGAGCTGCCGGCGGATATAATGAGGACAGATTCCTTCTTATTGCCGGATACAACACAGACATCACCAAGACATGTGATGACAGATTTGTAATGCCTACAGATTCAGCTAAGGATAAGCTTCTTATTTCAGTTCATTTCTATGAGCCATGGAGCTACTGTGCTGAGGAAATGGAATCAGCAGCACCTTGGGGAACCAAGAAAGAATTTGCTGCAATGAGCGAATCACTTGACAAGATGACCAAGTTCACGGACAAGGGAATCGGTGTTGTAATCGGTGAGTATGCAGCAATGCCTCTTAAGGATAAGTCATTCAAAGAGAACATGAATACATATCATTCAAATATTCTTGATATCTGCGATATCAATGATTATTGCCCGATCCTTTGGGACAGAGGCGACTTCTTCAGCAAGACTGACTGCAAGCTTATAGATAATGATATGGCTAAGATTTATGCTTCACGTAATTACGAGAACGAATCAAAGAAGTCAGTAGATGATGTTAAGGCTGATGCCAAGGCAGAGATGGATTCATTTGTTAAGGATGCTCCGGACTCATTTGCAAAAGATGATGTACAGGCAGATCCTGACAGCGCAACCGCATGGATCATGTATAACGGCGGCGGAGTTCAGTACAGCGTAGGTGATACATATAATCCGGCACCTGTTGCAGGAGTTACGGCTACAGATGTACAGATCACAGGAGCAGGTACATATACCGTTGCACTTGATTTCACTGGTTTAAGTGACGGCAAGGCATATGGACTTACATTCGCAGCAGTAGGACTTTCAAACGGTGAGATTCTCTATCCTGGATATACAATGGATATCAAGGAGATTAAGATCAACGGTCAGGCTATCACACTTGCAGCTAAGCCGTATACCGCATCTGATGATGAGAAGTGCACACGTGTTAACCTCTATAACGAATGGGTATCAAAGCTTCCTGATGATGCTCATACACTCGACGGCAACCTTGACGGATGTTCAGCAGTTATCGTTAATAAGGATGATTTTGCTGAAGTTGAGAAGATCGAAGTAACATTTGATTATGTTGCACCACAGTAAGATAAATAAAATCAACTAAATTAAATAAAAGACATCATTTCTTTTGAAGTAATCATCAAGTATAATTACTAGAAATTGTAAATGGTGTCTTTTTTATGGTGCAAAGGCTTGTTTTTTTGAGCTGATTATTATAAAATTTAATTTAATGGTATTTGCACACAGGATGCCGAATAATAGAAGTAAAGAGGAAATAAATATGAGTAACTACAAGATTACATTGATTCCGGGTGACGGAATAGGACCGGAAATCGTTGCGCAGGCAGTTAAGGTTCTTGATGCAGCAGGAGACAAATACGGATATAAGCTTGATTATACGTCAATTCTTATGGGAGGATGTTCCATTGATAAGTATGGTGTTCCGCTCACTGATGAGGCAGTTGCAATTGCCAAGAGTTCTGATGCGGTTCTGCTCGGAGCTGTCGGAGGTAATGTCGGTAATTCCAGATGGTATGATGTCGCACCGAATTTAAGACCTGAGGCAGGATTACTCAAGATAAGGAAAGATCTGGAACTTTTTGTAAATATGCGTCCGGCATATCTTTATGATGAACTTAAGAATGCGTGTCCGCTTAAGTCCGAGATAATCGGAGACGGTTTTGACATGGTTATCATGAGAGAACTGACCGGAGGACTCTATTTCGGTGAAAGACATACGGAAGAAATTAACGGTGTACTTACAGCTGTGGATACGTTAACATATAATGAGAATGAGATCAGACGAATCGCGATCAAAGCATTTGAGATTGCGATGAAGAGACGTAAGATCGTAACAAGCGTCGATAAGGCTAATGTTCTTGATTCTTCAAGACTCTGGCGTAAAGTTGTCAAAGAAGTTGCTGCGGATTATCCGGAAGTTACATATACGGATATGCTCGTTGACAACTGTGCAATGCAGCTTGTAATGAACCCGGGTCAGTTTGATGTCATTCTTACAGAGAATATGTTCGGTGATATCCTTTCGGATGAAGCCAGCATGATAACAGGTTCGATAGGAATGCTTTCAAGCGCCAGCCTTGGTAAGACCAAGCTCGGACTTTATGAGCCGTCACACGGTTCCGCACCTGATATTGCAGGCAAGAACATAGCCAACCCGATAGCAACCATTCTTTCTGCAGCTATGATGTTACGTTATTCACTTGATCTTGATGATGCGGCAGCGGCAATAGAGTCAGCTGTTGCGAAGGTTCTTAAGGAAGGCTACAGAACAACGGATATAATGTCAGACGGAATGACACTTGTCGGTACTGATAAGATGGGCGATCTGATTGCCGAGAGACTTTAATTTCACAATTGAAAGGAATTATAATATATGAGAAGCGATGCAGTTAAAAAAGGAGTCAGCCAGGCTCCTCACAGATCATTATTTAATGCACTTGGTTTTACCAAGGAAGAGATGGAGAAACCTTTAGTAGGTATTGTAAGCTCACAGAGCGAAATTATACCGGGACACATGAACCTCGATAAGATTGTCGAGGCAGTTAAGCTCGGAGTTGCAATGGCAGGCGGAACACCTGTAGTAGTACCGGCAATCGCAGTATGCGACGGAATTGCAATGGGCCATGTCGGAATGAAATATTCACTCGTAACAAGAGACCTTATTGCTGATTCAACAGAGTGTCTGGCAACAGCACACCAGTTTGATGCACTTGTCATGGTTCCGAACTGTGATAAGAACGTTCCGGGACTTCTTATGGCGGCGGCCAGGATCAATGTTCCGACCGTATTCGTAAGCGGCGGTCCTATGCTTGCCGGACATGTAAAAGGATGCAAGACAAGCCTTTCGAGTATGTTTGAGGCAGTTGGTGCATATACGGCAGGTAAGATTTCGGCTGAGGAGCTTGATGAATATGAGAACAAGGCATGTCCTACATGCGGTTCATGTTCGGGTATGTATACAGCCAACAGTATGAATTGCCTTACCGAAGCAATCGGTATGGGACTTCAGGGTAACGGTACCATTCCGGCAGTATATTCTGACAGGATCAAGCTCGCAAAGCATGCGGGCATGAAGGTCATGGAACTTCTTGAGAAGAACATAAGACCTCTTGATATTATGACGGAGAAAGCTTTTATGAATGCACTTACCGTTGATATGGCACTCGGATGCTCTACCAACACAATGCTTCACCTTCCGGCTATTGCAAGAGAGGCAGGAGTTAAGCTTAATCTTGACATTGCCAACGAAATAAGCGCAAGAACACCTAACCTCTGCCATCTCGCTCCGGCAGGCCACACATATATGGAAGAACTTAATGAGGCCGGCGGTGTATATGCGGTAATGAACGAACTTTCCAAGAAAAATCTTCTTAACCTTGATCTTATCACAGCGACCGGCAAGACTGTCGGAGAGAATATCAAGGATTGTGTCAATAAGAATCCGGAAGTTATCAGACCTATCGATAATCCGTACAGCGTAACAGGCGGTATCGCAGTTCTCAGAGGTAACATCGCCCCTGATTCATGCGTTGTAAAGCGCTCAGCTGTTGTAGAAGAGATGCTTGTTCATGAAGGACCGGCAAGAGTATTTGATTGTGAAGAAGATGCAATCGCAGCCATAAAGGGCGGTAAGATCGTTCCGGGTGATGTTGTTGTCATCAGGTATGAAGGCCCTAAGGGAGGACCTGGTATGCGTGAAATGCTTAATCCTACATCTGCAATAGCAGGTATGGGACTTGGTTCAAGCGTAGCACTTATAACTGACGGACGTTTCTCGGGAGCATCAAGAGGAGCTTCCATAGGACACGTATCACCGGAAGCAGCAGTCGGCGGACCTATTGCGTTTATTGAAGAAGGCGATATCATAAGCATCGATATCCCTGCCAACACAATTAATGTCAAGGTAAGTGATGAAGAACTTGAAGCACGTAAGGCTAAATGGCAGCCTAGAGAGCCGAAGGTTACCAAAGGATACCTTGCACGTTACGCAAAGATGGTAACATCGGCAGATAAGGGAGCAGTCCTTGAAATAAAATAATTTGGAGAAATATACAATGCAGCTTACAGGATCACAGATAATTATAGAATGTCTTAAGGAACAGGGCGTGGATACCGTTTTCGGATATCCCGGAGGAGCCATTCTTAATGTGTATGATGAATTATATAAACATTCGGATGAGATAACACATATCCTCACTTCGCATGAACAGGGAGCTTCCCATGCAGCGGACGGATATGCGAGGGCAACAGGCAAAGTCGGTGTATGTTTTGCAACATCGGGACCGGGAGCAACCAATCTCGTAACAGGTATTGCGACGGCTTATATGGATTCGGTGCCTATGGTAGCGATCACATGTAACGTCGGAGTTCCGCTTCTCGGAAAGGACAGTTTTCAAGAGATCGATATAACGGGCGTGACATTACCTATTACCAAATATAATTATATTGTTAAAGATATAACGAAACTTGCTGGAGTTATAAGGGATGCTTTCAGAATTGCCAAAGAAGGCAGGCCGGGACCGGTTCTTATCGATATACCTAAGGATGTCACAGCACAGAAGACAGAGTATACCTACGTCAAACCGGCAGAGATATCAAGGGAAACCGCACAGATAACCAATGAGGCTGTCAATGAAGCAGTTTCCATGATAAAAGAGTCAGAGAAACCTTTCATATTCGTCGGCGGCGGCGCCGTTATTTCAGGTGCTCAGGATGAACTTGCGGAGTTTGCATCCAAAATCGATGCACCTGTAGCGGATTCATTGATGGGAAAGGGTGCTTTTAACGGAACTGACCCAAGATATACCGGAATGCTCGGCATGCACGGAACCAAAACATCCAACTTCGCGGTTATGGAGTGTGACCTTCTTGTAGTTGTCGGCGCAAGATTCTCAGACCGTGTAACAGGCGATACCAGAAGGTTTGCACCTAATGCGCGTATACTTCAGCTTGATATCGATCCGGCGGAGATCAATAAAAATATCCGCGTCGATGCAAGTGTTATCGGTGATGTCAGGGAAATTCTCAAAGCATTGAATGCAAGGCTTGACGATATGGAACATACCGAGTGGATGGCACATGTTGAACAGATGAAAAAAGATTATCCGCTCAAATACAATAAAGATGTCCTTACCGGACCTTATGTTATTGAACAGATTTATGATATTACAGGCGGCAATGCAATAATCACGACCGAGGTCGGACAGCATCAGATGTGGGCAGCCCAGTATTATAAATTCAAAGAACCGAGAACACTTCTCACCTCGGGAGGCCTCGGGACTATGGGATACGGTCTCGGAGCATCAATCGGAGCCAAGATGGGCCGCAAAGACAAGACGGTTATCAATGTTGCCGGCGACGGATGTTTCAGAATGAACATGAACGAGCTTGCAACGGCCACACGTTATAATATCCCTGTAATCGAGGTGGTAATCAATAACCATGTTCTCGGAATGGTAAGACAGTGGCAGACACTTTATTACGGACAGAGATATTCATACACGGTGCTTAATGACAGCGTGGATTATGTCAAGGTTGCCGAAGCAATGGGAGCCAAGGCATACCGCGTTACGACTAAGGAAGAATTCGCTCCGGCCCTCAAAGAGGCGATAGAGCTTAATATTCCGTGTCTGATAGATTGTCAGATAGAGAAGGATGACAAGGTGTTCCCTATGGTTTCACCGGGTGCTTCTTTAGCAGATACATTTGACGAGATTTAATATGACGGCAGCTTCAATATGTTTGGAGCTGCCTCTTTGATATTAAGGAGATTTTGACATGTTAGTACAAGAACGTCTGGATAAGTTGAGAGAGCTCATGAAACTGCATGATATTGATGCTTATATTATTGTGACCGATGATTATCACGGTTCGGAATATGTCGGTGATTATTTTAAAGAAAGAGAATTTATGTCGGGTTTTACCGGTTCGGCAGGAACCCTGGTGGTTTTACCGGATGAAGCATATCTGTGGACTGATGGAAGATATTTTATCCAGGCAGAAGAACAGCTTAACCGCAGCACGATCACCCTTATGAAAATAAATGAACCGGGAGTTCCCGATATACCGAAATTCATGGCAGAACGTGCATCGGGTCATTCTGGTTACAGAATAGGATTTGACGGACGCACGATAAGTACGACATTTGCCAAAGAACTGATGGACAGCCTGGCAATTACAGGAGCTGTGCTGGTGCCCGATTATGACCTTGTAGATGAGATATGGGAAGACAGGCCGCTTATAAGCGCTGAGCCGGTATGGCAGCTTGATACTCAATATGCAGGAGATACGGCAGAGAATAAGCTAAAGCTCCTGCGTGACAATATGAAGAAAAATACTGTTGATATGATGATAGTGGCTGCGCTTGATGAGACGGCATGGTTATTAAACTTGCGTGGTAATGATGTGAACTGCACACCCGTATTTTTATCATATATGCTTATTATGCAGGATAAAGCCATTCTTTACGCCAATGAAAAAAGCTTTGATGGCACAGTCAGAGAATACCTTGATTCACTCGGGATAGAACTCAGGTCATATAATAAGATATACGAAGATGTGCATGGTATGAGTTATGATGTAGTAGAACTTGATCCTGCAACGGTTAATTACAGACTGCTTTCCCGTGTGTCAGAGGACGTCGTGGTGATGATGAAGGAAAGCCCGATTAAGCATATGAAGGCTGTTAAGAACGAAACGGAGCAGAATAACATCCGTAAGGCTCATATTAAGGATGGCGTTGCGATGTGTCGCTTTATCTGCTGGCTTCAGAAGAGTGTTGCAACGGAAAATATTACTGAACTTGATGCGGCAGCGCAGCTTGAAAAATATAGGCGCAGTGAGGAAGGCTTTATTGAGAACAGCTTTGATTCCATCATAGCATATGGTGAGCACGGCGCGATTGTGCATTACGAGCCTACCGAAGAGACTAACATTCTGCTCAGGCCATATGGATTGTGCCTTACCGATACGGGCGGACATTATATGGAAGGAACCACCGATATAACGAGAACGATTCCTCTTGGCAAGCTTACTCCAGAAGAGAAAAAAGCATACACGCTTGTTCTTAAAGGACATCTTGCGCTCGCTGCGGCGGTTTTTAAGGAAGGAATGTGCGGCGCCAATCTGGACATTCTTGCGCGTATGCCACTCTGGGAGAACGGAATGGATTTCAATCACGGTACCGGACACGGCGTCGGATACCTTCTGAATGTCCATGAAGGTCCGCAGCGGATTCATTGGCGAATCGGCAGGCAGAATGTGCCTTTTGAGGCAGGTATGGTGATATCCGACGAACCCGGATATTATCTGGAAGGTAAGTTCGGCATCAGACATGAGAATCTTGTGCTCACACGCCGATATGGAGACGGGCTGCTTTGCTTTGAGAGCCTGACAATGGTTCCGTTTGATGCAGACGCGCTGGATATGGAACTTATGACCGATGTTGATAAGATGAGACTTAATAAGTACCATGAAAAGGTATATGAAAATATATCGCCTTATCTTGAAGGCGAGGAACTTAAGTGGCTTAAGGAGAAGACGAGGCGGATTTAAGATGATGTCACCGAAAAGTTGCGATGCAAGGATGCAGTGAACGGTGCCAAATAGTGTGAAAGAGTTGTTCCTCTTTCACACGCCTTTGATTTGGGGATGGTGTATGGCGTTGTGCGATGCCGAAAAAATAATATTTCAGTGTACAATATAATATTTTCATACTTTTTTGGCAAAAATCAGCAATTTAGTGTCAATTACTTGCTATATGAGATACTCAAATATGATAATATATGAAAATAAGTACGTTAAAAGATAAGTAAAATGTAATATATTACAACGAAAGGCTTATCAAATTGATACAAAAAGCCTCGAAAAGCACAAAAAAGTGTGAATTCCTGAATTTTAAACTTGGAACAATTTTGCACTACCAGGCAGCGGGTCTGTCTGATTGCAACTGAAAAATTCAACGGTTAAACTCACGGATTTAATTTTATCATTTTTCGCAAAATGATAAAATTAAATTGACAATGATAAAATTGAATAATAAAATTTAATCATATTGAGGTTTGGTTATTTAGGTGAGACCGCATGATTACAGCAATAAATGCCAATGTGGCATGTTGAATTTACGAAAGGCATCTTTATGGATAACATTATGATCAGAACAGCAAAGCCGCCCGATGCGGACAGGCTTCTTGAAATCTATGCACCGTATGTGGAAAATACGGCGATAACTTTTGAATATGAAGTGCCGTCTGTGGATGAATTCAGACAGCGGATAGAGAACACATTGAAAAAATATCCGTACATCGTGGCATTAAAGGATGATAAAATCGTCGGATATGCCTATGCCGGAACCTTTAAATCAAGGGCGGCATACGACTGGGATGTTGAATTATCGGTATATCTGGATATGAAATGCAGAAGATGCGGCATCGGGAAACTGCTTTATAACAAAATTGAGCAGATACTTGCAATGCAGAATATAATCAATCTCAATGCGTGCATAACATCTCCGTCGGTGCCGGATAAACATATTACGGATGAAAGTGAGAAATTCCATGCAAGGATGGGATATTCACTTGTCGGAAGATTTCATAAATCAGGTTATAAGTTTGACACCTGGTACGACATGATATGGATGGAGAAAGCAATTTCGGCACACTGCATTAATCCTCCGGCCGTAAAGAGCTTCCCGGAGATTGAAAAAGAAGCCGAAAAAATATATTAGGACAGAAAAAAAGGGTATCCGAAGAAAAAACGGATACCCTTTTGTATTATTTAATAAGTTTAATCCTCAAAAGGACGGATTCTGTATTTGGCTCCGATGCTGTCGCAAATGCGCTGACACTCGGCTTCCTCCTCCTTGGTGATTGTGGTTTCGACGGTGGTCATTACAACATGCGGAACGTATTTGACGGCTTCTCTTGCAAAATCGATCATCGCATCGAAAGATCCGATTCCGAATTTACTTCTGGTAAGCTCATAGTAACGCTCCTTGTTAGGTGTGTTAAGGCTTATTGAAACGGTATCGATAAGACCCTTAAGCTCAGGCGTGATGTCACGGCCGTTTACGAGATTACCGAGACCGTTGGTGTTGATACGTGTAGGCTTGTTGTAAGTCTTTTTTACATAAGCGGCAACCTCTAAGAGAACATCAATTCTCTCGGTCGGTTCACCGAAACCGCAGAAAACAACCTCATCATAGTCATCCATGTTAAAATTAGCAAAATCAGCGATTACCTCGTCGACGGTCGGCTCTTTTTCAAGCCAGAGAACACCGGAATCCTCCATGTGGTCCCTTGTCTGTCTGAGACAGAATGTACATGCGCAAGGGCATTTGTTGGTAAGATTGACATAAAGATTATTGTGGACCTTGTATAAAATAGTCATGGTAAAACCTCTTTTCTATTTAAGTGTGTGTAAAACTTCTTCAAAACATACGCCGTCTGTCGGCGGGATATCCATAGCTTCGGTAGCGGCGATACAGTCGCGCACGAAATGCGATGCTTTTTTTACGGAAAGCTCAAAATCATAACCGAGAACGGCTGAGGCAGCGATAACGGAAGCGAAGACATCGCCTGTTCCGGAACGCTCATGTCCGCAACGTTTCTGACGGATAACCTTAGGCGTGAGTCCCTTCTCGCATATGACGTTGGCAATAATGCTGCCGCAGCCAAGCCCCGTTATAACGACCTTGCCGGCGCCTGTATCGGTAAGTCTCATGGCAATATCGCCGATTTCTTTAAGGCTCATATCAGGTCGGTAATCTGTTGAAGTCAGTATGCATGCTTCAGTCAGATTGGGAGTGAGGATGTCGGCGTGCTTTACGAGCGCACGCATCTTCTCACACATCGATGCGGTATAAGTAGGGTACGGCCTGCCGTTGTCACCGATAACCGGGTCGATTATGACAAGCGTATTATCATCCTTGAAATCCTTAATGAAGTTCTCAACTATTTCAATCTGCCTGTCGGAACCTAAGAAACCCGTAAGTATTCCGTTAAAATGTAGATCAAGAGCTTTCCATTTATCGATGTAAGGCTGCATACGGTCGGTGTAATCGTCGAAAAAATATTCCGGGAAACCGGTGTGTGCAGAGAAAATCGATGTCGGAACCGGACAGCACTGCACGCGCATCTGCGATATTATCGGGAGCGCAACTGCAAGTGAACATCTGCCGAAACCGGAAAGATCATTGATCACCGCTATTTTGTTCTGTCTGTTATGGTCTGTAGTATTCATAATGAGATAGTATATCATTTTGGTGGAATATGTCAAATATCCAGATTAAGTATTTTTGACCATACCACTCCATATATCTTACCCGAAGTGGCTATTGACGTAAAATAGCTTTTGACGTAAAATGTAATTTGATGTTTTGGATTTAACGGATGGCACTTGTCAGCAATCCGCAGCCAACACATATAATATTTATACAGGAGGCACATTAAAGTGGGAAGAATTTACAACTTTTCAGCAGGCCCGGCAGTATTACCTGAAGAAGTATTGCAGGAAGCCGCTGACGAAATGTTAGACTACAGAGGATGTGGAATGTCCGTAATGGAGATGAGCCACAGATCCAAAGTCTACGACAACATTATTAAGGAAGCTGAAGCTGACTTAAGAGAGATTATGAACATACCTGACAATTATAAGGTACTTTTCCTTCAGGGCGGAGCTTCACAGCAGTTTGCAATGATTCCGATGAATCTTATGAAGAATAAGAAAGCAGGATACATTGTAACAGGACAGTGGGCCAAGAAAGCTTATCAGGAGGCTAAGATTTACGGAGAGGCAATCGAACTTGCATCATCCGCAGACAAGACTTTTTCTTACATTCCTGACTGCTCAGACCTTGATATACCGGATGATTGTGATTACGTATATATATGTGAGAACAACACAATCTACGGTACCAAGTATAAGACGCTCCCGAATACCAAAGGACATACACTGGTAGCAGATGTATCATCATGTTTCCTTTCGGAGCCTGTTGATGTTACCAAGTATGGTGTTATCTACGGCGGCGTCCAGAAAAACATTGGACCGGCAGGTGTTGTTATCGTTATAATCAGAGAGGATCTTATAACAGAAGATACACTCCCTGGAACACCTACAATGCTTAAGTACAAAATACACGCAGACAACAATTCACTTTACAATACACCGCCTGCTTACGGAATTTATATCTGTGGCAAGGTATTCAAGTGGATCAAGAAGATGGGCGGACTCACAGCAATGAAAGAGCGCAATGAGAAGAAAGCCAAGATCCTTTATGATTTCCTTGACGAGAGCAAGATGTTTAAGGGAACAGTCGTTAAAGAAGACCGTTCGCTTATGAATGTTCCATTCATTACAGGTGATGAAGAACTTGATGCCAAATTCGTTGCAGAAGCCAAGGCAGCAGGTTTTGAGAATCTTAAGGGACACAGAACCGTTGGCGGAATGAGAGCCAGCATTTACAATGCAATGCCAATTGAAGGCGTTGAGAAATTAGTTGAATTTATGAGAAAATTTGAAAAGGAAAATGCTAAATAGTAAATCCCCTGTTCCGCGACATATGCTCCGGGATAGTTGAGAGTCTCTTGGGAATTATTTAGCAGGAGGATATCGTAATGATAAAATATAATTGCTTGAACCCGATTTCAGAAGTCGGTTTAGCGCGTTTTACAGGTGATTACACTAAGACGGAGAATTTTGACGAAGCAGACGTAGTTCTCGTAAGAAGTGCGGCTATGCATGATATGGCATTGCCTGACAGCCTTCTCGCTGTGGCAAGAGCAGGTGCCGGTGTTAATAACATCCCACTTGATAAATGTGCCGATAAGGGTATCGTAGTATTTAATACACCGGGTGCCAATGCCAACGGCGTTAAGGAACTTGTTATTGCGGCAATGATCGCAGCATCAAGAAATATTATCGCAGCCAACGGCTGGGTTAATGAGAACAAGGATGACGAGAATATTGGCAAGACTATGGAAAAAGCCAAATCCAAATTCGCCGGAAGGGAAATAAAGGGCAAGAAGCTCGGAGTTATCGGACTCGGAGCAATCGGAGTGCTTGTTGCGAATGCAGCAATCGGCCTTGGAATGGAAGTAATGGGATGTGACCCGTTCCTTTCAGTCCAGAACGCACTCAATCTTTCAAGAAGTGTTACTATCGTTAAGAGCAGAGAAGAAATTTTTGCCAACTGCGATTATATCACAGTTCATACACCACTTCTTGATGATACAAGAGAAATGATCAACAAGAATACGATCGCAATGATGAAGGACGGGGTTATCGTTCTCAACTTTGCGAGAGACCTTCTTGTATGCGCAGATGATGTTGCGGCAGCTCTTGAGGAAGGCAAGATTGCAGCTTATGCTACTGACTTCCCTACACCGAAGCTTGCCAACACCAAGGGATGTATAGCATTCCCTCATCTCGGTGCTTCCACGGCGGAGTCTGAAGACAACTGTGCGAGCATGGCCGTTGATGAAATTATGGATTACGTTGAAAACGGTAATATCCGTAATTCCGTAAACTTCCCTGCATGTGATATGGGTAAATGTAATTCAGCCGGAAGAATCGCTGTTTTACATAAGAATGAACCTAATATCATAAGCGGTCTTTCAACCGCTTTCGGTAAGGAAGGAATCAACATTGAGAAGATGATCAACCAGAGCCGTGGTGATTATGCTTACTCAATGATAGATATCGATACAGCGGATTCAGCACATATTGTTGAAGAGATCGCTGCTAAGAGCGGAATACTTAAAGTCCGTGTAATTAAATAACATTGGTTGATGAGTCGGGCGGATATGCCGCCCGGCTTATAATACTTTTTATAAGATAAAAGGAGTAGAAATGGCTGATATTAAACCATTTAAATGCGTCAGACCGGCAGCAGAATATGCAGCGGATGTTGCGGCACTGCCATATGATGTATACAACAGACAGGAAGCTAAGAAAGCGGTAGAAGGCAAGCCTTTATCGTTTCTTAATATTGACAGGGCGGAGACACAGTTCGATGACAGCGTTGATACATATGCTGACTGTGTGTATGATAAAGCAAAAGAATTACTTGAGAGCGAGATTGCCAAAGGAATATTTGAGCAGGATGAAGATGATGCATATTATATTTACGAACTGACTATGGACGGACGTTCACAGACAGGTATAGTTGCATGCGCTTCGATAGATGATTATCTTGAAAACAGGATCAAGAAGCACGAAAAAACAAGAGCAGACAAAGAAGAGGACAGAATTAACCATGTTGACCGCACAAGCGCTCAGACGGGACCTATTTTTCTTGCATATCGTGCCAATGATATAATTAATAGAGTTGTAGATGCCAACAAGGCATCCAAACCGTTGTATGATTTTATATCAGATGACGGAATCAAACATACCGTATGGAAAATAAGTGATGCCAATGATGTGAGACAGATTAAGGACGCTTTTGATTCCATTAATTCAATTTATATAGCGGACGGACATCACAGGGCTGCATCAGCCGTCAAGGTAGGTCTTAAGAGAAGAGAAGCCAATCCGGGTTATACCGGAGACGAGGAATTTAATTATTTTCTCTCGGTTCTTTTCCCTGACGAGCAGCTTATGATAATGCCGTATAACCGTGTTGTAAAGGATCTTAACGGATATTCCAACGACGATTTTATCGAGGCGGTATCCAAGTATTTTACGGTGGAAGAGAAGGGCCACAGAGCTTTTTATCCGGAACACAAGGGAAGTTTCGGTATGTATCTTGACGGAACATGGTACCTTCTTACAGCAAAGGAGAGCATTATGTCGGAGGATCCGGTTGACGGGCTTGATGTGGCAATTCTTCAGGATTATCTGCTGACACCGATTCTCGGAATAGGAGATCCGAGAGTGGACAAGAGAATTGATTTTGTAGGCGGAATCAGAGGCCTTGATGAACTTGAAAGACGCGCTGACAGTGATATGAAGCTTGCATTTTCGATGTATCCGACATCAATAGGTGAGCTTTTTAATGTGGCCGATGCGGACATGCTTATGCCACCGAAGTCCACATGGTTTGAGCCGAAGCTTAGAAGCGGATTATTTATACATAGAATATAATATAGGATATAAGGAGAGAGGGTAATGAACAAGAAACTGTATGATTTAATGAACTGGCCGGAAATAGAAGGCGTTGTATATTCAGATACAAAGCATCCTAAGAAACTTCTCGGCGGACATATGACTTCCAAAGGATTCCTTATCCAGGCGTTCAGACCGGGGGCTGTCAAAGCATTTGTGAAAGATACACTTACCGGAGAGATTCATGCTATGGATATGGCGGATGAGGAAGGATATTTTGCGGTGCTTATTAAGAGCAAAACGGAGATTTTCTATACTCTGATATATGAATTTGAAGATAAGACGCGTGAAGAGACGGTTGACTTGTACAATTATCCTTCAATGATACCGCAGAATGCTTTGAAGGCCTTTAATGCAGGAACTAATTATAAGGCATATGATATTCTCGGTGCACATGTCAGGAAAGTCGGCAAAGTAAAAGGTGTTCTTTTTGCGGTATGGGCGCCGAATGCACTGCGCGTAAGCGTTGTGGGAGATTTCAATGACTGGGATGGAAGACGTCACCAGATGGAATTTATAGAGGGAACAGGTGTGTATGAACTTTTTATACCTGATGTAAAACCTTTCGATAATTACAAATACGAAATCCGCATCAAGGGCGGCAATGTTATTCTTAAATCGGATCCTTATGCATATGCAGGTGAATTAAGACCAGCCAATGCATCTATAGTATACGATATCAAGAATTATCGCTGGAATGATGATGAGTGGATGGCTAAGCGCGATGCGGATAAAGATAAAAAGAAGCCTGTTTCCATATATGAACTGCATGCGGGCTCTTTTAAGACACCGGATGACGGAAGAGAATTTTATAATTACAGGGAACTTGCTCCGCTTGTAATCGATTACGTCAAGAAAATGCAATATACGCATATTGAACTTATGCCGGTTATGGAATATCCTTTTGACGGTTCATGGGGATATCAGGTAACGGGATATTATGCGCCGACAGCAAGATACGGTACGCCGGATGATTTCAAGTTCTTTATGGATGAGATGCATAAGGCGGGAATAGGAGTTATTCTCGACTGGGTTCCGGCTCATTTTCCTAAGGATGCATTCGGACTTGCCAGATTTGACGGAACATGCCTTTATGAACACCTTGACCCGCGTCAGGGTGAACATCCTGAGTGGGGCACACTTATATATAATTACGGAAGGCCGGAAGTTATAGACTTCCTTATTTCCAACGCGATATTCTGGGCTAAGGAATATCACGCAGACGGAATAAGAATGGATGCGGTTGCATCGATGCTCTATCTTGATTATGGTAAGAGAAACGGTGAATGGATACCGAATATATATGGCGGTAATGAGAACCTTGAGGCAGTGGAACTGTTAAAGAAGCTCAGCGACGAATTCGCCAAAAAAGCACCTGACGTATGGCTTATTGCAGAGGAATCAACGGCATGGCCGAAGGTTACCGGAGCAACATCAGACGGAGGTCTCGGTTTTGACTATAAATGGAACATGGGATGGATGAATGACTTTCTTGATTTCATGAGCTGCGACCCGCTTTTCAGAAAGGGCAGATATAACGAACTGACATTCAGTATGGTATACGCTTACAGTGAAGATTTCATATTGGTTCTTTCGCATGATGAAGTTGTACACGGCAAATGTTCAATGCTAAATAAGATGCCGGGTGCAACCAAGGCTGAAAAGATGAATAACCTTCGTGCGGCTTACGGTTTTATGTTCACACATCCGGGCAAGAAACTTCTTTTCATGGGACAGGATTTCGGAATGGAGAATGAGTGGTGGGAAGCCAGACAGATTGACTGGGAACTCACGGAACTTCCGGAAAATGCGGCTCTTATGAATTATGTAAGAGATTTGAATAAATTATACAGAGACGAGCCGGCACTTTACGAGCTTGATTTTGACCCGGAGGGATTCGAGTGGATCAATAATATTTCGGCCAATGAATGTATTGTGACATTTGCAAGAAAGGCCTCGGACGGAAGTGAGCTTATTGTGGTAGCCAACTTTACGCCGGTCGAGAGAGACAAATACAAAATCGGTGTTCCGGCAATGGGCAAATACAAAGAGATTTTTAACAGTGATGATGTTAAATACGGTGGAAGCGGTGCAACCAATCCGCGTGTCATTAACTCCAAGAAGGATGAGTGTGATGCGAGAGAGGATTCCATAAGACTTAAGGTGCCGCCGATGGGAATAAGTGTATTAAGATATACTTATGCCGATACAACACCGAAGAAACGAACCGTAGTACGAAAGGCATCTAAGTAATGGACAGATTGATACTTGCCTCTTCATTCTGGAGTGAAGAAAATATGAAAAATATCTGGGATAATCTCATAAAATGGTTTATGACCGTTGGTAAGAATATTCTTATAGCGATTGTCATATTGATAGTTGGAAATAAGCTGATAAAGTGGGTGCTCAAACTTATCGGCAATTCATTTAAGAAAACCAAAATTGAACCGATGGTAGCCAAATTCCTGCTCTCTTTGATAAGATTTGCATTGTATTTTCTTATAGCAATAATTGTCATAAGCGTATTGGGAATTCCTACGACATCGCTTATAGCAGCACTCAGTGCTGCCGGCCTGACAGTCGGACTTGCATTGCAGGGAAGCCTTTCCAATTTTGCCGGAGGTGTATTGATCCTTCTTTTTAAGCCGTTTACAATTGGAGATTATATTAGAGAAGATACACATGGCAATGAAGGAACGGTCACCGGAATTGATTTATTTTACACTAAGATTCTCACTATCGACAATAAGGCAATAGTTATTCCTAACGGAACACTTGCAAACTCAAGTCTTACGAATTTTACGGCACAGGAAAAACGCCGCATAGATATTCTCATAGGTATCAGCTATGAGTCGGATATCAGAAAAGCAAAAGCGGTTTTGACAGAAGTTATTGACGGATGTGACAGGATTCTTCGCGATGAGGAAATTACAATATATGTGGACAGCCTCGGAGAAAGTCAGATTACATTGGGAGTCAGGACTTGGGTCAAGACCGAAGATTACTGGCCGGTAAGATGGGAATTGCTTGAGAAGTTCAAGTGCGCATTTGATGATAACGGAATAGAAATACCGTTTAACCAGCTCTCAGTGACTATTAAAGGACAGGAGTAATCAGATTTGGCTGTAAATAAGAAAACAGCAGTTAAGAAAAAGAAAACTGCGGCAGTAAAAAATAAAAACAAAAAATCTAAAATGCCGGGAATCCTTCTCGTTATCAGTGCACTTTTACTGGGTTCGCTGATAATCATTCTTGTATATCAGACGAGGAGAATTACTGAAATATCGGGCTCGGGCGACCCAGCCAACCGTAAAATGGAAGGCAGTTACCCGCTTCCGTCAGAACTCATTACTTCAGATCTTAATACATATTTCGGATACACGGACATTCCGGATTTTATATTTGTCAAGATGCAGGGCTCATCCTTCACGGATGACTGTCCCGTTGCGCGTGAAGATTTGCGGTATATGACCGTTCTTTATTGGGGAACGGACAATGTTGCACATAAGGGAGAACTTATTGTCAATAAGTCAATAGCATCGGATGTATCCGAAATTTTCTATCAGCTATACAAGGCATCGTATCCGATAGAAAGTATTAAGCTTATAGATGAGTATGGCGGTAATGATGAAGTTTCGATGGCCAACAACAATACAAGCTGTTTTAATGCCCGCAAAGTTAAGGGCAGCGACACCTGGTCGATGCATGCATATGGCCTTGCAATAGATATTAATCCGTTGTACAACCCATATGTCGGAGCGGACGGCTCTGTATTGCCGGTGATGTCGGAAAGATATGCCGACAGGGATGACAGATTTATAATGAAAATAGACGCTGATGATTATGCATATAATCTTTTTGTGGAACACGGATTCACATGGGGTGGTTCATGGGAGAGCGTTAAGGATTACCAGCATTTTGAAAAACAGCAATAAGCTGCATACGCGGAAGTCAAAAAATGCTAGTATCTTCCCACAATAAGCGCAGCGTACCCCCATTCCCATATCAGTCTTTCAAAACTGTTTTCTAAATATGTCCGTATGTCATCATCATCATATCCGGTCATTCGTGATAGAATGACCATATAATCACGCACATTTTCATAAGATAACTGCCCGCCGGAGTCATTCCATATGTGAAAAAGGCTCTGGCGTATGGCAGTATATTCTATAATAATCCATTGATATTGAATCACCATATGTTCCAAATTTCTGCCGGAATCATCGGGCGAAAGCAGATCGGAGTAAAATTCATTGGCAAGATAATTGCGAATCAGCACATCGTAACAGGCAAGCATATCGGAAAAATTCTGCCATGAGCCGTCCGGAGTTTCTTTTAAAACATCCTGTAAATATCCTGTATACAATCCTTCTTTTCGATAGTTCACGGCAAGATCCTGCAACAGTTCATTACATTCATCGACTGTATCGGCCTCAGGTATATGTATATCCGTCATTGCAAAATGGAGTTCCTTCAATGACTGCGCAGAAAAGTACTCATGTACCTGTGCGCATGAGACGGGTTCGTTTCTGTATAATTCCAAAAGTATATAAAATCCTTCAAGCAGAGCTGATTCAGGCGGGAGGGTCGTATCCTGTACCAAGCCGATTAATTTGTCGCGGATAAGAAACAATGGAGTTCCTGGTATATCTGCCGGGAAAATAATTGGATTATCACGCCACAAATCGATAACAGCGGGGCAGCAGGCCATAAGGGATTCTTCCGTATGTGTATCATATTCCTGTAATTCTCTGGGAAAAATCGTGCATGTGTGAGAAAGCACATCATCGCCGTAAGCGGTTACCAGACGGCACAGCTTGTCATCCGAGAGAAAAGGACAATTATGTCTGCAATCAAGCCTAATCACGCGTGCACCGTCTTTTATACAAGTGTAAGCGCTCAGATTGTTCTTATGTTCTTCAACAGAATCCGGCGGAGAAAGCTTCTTCCATTGACGGTTGGTGCCATCATCAACCGCAATTTTCCATTCCTTACAGCAGGTAATGGGACATGCTGAGGCGATGCAGTGGAATTTATCATAATAGTCTGGATGAATGTGTTTCATATTGATCAGTCCTCGTTATTTTTGAATAGAAATATTATAAAAGAAACACGGATTTTTGACAATAGAAATGAAGAAACTGTTCTTGAAGTTATCGTAATTTTATAGTATACTGATTGTGAACGAACAGTCGGTATATACGCGGCTGGACGTAATAATATCTGGCGTATAAGGATTCGCCATGTGGGAAAATTTTAAATTCATGCTGTCATCGGACAGCAAAACGGAGGTACGGTATTAATGAAACTAAAACAAATGATACTGACAATTGCACTCAGCCTTTGTATGGCTGCAGCATGTCTGCCGAAGGCGGTTTCGGCAGATGATACGCCGCAGGGACGTTGGACAGACTATGCGGCAGCTTCTTTTGACGGAGGTTCGGGTACCAAAGCCGACCCTTACAAGATCGCGACAGCAGAGCAGCTTGCATTGCTTGCAAAGGAAGTCAACAGCGGAGTGTATGGAAGTACACACACAAAAGAGTATTTTATCCTGACAGCGGATATTGACCTGTCGGGGCATGTATGGACACCGATCGGATATGAGAGTTATGCTTCGGGCGGAGGTTCGGCACAGGCGTTCGAGGGATATTTCAACGGTAATAATAAGAAGATTACAGGCTTGTATGTGGACGAGCGTAAGGGAGATTCCTACGGTAAGAACCGCAGTGCCGGATTGTTTGGTTGTATTTCGGCACTCGGTGACGATTATGTTATCAAGAATGTTATCATTGAGAACGGAACTGTATACGCAGGTGACGGTAATACTTTATCGGAAGAAAGCTATGGCGCCGGTCTGCTTGTCGGCAGCATAACTACATCATACGGTACGGATTATGCAGCCATTAATAATTGCAAGGTGTCAGGTGCGGTCAATTCCACCAAGCGTGCAGGCGGTTTGGTTGGTGATGCGAGCTATACAATTTTTTCGAATTGTACTGCCGATGTCAGGGTTGACGGTTACAGCGTAAGCGGAGGCTTTGTCGGCAATGCTTTTGTATCACAGTTTAGTGATTGTACAGCAAATGGTAAAGTAACCAGCAAAGGCTGGTCCACAGGAGGATTTGCGGGCATTTTGTATTATGGTACAACTGTAAATCATTGTGCCGCATTCGGAAATGTGGAAGCCGGAGATTGGAATCTCGGCGGATTTGTAGGATACACTGAAAGTAATATTGCAATTGCAAACAGTATTGCCATGGGAGATGTCAAGAGTAATGTGACCGATTGGCAACGAAAAACCGGAGGATTTATCGGTACAGCCTGGGATGATACAATTAAATTGGAAAAGTGCCATGCGGGCGGTAAAATTACGGCTGTTGAAGATGACACCGTCGGAGGATTTCTGGGATCAGATAACGGGAATAATATCGCTGTTTCCGGTTGTTCATTTGACAATATAAAGAACGCAGCACTTTCCGGAGCCGGGAGTGCATCCGCCCAAACATATGGTATAACAGCACAGAATACAGCGTCTGTTGATGCGAGCGTCTGCATGGATTATTACGGAGGCCATGATATGGTTGAAAAAGCCGGACAGGATCCGACATGTACTGATGATGGTTATGAGGCCGGAAATGAGTGCAAACGCTGCGGATATAAAGAGGGCTTTGCCGTAATTCCGGCAACGGGACACACCGGAGGAAATGCCACCTGTACAGCCAAAGCCGTATGTGAAGTATGCAGACAGGAATACGGCGAGCTTGACTCCAATAATCACGCTGACTTAAAACACATCCCTGCCAAGGCAGCCACCAAGGATGCAGAGGGCAATATCGAATACTGGTATTGCGGCGGCTGTGATAAGTATTACAGCGATGCTGCGGCAAGTAAGGAGATTTCCAAGGCAGATACCGTAACCGCAAAACTGCCGGCCGGTAACGATTTCCCGCAGACCGGTGACAACGCCGGTTTCATGATGTGGTTTACACTTCTCCTTATCAGCGGAGCAACAGTGATCGGTATGAAATCATTTGGAAAAGATATAATCGAAGGTTAAAGAAATTAATATATAATAAAAAATATCCCGGACATACCGATTGATATGTCCGGGATTATATTATATTTTTCCGATAAGAAATGCAAATCTGAGAGCCAGTTCGTCTACCATACGGCTTCTTAACCGTTTTGGATAGAATACTTTGGTAATCACATCCGGAAAATATTTTTCACTTGAGAAAAGTCTTAACAGTCTTCTGTCGGAAATATCAAGTTCAGGACCGACGGTCTGATAGAAATCCTTGATTATATCGTGGAAATCTTTAAAACCTCCTCCGAAAAGATATTTAAAACGCCATATCCATAATCCCCAGAAAGACTGGTTGGATGCCGTTACAGCGCTTTCATGACGTCTGTAGAAAGCACATGGCTCTTCATCAAATACGATATCCGCATATATGGAGTAAAGCATACTCATCCATGTACCGCGTCCTGTTGAGAACGAAGGCTTATGCGCATTAAGCAGTTTGAGCGCCTCTTTGTTGACAGCCATTGTAAATTCAAGACCGCACACTTCAAAGAGAGTATCTTTAAGTTTTATATGGCTTCCGGCAGGATGGTTAGGAGTCTTGTTGCGGATCGATGCGAGGTTTTCATCGCATATTGTGTATCCGCCGTAATATGCCGCCGGTCTGTCAGTCTGAAGACCTGAAAGCTTTTTTATCGCGCGCTCTATTTTATCGGGAAACCATACATCGTCCTGATCCGCAAAAAAATAATAGTCAGCATCCGGTGCGGTGTCGGTAAGTTCATAGAAGCATGCCGGATATCCGAGGTTTCCCTTATCATCGGATATAAGATGAATACGGGAATCCCTGCTGCAATACTCCTTTATGATATCAACTGTGCCATCGCCGGAATTATCATCACGGATAATAAGTTCCCAATCGTCATAAGTCTGACTGATGATGCTTTCAATCTGAGCTCCGATATATTTTGCTCCGTTGTAAGAAGAGAGCAGTATAATCGCTTTGTCCATATATACCTCCGGCTTATTCTGCCATATATGCGTCATATTCGCTTATAGCGTCAAGCATTGCCTTAGGGCCGGGAGCACCTTTGGTAAGACGTTTTTCAACACAGGTTTTAAGACTGATGGCTTCATAAATATCGTTTTCAAAAACAGGTGATACCGACTTGTAATCCTCAAGAGGCAGTTCGTCAAGCGAGATGCCTTTATCAATGCACATAAGTACGAGCTTTCCGATAATTCCATGTGCATCCCTGAAAGGTACTCCATGGTTAACGAGATAATCTGCAGCATCGGTTGCATTGGTGAAACCATTCTTGGCGCTTGCTTCCATAACAGGCTTGTTGAAAGTCATTGTATCGATCATTCCGGTAAAGAGCGCGATGCATCCTTTGGTTGTATCGATTGCATCGAAAGTAAGTTCCTTATCCTCCTGCATATCTTTGTTATATGCGAGCGGAAGTCCCTTCATGGTTGTAAGGATTGACATGAGGGCGCCATATACACGTCCTGTTTTACCGCGTACAAGCTCTGCAATGTCAGGATTTTTCTTCTGAGGCATAATTGAACTTCCGGTGCTGTATGCATCATCGAGTTCGATAAAGCGGTATTCATTGGTGTTCCATATAATAATTTCCTCAGAGAAACGGCTTAAATGCATCATAATGGTTGATAATGCACTGAGAAGTTCAATAATATAATCCCTGTCAGATACGGAATCCATACTGTTTGAAGTGGCGCCCTTGAAATTAAGCAGTTCAGCGGTAAATTCGCGGTCAAGCGGATAAGTTGTACCGGCGAGCGCTCCGGCACCGAGAGGACAATAATTCATTCTCTCACGGATGTCATGAAGTCTGCTGCGGTCGCGTCTGAACATTTCAAAATAAGCACCGAAGTGGTGTGCAACTGTTACAGGCTGGGCTTTTTGCAAGTGTGTAAATCCCGGCATGTATGTCTCAACATTTTCCTTCATTATTCTTAAAATTACTGCAAGAAGTTCTTTTAAGAGAGCGTCAGTTTCGCCTATTTCATCACGGATATATAATTTCATATCAAGTGCGACCTGATCGTTACGGCTCCTTCCGGTGTGGAGTTTCTTACCGGTATCACCGATTCTCTCAATTAGTGTAGCTTCCACAAAAGAGTGGATATCCTCATATTCCGGACTGATTTCGAGAGTACCGTTTTCGATATCGCTCTTAATGCTTTCAAGTCCGTTAAGAATGGCAAAACGTTCTTCGTTAGTAACGATTCCCTGTTTTGCAAGCATATTGACATGCGCGATGCTTCCGTCAATATCCTGTTTGTAAAATTTCTGGTCAAAAGATAATGATGCATTAAAATTATGCACGAGCTGGTTGGTTTCTTTAGTAAATCTGCCGCCCCAAAGTTTCATCATTCAACATCCTTTCCTGATTCTTGTATTTTGTTATCTTGTGCGCTGCGCTTTGCAAGTCTTGCGTTGGCAAGCTCCGTAAGGGCACCGTCCTCGGATATTTCTTTTTTAAAGCGTATTCTATAAAATATACATCCGGCAATCAGAAGCAGGCTTATGATTGATAATACGGCGCCGCCCTTAAGTCCGCGCGGAACATATTTAAATTCTATATCATGTGTTCCGGCAGTAAGATATACGGCGATAAAAGCATTGTCACCGATGGAAGTATAATCGGTTCTGATACCGTCTACATACACGGTATAGCTTTCGTCATATGGTATTGATGTATATAAAAGACCGTTATTTTTGGCGGTCACGCTTCCTTTGATATGAGTGTCATCGTAACTGTTTATCTGAAGTCCTTCATCCGAAAGAGCGTCATAAAACTGTTTGAATTTATCGAGGTCAAGTACGTATGCGTACATTTGGAGACTTTCGTTGCCGCCGTCCGAGTTAGATATATTAATTGTGGAACCGGCGGTTACATATCCCAGGTCGACCATACGTCCGTGATCAACTCCGCTAAATGTCTCTGAAACACCGTTTACGGTGACATTGATCGATTTGATCGATGTGTTCATAACGAACAGATACAGGTATTCATCCTTGTCGGCAGTGACGGTTGCAGTGCTTGAATCATCCTGGAAAGTGATTCTGTAGAAAAGATCGTCAATCCCGGCCGCCGACTTGGCAAATAAATTTTGGATCACAAACGGATTAGGATTGCTGTCAGCCTGAAAATTCCCGTTGAAATCCGAAGGAACCATGAAACCGAGCGGGAGAGTGTAATTGTTGCGGTAGAGGTATTCTCCGTTGTACTCGTCCACAAGAGAGTAAATGTCACTGCCCTTGATTTCCTGGTTACTTATAAAATATTTAATGTCAAAAATAGAATACACAAGCGGTGTTGCACCGTTTATGGCATAAGCATTTGTCGAATGTTCAAGTCCCATATAATCATAGAAGGAAGTGAGCGATGCATATGCGGTTGATGAGAACGTGGAAGCTCCATGGAAATTATGCCATGCAGAGTCATTCTTGGATCGGTATCCGCGGAATTTGGTTGTTCTGTAGAAATCACTGCTGCCGTTTTCAAGTTCATCTATGGAGTCCTTAAGATAGTTGACGCTGTCATAATCTCTCAGGTAATACGAACGTGATGTTGTGGAATAGCCGGTGTTGTCCATATTGACGGTGCTTTCAACGATCGAAACCGCAAAAAGTGCAACGATCAGTATATCCGTGCGCAGTTTCTTGTGTCTCGCAAGTAATGCAATAAGCATATATACGGCAATGAAAATGCCTGTGATATATAGTATTTTAAAATCAAAATCATCATCGGCGGTAATAGTGTTTCCTATATATATAAGGAAAAGCATAACAGCCCAGAAACTTCCGCCAAGCTGTGTCTTTGAATAATTCTTAATGTTAATGAATGCATCATAGCATATGCTTAACAGAATGAATATATATATGAAAGACTGTCTGCACGGAAGTGAATTAGGGTAATGGAATCCATGCCATATGAAGTTTGGAATATTCATATTAAATGCGACGAGAAAAACAATCAACGCAATTACTTTCATTATTTTCTCGCGCAGACTTATTTTGTTACACATAATGTAGAGCGGGAAGAGAACAAGTACCGCAACACCGCAGTAGATATTCGGCATATGGTCAAGTCCCAGGCTTACAGGAGTATTTATAAGGTGGCGCTTGAAAATCGTCACGAAAGAGAAATATCTTGTAAGTGTCTTAGGAAAATTGATTTTACCGGAAGCCGTATATTCAAGCGCATACATTTCCGGAAGAAGGACAACCGCCGCGAATGCACCGGCTAACAGTGAATATACAATAAATCTTAATATTATCCGGGCATACTCGGTCTTATCTTCAGGAACGGGTCTCGATACGATGAGTACGATAAAATAGATCACCATCGAAATACATACCATTATCGCAATATAATAGTTAGAGAGAATGGTAAATCCGAGAGTGATAGTATATAACAATCCCTTGCCTTCGTATACAAGTTTCTCAAGTCCGAGAACAACAAGCGGAAGCAGTAATACGCAGTCAAGCCACATAAGATTCCAGCTGTATGCGGCAATAAATGCCGAGAGGGCATAGAAAAGACCGAATACTGCGGCGCTTAAACTGCGGCGTTTGTTATGTTTGCAAAGATATAATGTAAAAGTGAAACTTGAAGCGGCAATCTTAAGAAGAATGATCGCATTCATGATTTCAATCATGTATTTCTGCGGGAAAAGAGCAATAAACCAGTTGGTCGGACTTGAAAGGTAATATCCGAAAATGGCCATAAAATTGGTGCCCATACCGATATCCCAGCTGTAATACAAACTGCCGCCGTCACGGATTTTACTCCAGAGTTCGGAGAAAAAAGGACAGTACTGGTGATACATATCAGAACGCAGGTAACAATTGTCGCCGAATGGGAAAATATCACGAATGATAAAAATGGCAATCATTATGACAAGTGGTACCACAAAAGACATGATATATACAGCGCGGCTGTGGGTGAGCTCATGCAATGCAGCATATCGGCTTTCTCTGGCGTTTTTCTTTTCATTATTGTCAGTCATCACAACCTCCTTCATCGTTTACAGATGGTTTCTTTTTAAAAATGAAAAATTTGCTTGCAAAATAGTTGAAAATTATTACAAACACCGCGGTAATAATTTTGGCAACAAGTTCGTTCATATTAAATACTTTAACGGTCAGTGCGATAAATGCGGTTTCAAATAACAGTGACAGAAGTCTTGCACCGACGAATGATGCAAACTCCGGAAATAATACTTTAGCTTTGAAAGTCCTGCTTTCAAATACGAAAAGCTTGTTGGTTATGAATGCAAAGAGCACTGCGGCAACCCATGCTATTACATTATACACAACAGGGTCGACCGTGGTAAATTTGTAGAAGAGGAAATAAACGGCATAATTGACAACCGTTGTAAGACCTCCGAATATTACGTAAGTAATGGTTTCCTTATTAAATAGTTTAGCCAGTAATTTTTTCATCCGATTTCACCGTATTGCAATCGGGAAGATTGCTTTCCTTTGCGATATATATGGGCCTGTGTTTGATTTCGGTGAAAATTCTTGCGATATATTCACCGACAATGCCGATTGACAGCTCAATAATTCCGCCGAGAAAAAGCAGTATGATAAGCGTCGAGGCGTATCCGGGAGCGTCAATGCCGGCCACAAGTGTCCTGATCAAAATAAAAATAGCATAAATTATAGCTATGGCAAATATAACAAATCCCATGACGGAGAGAATTTTAAGGGGCACAACGGAAAAAGAAAAAATGCCGTCCATTGCATAACGCATAAGCCCTTTGAAACTCCATTTGGTGGTGCCGATCGTACGTTCGACATTCTCGTAAGGAATCCATTCGGTATCGAATCCGACCCAGCTGAAAATTCCCTTTGAAAAACGCTGCCGTTCCGAAATCGAGATTATTGAATCCACCATTTTGCGTGACATAATCCTGAAATCAACGGCTCCGTAAGGCATCTTGACATCGGTAAGCTTGTTATTGAATTTGTAAAACTGCTGGGAGAAGAAACTCCTAATACGGCGTTCGCCTTTGCGGCTTGTCCTGTATGCGGCGCAACAGTCATGTCCGTTACGGATGCTTTCCACCATACGAGGTATCAGAGCGGGAGGATGCTGCAGATCGGCGTCCATAACAATCACATAATCACCGTCAGAGGCGCTTAGTCCGGCGTACATACCGGCCTCTTTACCGAAATTTCTTGAAAAAGATATATATCTGACATTGTCATATGTCGCAGCCATTCCCTTAAGGATGATCAACGTGTCATCCTTACTTCCGTCATCTATAAAAATATATCTGAACTCACAGCCGTCGATACGGCTTACAACTTTCTGAGTTTCATTGTAATATGTTGTAAGTACATCCTGCTCGTTATAGCAGGGAACAATGATATCTATTTTATTCATAAAAACCCACTTTCCATAAACAACATAATCTGTTATATTATATATTAGTTTCTTAATATAGTCAAGTTTGACGGCATTTCTAAAAAACGCAAAAAAAGCTTGATTTAGACAGAATGAGATGATATAATATCATCCGGTGTGTTGCGTCGGGACAGACGCGGATGCTGAATAATAACCACGCCTGACGGATACAGACCGGTTGGTGCCATTGCTCATGGTTGCCGGTGGTGCGCGGGCGGAAGAATATAACCAACGGAGGTATTAAAATGAGCGTTATTTCAATGAAGCAGTTGCTTGAAGCAGGTGTTCACTTCGGACATCAGACAAGAAGATGGAACCCTAAGATGGCTGAGTACATCTACACAGAGAGAAATGGTATCTATATCATTGATCTTCAGAAATCAGTAGGTAAGGTTGATGAAGCTTACAATGCAGTATATGATATTGCAGAGCAGGGCGGAACAATCCTTTTCGTAGGTACCAAGAAGCAGGCTCAGGATGCAGTTAAGACTGAGGCAGAGCGTTGCGGTATGTACTATGTAAATGAGAGATGGCTCGGTGGTATGCTCACTAACTTCAAGACAATCCAGAGCAGAATCCAGAGACTTAAAGACATCGAGAAGATGGAAGAGGATGGAACATTTGATGTTCTTCCTAAGAAGGAAGTTATCCAGCTTAAGAAAGAGCAGGAGAAGCTCCAGAAGAACCTTGGCGGTATCAAGGACATGAAGAGAATCCCGGATGCTATTTTCGTAGTAGATCCTAAGAAGGAAAGCATCTGCGTACAGGAAGCACATATCCTTGGAATTCCACTTATCGGTATTGTAGATACTAACTGTGATCCGGAAGAACTTGATTATGTTATCCCGGGTAACGATGATGCAATCAGAGCAGTTAAGCTTATTGTATCTAAGATGGCTGATGCAGTTATCGCTGCTAACCAGGGCGAGACAGCAGAAGAATATGAAGATGTTGTAGCTGACGAAGCAGAAGCAGAGACAACAGAAGAGGCTTAATTTAACAGGTAATAAGGAGGATTTTACAATGGCAGCAATTACCGCAGCAATGGTAAAAGAATTAAGAGAAATGACAGGCGCTGGAATGATGGATTGCAAGAAAGCTCTTGGACAGACAGACGGCGATATGGATAAGGCAGTAGAGTTCCTCAGAGAGAACGGACTTGCAAAGGCCGCTAAGAAGGCCGGAAGAATTGCAGCAGAAGGTCTTGTAACAGCAGTTGTTGACGGAGACAAGAATGCAGCAATCGTAGAAGTTAACTCAGAGACAGACTTCGTTGCCAAGAATGCTGATTTCGCAGCATATGTTGAAGAAGTTGCTAATCAGGCTCTTACAACAGAAGCGGCTGATATTGACGCTTTCATGAAAGAAGCATGGAAAGCTGAACCGGCTAAGACTGTTGAGGAAGCTTTAGCAGGAAAGATTGCAGTAATCGGTGAGAACCTTAAAATCAGAAGATTCGAGAGAGTTGCAATTGACAACGGATGTGTTGTATCATATATTCATGGCGCAGGAAGAATCGGTGTTCTTGTTGTGGCTGATACAGCAGTTGTTAATGATGATGTTAAGGAAGCACTTAAGAATATCGCAATGCAGATCGCAGCTATGAATCCTAAATATATCAGCCGTGCTGATGTAGATCAGGATTACATTGAGAGCGAGAAGAAAGTTCTTCTTGCAGAAGCTAAGAATGAGAAGCCGGATGCTAACGAGAAGATGCTTGATGGTATCGTTAACGGACGTATCAATAAGCAGCTCAAGGAAATCTGCCTTATGGATCAGGTTTATGTTAAAGCTGAAGATGGTAAGCAGTCAGTAGCTGCATACCTTGCTGATGTATCCAAGAAGGTTGGTTCAGACGTTAAGGTTGTTAAGTTTGTACGTTTCGAGACCGGTGAAGGACTTGAGAAGAAGAACGAAGATTTCGCAGCGGAAGTTGCAGCACAGATGGGTATGTAATTTAACATTTGTAAAATTTTGTCCCCGCATTACGTTAAGCTTTGCGGGGACTTTTTTATAGTTTGTGAAAGAGAGAAAAATATGAGACAGCACATATGCAGGGCCGCAATTGCGGCAGTTGCGGCTATGGGACTTTTTCTGACAGCATGTTCATCACATGAAGATGATTATGTGATCAATACAGAGAAATTATCGGAATCAGAAGATACCACAGCCATAACCACAGCTGAATATGGGGCGGAGGATTTTATTCAAAGCGAGAAACAGACCCGGAAACCAACGGAAACACAGCCGCTTACAGAGGATTCTGCAAAAGATACGATATCGGAGAGCACCGTGCAGAATACAGAGGCGCAGACGCAGAAGCCGGAAGAACCTGCGGAATTAAAAACGGCACCGGCCGAACATGTCCATAATTATATCGGACATGCCAAAGTCGCTGCCACAGAATATGCACCGGGAATAATGACATATACGTGCTCATCGTGCAGCAAGTCGTATGAAGAGAGATATGCGCTTTCACATACGATTGATGTGGGCGGAGGCAGTAATGTTACCGTATGCGGATATTGGGATAAAACATCATCCAATGAGCTCATGAAACTTCTTAATGAGTATAGAAAAAAGAATGGCCTCAATGTACTTAACGACGATGCCGGGCTTGAAAACACGGCGAGATTAAGGGCAGTTGAATGTTCATATCTTTTTTCGCACAAAAGACCGAATTCCGGCAGGTGCTTTACACTGTATCCGGAAGGCTATAAGGCCGTAGCGGAAAATATTGCATCGGGATACGGAAATGCATCGGAAACGATAGCAGCATGGAAAAATTCCGCCGAACACAATAAAAATATGCTCAATCCGGAATATAACTATGGATGTGCAGGCGTATTTGTGGTTCTTGACAATAATAACGCTGATAATGGCAATATACTGTATGTACAGTCATTCATGAAGAAATAATAAAACGGGTACCGTCATAAGACCGGTACCCGTTATTTATAAATATTGTAAAGATTAACACTTCTCAAGTGCCTGTGCAATATCTGATATCAAATCGGCTTTGTCTTCAATGCCACAGCTGATTCTTATAAGTTCTGCAGGAACGCCGGCTTCCTTAAGCTGTTCGTCAGTCATCTGCCTGTGTGTGCTTGATGCAGGATTAAGACAACAGGTTCTGGCATCGGCAACATGTGTCTCTATAGCAGCAATCTTAAGATTCTTCATAAATATGCTGGCAGCTTCTCGGCCGCCCTTAAGGCCGAATGAAACTACACCACAGCTTCCGTCAGGAAGATATTTGCTGGCAAGTTCGTAGTACTTGTCTCCCGGCAGGCTGCAATAATTGACATATGCTACCTTTGGGTGTGAGTCAAGATACTCGGCAATTGCAAGACCGTTTTCGCAATGGCGTTTAACACGAACGTGGAGGCTTTCCAGTCCGAGATTGAGAATAAAAGCATTCTGTGGGCTCTGTATTGAACCGAAATCACGCATAAGCTGTGCGGTACATTTGGTTATGAAAGCGCCTTCTTTACCGAATTTCTCGGCATATGTAATACCATGATAGCTTTCATCCGGAGTACATAATCCCGGAAACTTATCAGCGTGTGCCATCCAGTCAAATTTGCCGCTGTCTACGATAGCGCCGCCGACTGCCGCACCGTGTCCGTCCATGTATTTGGTAGTGGAATGGGTAACAATATCAGCTCCCCACTCAAAAGGACGACAGTTGATAGGCGTGGCGAAAGTATTGTCAACGATAAGCGGGACGCCATGCGCATGTGCACATTTGGCAAATTTTTCAATGTCAAGGACAGTGAGTGCCGGATTGGCGATAGTTTCACCGAATACAGCTCTTGTCTCAGGTCTGAATGCAGCGTTGAGCTCTTCCTCTGTGGCATCCGGACTTACGAATGTGACATCTATTCCCATTTTCTTCATGGTAACAGCGATAAGATTAAATGTTCCGCCGTAGATGGAACTGGAAGATACAATGTGGCTTCCGCACTCGCAGATGTTAAAAAGCGCATAGAAATTGGCTGCCTGACCGCTGCTTGTGAGCATTGCGGCAGTGCCGCCCTCGAGCTCCGCAATCTTGGCTGCAACATAGTCATTCGTAGGATTCTGCAGTCTTGTATAGAAATATCCGCTTGTTTCAAGGTCGAACAGCTTTCCCATATCCTCACTTGTGTCATATTTGAAAGTCGTGCTCTGGATGATCGGAATCTGCCTTGGTTCACCGTTGCCCGGTGTGTATCCGCCCTGAACACATTTGGTATTGATATTCATAATAAACCTCCGTAAAGTAACGTATTAATGTAATTATATCATATAAATCCGGATAAATGAACACATAAATAAAAGTTGCAATAGTAATAAAGAAAGTTTATAATCTTTGTGACATCATATTTACGTCAGGAGAAATACAATGGGCGTTAAGACTAAGGCATTAAAGGCAGCTTTTCCTCATACAATACCGATAATGACGGGATTTTTGTTCCTTGGAGCTTCATACGGAATATATATGAATGTATCGGGTTTTGAATTCTGGTACCCGATGATCACAAGTATGTTGATCTTTGCGGGATCTGTTGAGTTTGTTACGGTTAATCTTCTTTTGGGAGCGTTTAATCCGCTGCAGGCTTTCCTGCTTGCCCTTATGATTAATGCCAGACATATTTTTTACGGCATATCAATGCTTGATAAATATCGCGGGACAGGGCTTAAGAAGTTTTATCTTATATACGGAATGTGTGATGAGAGCTTTTCGGTGAATTATACTGCCGATATACCCGAAGATGTGGACAGGGGCTGGTTTATGTTTTTCGTAAATCTTCTGAATCAGATTTACTGGGTTGCGGGGGCGACCATAGGCGGAATACTTGGCGGAATTATAACATTTAACACCAACGGGATAGAATTTGTTATGACGGCGATGTTTGTTGTTATTTTCCTTGAACAGTGGCTCAAAGAGAAAAATCATATTTCTTCGATACTCGGACTTGTGATTTCCACAGTGTGCCTGATTTTATTTGGGGCAGACCAATTCATTATTCCTTCGATGGCGGCCATGCTTATAATTTTGACGCTGCTTCGTAAAGTGCTTGATAAAGGAGATGTTAAACCATGTCAGTAACGCAACAGATAATTACCATTGCGATGGTTGTACTTGCTACAATGCTTACAAGATTTCTGCCGTTTATCGTATTTCCGTCAGGAAAGCCTACACCGAAATACATACAGTATTTGGGAAAAGTGCTTCCGGCCGCAGTGTTCGGACTGCTTGTGGTATATTGCCTCAAGAATGTGGATGTCATGACGGGAAGCCATGGACTTCCGGAACTGATTTCGATAGCCGTTGTCACAGGACTTCATTTATGGAAGCGTAATATGCTGATTTCGATAGCCGGCGGCACAGTGTGTTATATGTTGTTGGTCCAGTTTGTATTCTGATAGATGCCGGAGGTGTTGGAATTGTCAGAAAATATTAAACATTACATAGTTAACGGATATTGCTTTGAGAGCGAGGAAGATTACCGGAAAGCTCTTAAAGAGAAAGAAGGGATTAAATATCTTAATTCCAGAATTGTATTTGATGATATAGAAAAGGTTACAAGGCTCTACGAGGATCTCATAGATAAAGAAGTTTTCACAACGCAGATCGGAATAGAATATATGCGCAAACTGCGCACGCTTATTATTAAAAAAGGCGGTTCAAAGGATATTCCTTATGCTGTAATTAAATCACCCGGTATGGATTTGGCGGCGGACAATTCTTCTAAAAAGAAATCTAAAGAGCCTAAGGAATCAAGAGTACCCTTTAAGGATAAATTTAAAACATCCTTAATAATCAATATAGTACTTGTGATCGTGGTTGCCATAATGTTTGCGATAGCGCTCAGCAGTTCCAATCCGAACATAATTAATTATGAGAGAGTGCTTCAGGACAAATATGCGGGATGGGCCCAGGAGTTGTCAAGCAGGGAAGAGGCACTCCGTATGCAGGAGAATCAGAATTCACAGAATTAACATAATTTTATGAGAAAATGCAGACTATGATTTGAACAAAATAAAGCGCGCATACATAAAAACAGCGTGTCAGGAGATGATTATATGGGAAATAAAATACTTGTTGTTGATGATGAAAGCAGAATGCGTAAGCTTGTACGGGATTTCCTTACCAAGAAAGGATATGAAGTCGTTGAAGCAGAGAATGGTGAGCAGGCGATAGATATATTCTGCAGCGATAACGCGATTGATCTTATAATACTTGATGTGATGATGCCTAAGATGGACGGATGGCAGGTGTGCCGCGAGATCCGTAAATTATCCAAAGTTCCTATCGTTATGCTTACCGCAAGAGGTGATGAGCAGGATGAATTGCTGGGCTTTGAACTCGGAGTCGATGAGTACATATCCAAGCCTTTCAGCCCTAAGATCCTTACGGCGAGAGTCGATGCGATTTTAAGAAGGAGCAAGGCTGACCAGAGTGATGTCCTTTCGCTTGGTGGAATTGAGGTCGATAAGACAGCCCACATTGTTAAAGTAGATGGCAAACCGGTGGATTTAAGTTACAAAGAGTTTGAACTGCTCACATATTTTATGGAGAATAAGGGAATTGCTCTTTCACGTGAGAAAATTCTTAACAATGTCTGGAATTATGATTATTTTGGCGACGCGAGGACAATAGACACTCATGTCAAGAAGTTAAGAAGCAAGCTTGGAGCCAAAGGAGACCTCATTAAGACCATCTGGGGAATGGGGTATAAAATGGAAAATGAATAAAAAATATTGACAAATTATTTGATGTATATTAGTATACTTTGCTATAAAGGTATTTTTTTCAGGATGCCTTAATAGACAATTACAGTCATTCAGACTGCAGTCAAGGAGGAATTTAATATGAAAAAGTTTACAAGAGTGGCAGCAGGTCTGCTTGCAGTTGCACTTGCAGCAACAATGGCAGCCGGATGCTCAAAACAGGGCAGCGGTTCTAAAGATTCCGATAAGTTCTACATAGGCGGAATCGGACCGACAACAGGCGGTGCAGCTGTGTATGGTAATGCAGTTAAGAATGCAGCACAGATTGCCGTAGATGAGATTAATGAAGCCGGTGGAATCAACGGATACAAGATTGAGTATAAGTTTGAAGATGATGAGCACAATGCAGAAAAGTCTGTCAATGCTTATAACTCACTTAAGGACTGGGGAATGCAGATCCTTATGGGAACTGTTACAACAGATCCTTGTAAGGCAGTAGTTGCAGAATCAGGCAACGACAATATGTTCCAGCTTACACCTTCAGCATCATCAACAGATGTAATCAAGGGTAAGAACGTATTCCAGGTATGTTTCACGGATCCTAACCAGGGTACTGCTTCAGCTAAGTATATCGGTGAGCATAAGCTTGCATCTAAGGTAGCAGTTATTTATGACAGCTCTGATGTATACTCATCAGGTATCTATGAGAACTTTGCAGCAGAAGCTAAGAATCAGGGATTTGAGATTGCAACAGCACAGACATTTACATCAGATGCTAAATCAGAGTTCTCTGTTCAGGTTAAAGCATGTGTCGATTCAGGCGCAGATTTGATCTTCCTTCCGATTTATTATCAGGAAGCATCGCTTATCATCAAGGAAGCTAACGATGAAGGTGCCAAGGTTACATTCTTCGGATGCGACGGACTTGACGGACTTCTTTCAGTAGACGGATTTGATAAGAAGCTTGCAGAAGGCGTTATGCTTCTTACACCATTCTCAGCTGACTCAACAGAAGAAAGAACAGCTGCATTTGTTAAGAATTATAAAGAGAAATACAATGACACACCTAACCAGTTCGCAGCTGATGCTTACGATGCAATCTACATCATCAAGGCAGCTATTGAAAAGGCTGATGTTAAACCGTCACAGTCAGTTTCCGAAATCGGAGATGCTCTTGAGAAAGCAATTACAGAGCTCACTTATGAAGGAATTACAGGTAAGGGAATGACATGGTCAGAGTCAGGTGAAGTTAACAAAGACCCTATGGCTGTTGTTATTAAAAACGGCGTATATGTAAGTGCCGAATAAATAATATCTTATAGAATTATTTATACCAATACCAATATGGACAGAGAGGTCCCGTTAGGGAATCTTTCTGTCCGTTATTGGGTTTTAAACAGCCGGTAATCCGGCGCAAGAAATAATGACAGGAGCGAAGCAGACAATGAGTTTTATCTCCAATATTATCGATGGAATTAATCTTGGAAGCATATATGCCATAATAGCCCTTGGATACACGATGGTATATGGTATTGCCAAGATGCTTAATTTTGCACATGGTGACGTCATAATGATAGGCGGCTATGTCTTATATGAAATTATACAAGGATTGGGATATCATCCGCTTCTCGCGATTTTCCTTTCAATGCTTGTTTGTACAGTTTTGGGCGTCGTAATTGAACGTGTTGCTTATAAACCTCTTAGAGGAGCAACATCACTTGCCGTACTTATCACGGCAATCGGCGTAAGTTATTTATTACAGAATGTTGCACAGCTTATTTTTACCTCCAACCCTAAGAATTTCGATTCCGGAATTGATTTCGGAACAATTTCTCTTGCCGGAGGGGACCTTAAGATTAAAGGTTCAACAATACTTACAATCGTTGTAAGTGCAGCAATTGTCGTAGGTCTTCTGATTTTCATAAAGAAATCAAAAACAGGCCGTGCAATGTTGGCTGTATCGGAAGATAAGGACGCAGCGAGACTTATGGGTGTCGATGTCAATAAGACGATCGCGATTACATTTGCCATAGGTTCCGCATTGGCGGCGATAGCAAGTTTCTTCATGCTTACCGCAATGCCTAACCTTACACCGACGACCGGTTCAATGCCGGGTATTAAGGCATTCGTGGCAGCTGTATTCGGTGGAATCGGTTCAATACCGGGTGCATTTGTGGGCGGAATACTTCTCGGCATAATCGAAAGCCTTAGCAAGAAGTATATTTCCACAACACTTGCCAACGCAATAGTTTTCCTTGTGCTTATTATAGTGCTTATATTTAAGCCGACAGGATTGTTCGGCAAGAAAATCAAAGAGAAAGTGTAGGTGGGATAAATGAAAAGCAAGAAAATAAATATAAAAAAATCCACACTTACGACATTGATAACGATAGCCGGAATTATAGTGGCATATATTATAATGAATACGCTTTCCAACGGCGGTTTCCTTTCATACAAGATGCAGGGACTGTTAGTTCCGATATGTGCATATGCTATTCTTGCCGTATCGCTCAACCTTGTTGTAGGCCTTTTGGGCGAGCTGAGTCTTGGACATGCGGGATTCCTGTATGTCGGAGCATATACGGGAGCAATATTTACCAATATTACGGCCGACATGATTTCCAACGACCTTGTAAGATTTATTCTTGGTATGGTAGTAGGCGGTGTATTTGCGGCAATCTTCGGACTTATAATTGGTTCGGCGGTCCTGAAACTTCAGGGAGATTATCTTGCCATAGTTACACTTGCATTCGGAGAGATCATCAGAAGCGTTCTTGGCAACGTTCTTTATATATCCAAGGACAGCAGCGGATTACACTTTGATGTTAACGATGGATCAACTCTTAATCCACAGGATATGATTGCCAAGGGAGCACAGGGAATAACCGTCCAGAGACTTTCGACATTCCTGATAGGTATAATTTTACTCATATTGACGGTACTTATAGTTATGAATCTTTCAGATTCACGTGCCGGACGTGCAATCAAGGCTGTCAGGGATAATAAAATAGCGACAGAGGCTGTAGGAATAAGCGTATCCAAATACCGTCTTATGGCATTTACAATTTCGGCAGCGCTTGCCGGAGTTGCAGGTGTATATTATGCACATAATTTTGCAACACTTACGGGAACTAAATTCGATTTCAACTTTTCAATCAATATCCTTGTAATGGTTGTACTTGGCGGTATGGGAAATATTCCGGGTTCAATAATAGCGGCGATCATACTTACGATCCTTCCGGAAGAAATACGTTTCCTTGGAAATTACCGTATGGTAATTTATGCGGTTGTTCTTATCGTAATGATGATTTTCAGCTGGAATCCAAAATGTATTGAATTTCGTAAAGTTGTTTCAGCTAAGATCAAATCTGTTTTCAAAAAGAAAAATAAGGAGGTTCAGTAATTATGCCAATGCTTGAAGTTACTAATCTCAGTATATCTTTCGGCGGACTGCGCGCGGTAGATAATTTTAATGTAAAGATAGAGGAAGGCCAGCTTTACGGCCTTATAGGACCTAACGGTGCCGGTAAAACAACTATATTTAATCTTCTTACCGGTGTATATAAGCCGGACAGCGGCAGTGTTAAACTTGACGGTCTGGATATTACAGGTAAATCTGTTGTGCAGATCAACAAAGACGGAATTGCCCGTACATTCCAGAATATTAGGTTGTTCGGAAAACAGTCAGTTCTGGATAACGTTAAAATAGGCCTTCATAATATTCATAAATATCCGGCTATAGCGGGAGTGCTCAAACTTCCGTCATACTTTAAGCACGAGAAACAGATGAATGAAGAGGCAATGGAGCTTCTTAAAGTTTTTGACCTTGAGAGTGATGCCGATACACTTGCATCCAACCTTCCTTACGGTAAACAGCGTAAACTCGAGATTGCAAGGGCACTTGCCACAAAGCCGAAGCTTCTCCTGTTAGATGAGCCAGCAGCCGGAATGAACCCGAATGAGACTATGGAATTAGTAAAAACCATCGCCTTTGTCAGGGAACATTTTAAAATGACGATATTATTGATCGAACATGACATGAAACTTGTCTCAAGTATATGCGAACAGCTTACCGTGCTTAATTTCGGAAGCGTTCTTGCACAGGGAGATACAACAGAGGTGCTTAATAACCCGGAGGTTATAAAGGCATATCTCGGAGAATAGGAGGCATACGATGGCATTACTTGAAATAAATAATCTTGAAGTGCATTACGGAGTCATACAGGCTTTGAAAGGCATTTCTTTTGAGGTTAACGAAGGCGAGATAATTGCACTTATCGGAGCTAACGGTGCCGGCAAGACGACGACACTTCATACGATCTCCGGAATTCTTCAGGCATCATCTGGTAATATTATATATGATGGCAAAGACATAACCAAAATGCAGGCACACAAGATAGTTAATCTCGGCATATCACAGGTTCCGGAGGGAAGACGTGTATTTGCACAGCTTTCGGTACTTGAGAATCTTAAATTGGGCGCATTTATCCGCAAAGACAAAGACGGTATAGAAGAAGACCTTCGTAATATTTACGAGAGATTTCCGAGACTGGAGGAACGTAAGAACCAGATGGCGGGAACCCTTTCGGGCGGCGAACAGCAGATGCTCGCAATGGGCAGGGCACTTATGTCCAGACCGCGCATTATTTTGATGGATGAGCCATCCATGGGTCTGTCACCTATATATGTGTCAGAGATTTTTGATATCATCAAATCAATCAACAAAGATGGTACAACGGTTCTCCTTGTTGAGCAGAATGCCAAGAAAGCACTTTCAATAGCTGACAGGGCATATGTGCTGGAAACGGGTAAAATTGCGCTCTCGGGAGACGCTAAGGACCTTATGAACAATGACACAGTTAAAAAAGCATATCTCGGAGAATAATATTCTTGAAAACAAAGGGACATTTCACATATATGTGAGCTGTCCCTGTTTTTAAAGGAGCTGTTAATATGAGACATTCATTGAAAATTAAACTGACATTGATCATGGCAGCGCTTGTCACGGCGGTTGTTGTGCTGATATGCGTACTCAATACGACAATGTTCGAAAAATTTTACATAAAGAGCAGACAGAACGACCTTAAAAACGCGTACAGTCTTCTTACGGATGTCCTTTCTGTCAAAAATACCGATTCGGATTCTGTGCAGGATACAATTAACCAGATTAACTACGGACATAATATTAATGTTTTTGTGCTTGACGGCAAATGGAATATTGCATACAGCTCACAGACCGGTTATGAGGATGTGATAAGATGGATACAGGACATCAATTTCAATCCTAATGTCCAGAAGAAGATTCTTGAAGAAAATTCGGAATATACAATCGTGCAGAGTTTTGACAGTGTTACGGATATGTCATATATAGTTGCTACCGGAATTCTATCCGACGGTTCACAGATAATCATGCAGATCACTATTGAAAGCATGCAGGAAAATATTAATACATATAACAGGTTTGTTATTTTTATCGGAATCGGTATACTGCTTATAAGTATAATAGTGGTATATATTATAGCTACCGGCATAACTAAGCCTGTCAAGAAACTTTCGGAGATAGCGGAAGAAGTTTCGGATATGAATTTTGACGTGAAATACGAGGGCAGGGATAAAGGCGAGATAGGAGTGCTTGGCAACAGCATTAACGTGATGTCGGAAAAACTGGAACGAAATATATCTGAACTTAAGACGGCCAATATGGAACTTATGAAGGATAATGAAATCAAAACACGTAATGATGAGATGCGCCGTGAATTTCTCGGAAATGTATCGCATGAGTTAAAAACCCCGATCGCATTAATCCAGGGTTATGCCGAGGGCCTTAAGGAAGGTATCAATGATGACGAGGAAAGCAGAAATTTCTATTGTGATGTGATTATGGACGAGGCGGTTAAGATGAACAATATGGTAAAGAAACTCCTTACCCTTAACCAGATTGAATCCGGCAATGACAAAATATCAATAGAACGCTTTGACCTGGTGGAACTCGCCGATTCGGTAATCCGTGCCAACGGAATTGTCATGAACCAGAAAGAGATTACGGTTGATTTCAAACATCCGGACACGGCTGAGGTGTGGGCAGATCAGATCCAGATGGAAGAAGTATTCACCAATTATCTGACCAATGCCATTAATCATTGTGACGGCGACAGAAAAATCATTATCACGATCGAGAAAAAACAGGATTCGGTATACGCATCTGTATTTAATACCGGCCTTGCAATACCTGATGAAGATATAGACAGGATATGGGAGAAATTCTATAAGGTCGATAAAGCAAGGACGAGGGAATACGGCGGCAACGGAATAGGACTGTCCATTGTAAAAGCGATACTTGATAATTATAAAGCAACATACGGCGCAAGAAACATTAAAGACGGTGTGGAATTCTGGTTTGATATGCCGGTACATGAAGTTTGACTATTGTTACACAAAAGATAATGTGATATAATATCAAGTAATTTATAAGTGCGGAGGCGTTCATGAAGAGAAAACTTTTTGCCATAGCGTTAATATGTGTATTTATGCTTACAGGCTGTACCAAAGCGATAGAATTGACAGAAGATCAGGATGCACTTGTTGCAGAAGCAGCTGCAGGTGTGTTAGTCAGAAATTCATACAAATATAAGTCCAAATACGCTGATTATAATTATAAGAATGAGTCTCGGGAGACTACAGCGGAGTCCGAATCACAGACGCCTGAAGAGACAGAGCCGGAGACTGACCAGACGGGAATGGATGAGAAGACATTAATGCTTGCAACCGCATCCAAAGCACTTGGCATTGAACCGGCAGAGGTTTCATTCAAGGAATGTAAGATCGTTGATGAGTATCCTGATGACCCGGATGCATTATTTACTGCCAAACCGGAGGATGGATTTAAATTCGTCGTGGCGGTGTTTAATATACATAACCCTGATACCGCATCGATGAAAGTCAATACGGTCGATAATAAGACTCTTTTCAGACTGACAGCCAATAAGATGACGGTCAATAATTTTGCTACGCTTCTTACCAACGATATCACCAGACTTGCGGATGTTGAGATCAAACCGGGAGGAGATTATGAGGCTGTAGCGGTGTTTATGGTTTCAGAGGATGTCGCTGCATCATATGATAAGCTCAGAGTGTCGTATGTATATGAACACAAATCATACGGTTTCAACATGAAATAAATCTTTTTAAAAAAATTTAAAATAGTTATTGACATTCTGTCGGCAAGGTGGTAGTATACTCCTTGCCGACAAATTTCATACAATTGAGACAATTAAAACAATTTTAAGACAAATAAGAAAAATTAAAAAATTGAAAAAAGTTGTTGACAAACGATGAAAGATGTTGTATTATGAATAAG
>CAMENP010000003.1 GCA_945928575.1 uncultured Butyrivibrio sp.
AATTCACAGGGCAGATCTTTTGATTATTTCGGGACATTTTCATTTTTGCTTGACAGAATAAAAATAGAGTAAAAAAATTTAAAAAATTTATTTTAGGGGTTGCAATTATAAAACGAATATGGTATTATAGCTATCGTCGCTGGTGAACAGCGTAGTTACATAAGCAGTCGTGGCGGAATTGGCATACGCGCTAGACTAAGGATCTAGTCCATATTGCTTGGGTGCGGGTTCAAGTCCCGCCGACTGCACTTGATAACTTAATATTGCAGATCACAGCACTCTGTGACATAAGCAGTCGTGGCGGAATTGGCATACGCGCTAGACTAAGGATCTAGTCCATATTGCTTGGGTGCGGGTTCAAGTCCCGCCGACTGCACTTTGATACCGTAAACAGTGTTTACGGTATTTTTGGTATATAGGATTATTTTACACGGGAGGCATTATGAGCCGCAGAAACAAAACAAAGAAATACACACCGCTTATAATCGTCATGCTTATAACGGTTGCAGCCGTGCTCGGAGTGGCATATTATGTGTTGAAAGACGATCTGTATTTCCTTCAGGAACGTACGGTATCTCCGGACGGAAATATAACTCTTTATATCAAACATAGCGGTTCCGGGGATTCTTCCAAATACAGGGTATCCCAGAGAGCGGACGGCAATAAACTGAGATACTATGAATGGACGACGGGTAAGCTTGAGACGATATGGGCTGATGACAGTACAAAATGCGCCATCAGATATAAATCTGAATCGGGAAGCGAAGTCACGGATGTGCTTGACTGCACAAGCGGCAAGATAATACAGGCATCGTCGATGAGCTCGCTGAGCCTTCGGTATTATATGACACAGACCGGATATGAATTGTATGATGAGATACCGATTGAACTGGAATTTACCGGATGGGATGGTAGTTATATGTGTTATAAGTTCAGTACGGTCAATACATCCGGAGTTGAGCTGTCAGGAAATTTCGACACCGATTATTCCGACGGATTTGCAATAAAGCAGTTTGCCAGGGATTAATATACCTAAAAAAAGACAAAAAATACTTTTATTATTTGAATTGATATGATATAATCATTTAAGCATAACTTAGAAGCAGGCTCTGTATATAGCGCAGGGCTTCATAAGGAGGATACATAATGAAACATATTAAGACTCTTAACACAAGAAATCTTAAGGAATCAGCTAAGAAGGGCGGATGCGGCGAGTGCCAGACATCATGCCAGTCAGCTTGTAAGACATCTTGCACAGTTGGTAACCAGAGCTGCGAGAACAAATAGTTTTATATTGAATAAGCAGAACTGTAAGAGAGTGTGAGGACGAAGACACCGGCACTCTCTTCTTAGTGTGAAAGACTGACACGCAGTTTTGTAAGGAGGATATTTTGATACACCAGTATAAAAGTAACGGATACAATATCGTACTGGACGTAAACAGCGGTTCCGTACATGTTGTTGATGATATAGTATATGACATAATTCCGCTATTCCAGGAAAATACAAGAGAAGAGATAGCGGACAAGCTCGCGGACAGGTATGATATTAATGAAATTAACGAGGCATGTGATGAAATACAGGCACTTAAAGATGACGAGGTGTTATTTACCGAGGACATTTACGAACCGTGCATAGAGCAGTTCGCAGAGCGCAAAGCACAGGAGAATGTAGTTAAGGCAATGTGTCTTCATATAGCACATGACTGTAATCTTGCATGTAAATACTGTTTTGCCGAGGAAGGTGAATACCACGGAAGAAGAGCACTTATGAGTGCTGAGGTAGGTAAGAAAGCACTTGATTTCCTGGTAGCTAATTCCGGACACAGAAGGAATCTTGAAGTTGACTTCTTTGGAGGAGAACCTCTTATGAATTTTGAGGTTGTCAAGGAAATAGTAGCTTACGGAAGGGAACTTGAGAAGACACATGACAAGAAGTTCCGTTTCACAATGACTACGAACGGAGTGCTTCTCAATGATGAGGTACTTGATTTCGTAAATAAAGAGTGCGGTAATCTTGTGCTCAGTGTGGACGGACGAAAGGAAGTCCATGATAAGATGAGACCTTTCCGCAACGGTGCGGGAAGCTATGACATGATAATGCCTAAGTTTGAGAAAGCCGCCGAGTCGCGTAACCAGACCAATTATTACGTCAGAGGTACATTTACACATAATAACCTTGATTTTTCCAAGGATGTTCTGGATCTTGCCGACAGAGGATTTAAGCAGATATCGGTTGAACCGGTTGTTGCAGATGATACGGAAGATTATGCACTCAGACCTGAGGACCTTCCGCAGATATACGAAGAATACGATAAGCTTGCAGTCGAGATGATCAAGCGTGAGAAAGAGGGAAGAGGATTTAATTTCTTCCATTATATGATAGATCTTGAGGGCGGACCGTGCGTGTACAAGCGCCTTTCGGGATGCGGATGCGGAACGGAATATCTTGCGGTAACACCGTGGGGTGATTTCTATCCATGCCATCAGTTTGTAGGCCATGAGGAATACATAATGGGCAATGTTTTTGAAGGTATCAAGACACCTCAGATAAGAGAACAGTTTAACCATTGTAATGTGTATACCAAAGATAAATGCAAAGACTGCTTCTGCAAATTCTTCTGCAGCGGCGGATGTTCGGCAAACGCTTACAATTTTAACGGCGATATCAATGAACCGTATGATATAGCATGTAAGCTAGAACAGAAGAGAGTTGAGTGTGCAATAATGATTAAGTGCGCACTTGCAGAATAAAACAATTTTCAGGAGGATATTATGAAAGCTTGGAAAAAAATTATAGCCGTAATTGCACTTGTTGCATCACTCGGCTTAATCTGCTACACCGTGCTTATCGGATGGGGTGGTGGACACAGGGGAAGTGCGAAGAACATAACTCTCGGACTTGACCTTGCAGGCGGTGTAAGTATTACATACCGTGCGGTAGGAGATATTTCTTCACAGGATCTGTCCGATACGGTATATAAGATGCAGCAGCGTCTCGGTAACTATGACGGAGCACAGGTATATTCCGAAGGTACTGACAGAGTAACGATCGAGATACCGGGTGCGGATGATGCGGAAGCTGTTCTTGAGGAACTTGGTAAGCCGGGTTCACTTTATTTCATCATTCAGTATGCGGATGATGGAAAAACAGCTAACTATGAGTATGGCCAGTATAAGGATGCCGATGGCAAGGATGCATACGGATGGCATCTTACAAGAAGTATCGAAGATCTTCAGAAAGACGGATCGATAGTTCTTACAGGTGAGGATATCAAGGACTGCCAGGGTACATACGAAGGCGAGTCGGACAGCACAAAGGAGCCGGTTGTTGCATTTGAGCTTACCAAAGACGGAGCAGAGAAATTTAAAGTGGCAACAGGTAAGGCTGTGGAATCCACAACACATTGGTCAATCGGTGTATATTATGATGGAGAATTCATAAGCGTTCCGAGAGTAACCAATCAGATCACCAACGGTTCGGGTGTTATCAACGGAATGGATTCCCTTGATGAAGCGAAGAATATCGCTTCTTATATCAGAATCGGTGCACTTCCTGTAGAACTTGAAGAGATAAGCTCCAAGGTGGTAGGTGCCACACTCGGACAGGAAGCTATCCATACAAGTGTTATTGCCGGATTGATCGGTTTTGCGCTTTTGTTCATATTTATGATTGCATATTACAGAATACCGGGTATTGCAGCCAATATTGCACTCGTTGTATATACAGGAGCAATGCTTCTTATTCTCAATGTATTTGACCTCACACTTACACTTCCGGGTATTGCCGGTATCGTATTATCCGTTGGTATGGCGGTCGATGCCAACGTAATTATTTTCGCCAGAATCAGAGAAGATCTGGCAGCGGGAATGTCTGTAAGAGGAGCAATTAAATCAGGTTTCCAGAAATCACTTTCAGCAATTATCGACGGTAACGTTACAACGCTTATTGCGGCAATCGTTCTTGGAATAATCGGAACGGGTCCGGTAAGAGGATTTGCCGTTACACTTGGAATCGGTATTGTACTTTCGATGCTTACATCACTCCTTGTATCAAGATGGGTACTTCTCCTTCTTTATAACCTCGGATGCCGTACGCAGAGCCTTTACGGTAAAGCTAAAGAACTCAAAACAATACATGTTGTTGCGAAGAGAAAACTTTTCTTCTCGATATCGGGACTTCTTATTGCTACGGGTATCGTATTTATGGTTGTACACGGAGCTAAGGGAGAGGGAATATTTAATTATGACCTTGAGTTCTCGGGCGGTACATCCGCAAGCATAACATTTAATGAAGAATATTCGCTTGAAGAAGTTGAGAACCAGATCATTCCTCTTATCAAGGAAGCTACCGGAAGCAAAACTGTTCAGCAGCAGCAGGTAAAGGGCAATAACACGATTGTATTTAAGACACAGATGCTTGATACAGAGCAGCGTGCAGCACTTAATGACGTGCTTGAGAGCAAGTTCGGAATCGATACGACAGACAGCGATAAAGTAAGTTATGAGAATATAAGCGCAACAGTAAGTTCTGAGATGAGAAGAGATGCGGTGATAGCAATCGTTGTTGCTACCGTATGTATGCTTATCTATATTGCAATCAGATTCAGGGATATGAAATTTGCTACGAGTGCCATCCTTGCACTTGTACATGACGTACTTTTTGTACTCGGATATTATGCAATATCAAGAACAAGCGTAGGCAATACCTTTATTGCATGTATACTTACGATCGTCGGATATTCGATCAACGCAACAATCGTTATTTTCGACCGAATCAGAGAGAATATGAAGGTTATGCAGAAAGAGTCACTTGCTGAAGTTGTTAACAGAAGTATTACATCAACACTTTCACGAAGCATTAACACTTCACTTACCACATTTATAATGGTACTCATCCTGTTCATACTCGGTGTATCTTCAATCAGGGAATTCGCAGCACCGATCATGGTAGGTATAGTTGTAGGTGCATACTCATCAGTATGTATTTCGGGCGCACTGTGGTTCACTATGAAGAAGGCTTCATATAAGAAAGCACTTAAGAAAGCAGAGCAATAAATATGCAGAATTGGCGGGTATATTCCAAAAAGGCAGATTTTAATGCCATTGGCAGCCGGTTTAATATAGACCCGGTAACATCCAGAATTATCCGTAACCGTGATGTCACAGATATGGAGAATGTTGATAGGTACCTTAACGGCACACTTGACAATCTCCATGATCCGATGATGATGAAAGATATGGACAAAGCAGTGTCTGTGATAGCATCATCGATCCGTGACAATAAACGTATCCGCATTATAGGTGATTATGATATAGATGGAATTTGTTCCATCTATATCTTGTTTATGGGACTTAAATCCTGCGGGGCAGATGTGGATTATGAAGTACCGGACAGGATAACGGATGGTTACGGGATAAACGTGAATTTAATAAAACAGGCATATGATGCCGGAGTTGAAGTCATTATCACATGCGATAACGGGATAGCGGCTGCTTCGCAGATCGATTATGCCAATGAACTGGGTATGACGGTTGTAATTACGGATCATCATGATGTTCCGTATGAAGAAACGGCCGACGGACGCAGATATATCATTCCGAACGCCGCTGCGGTGGTAGATCCGAAACAGAGTGACTGCGGATATCCGTTTAAGATGTTATGCGGTGCCGGAATAGCCTATAAATTCATCGGCTGTATGGTTAAGAAATTTCAAACGGACGATTCAATAATGCCGGAGCTTTTACAGTTTGCGGCAATTGCAACAGTCGGAGATATTGTGGATCTGCTTGATGAAAACAGAATAATCGTGAAAGAAGGCCTTAAACTTATTGCGAATACCCGGAATTACGGATTGAATGCGCTGATGGCAGTTACCGGAGTCAGCCGTGAAAGTATAAATGCGTATCATATAGGATTTATACTCGGCCCATGTCTTAATGCGAGCGGAAGACTTGATTCTGCCAAGAGGGCATTGAAAATGCTTGTAACGGATGACCGGGCGGAGGCAGAAAGACATGCCGGAGAACTCAAAGACCTTAATGAAGAACGTAAGAAACTTACCTCCGAGGCAGTCGATAAGGCAATAGATATGGTTGAAAACAGTAGCCTTAAGGATGATAAAGTGCTGGTGATTTTTCTCCCGGACTGTCATGAAAGCATAGCCGGCATTGTGGCCGGAAGAGTAAGGGAAAGATATTATAAACCGGTAATAGTTCTCACAAAGGGCGAGGAAGAAGCCAAGGGCTCGGCACGTTCAATAGAATCATATAATATGTTTGAAAAATTGTCGGAATGTAAGGATCTGTTCACAAGATTCGGAGGACATCCGATGGCAGCCGGACTTTCACTTCCGGAAGCAAATATCGCAGAGTTCAGAAAGCGGATAAATGAACATTGCAATCTGAGTGAAGACGATCTGACGGAAACTATCTGGATCGATGTACCTATGCCGCTTGAATATATCAGCGAGAAATTAATTCGTGAGCTCGACAGACTTGAACCATTCGGAAAAGCCAATCCAAAGCCGGTGTTTGCGGATAAGAATATTTCCATACGAAACATCAGGGCGATAGGAAAAGAAAAACAGTATACCAGGATGACACTTGCAAAAAACAGCGGACTTGTTATGGATGCGGTTGGTTTTTTCCCTTGCACGGAGCTTGAAACAGTATATAATAAAAATGGCAGGATATCATGTACATACTACCCGGAAATGAATGAATTCAGAGATAAGAAACAGATTCAGGTATGTGTGACAGGATACAGAATAGACAGTGTATAAAGAAGAGGTGTCAGTAATGAAGAAATTAGAAGAATATGTAAGAACAATACCGGATTTCCCGGAGAAGGGAATTATGTTCCGAGACGTTACCAGCGTAATTCAGGATGCTGACGGACTTTCGCTGGCAATTGACAGTATGGATAAATTAATCGGTGATACGGATTATGATGTGGTTGTCGGACCGGAATCGAGAGGATTTATTTTCGGAGTTCCGATAGCATATAAGAACCATAAATCATTTGTGCCTGTCCGCAAGAAAGGTAAACTTCCGTGTGAGACAATAGAGGCGGAGTATGCTCTGGAATACGGAACAGCCGTTATAGAGATGCATAAGGATTCGATAAAGCCGGGACAGAAAGTCGTTATAATTGATGATCTTATTGCAACAGGAGGAACCATTGAAGCTATTATAGGAATGGTGGAGAAACTTGGCGGAATCGTCGTTAAAATAGTATTTCTTATGGAACTTGAGGGACTTAAGGGCCGTGATAAACTGGCCGGATATAGTGTTGAGTCGGTAATAAAATATCCGGGAAATTAAGATATTTACCCGATATTACCTGTATTATTCCGGGTAATATCGGGCTTTGACTTATTGAATTATCATTTCTTGGCGTCAATAAAAGTATTGATTACCTGTATAACGGTTTCTTTTTCCATCTGGTTTAATCCGGATACGTCAACAGTATTTAATTCATCAATACCAAGAAGATAATCGGTTGTCACATGAAAAATCTTGGAATATTTTATCAGTACATCATATGAAGGGTATCGTGCACCTGACTCGTATGATGAGATTGCACTCGGAGCAAGTCCGATACGGTCTGCAAGCTGCTGTTGGGTGAACTTGCGCTCTTTTCTTAATTCTTTAAAACGTTTTCCCATATTCATTAACATAGAAGTCACCTGTCAGTATATATAATATTTACTGTCAGTGTAATTTAATTGTCTACACATATGGTGTAATTTTATCCACATATACAGAAAATCATACGGAATATAAACTGTTTATTGCTTTTTTGGCAATAAGGCTTTAAAATATAATAGATAAAAAATCCTTAAATGACAAAATGGAGTTGTAATATGCCTGAAGAAGAGAATTTTAGACAACGACGCAAAATAGATGACATACCGTTAGATCCGCCTAAGAGCAATGATCCGGATGAATTGTTTGAAGAGCTTAAGCAATGCATACTCAGATACCATCCGTCAACAGACCTTTCACAGATAGAGAAGGCTTATCACGTTGCGAAGGAAGCACATAAGGATCAGAAACGTAAATCGGGTGAACCATATATAATTCACCCTCTTTGTGTTGCCATAATACTTGCGCAGCTCGAACTTGATAAAGAGACAATTATTGCCGGGCTTCTTCACGATGTAATAGAAGATACCGGGGTGACCGGAGAAGAGATCACCAAAGAGTTTGGAGAGGAAGTATTCCTTCTTGTTGACGGAGTTACCAAGTTAACCCAGCTCAATTATGAACATGATAAGATAGATAAGCAGGCAGAGAATCTTCGTAAGATGTTCCTTGCAATGGCTAAGGATATAAGGGTTATATTGATCAAACTTGCCGACAGGCTTCATAATCAGCGTACGATGCAATATCAGACGCCTGAGAAACAGATTGAAAAGTCGAGAGAGACAATGGAGATATATTCTCCGATCGCACAGAGACTCGGTATCTCCAAGATTAAAGTTGAGCTTGATGACCTTTCACTTAAATTTCTTCAGCCGGAAGTATATCATGACCTTGAACGTCAGTTAAAGCTTGGCAAGGAAGCGAGAGAGAAATTCGTCAAAGACATAGTGGCTGAGGTTAAACAGCATATAGATAATGCAGGTATTCCGTGTGAAATAGACGGAAGAGTCAAGCATTTCTTCAGTATATATAAGAAGATGGTTAACCAGGATAAGACACTTGACCAGATATACGATCTCTTTGCAGTCCGTATCATTGTAGATACAGTTAAGGACTGTTATGCAGCGCTTGGCGTGATTCATGAGATGTATAAGCCAATTCCCGGAAGATTCAAAGATTACATTGCAATGCCTAAGCCTAACATGTACCAGTCATTGCACACAACTCTTATAGCACCTAACGGACAGCCGTTTGAGATACAGATAAGAACATATGAGATGCACAGAACCGCTGAATACGGTATCGCAGCGCATTGGAAATATAAGGAGAATATAGACGGAACAAAGGGCGATGACAGCGAAGAAGCCAAGCTTACATGGCTCAGACAGATTCTTGAATGGCAGAGAGACATGTCCGATAATAAGGAATTCCTTAATCTTATCAAGAGCGATTTGGATTTATTCTCTGACAGTGTGTATTGCTTTACACCTAAAGGCGATGTAAAGAATCTTCCGGCAGGTTCCACGCCAATCGATTTTGCATACAGCATTCATTCGGCAGTCGGCAATAAGATGGTCGGAGCTAAAGTTAACGGAAAGTTAGTTACCATTGATTACAAGATTAAGAACGGCGACAGAATAGATATAATCACATCGCAGAATTCCAAGGGACCGAGCCGCGACTGGCTTTCAATAGTCAAGAGTCCGCAGGCACGTTCCAAGATTAATTCGTGGTTTAAGGCAGAACTTAAGGAAGATAACATCGTAAAAGGAAAAGACCTTATTTCAACGTATTGCAAGGGCAAGAATATCAATCTTGCGGAACTTCTCAAGCCGGAATTTATGGACAAGACAATGATAAAATACGGCTTCAGGGATTGGGATTCCATCCTTGCGGCAGTAGGACACGGCGGACTTAAAGAAGGCCAGGTTGTAAATAAGCTTCTTGAAGAATATGAGAAAAAACACCGCGAAGAGGTTACGGACAGCGATGTGCTCGATAATGCACAGGGTGGCGCCGGCAGAGCCAAGGACTCCAAGGGCAGCAAGAACGGAATTATCGTCAAGGGAATAGACGATGTATCGGTAAGGTTTTCCAAATGCTGTTCACCTGTACCGGGTGATGAGATTGTCGGATTTGTAACAAGAGGACGTGGAATATCCATCCACCGTACCGATTGCATTAACGTCATTAATATGTCTGAGATGGACAAGTCAAGACTTATCGAAGCTGAATGGCAGAGGATGGATCATGCGGATGCTGCTGAAAAATATATGGCTGATATTAAGATTTTTGCCAATAACAGGACAGGACTTATCGTTGATGTGTCCAAGGTGTTTACAGAGAAGAAAATAGACGTATTAAGCATGAATTGCAGGATCAGCAAACAGGGAACCGCTACAATCGATATGGGATTTGAGATATCGGGTGTGGAAGAACTTAAGCAGCTTGCGGAGAAATTACGTCAGATTGAAGGCGTTTTAGATATAGAAAGAACAACGGGTTAGAATTATGATGAAGATACAGCACAGCGTGCTCGGAATGTGCGCAACCAACACTTATTATGTATATGATGATGAGACGAAACGCGGTCTTATAGTTGATCCGGCCGACTCGCCGGATACAATCATCGCCAAGGCGGACAGTCTGTCGATGATACCGGAGGCAATTCTTATTACACATGGACATTTTGATCATGTACTGGCAATGAACAAGGTGCGTGAACATTATGAAATCAAGGTGTATGCCGGTCTTACAGAAAAACAGGTACTTCATGACATGGCAATGAACCTTACGTCGTCTTTTGGTGCGGGACAGACATTTGATGCAGATATTTATCTGAAAGACGAAGAAGAATTTGAAACGGCAGGATATCATATCAAAGCGATAGAAGTTCCGGGACATACAATAGGCGGAATGTGCTATTACTTCGAGAAACAGAAAGTGCTTTTTTCGGGTGATACATTATTCTGTGAATCTGTGGGGCGCAGTGATTTTCCTGGTGGAAGTGCGTCGGCATTATGCAGGGGCATTAAGGACAAGCTTTTTATCCTTCCTGAGCAGACAAAGGTTTATCCGGGGCATATGGATGAGACCACGATCGGCAATGAGATCAAATACAATCCTTTCTGCCGGTAGAAATGGAGTCCGCGTAAATGATTTATATGAGTATTAATACCCATGACTATGATAATGATGTCAGGGTTATGACAGGAGCTTTTTATCCGGGTAACAGAATAGTGACAGATGCCACATTAAGAGATGAATGTGATCTATGCGTGGATGTTGTTGTTGAAACGGTGAAAGTTCATATATGTGTGACACCGGAAGGCGGTAAAGAACATATAATAGATTGTGATTCACCCAAAGACGACCGCAAAGTTATCCGCAATATGCTCAAACGCAGATTGTATGACATATATTCGGAAATAACGGGCAAGGTGCTTCCGTGGGGAACGCTTACCGGAATAAGACCGGTTAAAATTCCTCTCGGTCTCATAGAAAAAGGATATAATGACAGCGTAATCAAAGATACACTTGACAAAGAATACTATGTCAATGACGCCAAATCGGAATTAAGCATTGAAGTGGCGCACCGTGAACATAAAATGCTTGAAAAGATAGATTATCTGAACGGTTACAGCCTGTATATAGGCATACCGTTCTGCCCGACGACCTGTCTGTACTGTTCTTTTACATCATATCCGCTGTCAATGTACAGGGATAAAGTGGATGAATATCTTGATGCACTGATCAAAGAACTGACGTTTATATCGGAGCATGTGAACGGGCGCGGACCGGATACAATATATATCGGTGGCGGAACGCCGACCACGTTGACTGCGAAACAGTCTGACAGGCTTATAAGCAGCATCGAGGAATTGTTTGATCTTAGCGGCCTTAAGGAATTTACAGTGGAGGCCGGAAGACCGGACAGCATAGATATAGATAAATTAAATACACTTAAGAAGCATGGCATAGACCGCATATCGATCAATCCACAGACAATGAATCAGAAAACACTTGACCTGATTGGCAGAAGGCATACGGTGGAGCAGGTTGTGGATGCTTTTAACATGGCGAGAGCCTGCGGTTTCGGCAATATCAATATGGATCTTATCGTAGGACTTCCGGGCGAAGATACAGAAGATGTCAGATATACGTTGGAACGTGTCGGAGAACTTAAGCCGGACAGCCTCACAGTTCATTCACTGGCAATCAAAAGGGCTGCGGCACTCAATATTTTTAAGGACAAATATGATGGTTTATGTAATCCCAATACAGACAGCCTGATGGATATGACATACGGATATGCAAGAAAAATGGGATTGAACCCGTATTATCTGTACAGGCAGAAGAATATGTCCGGTAATTTTGAAAATGTAGGATTTGCAAAAGAAGGTGCCGAAGGATTATATAATATACTTATAATGGAGGAGAAACAGACCATTATAGCGGCAGGTGCCAATGCACAGACTAAAATAGTATATAATAATCCGCCGAGAGTTGACCGTATTGAAAATGTAAAATCGGTTGACGATTATATACGGCGCACAGACGAAATGATAGAAAGAAAGAGATGTTATTTTAATGGAAAATCCAAGCAGCATACAGACTGAAGAATTTGAGTCGACGCTGTTAGCCGACCTGACCGACAATATAGCACATGGGATATGCGTAAGCAATCTTACGTATCTTACAGCCATGAAAATGGGACTGGATGATATAACATGTTATGACCTCGCTGTTGCAGGTCTTGTGCATGATATCGGTAAATTGAAGCTTTCAAGATATCTGTATGGAAGAGCACATGACAGCTTTGCAATGGAAAATATTAAATATATGAGGATGCACTCAAAGTTAAGTTATGATATACTTCAATATTATGACTTTTCTCCTTTTATATTGCAGTCGGTACTGTATCATCATGAAAATTATGACGGCTCAGGATATCCTGAGAACCTCAAGGGCGAGGATATTCCGTTCGGAGCGAGAGTGATGCGGGTTGCCGATACTTTTACGGCGTTGATATCCGACAGGCCGTACAGAAAAGCATTTGATATCGACACGGCCATGGAGATACTGATCGATGAGATTGATAACTATGATATGGAAGTGTTTATTGCGTTCCAGAAAGTTATACACGAGCCTGAGACTCTTAAGGTAATAGAACAGAGCAGGCTTATAATCGACCTGGACTATGATAAATTTATGAAAATAGTGGAAACGAGGACAAAATAATGGCATTAATTAAGAAACCGATGACAGGTATGAAAGATATACTCCCAAGAGAAATGCAGATAAGGGATTATCTCATATCACTGATTAAAGACACTTATGCAAGTTTTGGATTTACCCCGATCGAGACACCGGCCGTGGAGAATATTGCTAACCTTTCAAGCAAGCAGGGCGGCGAGAATGAGAAGCTTATATTCAAGATATTAAAAAGAGGTGAAAAGCTCAATCTTGAAACAGCGCAGTCGGAAGCGGATCTTGCGGATGGCGGATTAAGATACGATCTCACGGTACCGCTTGTAAGATTCTATTCCAACAATGCCGCATCACTTCCTTCACCGTTTAAGGCACTTCAGATAGGACCTGTATGGAGAGCTGACAGACCTCAGAAGGGACGTTTCAGACAGTTTTATCAGTGCGATATAGATATACTTGGTGAGCCTGGTAACCTTGCGGAGATAGAGCTTATCCTTGCGACTACCACCACAATGGGTAAAATAGGTTTCAAGAATTTTAAGATTAAGATAAACGACCGCCGTATTTTGAAAGCCATGGCTGCGTACAGCGGATTCCCGGAGGAAGAATACGATTCGGTATTTATAATACTGGACAAGATGGACAAAATCGGACTTGAGGGCGTGACGGAAGAACTCATCAAAGCCGGATACGCACAGGAAAGCGTTGATAAGTATGTCGAGCTTTTTAAGGGAATAGAAGAAGCGGATGACGGACTTGCTTATGTGGCCGGTAAGATTCAGGACAATCTTGAGGACGGCGTAAAGGAAAGCCTCGGAGAGATAATAAGCAGCGTCAACAGTACCAAGGAATACTCTTTTGATGTGGTATTTGACCCGACTCTTGTAAGAGGTATGTCATATTACACCGGAACCATTTTTGAGATAGAAGTACCCGAATTCGGCTCAAGCGTCGGCGGAGGCGGACGTTACGACAAGATGGTCGGCAAATTTACCGGACAGGATACGCCAGCATGCGGTTTCTCAATCGGATTTGAGAGAATAGTAACAATACTTCTCGACAACGATTTTCAGATTCCGGATGACCGTAAAAAAGTAGCTTTTCTTATAGAAAAGGGTATACAATCCGAGATGTTATGTGATATTATCAGTGAAGCACAGGCGATGCGCAAAGCCGGAACCAATGTGCTTGTGGTCAGAATGAATAAGAATAAGAAATTCCAGAAGGAGCAGCTTGAGAAAGAAGGCTATGACGAATTCCGTGAATTTTACAAAAATCCAATAAAATAAGCTGACAGGAGATAAGAAAATGGCAGAATCAATGAAAGGTCTCAAGAGGACATGCAGATGTGCCGAACTTAATGAGACAAATATCGGTCAGACAGTTACAGTTATGGGCTGGGTTGCCAAGAACAGAAATAAAGGCGGAATATGTTTCGTAGATTTAAGAGACCGTTCCGGAATATTGCAGATAATTTTTGAAGAGGACAAGATAGGTTCTGAAGGATTTGCCAAGGCGGGTTCATTAAGAAGCGAATATGTCATCGCTGTTACCGGTGAAGTTGCTGCAAGAGCAGGTGCAGTTAATGATAACCTTGCGACAGGTAAGATTGAAGTGATCGCTAAAGATATCAGAATACTTTCCGAGTCAGAAACACCTCCGTTCCCGGTTGAGGAGGCATCCAAGACCAAGGAAGATATCAGACTTAAGTACCGTTTCCTTGATCTTAGAAGACCGGATCTTCAGAAAATCCTTATCATGAGAAGCAAGATTGCTACTGTAACAAGACAGTTTCTTGCCGATGAAGGATTCCTTGAGATTGAAACACCTATCCTTGTAAAGAGTACACCGGAGGGAGCCAGAGATTACATTGTACCGAGCCGTATACATCCGGGTTCATTTTATGCACTTCCGCAGTCACCGCAGCTTTTTAAGCAGCTTTTGATGTGTTCGGGATATGACAGATATTTCCAGCTTGCCAAGTGCTTCCGTGACGAGGATCTGCGTGCGGACAGACAGCCGGAATTTACACAGATAGATATGGAGCTGTCATTTGTTGATATTGATGATGTAATCGATGTCAACGAGAGACTTTTAAAGAGACTTTTTAAGGAAGTGCTTGACCTTGACATAGAGCTTCCTATCCAGAGAATGACATGGAACGAAGCCATGAACCGTTTCGGTTCCGATAAGCCGGATATCCGTTTCGGAATGGAACTTAAGGACATATCGGATATCGTTAAGGGCTGTGGTTTCGGTGTGTTCGCGGGCGCGATAGACAACGGCGGAACTGTACGCGGTATCAACGCTAACGGGCAGGGCGCAATGCCTCGTAAGAAAATAGATGCACTTGTTGATTTTGCCAAGGGATACGGTGCAAAAGGATTAGCTTATATTGCACTTGGAGAAAACGGCGAGATCAAATCATCATTTGCTAAATTCATGACAGAGGAGCAGATGAATGCGATCATAGAGAGAATGGAAGGAAAGCCGGGAGATTTACTTCTTTTTGCTGCTGACCAGACCAAGCTTGTATGGAGCGTTCTGGGTGCACTCCGTCTTGAGATTGCCGATGAACTCGGACTTCGCAAACCAGATGAATATAAATTCCTCTGGATTACGGAATTTCCTCTTTTTGAGTGGTCGGACGAGCAGAACAGGCTTCTTGCAATGCACCATCCGTTCACAATGATGATGGAAGAGGATATAGACCTTCTTGATGCGGCTCCTGAGAAAGTAAGAGCCAAGGCATACGATATCACACTTAACGGTGTGGAAATCGGCGGCGGAAGCGTAAGAATCCATCAGGATGACATACAGAAGAAGATGTTCAACATTCTCGGTTTTACGGATGAGAGAGCCAACGAGCAGTTCGGTTTCCTTCTCAATGCCTTCAAATACGGAGTACCGCCACACGCAGGACTGGCATATGGACTTGACCGTCTCGTAATGCTTATGGCCAAGACAGACAACATCCGTGATGTAATAGCATTCCCTAAGGTTAAGGATGCGTCATGTCTCCTTACGGGAGCACCGGACGTGGTAGATGAGGCACAGCTTGAAGAACTCGGAATAGAGATTAAATCTGTTGACGAGGCTGAGAACGTTTGATATTATAAATAGCAAAAAGATATATGGAGGTAACATTAATGTATTCATTTGACGAAGTTCAGGCTTATGATCCTGAAATCGCTAAGGCGATAATGCTTGAGACCGGAAGACAGAACGATCACATCGAGCTTATCGCATCTGAGAATTTTGTAAGCAAGGCTGTTATGTCAGCAATGGGAAGCACTCTTACCAACAAATATGCGGAAGGATATCCGGGAAAAAGATATTACGGCGGATGCCAGTATGTGGATATCGTTGAGGATCTTGCAAGGGAGAGAGCCAAGGAACTTTTTGGATGTGATTACGTTAATGTACAGCCACATTCAGGTGCACAGGCCAATATGGCAGTATTCTTTGCCGTACTTGAGCCGGGTGACACATATATGGGAATGAGTCTTGCACATGGCGGACACCTTTCACACGGTTCACCTGTCAATATGTCGGGTAAGTATTTTAACTGTGTGCCTTACGGTGTCAATGATGAAGGATTCATCGATTATGATGAGGTCCGTAAGATTGCCAAGGAGTGCAAGCCGAAAATGATTCTTGCCGGTGCCAGTGCATATGCAAGAAAAATCGATTTTAAGAAGTTCAGGGAAATCGCTGATGAAGTAGGCGCTGTGCTTATGGTAGATATGGCACACATCGCAGGACTTGTTGCCGGCGGACAGCACATGAGCCCTATTCCTTATGCAGACGTTGTTACAACGACCACACACAAGACATTAAGAGGACCTAGAGGCGGTATGATTCTTTGTAATCAGGAAGCTGCCGACAGATTTAATTTCAATAAGGCTATTTTCCCGGGAATCCAGGGCGGACCGCTTATGCATGTGATCGCAGCCAAGGCTGTATGCTTCAAGGAAGCACTTGACCCGTCATTCAAGGTATATGCCAAAAATATAATTGACAATGCACAGGCACTTGCCAATGGTCTTATGGAGAGAGGTTTTGATCTTGTATCGGGAGGAACCGACAACCACCTCATGCTTGTTGATTTAAGAAGCAAGGGCGTTACAGGTAAGGCAACGGAGAAGCTCCTTGATACAGTCAATATCACATGTAACAAGAACGCAATTCCTAACGACCCTGAGAAGCCGTTTACTACAAGCGGAATAAGACTTGGTTCCGCAGCAGTGACAACAAGAGGATTTACAACAGACGATATGAAGCAGGTTGCGGAAGCAATCGCACTTGCCGTAACGGATGAAGAAGCCAAGAAAGCCGAGGCTATGGAAATAGTTAAGGCACTTACGGATGCACATCCGCTTTACTAAAAGATAATTCAGGCGGGAACTTATAATGAGTTCCCGCTTTATTATCACTTGGCGTGATGTTTGAAGTATTTGACATCGGGACAGAGAATTTTCTCATATATAAGTCCTACTACGAACCATACCGGAAGATAATCGAGGCGGACTATGCCTTTGATGTTGAATTTGGCTTTGGAATAATCCCACGGGCAGCAGCCTCTTTTTTTGAGAAAGGCACCCGAACAGAATTCGGTGGCAAATATGCACAGGGAATAAATCATACCTCTTATTGCAGGCCCCTTCTTCCTGCTGCAGAGTTTACGGCAGAGCGGTTCGATGATTATGGCCGTGGCATATATCGGGAACATCCATATAGAGGTGTTGCTTGTGAGTTTTTTGTCTTTGTGCAGCGCGGAGCCCATACCGGTCCAGAACACCTCCATACACCAGCCGGTAAGACCGCATAAAAGATATTTTTTAATCATACAGATATTGTCCCTTGGCGGACGGAAATTATACTAATTATTTGATTTATACAGGTGAAAAAAATGGCAGAAGTTATAATAAAAAAGGGCGAGGGCAGAAGTTTTAAAGCCGGCGGTCTTTGGATATACGATAATGAGATTGATAAGATAAACGGAGAATTCGAGAACGGAGATATCGTTGAGGTTCTTGACTTTGACGGATATTTTCTTGGTAAAGGTTTCATAAATACTAATTCGAAAATTGCGGTGCGCGTTATGACAAGGCACCGCGATGTTGAAATCAACAGGGATTTTATAGACAGACTGGTCCACGATGCGGTGCAATACAGGGTTGATACGGTGGACACTTCCTCATGCAGACTTATTTTCGGTGAGGCGGACGGTTTTCCGGGTCTTGTAATCGATAAATTCAGTGATGTACTCGTAGTTGAATCGCTGGCACTCGGAATTGATAAGATGAAGCTTATGATCATTGACAGTCTTAAGGCGGAGCTTGCGTCAAGGGGAATGAATATCCGCGGCGTATATGAGAGAAGCGATGCTAAGGTAAGGCTTCAGGAAGGAATGGAACGTGTCAAAGGATTCATAGGTGAACCGTTTGATACGAAAGTTGAAATCGTCGAAAACGGTGTCAAATATATAGTTGATGTTGAGGAAGGCCAGAAGACCGGATTTTTCCTTGACCAGAAGTATAACAGAGCGGCTGTTGCAAGACTTTGCAAGGGTGCGGCAGTGCTTGACTGTTTTACGCATACGGGTTCTTTTGCACTTAATGCGGCACTCGGTGGTGCTGACTCTGTGCTTGGTGTCGATGCTTCGGAGCTCGGCGTGGAGCGCGCCAGAGCCAACGCCGAATTAAACGGGGTATCGGACAGGGTGGAATTTACCTGCCGTGATGTTTTTGAGCTGCTCCCGGAATTGGTCGATCAGGGCAGACAGTTTGATGTGGTCATACTTGACCCGCCGGCATTTACGAAATCCCGTAATTCGGTCCGCAATGCGACGAAGGGATACAGAGAGATTAACATAAAGGGAATGAAGCTTGTCAAAAACGGCGGTTATCTTGCCACATGTTCGTGCTCACATTTCATGGAGCAGGAGCTTTTCGCGAAGACTATTGCCGAGGCTGCAAGAAGTGCGCACAAGAGGCTGCGTCAGGTAGAGTTCAGGACGCAGGCGCCGGATCATCCGATATTATGGTCGGCGGATGAGTCATATTATCTGAAGTTCTATATTTTTCAGGTGGTGGATGAGAAGTAATGAACAGAGAGTAATCGAGTAAATTCGGTTACTCTTTTTTATTGTGAATGAGCTTACATGTGCTATAATAAAAGAAATTAATAAATCGGAATTTATTGCTAACTAAAGAGGTATAAATATGTCAACTGGAATTATGATAATTGGTCCATCTGGAAGTGGAAAGACAACACTTGGAAAAATTGTTGCACAGAAATTGGGATATCCATATTTTGATGTGGATGATTATATATGGAAACAGAATACAGATAGTCCATATACACAGATGTATACACGAGATGAAAAGATTAGCAGACTGAACAATGATATTGCTCCATATGAACATTTTGTTATGGCTGGTTCGATGAGTTCGTTCCATTACGCATTTGATGAGATGTTTGAAATGATGGTATTTCTTTATGTTTCACCAGATATTCGAATAGAAAGAGTCCATAAAAGAGCAATAGAGCGATTTGGTAAAAGAGTGCTTGAAGGTGGAGATATGTATGAAGCCCATATGAGATTTTTGAATGATAATCGAAGTTATGAAGGAGATGGTTCTCCGAATATGAGAGAACAGAAAGAATGGATGAAAAATATGTCGTGTGTAAAAATTGAATTGGATGGAGCTGCGGATCTTGAAAAGAACGCAGATCTTATTGTAAACAATTGGAATGGGATAGTGAGACAAATTCCTGTTTGGCGATTTGGTAAATCCCAATAAATTAGTTTTATATGAAACAGAAACTTTGAATTTTGCGGAGGTTTGAGATGGCTCAACAAAATATATACGATAATGAAATATTTTTTTCTGGATATAAGAAAATAAGAGATAATAAGGTAAATGCTAACAATTTGTTTGAAATACCAGCATTGTTTTCTATGATGCCTGACTTGAAAGGGAAAAGAATTTTAGACTTGGGATGTGGATTTGGAGAGCATTGTAAAAAGTTTGTTGATTATGGAGCAGAAAAAGTTGTTGGAATTGATATATCTGAGAAGATGTTGGAAGTAGCAATGATTGAAAATAGCGATTCTAAAATAAGATATATTAATATGCCGATGGAAGAAATCGCACAGTTACAAGAAAGGTTCGATGTTGTAATTAGTTCATTGGCATTTCATTATGTTGAGGATTTTGAAGGAGTAATACGAAATGTGTACAACTTACTTGATGAGAATGGTATATTTATTTTCTCACAAGAAAATCCATTATGCACCTGTCATTCGGGCGGCAACCGATGGACGAGAGATGAAAATGGCAACAAATTACATTTAAACCTTGCAGATTATGGTGTAGAAGGAGAAAGAGAATCTGTATGGTTTGTTGATAATGTTAAAAAATATCATAGAACATTCTCTACAATCATCAATACTTTAATCGGAGCAGGTTTTACTATTGAAAAAATGATTGAGCCGTTGCCAACGGATGAACTGCTTGAAAAATATCCTGATTATAAGGATTTATTTCATAAACCAGATTTTTTGCTGATAAAAGCAAATAAGTAATTCTTATGAAAAAACTGTAAAATTCCAGTTTATAGGGATAATACAATAATTGGTAACAAATAAGACAACAATTAACAGATTGCCGGTTGTGATAAAAAATGGATTTTACCAGAGAACACGAAAAAGAGATTGTGAAAGTTATTGAATAAATAAACGTTGGAAGATATAATATTTTCCTGAAAAGAAAAGTTGACAATGCGGTTAGTCCGGACTAACATAAAAGCAGATTAGATATGAATCTGCTTTTTTTGAACCGGGAACAGGAGGAGAAAAGATGAAAAAACAGGTTTTTGAAATTGAAAAAGATGGTTTCTACGGAACCTACTATGAAAATCCGAAGGGTTCGGACTGCGCATTTATCGGGTTGTTCGGAGATGACCCCAACGACTACATGGCAAAGTGCGGCGCGAAATGGTTACATAAAAACGGAGTGAATGTTCTTTGTATGTCTCCGGGAAAGAAAAATTACAGCCATGTAAATAATCCGCTTGAAAGGATCGAGACGGCAATCGGATGGCTTAAAAACAACGGAAACCGCAAAATCGGAATTATGGGTATGAGCACGGCAGGAATGGATTCCCTTGTTGCGGCATCTTTTTTCCCGGATATTACATTGACATTCGCACTTACAGCCAGTGATTTTGTATGGCAGGGATTTGAACAGGGAAATAAAGACGGATGCAAGGAATGGCCGGTTCCGGGAGTGTCGACCATCTCATGGAAAGGAGAGCCGCTTCCGTATATGCCGTTTGTGTACGACCATCCGGTATATTGGCAGAAAATCGAAGAGGAGACAAAAGGCTCCGGTGATATCGAGCGCAGCACCTGTCTGTTCATTGATTCCGAAAAAGCAAGGGAACACACGGAAGAGGAAATGATAAAGGTCGAAAATATTAAGGGAAAACTGTTTCTTGTGGGAGCAGAGGATGATTCTTTCTGGGAGGCGGGAAAGTATATCCGACGCATGGATAAGCGCCTTAAGGAGCGTCCACACAGCTGTGAATATGTGCCGCTTGTGTATGAACACGGAACCCATTTTGTCCTGCCGGAATCAATGCTTCGCAAGGCGCTTCCGATAGGCCTTAAATTCGTATTGAAATTTGTCTTCAGGGCGGCAAAGGAATATCCGAAAGAGTGCGAAGCAACAAGAAAAGACATTGACATAAGACTTTCGGCGGCACTAAAAGAATGGTGTGAGAAGTAAAGGGATACAGGTCATTTATTGTTATCATTAAAATCGTTTAAAAATAGTGAAAAATCACTGCGGATGTGGTAAACTCATAATATGGCCGTTGGTTACTGCGGCTGTATATAGAATACCTGCACGTTCGGCTCACCCGTTGTTTCGACACGGTATAGTGTCTCGTCATCGGTTGTCTGGAAAAAAGTATATAAAGATGTGCAGGAAATGGATGCTATGGATTTTTCCATGATGAGAGTTTTACCGGTGCCGTCGGTATTTACACGGTAAAGAGCCGGGGAGTCGCTGTTGATATAATAATATATAATATTATTATACACATTGTAAAGGGCGCATCCTGCCGGACTTAACACTTCCTGCTTTGTTGTGATAATGTTAATTCTGGTCAGAGAATTGTTGTTGTCTAAGTCTATGTAATACAAGTAATCGCCGATAAGATTAGCCATTGCGGTGTTGCCGTCAAGGAATAACGAACCGGAGCGTTTGTCTATGTCAAGTTCATATACAGAGTGGTTATCGCCGTTATTGGAATAATATACTTTTCCATTCGATACACTTGCATTGGAGTATGTGCGGCGGCTGACTGTGGTCATATTTTTGCCGCGGATATCGATGGATGCGGTTGTGGACTGTGTTCCGTCACTTGTATTGTATACAAGAAGGTTGCCCGTGAGGGCAAGATCGGTTGAATAACCGGAAGCAAGAACTTCCTGATCGCCTCCGTCATGACGGCAGCGCACAACACCGAACAGATCGCTGCGGAACATCATGGTTATATCATCTGATTTGGTATTGCCTTTGACATAATAGACAAATTTACCGGCAGCATTGATATATGAAACGCAATCATGCGAAAGATATTTGATATTATCACAATTGGCGTCCATCGAATACAGATGGCCGTCATCATAAGGGTTGGAGAAGAAAACAGTACCGTCGGTTTCACAGAAGAGACCGCCGCTGTTGAGATTACCGGCAGTATTCCCGATTACGCCGGAGTCGTTATTCGGTATTCTTTTTGATAATAGAGTTGCAATTATTACCCCTGCTGCAATTAAAATAAGAAACCCGGGTATAATAAAACGTATTGATTTTCTCATATATTATATCCACCTTTATATATCCAATAAATATTATCCACTAATTTTACATAATTTTCAAGTAAAATATACATTACGTTGGTATCATACCGGAAAGGAATTAAGTATGTATGTAGATTTGCAGGAATCCAGAAAAGAGATAGACGAAATAGATTCCCGGATTGTTGAACTTTTTGAAAAGAGAATGAAGGTTGCCGGCAATGTTGCCGATTACAAGCTTGCAACCGGCAAACCGGTTTTTGACAAAGAGCGCGAAGAAAGTAAAATAGCAAAGCTCGTTGCAATGTCGGACGATGAATTCAACGGTAAATGCATTGCGGAGCTTTTTACACAGATTATGGCTATGAGCCGTAAACTCCAGTATGGCAAGTTAGAGAGCCGCGAAGGTGATTCGAAACTTGAACCTTATGAAACGGTTGACACGCTTAAGCGCGATGGAGTAAAAGTGGTATATCAGGGTGTGCCCGGAGCTTACAGCCATGAGGCAATGATTAACTATTTCGGAGAAAATGTCGACAGTATTAATGTTAATACTTTCAGGGATGCGATGGAGAAAGTAAGCATCGGAGAAGCAGATTATGCTGTAATTCCGATTGATAATTCATCGGCAGGTATGGTAAGTGATACATATGACCTCCTTCAGGAATACAATAATTACATAGTTGGAGAGACCTTCTTAAGAGTCAGACATTGTCTCCTTGTGAAACCGGGAACAGATATAAGCAAGATTCGTAAAGTATATTCCCATCCGCAGGCACTTATGCAATGTGCCAGATATCTTGATGGACATAAAGAATGGGAAAGGGAATCTTACCTTAACACAGCCATGAGCGCATGCAAGGTTGCCGAGGATGACGATTACACGCAGGCAGCGATTGCATCTCCTAATTGTGCGAAAGAATATGGACTTGAGATAGCAGCGGAGAATATTAATTCAGAGGGTGGCAATACAACGCGATTTGTTATTATCAGCAGCAGGAGAGCGTTCGTGAAAGGCGCCTCAAAGGTAAGTATCTGTTTTGAAATAGCTCATAAAGCAGGAAGTCTCTATAATGCAATTTCACATATAATGTTCAACGGCCTTAACATGACACAGATCGAATCAAGACCGATACCGGAGCATAACTGGGAATTCAGATTTTTTGTGGATTTTGAGGGAAACCTTTCCGATGCCGGTGTTAAAAATGCACTCAGAGGAATATGTGAAGAATCCAATGCATTTAAACTTTTAGGAAATTATTGAGGTATACAGCTATGAAAATGAATGAAATGATTTTATATAAGAATACAGAATATTACGGCAATCTTGCCATAATGGAGAGACTTTACGAAGGAGATATGGATTCGTCGGAAGAAGCAAGAAGCCTTGCGTCAGAATGCATCGGTGACATACTCACATTGTCCGAGAAAATGGGATTTAAAGGCAATCTCTGGCATGATTATCTTGCATATATAATCGCATATAGCGAGAATGCATTCAGCATCTCATGCGAGAGAAAGGGAAGCATTGAAGGCGGTATCAACGCCGGTGCCAGACATGATTTTGCTATTTTTATGAAACTTTTTGACATAAATCTTGCAGAAGTTGACAAGAGATATGATACATGCCTTGCAATGCTGGAGAATTTTGATAATAATAATGAACATGAGAAATACTTTAACAAAAGAATACGTGACAGAATAATAGGGCTTGCCGAAAATCTGGCTGCAGCGAATGATGTAAATGATTTCTATGATACTGTATGCAGTTTCTATAAAGAAGTCGGAGTCGGCAAATACGGAATGTTCAAGGCATTCAGGATAGGCAATGATGATGACGGTAAAGTAGTTGTAAATCCGGTAATAAGCGTTGAACATATATACCTTAAGGATATAATCGGATATGAGCAGCAGAAGAAGAAACTTGTGGACAATACGGAAGCTTTTCTTCACGGACTTAAGGCCAACAATGTGCTTTTGTTCGGCGACAGCGGAACAGGTAAGTCATCAAGTATCAAGGCTATTCTCAATGAGTATTATGAGGACGGTCTGAGAATGATAGAGGTATATAAGCATCAGTTTAAGGACTTGTCCGCGGTTATTAACCAGATAAAAGACCGCGATTATAAATTTATCATATATATGGACGACCTTTCTTTTGAAGAATTTGAGATTGAATACAAATTCCTTAAAGCAGTCATTGAAGGCGGCCTGGAGAAAAAACCCGATAATGTCCTTATATATGCAACATCAAACCGCAGGCATCTTGTCCGTGAGAAATACTCCGATAAAGAGGAGCGAGATGATGATCTTCATTCAAGGGATACCGTACAGGAGAAACTTTCATTGTCTGCCAGATTCGGTGTATCGATTTATTACGGCTCTCCGGATAAGAAAGAATTTACGGCTATTGTAAAGGGACTTGCCGAGAGAAACAATATTGATATTGATGAAGAAACATTGCTTCTTGAAGCCAACAAATGGGAACTTTCGCATGGCGGATTGTCGGGAAGAACGGCGGAGCAGTTTATTAATTATCTGTCGTACAAGCTTAAGATGGATAATAACCGGTAAAGGAGAATAATTATGAGTGTTACTACATTTGCAGCAATCGACGTGGGTTCATATGAAGTTGAAATGGTAATATATGAGATTTCAACGCGCGGAATTAAACAGATAGATCATGTGCGCCATATTATTGCGCTCGGAAGAGATACCTATAATATGAAGGCTATAAGTTATGATCTTGTTGATGAACTTTGTGAAGTACTTTATGATTTTGTAAGTGTTATGAAGACATATCAGGTAAGCCAGTACAGGGCGATTGCGACAAGTGCGGTAAGAGAGGCAGTCAACTCGGTTAATATAATTGACAGAATCAAAATGAGAACGGGGCTTAAGGTGGAAATATTAAGCAACTCAGAACAGCGTCTCATCATGTATGAAGCTGTCGCTGCGAAGAAGGAGGGCTTCGGAAAGCTTATCGAAAAAGGTGTGGCGATGGCTGATGTCGGTTCCGGAAGTTCACAGGTATCACTTTTTGACAACGGTTCCCTCATAACCACACAGAATGTACAGCTGGGCGCATTGAGGGTAAATGAAATAGTTGACAGCTTCGCCAAAGGTGCATCATCAAGCCTTGCTATAATGGAAGAGTACATGGATACGGAGATTGACGTTCTTAAGAATCTTTTTATCAAGGAACGTAAGATAGAATGTCTTATAGCTGTAGGTGATAATATTAACTGGTTTATCAACAGAATAGGAGCTGAGAAGTCCAAGGAATATTATAACAGGGATGAATTCCTTGATGTGTATCATAAATTGTATCTTATGGGCGATTTCAGGGAACGCTACGGATTGTCCGTTGAACAGGCGGCAGTGATCATACCAAGCATGATGATATATAAAAAGATACTTGATGTAACCGGCGCGCAGACTATGTGGATACCGGGTGTAAGGCTTTGCGACGGCATGGCGGCGGAATATGCGCTCAAAGAGAAGAAAATAGAAGTTTTTGAACATGATTTTACCGCAGACATAGTGGCAGCAGCAAGAAATATATCCAAAAGATATTCATGGAACAAAGAGCATGTCAAATTCGTTGAGAAAAATGCAATGGCTATATTTGATGCCACAAAGAAACTCCACGGACTCGGCAAAAGAGAGAAACTCCTTTTACAGATAGCATGTATCCTGCATGACTGCGGACAGTATATAAGCATGCTTAAGCCGGCCGAGTGTTCATATAATCTTGTAATGTCGACGGAGATAATCGGACTGTCACACCTTGAACGTGAGATGGTTGCCAATATTGTTAAATATACAACGATAGACTGGGAAGCCGGTGTCGGACTTAAGGAAGCATTTAATGATGAAACGATCCTTACGGTTTCGAAACTCACGGCCATTACCAAGGTAAGCAATGCCCTTGACCGTGGACACAAGCAGAAATTTAAGGATACCAAATATGTGGTTAAGGAACGCGAACTTCAGATAATTACGAACACATATGAAGACATAACACTTGAAAAAGGTTCGGTAAGCAACAGAAGAACACTTTTTGAAGAAGTGTACGGATGTAAACCTGTAATAATTCAGAAAAGGAAATAAGGAGGAGATAGAAAATGGCAGATGTTAATGAATATGGAAGTGAATTTTTCTTTAACCGTGAATTGTCATGGATAGAATTTAATGCAAGGGTACTTTCGGAAGCAAGGGATAAGACCAATCCTTTGTTTGAAAGATTGAAATTCTTAAGCATAACCGCATCCAATTTTGACGAATTTTTTATGATCAGAGTTGCATCACTTAAGGATATGGTCAATGCCGGATATGAGAAAAAAGACATTGCGGGAATGAAACCGCAGAAACAGCTTGATGAGATTCTTGAAAAAACTCATGAATTTATCAATGTTCAATATTCAACATATAACCGCTCATTGCTTCCGTTACTTAAGAGCAACGGGCTTACGGTGCTTGGAAGTTTCGATGATATGAGCGATGAACAGAAATCATTCTGTGACAGATATTTTATGGATGAGGTTTATCCGGTGCTCACGCCTATGGCAGTGGACTCTTCAAGACCGTTTCCGTTAATCCGTAACAAATCGCTTAATATTGCGGCACTTCTTAAAAAGAAAAATAAAGACGAAGAACTTGAATTTGCAACGGTGCAGGTTCCGCAAGGCCTTCCGCGTTTTGTTGAAATACCGGCAAAAGACGGAATGCGTTTTGTCATCCTGTTGGAGACGATAATCGAGAATTACATGGACAGATTGTTCCTGAATTATGATATTGTAACATATGCTCCGTACAGAATAACCAGAAATGCGGACCTTGATATTGATGAGGATGATGCAGCGGATCTTTTAAAAGAAATTGAGAAACAGATTAAGAAACGCCAGTGGGGTCAGGCAATCAGACTTGAAATACAGGATAAAATGGATAAGCGGCTTTTAAAAATCCTTAAGAAAGAGCTTGCTATCGAGGAGGCTGCAATATATGAAATCAATGGACCGTTAGATCTTACATTTCTTATGAAAATGTATGGACTTAAGGGTTTTGACAATCTCAAAGAGAAACCGTATACACCGCAGCCGGTTCCGGGAATAGATCCGGAAGAAAGTATTTTTGATGAAATCAGACGAGGCGATATTCTTATGCATCACCCGTACCAGACATTCAATCCGGTGGTGGATTTTGTAAGACAGGCAGCGAATGATCCTAAGGTACTTGCGATCAAACAGACTCTTTACAGAGTCAGCGGCAATTCACCTATTATCGCATCATTGGCCAAAGCAGCGGAGAATGGTAAGCAGGTGTCGGTCCTCGTTGAACTTAAAGCCCGTTTTGATGAGGAAAACAATATCATCTGGGCCAGAAAATTAGAGCAGGCAGGATGTCATGTAATATATGGTCTTGTAGGACTTAAGACACATTGTAAGATAACTCTTGTGGTCCGCCGGGAGGATGATGGCATAAGAAGGTATGTGCATCTCGGAACAGGTAATTACAATGACTCAACAGCCAAATTATATACCGATCTCGGAATGTTCACATGTTCGGAAGCAATAGGAGAGGATGCAACGGCAGTATTTAATATGTTATCCGGATACTCTGAACCGCTCGGTTGGAATAAGCTTGCACTCGCACCGATATGGTTACGCAATAAATTTCTCTATCTTATCAACCGTGAGAAAGAGTATGCGCTTGAAGGAAGGGATGCATATATTATTGCCAAGATGAATTCACTCTGTGACAAGAAAATAATCGAAGCACTTTATGATGCATCGGCGGCCGGCGTAAAAATAAGACTTATAGTACGAGGAATATGCTGCCTGGTGCCGGGAATTAAAGACGTCAGCGAGAATATAGAAGTCCGGTCAATAGTCGGAACATTTCTTGAACACAGCCGTATATTTGCGTTTGGCAATAACGGCCAGGAAGAAATCTATATGGGAAGCTGCGACTGGATGCCGCGTAATCTTGACAGAAGAGTGGAAATACTTTTCCCTGTCGAGAATAAGGAACTTAAGGCCAAGGTGCGTCATGTGCTTGATGTACAGCTTTCGGACAATGTAAAGAGCAGATTCCTCAAGAATGACGGGACATATGAAAAACACGCCCGTGGCAGCCAGCCGAAAGTCATTTCGCAGAAGGTATTCTGTGAAGAAGCAATTGCTGCAGCCAAAGTCGAGCGTGCCGGTTCAAATCCGAGAGTATTTATACCGATGGAACATAATTAACGGAATCTTTGATTGCCTGCAGGTAGGAGTAATTTATCATAAGATTGCCCCTGCCGCAGCCAAGTTTAATATCGGGCTTGTTGGCACCGTGAAAATCCGAACCACCGGACTCAAGAAGGTCATAGCGGCGGGCAAGATTTCTCACGGTAAGCTCATCAAAACCGCGGTAAGTTGAATACATCGATTCAATTCCGGTAAGTCCGTAAGATTTTAATTCATTGCAAAGGGAGTCGAGTTCACCACCCGTCAGATGATACAACAGAGGATGGGCAAGAATTGCGGCTCCTTTTGCTTTTTTTATTATATCAACGGCTTCACTTGTGCTTTTGCGTTCTCTGGCTACATAGAGGGGCATTCCGTCACCGAGGTACCGGGCAAAAGCTTCACGGTTATCTTTGACATACCCTTTTTTTACCATGTAGGAGGCAAAATGCGCCCTTGTGATTATGCTGTCCGGGAACATATCGGTCAGTTCTTTTAAAGTAACGGGAAAACCGTATTCGTTGAACAGGTCTATAAGCTTCAGATTGCGTTCGTTTCGCCTGCTGACTTCATTGCCTATTGCATTGAGAAAATCTTTATCTTTGTAATCAATGCACAGTCCGACAATGTGTATTTCTTTGTCTTTCCAGCTTGTGCTTATCTCAATGCCCGGTATGACCTCAAGAACTCCGTGCGCAGCTTCAAGCGCCTCATCAATGCCCGTAACAGTGTCATGGTCGGTAAGGGCGAATGCACTAAGGTCAGCTTTCTTTGCTTCACGTACCAGTTCTGTGGGAGTGAAAGTTCCGTCCGAAGCGGTCGAGTGTACATGTAAATCAACTTTATTCATTAAAAAATCTCCTTAAAATACAAAATTATTGTAAATTTTTACCTATGGATTATTATCACGAACCGTGATATACTTTATTATAAGTATAAAACTTGTCAGAAAAAAAGCAAGTATTATCTTATGAATATTGTCCATGCCGGTTAAGCCGGCTGTTTATATAGAGGTTTACATAAATGTTTAAAAAGAGAATAATAGCAGCCGTTTCTGTAACGGTTTTATTTGGGTGTACCGTTTTTATGACACTTGCCGCATGTCAGAGAAAGAGTACATCCGGTGATATATATGCGGAATCTGTAGCAATACCGGCAGATTCCGGGGAGAAATATCCAGAGTCAGGGGAAAATTATGCCGGCATAACCGATTCCGGTACTAAAGAGCCGGTTTCCGGTTCCGTAACGGCGGAATCGTCAGACAAAAACACAGGCACATCCGGCGGAATACAGACGGATTCATATACTCAGCCGTCGCAGCCGCCAGCATCTTCATCACAGAACCGTGAAACACATTCGTCGGGCGAACAGACCGTCGAGACCAAAAGTGTTGCAGCGACTATTATAAACGCTACGGAAAATGATACGGATTCCGCAGATGATCCCAAAACAGAGAACGGTGACGGAGAAAGATTCGTATTTACTTCGGTTAAAGTAAATGATGACGATTTTGATTATTATACATATCTGACACAGAAAAAGGGATATGTACCGGTCGGTAACAGGAAAGAACTGGCAAAGCATTGCGTAAATAATGTGCTTTCGCTTGATGCAGGCCGTAAGAGTGTGTCATACATAATCACAGACAACGGTATTTTCGACAAAATAGCGGATAAGATGGACGAACTCAGGGAAACAGCATCAGAATCGTCATCGCCTGCGGATATTTATGCAAGAGACTCTTATCTGTATGAAGAATTAGACCTTGATTATTATACATATTACAGCAGGGGTATTGCTATTTTTATGTTCCGTAAGATACAGGACATAACGAACAGCCGCGGAGATTATTCGGTATATGCAATATATTATTATTCGTATGAAACTGCCGATCAGGTAAAACTTACGGAAAGCATTGTAAAACGCGCGGTGTCAGGGTGGGACGGCAGCGATTATGACAAAATGCGTGCTGCATATGATTATCTCAGACAACAGTGTAAATATGCTGATAATGTAGATGAGCCGATGGCACATTCTGCATATGGGGCTCTGGCAAATAAAAGCGCTGTATGTGAAGGTTATACAAAGGCTTATAAGCTTCTGTTAGATGAAATAGGGATAGAGAATGATATCGTATTTAATGATGTGCATGCATGGAATATGGTAAAATATGAAGGAAACTGGTATCTTATCGATGTTACCAACGGAGATGTCAATGATACATATGCGTTTTTTATGTTGGGAAGGGATATTATGTATTCGCATAAGAATTGTATGGCGGGCGATTTCATATTCTCATCCGGAACGATTGCCGGTTACGGTTACATAAACGGAACGAATACGGACAGTAATGAAATGGCTTCACGGTCTTTGCTGTATGAAGGTATGTGAAAATTGTGTGAAAAACATGTTGCCAAAGATTACAAGTAGTTGCTATAATACATATATATAAATAACCTCAGGAGGGACACCAATGAAATTTTGCAGTAATTGCGGAAAACAGATGAATGATGATGAAAGATTCTGTCAGGCATGCGGAGCCGATTCAGCGGCACAGCCACAGCAGCAGGCACAGCCTACATACACATATGCGGCGCCGGCAGGACAGCAGCCAACAGCATCGAACAATGCACAGAATCCATACGGACAGCCTGTATATGCAGCAGGTAACCAGACACCACAGACGAAGCCATCCAAGCTCAATAAGATGCTTCCGGTATATGCCATCGGAGCAGTGCTTGTAGCTCTTTTGCTTGTATTTTTCTTCAGAAGTGTGGTAGGAAGCGGAAGCCTTACAATGAAAGGCGCTGTCAAGTCATACAGTAAAGCAATTGAAGCGCAGAGTGGAAAGAAAATGCTCAACGCTACAATGTCAAGACCTTTGATCAAAGCGATTATAAAGGGCGAAGATATGACCAAGAAAGACATCATAGAAGAACTTGATTCGGTATATGATGACAGTGACATGAAGATTAAGATCAAAGACATCAGAATTACCGACAAAGAGAAGATGGATAAGGACGATGTCAAGGAATTTAACGAAGGAATCAAGGATGAGACCGGTGTCAATCCGCACATTAAGAAAGTATATCAGGTAGAAGTTAAATACAAACAGAGATATAAATATTCAGGCGAGGACTGGACAGACTGGGATAAGAAGACAGATACGGTATATGTATATAAGTCAAACGGAAACTGGTATGTATTTCCTTCATCGATATTCTAAGAAAAATTTTAACAAAGCCATCCGGATAACCGGGTGGCTTTTTATATAGCACGCGTATATATGCCGACCCCTTTCAAAAAGGGTATTGACAAAATCTCTGCGATATTATATTCTATTCCTATCGAACTACTAGGAAATAGGAGGAAGCATTCATGAAACAGATTTTGTGCTTTGGAGATTCAAATACATATGGCCTGATTCCGGGAACCACCGGAAGGTATGACTGGAATGTGCGCTGGAGCGGAATTCTGGGTGAACGAATGCGGCCTTACGGATACAGAATTGTCGAAGAAGGATTATGCGGAAGGACAACGGTATTTGATGATTTATACCGTGACGGACGAAATGCATCTAAAATGCTTCCTGCCATTCTTGAGACACATAATCCGATTGACAGAATCATACTGATGCTTGGGACGAATGACTGCAAAAGCGCATATAATGCCACACCGGAGGATATCGGTGCGGGAATAGAGGTTCTGTTGAAACAGATCGGTATTTTTGCACCGGAAGCATCGGTACTTCTTATTTCTCCGATCTATCTGGGAGAAAGAGTCTGGCAGGCCGGGTATGATGAGGAATTTGATAAAAAATCAATTGAGGTTTCCAAGAAACTTGGAGATGTATATGAACAGATTGCAGCCCGTTATGGCATATCTTTTTTGAGGGCGGCAGATTATGCACAGTGCTCGGAGATCGATGAAGAGCATCTGGATGCAGAAGGTCATTCAAGACTTGCGGAAGCGGTTTATAATAAAATACTTAGAGACATAATTTCGGAGGCGGCATAATGGAAAGAGATATTGAGACACGATGTATTCATCTTGATGAAGCAGATAGCAGATTTCAAAATTACGGGGCAGTAAGTTTCCCTATATATCAGACGGCAACATACACCCATATGGGGGTCGGCAACGGAACAGGATATGATTACAGCAGATTGCAGAACCCGACCCGCGAGCATCTTGAGAAAATAATAACGTCACTTGAGCATGGATATGATGCGCTTGCATACAGTTCTGGAATGGCTGCAATATCAGCATTGATGGAATTATTCAAGCCGGGTGACCATATTATAGCAGATGCGGATCTTTACGGCGGCAGCATAAGACTTTTTGACAGCATTTCAGCTAAGAATGGAATCAGTTTTACCAGGATCAACTGCAGTCAGGAAGATATCACACAATACATACAGGAGAACACTAAGGCAATCTATATCGAAACTCCGACCAATCCTATGATGAATGTATCGGACATTGCCGAAATATCGGCGATAGCTAAGGCCCATGGACTGCTGCTTATTGTAGATAATACCTTTTTGTCACCGTATCTTCAGAATCCGATAGACCTGGGTGCGGACATTGTAGTTCACAGCGGAACCAAATACCTTGGAGGCCACAATGACACCATAGCGGGATTTATTGTTGTTGCCGATGCGGAATTAAGTGAGAAGTTCAGATTCAACATAAAGACAACGGGCGCAGGGCTTGCACCATTTGACAGCTGGCTTATCATAAGAGGAATAAAGACTCTTGCACTCAGAATGGACCGTGCGCAGGAAAATGCCGCGAAGATTGTTGACTGGCTTCTTGCAAATGATGATGTGACAGAGGTTATATATCCGGGTCTGGAATCTCATCCCGGTCATGAGATAATGAAGAAACAGAGCCGTGGTTTTGGCGCAATGGTAACATTCAAAGTTACATCAAAGGCATTGGCATACAAAATTTTAGAAAAAGTACATATTATCAGATTTGCCGAAAGCCTCGGCGGCGTAGAGACTCTTATAACATATCCGGTCACACAGACGCACGCGGATGTTCCTGAAGATATTCGTGAGGCAAACGGTATTACGGATTGCACGTTAAGACTTTCGGTGGGCATAGAGAGTTCGCGCGACCTTATTGCAGATCTTGAACGCGCATTTGCCGAGGCAAAGGAGGAGATATAATGTCAGAGAAAAATCTTGATTTTGATACAGTTATTGACAGAAGAGGCACAAACTGCCTTAAATACGATTTCGCCGTGGAACGCGGCAAACCGGCGGACATATTGCCGCTATGGGTTGCGGACATGGATTTTAAGACTTCATCATACATCCAGGCCGCTCTGGCGGATGTGGTAAATCATGGAATTTACGGTTACAGCGAGATAAAGGATGACTATTTTAATGCACTGGCTTCATGGATGCACTCCAGACATAATTATGATGTCGAGAGAAAATGGCTTGTTAAGACTCCGGGCATTGTTTTTGCTCTGGCAATGGCAGTAAAAGCATACACCGCCAAGGGAGATTCTGTTCTTATCCAGTCGCCCGTATATTACCCGTTCAAGGAGGTTATCGAGGACAATGGTCGTGTGGCAGTGAGCAATGACCTGGTGCGCCTTGATGATGGCCGCTACGTTATGGACACAGATGATTTTGAGAAAAAAATCACAGAAAACAACATTCATCTCTTTTTTCTGTGCAGTCCTCATAATCCGGTCGGCCGCGTGTGGACTCGCAGCGAGCTTGAAGCAGTCGGAGATATCTGTGTGAAACATAATGTAATTATCGTAAGTGATGAGATTCATTCGGATTTCGTGTTCAAAGGCGAACATTATGTATTGGCTTCACTCAAGAAGGAATACGCAGACATAACAATTACCTGCACCGCGCCGAGCAAGACATTCAATCTTGCCGGACTGCAGATATCCAATCTTTTCATACCGGATGACAGTCTCAGACGCAAATTCAAGAGGGAGCTTGATGCAGCAGGATACAGCCAGCTTGGGATTATGGGCCTTGTGGCGTGCGAGGCGGCATATGCGCATGGTGGCGAATGGTATGAAGCTGTATTAAAATATATTAAAGCCAACATAGATTATACGCGTGAGTATGTAGATAAAAACATACCCGGAGTTCATATGGGTGACCATGAAGGTACATATCTGGTATGGCTGGATTTCAGGGATCTCGGTCTTTCGCCGGCAGAAGAGGAACATCTGATAGTGGATGAGGCCGGTCTCTGGCTTGACAGCGGAAGCATTTTTGGCAAGACAGGCATCGGTTTTGAACGAATCAACGTTGCGTGCCCGCGCGCCACGCTTAAAGAGGCACTTGGCCGCATAGAGCGCGCCGTTAAAAACCTAACACAGAAATAGATATTCGCGGAGATGGATTCCCGGTGTGGAATGGCGTCTCCGCATTTTTTGCGTGTATTGATGGGATTCCGGCTACGAGGCTACGAGCGAAAATTCGTAAAGCAGAAAATCCACTGCCACAGCCGGCCAGCGGCTACGAGCAAAAATCTAAAAATCGGAAAATCCACTGTCATATCCGGTCCATGGCTACGAGCGAAAATCTAAAAATCGGAAAATCCACTGCCGAAGCGGCCCCCGGGCTACGAGCAAAAATCCCCAAAGCAGAAAATCCACTGCCATATCCGGTCCATGGCTACGAGCAGAAATCCCCAAAGCAGAAAATCCACTGCTGCAGCCGGCCAGCGGCTACGAGCAGAAATCCCCAAAGCAGAAAATCCACTGCCACAACCGGCCAGTGGCTACGAGCAAAAATCTAAAAATCGGAAAATCCACTGCCGCGGAGAGCCCCGTGCTACGAGCAAAAATCTAAAAATCGGAAAATCCACTGCCGTAGCGGCTCCCGGGCTACGAGCAAAAATTCGTAAATCGGAAACCCCACTGCCGTAGCCGGTCCATGGCTACGAGCAAAAATTCGTAAATCGGGAAACCCACTGCTGCGGAGGGCATCGTGCTACGAGCAAAAATTCGTAAATCGGAAAATCCACTGCCGCGGAGAGCCCCGGGCTACGAGCAAAAATTCGTAAATCAGAAACCCCACTGCCGAAACCGTATTTCCGGCAAAGCAAATTCAAAGAATTTCTCATTAACATAAATTTCTATTGACAATATACCCAACGGGGGGTATACTATATCCTCAGAATAAAAATTCCAAAAGGAGACAGAATATGGATTGTGATAAATGTAATAACTGTGCAAGGACCAAGAACCGCACAGATAAGGAATATAAGGCGCTTGTAAGCCGCCTTAACAGGATAGAAGGTCAGGTAAGAGGTGTTAAAGGAATGCTTGATAATAATGCATACTGCGTGGATATCCTTACACAGGTATCAGCGATAAGTGCGGCATTGAACAGCTTTTCACGCATGCTGCTTGACAGTCATATAAGGACATGCGTGGTCAATGACATTAAGAACGGCGATGAAGCAGTGGTAGATGAACTCATCGAAACAGTGAACCGTTTTATGAAATAGTTATAATGAATGTACAGGTGCGGAATGGGCACCTGGCATAATAACAGTAAGGAGGAATCAGAATGAAACAATATAACGTTACCGGAATGAGCTGTGCCGCGTGCAGTTCACATGTGGAAAAAGCAGTCTCGGCAGTTGAAGGAGTAAGTTCCGTATCGGTAAGCTTACTTACCAATTCAATGTCCGTCGAAGGAACAGCGGATGCCCGATCAGTAATAGAAGCAGTTGAGAAAGCGGGCTATGGTGCTTCATTAAAAGGAGCCAAAGTTGAGCCGGAGGACAATTCACATAAAGAAACAGAAGGCATGATACGAAGGCTTATAAGCTCAATAGTTCTTCTTATTCCGCTTATGTATGTGTCAATGGGACATGTGATGTGGAACTGGCCGCTCCCGGGCAAGATGGGAGAAAGCCATGTTGTAATAGGAATAACGGAACTTCTTTTTACAATAGCCATTATGATAATAAACAGAAAATTCTTTGTGAACGGATTCAAAGGACTCTTAAGGGGCGCCCCTAATATGGATACGCTGGTTGCACTGGGCTCAGGTGCAGCATTTATTTACAGCACATATGCACTCTATATGATGGGATATGCGGCAGACATGGGCGAGACCATGAAAGAACATATGTATATGCATGAGTTCTATTTTGAATCTGCGGCGATGATACTGGCGCTTATAACAGTCGGTAAGACATTGGAGGCACATTCCAAGGGAAAGACGACGGATGCCCTTAAAAGTCTTATGAACCTTGCACCGAAAACAGCATGCGTCATAAGGGACGGACGCGAGGTTACCGTAGGAATCGAAGAGGTTGTCGTAAATGATATTTTTGTAGTAAAAGCAGGAGAAAGTATACCGGTAGACGGTATCGTAACCGAAGGAAGCGGAGCGGTTGATGAGGCAGCGCTTACCGGAGAAAGCATACCGGTAGACAAATCGACGGACAGCAAGGTATCAGGCGCCACAATACTTAAATCCGGCTATCTTAAATGTAAGGCATCAAGAGTCGGTGAAGATACTACATTGTCACAGATTATTAAGATGGTAAGTGATGCGGCATCGACGAAAGCACCGATAGCCAAAACCGCGGATAAAGTATCGGGATTTTTTGTACCGGTTGTAATGGGAATTGCGATAGTTACTACAATAGTGTGGCTTATAATCGGCGGCGGTATAGGAAATGCCCTGGCGCACGGAATATCGGTTCTCGTAATAAGCTGTCCATGTGCGCTCGGCCTTGCAACACCTGTGGCTATTATGGTAGGCAACGGAACCGGAGCGAGAAACGGTATTTTATTTAAGACTGCGGCATCACTTGAAGCAGCAGGAAGAACACAGATAGTTCTCCTGGATAAAACAGGAACGATAACCAAGGGAGAGCCTGTAGTTACGGATATAATCGCGGCGGACGGAATAACTGACGGACAGCTTGTAAGGCTGGCGTATGCACTTGAAGCCAAAAGCGAGCATCCGCTTGCCAAGGCAGTGGTCGGATATGCCGAACAGAACACTATTACGCTTGATCCGGTAACGGATTATCATACCGAGAGCGGCAGCGGAATCAATGCCGGATACAACGGAGCAAAAGCATATGCCGGGAATTATGATTATGTTATAAAATACACAGATATAGATGATGCACTTGTCAGGACAGCAGAAAAACTTTCAAACGAAGGCAAAACACCGCTTTATTTTGCACAGGACGGCAGAATGTATGGTATAATTGCGGTAGCGGATGTCTTAAAGGATGAAAGCCGTGATGCCATAAAGCGCCTTAAGCATATGGGAATAAAAGTAATAATGCTTACGGGTGATAATGAGCGAACCGCAAATGCAATCGGCAGACAGGCAGGTGTTGACAAAGTCATAGCAGGAGTTCTTCCGGATGGCAAGGAAGCAGTTGTAAGACATTACCTTGAAAAAGGCCGCACAGCAATGGTAGGTGACGGAATCAATGACGCCGTCGCACTCACAAGGGCAGATGTGGGAATTGCGATCGGAGCAGGAACCGATGTAGCAATCGATGCGGCAGATGTCGTTCTTATGAAAAGCAGGCTGACGGATGTGCCGGCAGCGATAGCGCTCAGCCGTAAGGTGCTCAGAAATATACATGAGAATCTTTTCTGGGCATTTATATACAACATGATTGGAATACCGCTTGCAGCCGGATTGTTCGGACTCAAGCTCAATCCTATGTTTGCGGCGGCAGCGATGAGCCTTTCGAGTTTCTGCGTGGTATCCAATGCACTCAGGCTTAACTTTGTAAAGATACATGATGCGAAACGTGACATGGTATCACATAATAACATTGAAATCAATGATTATAATAATGGTGAAAGTGAGGAAATTAAAATGACAAAAACAATAGGCGTAAAGGGTATGATGTGCGGACATTGTGAGGCGAGAGTGGTAAAAGCACTTGAGAACCTTCCGCAGGTAACATCGGCTAAGGCAGACCATGAGGCAGGACAGGCAGTAGTTGAGCTTAATGCACAGATTGATGATGATGTACTCAAAAAGACAATTGAAGCGGAGGGATATGATGTCACAGACATTAAATAAAGTAACCGAGGCGGACGAAGGATGGCTTTCCAATCCGGAGGTTTTCCGGGTGAACAGGCTGGATGCACATTCGGACCATATGTATTATGAAGATAAGGACGCTGTGTACGGAGATGAAATGCCGCTTCGCCAGAGCCTTAACGGAACATGGAAAATCAACTATGCAGCTAATCTTGATGCATCCGACAGGGAATTTTATAAAGAAGACCGTGATGCCACATTGTATGATGATATTAAGGTTCCGGGACATATGGAGCTTCAGGGCTTTGGCAGATGCCAGTATATCAATACAATGTATCCGTGGGAAGGTTCGGAGGATTTAAGACCGCCGCATATTCCGCGGGAGGACGCGCCGGTTGGCTGTTATGTCAGATATTTTGACATTAACCCGGAACTTGCGGGAAAAAGAACTTTTATATCATTCCAGGGCGTGGAGAATGCTTTTTATCTGTGGATAAACGGACAGTTTGTCGGATACTCGGAGGACAGTTTCACACCGTCAGAGTTTGATATCACGGATTATATTCGTGACACCAATAACAAACTTGCAATCCGTGTTCACAAAAGAAGCAGCGCAAGCTGGCTTGAAGATCAGGATTTCTGGAGATTTTCCGGTATATTCAGGGATGTGTATCTCTATGCCGTTCCAAAGACTCATGTGCAGGATATTTTTGTGCATGCAGGGCTTGACGAGCAGTATACGGACGGCGTTTTTAAGGCGGAGCTTGCAATCACAGGCAGTTTAAAAGGACATATCGATTATGAGATAACCGATGAAGAAGGTAAACGCGTGGCAGGAGAATCAGACATTCCGGTCAAAGCGGATACCGAAATAAACTGCGTCATCAAAGATGTCAGAAAGTGGAGCGCGGAGATTCCGAATCTCTATAATCTTAAGCTTCTGATATATGACGAAGAAGGCCGGTTAGTCGAAAATATACCGCAGCATATCGGCTTCAGGACCATGGAGATGAAGGACGGCCTGATGCTTATAAATGGAAAGCGTATTGTTTTCAAGGGCGTCAACAGACATGAATTCTCAGCGGTAAACGGCAGATGTATTACCCGCGAAGAGATGGAAAAAGATGCCTGCATTATCAAGTCACTCAATATAAATGCGGTAAGGGCAAGTCATTATCCGAACAATTCATATTGGTACTACCTTTGTGACAAATACGGAATCTACCTTATCGATGAGACCAATCTTGAGACGCACGGCTGCGTATATATCGATACCGGCAGTGAACCGCCGTACCGTGTGCCGGATAATAAAAAAGAATGGCTTGGCGCCGTTCTTGACCGCGCGCAGTCAATGCTTGAGCGTGACAAAAACCATCCGAGTGTCGTAATCTGGTCATGTGGCAATGAGTCTCATGCCGGAGAAGATATACGAAAAATGGCTGAATTTTTCAGGTTACGCGACCCTTGGAGACTTGTTCATTATGAAGGATGCTTCCACAACCGTGAATTTTCAGACATCAGCGACATGGAAAGCAGGATGTATGCCAAACCGCATGAAATAGCGGAGTATCTTGACTCGGCTCCGGATAAACCATACATAAGCTGTGAGTACACACATGCAATGGGTAATTCATGCGGAGGAATGTTCAAATATACCGAGCTTGAAGACAGATATCCACAGTATCAGGGCGGATTTATCTGGGATTACGCCGACCAGGCTCTTCTTAAGGACGGCGAATTTATGGTCGGCGGTGATTACGGTGACAGACCGAATGACGGTTTTTTCTGCGGCAACGGTATTGTGTTTGCGGACAGAAAGTTATCGCCTAAGGCCCAGGAAGTTAAGAAATTATATGCCGGAATCAGGCTTTATCCTACTGATGAAGGTGTTGTAATAGAAAATAACAATCTTTTTGAGGATACCACTCCGTATATATTTGAGGTGCGTGTCCTTAAGGATGGCAAGGCAATATGGGCGGTCACATTCGGATGCGATGTAAAACCGCAGTCCGTCTATATGGAGCCTGTCAAATATCCGGATATGACAGAGCCGGGCGAATATGTCAAAGAAGTACGTGCAGTGCTTATGGCATTCCGCAAATGGGCACCGGTCGGTGACGTTGTGGCATGGGGACAGAGCGAGCCTGTAATCGTAACCGGTGATGCGGCCGATACGGATGCACCGGCAATGTTTGATGATGTTATCATGGGTAACAGCTGCATTGGTGTGAAGACCGCCGGAGTTCATGCTGTTTTTTCCAGATGGGAAGGCGGACTCATATCATATAGAAGAAAAGGCCTTGAACTTATCGATAAAGTGCCGCAGCTTACTTTCTGGCGGCCTGTGACCGACAATGACAAAGGTAACGGCTTTGATGCGGCTTCATCGGTATGGGCCGGCGTGACCCAGTATCCGGGCCGTGCATCATGGAAAGTGGAATACGAACTTATTGACGGCAGGACTCTTGACGGAACAGTCTGCTGCGATGAATTTATTGTGCCTGAGGGCGATGAGCTTTACGGAACAGGGCTTAAGGGACGCGAGTATGCGCGTAAGATTATGAAAGTTATACTTACTTACACATATAAACTCCGCACATATCCCGAAACCGAATGTGTCGTACGATATACTATGACACCGGATGCAAAAATAACCGTTAAAGCGGAATATACAGGAGCCGCAGGGGTCCCGGATATGCCGCAGTTCGGAATGGTCATTGCCTGCGGTAAGGAATTTGATAATGTTGAATTCTACGGAAGAGGACCGGAAGAAAATTATCACGACCGTGATAAAGGAGCCAGACTCGGCATTCATAAATTCAAAACGGACGATAATCTGACACCATATCTGAACCCACAGGAATGTGGTTTAAGGTGTGATGTAAGATATGCTAAAATTACCAATGCAGACAAGCACGGTATCCGCATAGAAAAAGCAGAAGCGCCGTTTGACCTTAAGGTGCTTGCACACAGCGGAGCCGAGATTCAGTCGGCATACAAGATAAATTATCTGCCGCCAAGGCGTCTGACGTACATTGAAGTGCTCGGTGCCACAAGAGGCGTGGGCGGAGATGACAGCTGGGGCGCACCTGTCCACGACGAATTTACCATATCAGGTGAGCACATACAAGGAGTGGAATTCGTATTTTACGGAATTTAGTGGAAGGAGGGTTGATTAATCATGAGGTTAAGAACCAAAATTTTAATTGCGGCTCCGTTAATCATTATACTGCTTGCTGCGGTCGGAATTACGGCCGGACTTGCGATAAACAGCAATATAAGGCAGAGCCGGTATAATGATGTCCTGGATAACGGACCGGGAGCGGAGCGTGCGATATGGAAAAATGACGACGGCAGCATCTATCTGGTAAGCGACGGCACGGCAGATGTGTCAGCATACTTAAGAAGCGCAGGCGATTTTATCAGATATGATTATAAGGTCAGACCGGGCTGTTTTGTTGATATTTTGGACAGCGCGGGAGATACATACCTTGAAGGGCGTATCAGGCTGAAAGACGGCAAGCTCGAAATATCGCATATAGACTGCCGGGACAACACATTCACGGACGACGGCAATACGATTATATTAAAAAAATTTGATTATGATGAACTTATTCGGGATTTGGACTTGAATTTTTTGTCATAATATGCGAAAATATCTGTAATTGCGGAATTAAATCACGAGCCGCAAAGGTGATTTTATATAATCGAAAGGAGTTCTATAATGATTTACACACAGGAAATTCAGAACATGTGTCCGGTAGCTCAGGGCGTACATCATGGCGCAGCTCCATGTCCTACAGAAGGCAACTGGGTACAGTACAAAGAAATTAAAGACATTTCAGGCTTCACACACGGTGTAGGCTGGTGTGCACCACAGCAGGGTGCCTGCAAGCTTTCACTCAATGTTAAGAATGGTGTTATCCAGGAAGCACTCGTTGAGACAATCGGATGCTCAGGTATGACACATTCTGCAGCTATGGCAGCAGAGATTCTTCCGGGACTTACAGTTCTTGAAGCTATGAACACTGACCTTGTATGTGATGCTATCAATACAGCTATGAGAGAGCTTGCTCTCCAGATTATCTACGGAAGAACCCAGAGTGCATTCTCTGAGGACGGACTTGCAATCGGAGCAGGACTTGAAGACCTTGGAAAGGGACTTCGTTCACAGGTTGGTACTATGTATGGTACACTTGAGAAAGGTCCTCGTTACCTTGAGATGGCTGAAGGATATGTTACAGGTATCGCACTTGATGCTGATAACGAGATCATCGGATACCAGTTCGTATCACTCGGAAAGTTCACAGACTTCGTTAAGAAGGGTGACGATCCTAACACAGCATGGGAAAAAGCTAAGGGTCAGTACGGCCGCGTAGACGACGCAGTTAAGATTATTGATCCGAGAGAAGAATAGGAGGTAACGATAATGGCTTTATTTGAATCATATGAAAGAAGAATTAACCAGATTAACGCTGTACTTAACAGCTACGGTATCTCCTCAATCGAAGAGGCAGAGAAGATCACTAAAGATGCCGGACTTGATGTATACAATCAGATTAAGAAAATCCAGCCTATCTGTTTCGAGAACGCTTGCTGGGCTTACATCGTAGGCGCTGCAATCGCTATCAAGAAGAACTGCAGAAAGGCAGCAGACGCAGCAGCAGCTATCGGAGAGGGACTTCAGTCATTCTGTATTCCTGGTTCAGTTGCTGATACACGTAAGGTTGGTCTTGGACACGGTAACCTTGGCAAGATGCTCCTTGAAGAGGATACAGAGTGCTTCGCATTCCTCGCAGGACATGAGTCATTCGCAGCCGCTGAGGGTGCTATCGGTATCGCAGAGAAGGCTAACAAAGTACGTCAGAAACCATTAAGAGTTATCCTTAACGGTCTCGGTAAAGACGCAGCTAAGATCATTTCAAGAATCAACGGATTCACATTCGTAGAGACAGAATATGATCCATACACCAACACAGTTAAAGAGATTTCAAGAAAAGCATATTCAGAGGGTCTTCGTGCCAAAGTTAATTGCTATGGCGCTAACTCAGTTCCTGAAGGCGTTGCAATCATGTGGAAGGAGAACGTTGACGTATCTATCACAGGTAACTCAACCAACCCTACAAGATTCCAGCATCCTGTTGCAGGTACATATAAGAAAGAAAGACTTGAAGCCGGCAAGAAGTATTTCTCAGTAGCATCAGGCGGTGGTACAGGTAGAACACTTCATCCGGATAACATGGCAGCAGGTCCTGCTTCATACGGTATGACAGATACACTCGGACGTATGCATTCAGATGCACAGTTCGCAGGTTCCTCATCAGTTCCGGCACACGTTGAGATGATGGGTCTCATCGGTGCAGGTAACAACCCAATGGTTGGTATGACAGTTGCAGTTGCAGTTTCAATCGAGGAAGCAGCAACAGCAGGCAAGTTCTAAGAATATCATTAAAATAATATTTTGGGGACAAATCGTGTGATTTAATACATGATTTGTCCTCATATTTTATATGCGGATATATTATACTTTTAATTTATGACAGAATGACGGCGCGGAGGAATTACGTGGAAAAGAAATCACTTCTTATAATAGAAGACAATGAAATCAACAGAAATATGCTTGCAGCAATTCTGCAGGATGAATATAACATATTTATAGCGGAAAACGGACGTGATGGAATTGAAATACTAAGAAAGAATCTCAAATGCATATCCGCAATACTTTTAGATATACAGATGCCGGTCATGAACGGTTTTGAATTCCTGAAATATGTCGGAGACGACTCTGTATATTGCAAAATCCCCGTGATCGTTACTACAATCCTCAACAGTGTTGAGGATGAGAAAAAATGTCTCGAACTCGGCGCAAAGGATTTTATAGTGAAGCCTTACGACCCGTTAATAGTACGTCTGCGCGTTGAAAATACAATATATTTAAGGGAATGCAACGGTATAATATCGGATCTTGAATTGGATGCACTTACGGGATTTAAGAACCGGAAGGCGTATTATAATGACATTGATGCAATAGAAAATGATAAAGACAGACAGAATAAACCGGTCGGAGTGATATTCGCAGACGTGAACGGCCTGAAAGAGGTGAATGACAGTTTCGGACATGAAGCCGGCGATGAGCTTATCGCTTCGGTGGCCGGAAACATAACGGATATTTTTCCGAAAGCCGAAAGATACAGATTCGGCGGTGATGAGTTTGTGGTTCTGTCTTATGATACATGTGAAAAAGAGTTTAATACTAAAGCGGATAAACTTTCCGAATTATGGAATGGTGCGAATCCGGCATCGTTCGGAAAAATATGGCTTGATCATTCAGTGAATTTCGAAAAAGCGGTATCGGCTGCCGATGAGATAATGTATATGAATAAAAGCCGTTATTATAAAGATAAGATGCATGAAAGAAGACGGCAGACAATGGTGGATACGGAAGAAACATTAAGAAAGATTGAATCTGTTTCCGAACTTTTGCCGGGTGGATTTTTCATATACCATGCAGACGGCGATGAACAGCTGATCACATTTAACCACGAACTTGTCAATTTGTTCGGATGCCGTGATGACGCAGAATTTATAGAACTCACGGGTAATTCTTTCAGGGGGATGGTCCATCCGGATGATCTCAGACTCGTAGAGTGTGATATATCGAATCAGATTAAACAGGAAAAAGACATAGACCGTGTTAAATACAGAATTGTATGCAAAGACGGAACGGTCAGGAATGTCCTTGATTACGGACGTTTTGTACATACGGAAATATACGGTGATGTATATTATGTATTTGTAAATGATATAACATAAAATTATTTTACATTATCTTTACGCCGGTATGATAGTACTTTCTATATTGTATAGATATAATTTATACAATAAATAAGGAGGTACAGCATATGGATATAGAATGTGTGAGCTGGCAGGATAAAGGGCTCGAACAGATTGACAGACCCGTAATCAGATATGCAAAAGAAATTCGCAAGGATTCATTGGATATTGGTAAGGGATGTCTTGTAAACAGTGATGTGTCAGATGATACAAAAAGAAAACTGATTGAAACAGACCGTAAAATAAGCACAGGATACAAAACATACTATTCGGTTTTACTGGTCATTGCCGTGACGGTGAGCATTGCGGTCATGACAACATGCATATTTGCATCGGCAGATTTTATTTCAGGTCTGCAGATTTCGATGATCATTGAATTGGTGATATGGTGCCCCGAAGTTTTTTATATTTTCTATCGCAATCGATTCAAAGTGGCAGTGCAGAACGGAGAAACGTGTGTGTATAGATTCCCGATACAGGATAAGTGGATTTATGTATATCTGGCTGAAGACGGGAGGGAGAAGACGTATCTGCTCCAGTTTGGTGATGTATATACAGAAGTGCGGAATTCATACGAAAATTTTAAGTGCGGTGATTTTATAGATGTATATATTATAAGCTACAGAAAAAAGAAATACTTTGCGGTGCTTGGTCTGTAAGCTTATTGAGAAAAAATAAAGTGCATAAATTCCGGCATAATGTTATAATTGAAGTACAGTTTCAAAAGGAGTTGTACGGATGGACAGTTGCGAATATTGCGATACACAGATAGATTACCATGAAGTGATAGAGTGCATTACATGTGCACTTGATGCCAAAGATCCATATACGGCAGGGCATTCAAAGCGCGTCAGTGACATGGCGATGAAGGTATGCGAGCTCATGGGACTTAAGAAGGAAGATATACAGAAAATACACATAGCAGCCCACTTACATGATATAGGTAAAATAGGCGTTCCGGATGCTGTACTTAATAAAGAAGGAAAGCTTACGGATGAAGAGTGGGAATGCATTAAGAAACATCCGCAGATAGGAGCGGATATTCTAAGCAAATCACATCACCTGAGTGAACTTAAGAATATAGTATTATGTCATCATGAGAGATATGACGGCCACGGATATCCCAATGGTTATGCGGGAACGGAGATATCTGTCGGTGCAAGGATAATTGCTATATGCGATTCTATAGATGCGATGACTTCCACCAGAAGTTACCGTAAAGCACATGATTTCGATTATTGTTATTCAGAGATAGAGAAGAATCTCGGTAAGATGTATGACCCGATTATAGGCAGATATGTTCTTGAACATTGGGACGAAGTTATATCGGTTGTTAAGAATAAGAATTGTACTGAATAAAATACAATATTTTTTGAAAAAACTATTGCATTCTCTCATATATCTGATATACTGTTCCTAGATAAAGAAATGCTTTATCGATTTTGGTTGAATTTTTGATAATATTTAGGCAAACTTATCGAAAGATAAGGACGCAAAGCCAAGGGCCTCTACCTTATATGGTGTGGCAGCCGGTTGCTATCGTAAGATATTTACAGCATCCGGTGAACGGGTGCTTTTTTCATAACTAAACAATGGGCAAACTTATCGAAAGGTAAGGACGCAAAGCCAAGGGCCTTAAGCTTGGGAGAGCATGGCAGCCGGTTGCAGAGAATGAATCCTCTTTTTAGTCAAAGCTCATTAGTTTAGATTATAGGGAGGAATTTTTTTATGAAGAAGTTTTTGAAAGCAGTTAAATTATTCGGAATCGCAGCTACAGCATCATTCGCTGTACTTGCAGTAGTATATTTCTTTGAGACAAGAACAGTAGCAGGAAGCAGCGAATATAAAGCTGTTGCCGTAGATTATACAGAAGAGACTTCAGTTAAGGAAACAGAAGTTGCTACAACAGTTAAGACTGTTGAGGAATCTAAGAACGAGACAGTTAAAGAGACTGTTAAGGAAACGGTTAAAGAGACAGTTAAGGAAGTTGTTACAGAAGAAGCAACAGAGCCACAGACAGAACCGGCTACAGTTAGGGCAACAGAGCCACAGACAGCACCTGCAGTTAAGGCAGCACAGCCACAGACATCAGCACCTGCAGCACAGCCGGCAGTTGTTAAGACTGAACCACAGACAGTGGCACCTGCAGCACAGACAACACTTACAGATGTTGTTTATAAGGATGCAGAAGGAAATGCACATAACTATGCATCACTCGAAGAAGCTAAGGCTTCAGTCAAAGTTGCAACACTTTCAGACAGCGAAGCTAAGGCGGCAGCTAAGGCTAACAAGACAACATATGCAGCACAGGCAGCAGAAGTTGTTAACCTTATTAATGAATACAGAACAGCTAACGGACTTGCAAAACTTACCGTTAACGACACACTCTCAATAGCAGCTATGCACAGAGCAGCAGAAAGCGCTTATGCTGATTGGAACATGACAGCTATGGAGGGTGGAGCTAAGAGACATATCAGACCTAATTTCACCAAGGCAAGCACAATTGCTTCAGAGTATGGTATCGGTGGTAACTTCGGTGAGAACTTCGGAAGATGGCAGGCATCTCCTTCAGAGATTATCGCTCAGTGGAAAACATCTTCATCTCACAACGCACTTCTTCTTTCAGGAAGTTATACTAAAGTCGGTATCGGAGTTGCTCAGGATTCATATGGTGATTACTATTGGGTAGCACTTTTCAACTAATATAAATACAGATTTTTAACAAAGCCAAATTCATTCAACCAAAAATAATATCAAAACATTTTCCCGGATGATCCCTCCCGTTCATCCGGGATTTTGTTTTGTGTCATTTTTTGTCGAAACGTGAAAACATATGTAGATGAATGATGACTTGCGAAATATTGTGTAATAATAATATAATATATTATGTTTCATATGGTTCGAGATGTGCTTGTATATGGCACGGCGTTATTTAATGGAGGAAAATCTTATAATGGAGAATTTGGTGCGGGATGAAGCAGGAGAAGAAGGGCGGACAGTAATAGATTGGGATTATATTAACGGAAAAGTGTTGAAAAGCATGGTACATGCATATATAGCAATATATTATATTGTGCTGGATACGGACGAGTATGCAATGATATATCCGACGTGCAATACCTCCGGCACAATGGACAAATTCTCGGATAAGGTTGTTGAGAAACTTGAAGATGGGACAATAGATCCGGCATGCCGAGATATTGTAGTCAGAAATCTTGACATAAACAATATAAAACATAAGCTGGATTCCAGTGAGTGCGTTGAATGCAGATACAGAAGAAAGTCACATAAAGGGACCTATGAATGGTGTCTTGTGTCTGTGATGCCGGCCGAAAGCGGGCAAGGTATCGTAAAAACTGTAACGATGACTATAAGGAGTATTGATGTCTTTGTAAGGCAGGAAGAAATACAGAAAAAAAGGCTTGAGCATGAAGCCAAGAGAGCATATGAAGCGAATAAAGCCAAGAGAGAGTTTTTGTCAAGAGTATCCCATGATATAAGAACGCCTATGAATTCAATTATCGGTATGACAGCGATTGCAAAACTGCATATCAATGATGCGGAACGGGTAAATGAATATCTTAATAAAATAACTATAGCCGGAAGACACCTTCTGGGTCTTATCAATGAAGTTCTTGATATTTCCAAGATAGAAAGCGGACATATGTCACTCATAGAAGATGAATTTAATATTACGGATGCCGTTAATGAGGTAATAATGATGTTTGAAGGTGAGAGGGAGAAACAAAGAGCATCATTACATACCGGTGATATATGCATAAAACATACTAAGGTAGTCGGTGACGAGCACAGGTTTCAACGGATATTGGTAAATCTGTTGGGGAATGCATTTAAGTTTACTCCTTCTACCGGAAGTGTTGATTTTAATATGGCGGAGAAAGAATCCGGTATAAGCGGGGTCGCAGAATATCATATTGTGATTAAAGATAATGGAATAGGAATGGAAAGCGATTTTGTCAATAAGATTTTTGAGCCTTTTTCCAGAGCCGGCAATCAGGTTACGCAGGGAATAGAAGGCTGCGGACTTGGAATGATGATTTCCAGAAATATTGCCAGAATGATGAACGGCGATATTGAAGTCGAAAGTGATATAGGAAAGGGAACAACGTTCAGGATAAAATTAAAATTCAGGGTGGCATCTGATAACGATTGCGATGCCCATGCCCAGACAATGAAAATAGAGGCATATAAGAAACTCGATTACAGTGGCAGGAAAGTATTGCTGGTTGAAGATAATGAGTTTAATGCGGAGGTAATGAAAGAACTTTTGACGGAAGTGGGGCTGGATGTGGAAGTCGCATCGAACGGAAGAAACGGTATATTAAAACTTAAAGAACGGGACGCAGGTTATTACAGCATTATTTTTATGGACATAAGGATGCCGGGGCTTGACGGATATGAGACGACAAGGCAGATAAGGAGAGCCCAAAGAGATGACCTGAAGAAAATTCCGATTATTGCGATGACCGCGGAGGCATTCTCAAATGATGTAAAAATGGCGGTGGAGGCAGGTATGAACGGGCATATAGCCAAACCGGTTGAGCTGGACTGCCTGAAGGACGTCCTTGATGACTGGCTTTGAATAATATGATGTATACAAAATTCATAAAATATAGTACAATATATGAAAATGACTCACAGGAGGAGAACTATGGACTATATTTTTTATGGAGTGATTGCAGCAGTTGTTATATTGTTCCTGATTATTCTGGCAACAGGATATGTAAAGGCATCGCCGGATACGGCATTTATTATTTCGGGATTACGCAAGAAACCGAAGGTACTTATCGGAAAGGCAGGAATTAAGATTCCTTTTTTTGAAAAGAAGGATTCGCTTAATCTTCAGCTTATTCCCATTGATGTGAAGACATCGAGCGCGGTTCCGACGGCAGATTATATCAATATTAATGTTGATGCGGCTGTCAATGTCAAGATAAGTGACCAGACTGACAGACTCAATCTTGCGGCACAGAATTTTCTTAATAAACCTGTGGATTACATAGCTAAAGTGGCCAGGGAAGTTCTTGAAGGCAATATGCGTGAAATTGTAGGACGTATGCAGCTTCAGGAGATGGTTTCAGACAGACAGAAGTTTGCAGAGCTGGTTAAGCAGAATGCAGAACCAGATCTTGGGGCGATGGGACTTGATATAGTATCATTTAATGTACAGAATTTCGTGGATGACAGCTGTGTCATAGAGAACCTCGGTGTGGATAATATTGTTAAAATCCAGAAGGATGCGGCGATCTCCAGAGCGGAGGCAGAGAAAGAAATAGCCAAGGCCAAGGCAATTGCCAAGAAAGAAGCCAACGATGCGGAAGTTAATTCCGAAACAGAAATAGCTGTAAGACAGAATGAACTTGCAATAAAGAAAGCTGAACTTAAGCAGGAGTCGGATGTAAAGCAGGCATCGGCCGATGCGGCTTACAGGATTCAGGAAGAGGAACAGCGTAAAACAATAGAAATAACGACCGCCAATGCCAATCTTGCAAAGCAGGAAAAAGAAATTGAGCTGAAAGAGCGTAATGTTAAGATAACGGAGCGTCAGCTCGAAGCGGATATTAAGAAGAAAGCGGAAGCGGAGAAGTTCGCAAGACAGCAGAAAGCAGAAGCGGAACTTTATGAACGCCAGAAAGAAGCAGAAGCCAGAAAGTACGAGATGGAGCAGGAGGCAGAAGCACTTAAGGCGAAATCGGAAGCAGAGAAATATGCCCGCGAACAGGAGGCGGAAGGTATACGTGCCAAGGGACTTGCTGAGGCTGAGGCTATACGTGCCAAAGCGGTTGCCGAAGCGGAAGGTATTGAGAAAAAGGCGCTTGCCCAGGCCAAGATGACGGATGCATCCATTAAAGAGATGTATTTTAATGTGCTTCCGGAAGTTATTAAGAATGCGGCAACACCGCTTGCCAATGTCGACAGTATAGTTATGTATGGAGATGGCAACTCGTCGAAGCTTGTGCAGGATATTATGACAACAGTATCACAGATTACAGAAGGACTTAAGGGTGCTACAGGCGTAGATATCAAGGAAGTATTATCGACAAAGGTTAAACCTGATGAGAAACCGGAAAACGGAAAATCACAGGATGATGACTACAGGGAAGTTAAGGCTGAGGAAGACGAGGCTGCGGCATCCGGTGAGGAGAATTTGACAGAGGAAGACTGATATGCAGATAAATTGTTTTGGCGATAGTCTTACGGCAGGAACGGCATGGGGTAATACCATGCCGTATTCTGTTGTATTGGAAAGACTTACGGGAATTAAGACCAATAATTACGGAATAGGGGGAGAATCGAGCTTTACGGTAGCATCGCGGATCGGAGCGATGAAAGTGACACTTATGGCCGATGCGGTTTTTGATAAAGATGAGAAATCGGTACCGGTAGCATTGGGAGATATCTTTATGCAGCCGACAAGGCTTCTCTGTCAGGTAAAGGAAGACGACGGGGATGACCTGGTCAATCCTGTTAAGCTTGGTGACTGCGAAGGAACATTGAACCGCAGCAATGGTGTGCTATATTTTACAAGAAAGAATGCCGGCAGACCGGAGGTTATCCCTAAAGGCAGCTGCCTTGTCACCAGGCTGTCGCATAATGATTTTTCACAGGATATCAATATATTCTGGGTCGGCACCAATGATTACGCTTCCACGGACAATGTATGTGCCGTGATTGCCAACATAAAGTCCATGATACAGCGCACAGCCGGACAAAGATATATTGTAATAGGAATGATAGCGAAATCATATATGCCTGAAATAGAGGCGGTCAACGAAATGCTTGCGGATGAATTTAAAGAGCATTTCTATGATTTCCGCAAATATATCCTGTCACTTCCGGTGACCGACGAAACGGATGCACGGGACGCAGCCGATGGCGAAATTCCCGGAAGTTATATGAAAGCCCTGCAATACGATCATGTGCATGGCAATGAGAAATTTTTTGGCCTTCTCGGTGCTCAGCTGTATAACAAAATAAAGGAACTGGGATATTTAAAAATTACTTGATTTTTCGGGAAGATGTACTAAAATATTAATGATTAAGAGAACATTAAAGGTAGGTAATATTTTATGGAAATTTACGAAAATTTGCGGGATCTGGCAATTATTATTGCCGTAGCGGAAGTGTTCGGACTTATTGCACGTAAGATCAAGCTTCCGCAGGTTGTCGGACAGATAATAGCGGGACTTCTCATCGGACCGTGTGTTTTAGGATGGGCAAGTAATACCGAATACATTAAGATTTTTGCGGAAGTCGGCGTTGTGCTTATTATGTTTTCGGCAGGACTCGGCACGAATCTTAAGACACTTATCAAGACCGGTCCGGTAGCGCTCCTTATGGCTACAATGGGCGTGCTCGTGCCGATGGTGCTTGGTACACTTATCACAATGGTATTCTACGGATTTGATCCGATCGGAAGCCAGGGATTCTATAAGGCACTTTTTATCGGTGTAATTATGACTGCAACATCTGTAGGAATTACGGTTCAGACACTTAAGGAGCTCGGAAAGATCAAGACGGAGCTCGGAACAACGATAGTCAGCGCAGCTATTATAGATGATGTACTTGGAATTATAGTACTTACTGTTGTAATCGGTGTAGCCAAAGGTACAGGAACAGGTGTTGGTGAAATCCTTCTTAAGACACTTCTGTTCTTCGTGGCAGCAGCGGTTGTGGGATTCGGACTTTATAAGCTGTTCTCATTTCTCGATAAGAGATATCCGCATATGAGACGTATAACGATATTCAGTATTGCTCTTTGTTTTGCACTTGCGTATGTTGCGGAAAAATATTTCGGAATAGCAGATATTACAGGTGCATATGTTGCAGGTGTAATTCTTTGCAATATTAACGATTCCAATTATGTCGACAGAAGAGTCAACATCAGTTCATATATGTTTTTCGGACCGATTTTCTTCGCAAGCATAGGACTTAAGACTGACGTGTCAGGAATGACATGGGGTCTTTTAGCCTTCTCGGTAGCTTTTGTGGTAGTTGCACTTGTGGGCAAGATCATAGGATGCGGATTTGCAGCCAAAGTTACCAAGCATACATGGAAAGAATCACTTATATGCGGAATAGGAATGATGACGAGAGGTGAGGTTGCGCTTATCGTATCGCAGAAGGGTCTGGATGCCGGACTTATTACGGCAGAAGATTTCACACCTGTAATTCTTCTTATAATTACGTCATCGGTTATAGTTCCTATCCTTCTGAAGGTTCTTTTTAAGAACAAAAAAGGGCTTTCGGAAGCAAAGATGGCTGAAATAACAAATAATTAATTGACAACTGTTTTCAATGTGCTACAATAATTCCTAAGGGATTGGTAAAATACGAATTTTGAAGGTGTAATATGAGAAAGATGGTTTTATCACTGCTTGTACATAACAGGGCAGGAGTTACCAGCCGGATTGCAGGGCTGTTCAGCAGACGCGGCTATAATATGGACAGTATTACAGGAGGCGTTACGGAAGACCCGGATATCACCAGAGTGACAGTTGTGGTTCACGGAGAGGAAGCGGTACTTGAACAGGTTACCAAACAGCTTTCCAAGCTTGAGGACGTTATAGAGATAGAAGAACTTGAGCCGGGAACATCGGTGTGCCGTGAGCTTATTCTTGTAAGAGTGGCGGTCAATGAAATCCAGAGACCGGAAGTGGTATCGGTAGCAGACATATTCAGGGCGAATGTTGTTGACGTTGCCAAGAATTCGCTTATGATCGAACTTACAGGAGATAAGTCCAAGCTTGATGCATTCCTTGAATTACTTACGGGATATGAGATTCTCGGAATAGCCAGAACAGGACTTACGGGATTGTGCAGAGGAAGCGCGGTAAAGAGATAAGGTTTTTATTGGCAATGCCAATCAAAATATATGATTTTTTTCAGGAGGATAAAAACAATGGCAGCAAAAATTTTCTATCAGGAAGACTGCAATCTTTCATTACTTGAAGGAAAGAAGATAGCTATTATCGGCTACGGAAGTCAGGGACATGCACATGCATTGAACCTTAAGGATTCAGGATGCGATGTCATCGTCGGTCTTTACGAAGGCAGTAAGTCATGGGCTAAAGCAGAAGCTCAGGGACTTAAAGTATATACAGCAGCAGAGGCAGCTAAGCAGGCTGACATTATTATGATTCTTATCAATGATGAGAAGCAGGCAGCAATGTATAAGAAAGATATCGAACCGAACCTTGAGCCGGGTAATATGCTTATGTTCGCTCATGGTTTTGCAATTCATTTCGGACAGATTGTACCACCTAAGGATGTTGATGTAACAATGATCGCACCTAAGGGACCGGGACATACAGTAAGAAGCGAGTACCTTGCAGGTAAGGGTGTTCCTTGTCTTGTAGCTGTTGAGCAGAACGCAACAGGTAAGGCTCAGGAACTTGCACTTGCATATGCACTTGGTATCGGTGGAGCAAGAGCCGGCGTTCTTGAGACAACATTCAGAACAGAGACAGAGACAGACCTCTTTGGTGAGCAGGCAGTTCTTTGCGGCGGTGTTTGCAAACTTATGCAGACAGGTTTCGAAGTTCTTTGCGAAGCAGGATATGATCCTAGAAACGCTTATTTCGAATGTATCCATGAGATGAAGCTTATCGTTGACCTTATTTACCAGTCAGGTTTTGCAGGAATGAGATATTCTATTTCTAACACAGCAGAATATGGTGATTATATAACAGGACCTAAGATTATCACAGAAGATACTAAGAAGGCTATGAAGAAAGTCCTTTCTGATATTCAGGATGGTACATTCGCTAAAGACTTCCTTCTTGATATGTCACCGGCCGGCGGACAGGCTCACTTCAGAGCACTCAGAAAGCTTGCATCAGAGCACCCATCAGAGAAAGTTGGCGCAGAAGTTCGTAAGCTTTACAGCTGGAACGATGAAAGCGGAAAGCTTATCAATAACTAATCATGATTTTATTACCCCGGCTTTGTGCCGGGGTTTTTTAGTTAAACGTGAAATATCATACAGGAGATATTTATGATTGACGAGTTAATTATAAAGACGACAGAATTTTTTGGCGGTGATGCCAGACGAATACAGCATTTTATGAAAGTATATGCTTATGCGGCACTTATCGGGCGAATGGAGGGACTTGATGGGGATACAATGCGTGTCCTTGAAGCGGCGGCGGTTGTTCATGATACCGGAATTAAGAAAGCTGAGGAACTGTTTGGATATAATAACGGCAGGCTGCAGGAGCAATACGGACCGGAATCTGCCGATGCTCTGTTGAAAGAATGCGGATACGGCCAGGAAGACAGAAAGAGAGCATGTTACCTTGTGGCACATCATCATACATATACCGGAATGGATGGCGTGGATTACCGGATACTTGTCGAAGCGGATTTCCTCGTTAATATGTATGAAGATGGTGCGGATATTAATACGGTACGGACCGCTTACGATAAGATTTTTACAACAGAGAGCGGTAAAATGATATGCCGTACCATGTATGGATTAAATTAGGATATTAAGTTCCGGGTTGGCGCGGTTGCTGCTTATGAAGTCAAGAAAATCCCTGACCGGTACAGAGACGGGAGCCCCTTTGCAGACAGCGAGGCAGACCTCGCGACGTGGAAGTTTTAATAATCCTTTCTTATATTCGATCAAAGAGCCGGACGCGAGTTCATCACGTACAAATTCTTTAATAATACATCCTATGCCTATTCCGGCTTTGGCAAAATCAATCAAAAGATTCATGTTATCGACTTCAAGTATATTTTTGCCTGCAAGAAATTCTGCCGGTATGTGACTGTCTACGAATTGTCTTGTTGCATTCATACGGTTTAATAAAATAAGATTGGCAAGAGAGTTGTGGGAACCAAGGTTATCTATGTATCCCGGAGATGCCGCAAAAATATCATGAATATTACCAAGTGTATGGCATGTGAAGTCGGATAGACCCGGTGTTCCCGCAATTAATCCTATATCAATGGCACCGTCCCGCAGCATATTTATTGTGTCATTGCTTGACTGACATTCAATTGATATATTAATCTGAGGGTGCGATATTGTGTATCTTCCCAGGTATGGAAGCAATATATATTTACATAATGTGGTGCTGGCACCGATGCGGATATGACCGGTCTGCGGACTGTTGTGCGAGGTGACTCCGTTTTCGCCTGCTTCGATATATTCAAATGCGTTTTTAATATTCTCATATAAAATATATCCGCTTTCCGTAAGCTGGATTCCTCTTGATGAACGAATGAAAAGAGTTGTTCCGAGGTTAGTTTCAAGCTTATGGATTGCCTTGCTGACAGCCGGCTGGCTTATATATAATTGCCTGGAAGCTTCAAGTATGCTTCCGGCACGTACAACTGCAAGAAAAGCCGTATATAACGGCAGATTATCATTATTCATGGCCGCTCCTATATATAACTTAAAGTTATAATAAATATGTTTAATATGTATTTCAATTATATCGCTAAATATGGTAAAATTCAATAAATAATATTTTAGGAGAAATTATACTATGGGAATGACAATGACTCAGAAAATTCTGGCTGCTCATGCAGGTCTTGATTCAGTAGAAGCGGGACAGCTCATAGAAGCCAGACTTGATCTTGTACTTGGCAACGATATTACATCACCGGTTGCTATTCACGAGATGGATAAGATGAAAGTCGAAGGCGTTTTCGACAAAGACAAAATAGCACTTGTGCCGGATCATTTTGTACCAAATAAGGACATTAAATCGGCAGAACATTGCAAATGTGTAAGAGAGTTTGCCAAGAGAAATAAGATTACCAATTATTTTGAAGTTGGACAGATGGGAATAGAGCATGCTCTTCTCCCTGAAAAAGGACTTACGGTTGCAGGCGATGTAGTAATAGGTGCGGATTCACACACATGTACATACGGTGCACTCGGAGCGTTCTCAACAGGTGTTGGTTCAACGGACATGGCAGCAGGAATGGCAACGGGACTTGCCTGGTTTAAAGTTCCTTCGGCAATTAAGTTCGTACTTACCGGTAAGCCGGCCAAGTGGATCAGCGGTAAAGATATTATATTACATATCATCGGAATGATAGGTGTTGATGGTGCTCTTTACAAATCAATGGAATTTGTGGGTGACGGAATACAGTATCTTAGCATGGATGACAGATTCACAATAGCCAATATGGCCATTGAAGCCGGCGGAAAGAATGGTATTTTCCCGGTTGATGATCTTGCGGTTGCGTATATGAAGGAGCATTCCGTTAAAGAGTATAAGATATACGAAGCTGATGAGGATGCTGTTTATGATGAGGAATACGTTATCGAGCTTGATAAATTAAAGCCTACCGTAGCATTCCCGCACCTTCCGGAGAATACACATACGATTGATGAAGTCGGTGATATCGCAATAGACCAGGTTGTTATCGGATCCTGCACTAACGGACGTCTTGATGATTTACGTATTGCTGCGAAGATTCTTGACGGCCATAAAGTTAAAGAAGGAATCAGAACAATAATAATTCCTGCAACCCAGAAAATCTATCTTCAGGCAATGGAAGAGGGACTTTTAAAGATATTTATCGAGGCAGGTGCAGTGGTAAGTACACCTACATGCGGACCTTGCCTTGGAGGATACATGGGAATTCTGGCTGAAGGCGAAAGATGCGTGTCAACAACCAACCGTAACTTTGTAGGAAGAATGGGACATGTTAATTCAGAGGTATATCTTGCAAGTCCTGCAGTGGCAGCAGCAAGTGCAATAACAGGTAAAATCAGTTCACCTGAGGAGGTAATGTAATGAAAGCACATGGTAAAGTTTTCAGATATGGAGATAATGTTGATACGGATGTAATCATTCCTGCAAGATATCTTAATTCATCGGACCCGGCAGAACTTGCCACACACTGTATGGAAGATATTGATAAGGACTTTGTGAAAAATGTAAAAAAGGGTGACATAATAGTAGCTGATAAGAACTTCGGCTGCGGTTCATCCAGAGAGCATGCACCGATTGCCATTAAAGCAGCGGGCGTAAGCTGTGTAATAGCAGAGACTTTTGCACGTATTTTCTACAGAAACGCAATCAATATCGGACTCCCGATCATCGAATGCCCGGAAGCTTCCAAAGGGATTGAGGCCGGAGATGAGATTGAGGTGGATTTTGACAGCGGTATGATATATAATCTCACCAAAAATACACAGTTCAAGGGACAGGCATTCCCTGAATTTATGCAGAAAATCATTGCAGCAGAAGGTCTTGTGAATTATATTAATAATAAGAGCAAATAACAAATCACAGGATATAGTGGGTGAATGAGATGGTTGTTGGTATATGTCAGACAGATATTGTAATGGGTGACACGAGATACAACCTTATCGCGGCAGAGGATTATATTCATCAATGCAGCGATAAGGGTGTTGAGCTTGCCTTGTTTCCTGAGATGAGCATGACGGGATTCGGCCTGGAACCGGAGAGTGTTGCCGAGGAATATGGCAATAGTGTTACTGTGCATACAATGACACAATTTGCGATGCAATACGGCATATCGATTGGTTTTGGATATACGGCTTATTCGGACGGCAGATATACCAACAGATATGTGGTGACGGACAAGAACGGCAGAATCATAAGTGATTATGCCAAGATACATCCGTTTTCATATGCGGGAGAGAATCTTAAATACTCTGCAGGTGATTCGGTAACCGGATTTGAATTTGGAGGAACCGTGATCAGCACATTCATATGTTATGATTTACGCTTCCCGGAGATATTTCAGGCAGTGTCGGATAAAGCAGAAGTAATCGTTGTTGCGGCTAACTGGCCTGCATCAAGGCGGGATGACTGGAAGCTGCTTTTAAGAGCAAGGGCGCTTGAGAACCAGTCATATGTCATAGGAATCAACAGATACGGCCGGGACGGTGAATTGTATTATTCCGGAGATTCCATGGTTGTAAATCCCAAAGGCAATGTAACGGATATTCTGTCAGACAGGCCGGGAATTATAATAGAAGATATTGATATCGGCGCTGTGCGTGAATACAGAGCCGGATTTCCGGTAAAGAGTGACAGACGCCCGGATTTGTATCGTGACTTGTATTAAAAGAAAAGGGAATGCGCGTTTTGATTATCAGAAACGGCATTCCCTTATTTTTGAAGAAATACGTATCGAGTTATATATCGAAGCATATGAAATAGCGGATATATTTTCCGGGTAATTTTCCGGATAATTAATGGTACATCCTGCGGCGTGCAATATATCGGCTGCTTTATTATATGCTATTGCAGCTTCGACGGCTGTCGGATATGTGCCGACGACATAATCACCGTTTATGTGGATTTTGACTTTATAATAATCGCGGCCGTTTTTGATGTAATGAAATACACCGTGATACGGATTTATGATAATGATATTGCCATAACGGTAGTCGGTCCGGTCTCCGTTGGCGAATAAATAGTCGCGCCCGCATACGGAGTGTTCACGGATGCCGTAACGCGAAAGAATATTGACCTGCATGCCGTAATCGGCGACGAACAGGTGGCCGCCGCGACGCATTATGGAGTGCGTTGTGTAATAGAACAGATCATCAACACTGAATTTCAGAAAATCTGTTTCTTCTATATAATATGTAAAATAATTCTTTGAAAGATAGACTGGCGTCTTGAAATAAATCTTATTATCCCTGTAATTTACAAGAACAACATATTTGCGGAAAGGAATATTAAAATTATGCAGTGAATAGTCATCAATATCGCATTCGGAATTCATGATCCGCCCGGCTTCAGTGTATACGGCACCGGCGGTGTTTATGTCGTCATAGCTTCCGAGACTGATATGCCTGCCGCCTATGGTAATACTTACACGGTAATATGTGGAACCGTCTTTGCGCTTCGTTGTATATACACCTGCGGGATTAGTCATATAAATTCTCCTTTCCGATAAGATAGGATTATTATAACCGAAAATGTAAGAAAGTTCAATCTCTTACATTTGACACTTTAAACATCTGTAAAAAGCATACGAAAATGCTCCAAAATGGTGTCTGACCCCCACTTTTTAAACTTTTTTACACGTAAAAATGGGAATTGAATGACAACATTAACTAAATAAGAATCATTCTCAAGACACTGAAAACAAAAGTAAATCGACAACTTGCACAAAAAATATGTTAAATTAAGCTGAATTGTATGCGGTTTTGAAAAACAAAATTTTACGAAAACGGTATCCGGGCAAAAAGTAACAAAAAACGGTGGTTTGGTTGACAGCAAATTGAAAGCTGGAAGATAATGGCAACATGCTTTTGAAAGCAAACAAAAATTTTAAAGCGAGGTAAATATGTCCGGTATGAATTCAAAACTGTCAGCAGTAATTGCTGCGGTAATGGTTTTTGCTGGTGTGACAACGGAAGGTTTTACCGAAGCGGCCGACAATAATACGGAACCGCAGGTTGTCGCAGAGGCGGAAATTGATGATATAAGCGAACCGGTTGAAGAGGTTGTCGAGGTACGGGATGAATACATATTCCGAGTAATGTCTGCATCACCTGCGATTGAAGAGACGACAACGGCCGATAATACACAGGAAGAAACGCAGACCACAGAGGCCGAGACGGAAACAGAGACAGAGACGGTACAGGCAATGGTTGTGCCTTGTACGGATAATGATTATAATAATTTTCTCAGAATAGTTGAGGCAGAAGCTACCGGCGGAGATATAAAATCCAAAATACTTGTAGCAGATGTGATCATCAACAGAGTAAGGAGAAGCGATTTCCCGAATACAATAACTGATGTGATCTTTCAGGGGAACGGGCAGCAGTTCCAGCCGGTTATGGACGGCAGGTTCTACACTGTAAATGTTACAGGCACGACGGTTGAGGCTGTTGACAGGGCTCTTTACGGAGAAGACTATTCACAGGGAGCCACTTTTTTTGCGGCCAAGTCGAGTGCCGGTGCCGGAAGCTGGCATGCAAGGGCATTAACAAGGCTTTTTGAATACGGCGGTCATGTATATTTCATCAATTAAGATAAAACTCCTGTATTCCTTAAAATATTTTTGAGGAGAATATGGGAGTTTTTTGATTATTTATGTGTATGATGCTTGTATTTTGATATTGAATTATGGTAATATAGAGGCAATTAAGAATTTGATGAAAAAGGTGGTACTCACAGATGGATCTTTATTACAGAAGTACAAGAAGCGATGATGTCAGAGTTACGGCTTCGCAGGCTATTCTTAAAGGACTTGCGGATGACGGCGGATTATATGTTCCGGAGAGCATACCGACACTTGATGTCAGCCTTGAAGAATTATCGGGCATGGATTACAGACAGGTTGCTTATGAAGTTATGAAGCTTTTCCTTACGGATTTCACCGAAGAGGAACTTAAGGCCTGCATCAATAATGCATATGATTCCAAGTATGACACAGATGAGATAGCACCGCTTGTGAAGGCAGACGGAGCTTATTTCCTTGAATTGTTCCACGGTTCAACAATAGCATTTAAGGATATGGCACTTTCCATATTGCCGCATCTCATGATTACGAGTGCCCGTAAGAATAATATAAAGAATGATATAGTTATACTCACTGCAACATCAGGAGACACAGGTAAAGCTGCGCTTGCGGGATTTGCAGATGTTGAGGGAACGAAGATCATCGTATTCTATCCTAAGAACGGTGTAAGTCCTATCCAGGAGAAGCAGATGGTTACACAGAAGGGTAAGAATACATACGTTGTAGGAATACATGGTAATTTTGATGATGCCCAGACAGGCGTTAAGAATATGTTCGGGGATAAGGAACTTAATGAAGAGCTTAATGCCGGAGGATACCAGTTCTCATCAGCCAACTCCATTAATATCGGAAGACTTGTTCCGCAGATCGTATATTATGTATATGCATATACCAGACTTCTCGCAGACGGTGAGATATCAAAGGATGAGAAGATCAATATAGTTGTTCCGACCGGTAATTTCGGTAACATACTTGCTGCTTATTTTGCAATGCATATGGGTGTTCCGGTTAATAAGCTTATATGTGCATCCAATGAGAATAAGGTTCTCTATGATTTCTTCTCAACAGGAACATATGACAGAAACAGAGAGTTTGTGCTTACATCATCCCCGTCAATGGATATTCTTATATCAAGTAACCTTGAGAGACTTATATATATGATCGCAGGCGATGATGCAGCCAAGAATAAAGAGCTTATGGACAGCCTTAAGGCAGAAGGACGTTATAGTATTACACCGCAGATGAGAGAGAAGCTTGATGATTTCTATGGTAATTATGCCAGCGAGAAAGAGACGGCGGATGTTATCAAATCAATTTATGAGAATACCGGTTATGTAATAGATACACATACGGCAGTTGCAGCGTGTGTATATAAGAAATATGTTTCCGATACATCCGATAAAACACCTACGGTAATAGCTTCAACCGCAAGTCCTTTTAAGTTCACTAGAAGTGTCATGGACGCGATTGACAAGGCGAAATATGATTCAATGACCGATTTTGAACTTGTTGATGAGCTTAGCAGAATTGCCAATGTAACAGTTCCTCAGGCGATTGAAGATATAAGAACGGCTCCTGTTCTTCATGATACAGTATGCGATAAGACACAGATGAAAGATGTTGTCAAAAAAATACTTAACATTAACTAATCTGACACTTTATTGTCACATTTGTATTTTATATTAGTCATATAGAATACAGATGTGACTTTTTTTATCTGGAAATGCTGAATGGAGGAAATAAATGAGCCGATTATTAATAGTTGATGATGAGGAAAGAATCAGGGTTATATTAAAGAAGTATGCTGAGTTTGAAGGATATGAGACGGATGAAGCTGCCGACGGGATGGAGGCTGTGCTCAAGGTGCGTGCCAATGACTACGATCTCATAATAATGGATGTTATGATGCCGGAACTTGACGGATTTACAGCATGCCGTGAGATTTTTAAGATAAAGCAGATTCCGGTGATCATGTTGTCGGCAAGAGGCGAAGAATACGATAAAATACATGGATTTGAGCTTGGCATAGATGATTATGTGGTAAAACCGTTTTCACCGAGAGAACTTATGATGAGAGTCAAGGCAGTCCTCGGCAGACGCAGTAATACAGCTGCGGGACAGGGAGAGGACAATAAAGAAGTATATAGGATAGACGGGCTTGTTGTAGACTGCACAGCGCGGACGGTTATGGTCGACGGTGAGCGTGTCAATATGACGCCGAAGGAATATGATTTGCTATTTTATATGATACGCAACCGGGGAATAGCTCTTTCAAGGGAAAAACTTATAACCGAGGTATGGGGATACGATTATTACGGTGATGACAGGACTCTTGATACTCATATTAAACTGTTAAGAAGCAGCCTTGGACCGTACAGAGGTTATCTCGTTACGCTGAGAGGAGTTGGATACAGATTTGAAGCATAGGAAGATGAGCATCAAGTGGCGTATTTTTATATATCTTATCGGCTTCACGGTATTTTTGCTGGGCCTTTTATGGTATTTTCAGATAGTACACTTAAACAGCTCTTATGAAAGCATTAAGAAAAATGAATTAAAAACAGCAGCAGACAAACTGTATGCCAACCTGAATTCGGATGATCTCGAAGATTATATAAGCACGCTTGCCGATAAGTACGATATGGAAATCAATCTTACCGATTCTGAAGGCAACAGTATATACAGCGCCAATCTTATGCCGAGAAGCCATATATATATTCCGGACAGTACGACGTATGACTGCTTCTACAATAAGGTAAAGCAGAACGGCGGAACCGTAAGCTATGAGGTGAACGGCAAATATAATTACGACATTTCACCGAAGCCTCCGAAGGAAGATAAGACACCTGTTTTTGAAGAAAATGAATCAATGCAGGAATCGGACAGCGACGAGTCAATGCACGAGCCGGATGCGGCCGCGGAAGACAGGATGATGAAAAGCTATGTGTCGCAGGCCAAAAGCATGATATATATAAGACTTGTGACGGATACACAGGGGGAGGAACACCTCATTCTTATGAGTATGCTCATAACTCCGGTTGATGCTACGGTGTATACACTCAGAGTGCAGTTCATATATATATCCGCTATATTTGTTGTGACGGCCGTTGTGGTTGCTTTTGTAATATCTAATATTATATCAAAGCCGATACGGAAAATTAATGAGTCGGCAAAGAACCTTGCGGGTGGTGATTTTGATACTAAATTCGACGGAAGCGGATACAGGGAGGTAGAGGAACTTTCCCATACGCTTAATTATGCAGCCGGTGAGTTAGGCAAATCAGAACAGTTGCAGAGGGATCTTCTGGCAAATGTTTCACATGATCTGCGTACCCCGCTTACCATGATAACGGCTTATTCTGAGGTAATGCGTGATATTCCCGGAGAAAATACGCCGGAAAATGTGCAGATTATTATAGATGAGACCAAAAGACTTACGAATCTGGTCAACGATATGCTTGAACTTTCCAAGCTGCAGGCAGGAGTCTCGGAAATATCGGCTGAAGTGTTTGATTTTACAACGAGTATACTGGCTGTCCTAAAAAGGTATTCAAAACTTACCGAACAGAGCGGGTATAATATCCGGTTTGAGTATAGTGATGATGTAAAAGTATGTGCCGATGAGTACAAAATATATCAGGTAATATATAACCTGATCAATAATGCCATTAATTATGCCGGAGATGATAAAACGGTTATCGTAAGGCAGATAGTTAACGGTGAAATAGTAAGGCTTGAGGTTGAAGATCACGGCAAAGGAATTGCGGAGAATGAGATTGACAGCATCTGGGACAGATATTATAAGGTTGATAAGACACATAAGAGGGCGACACAGGGCTCCGGAATAGGATTGTCAATAGTTAAGAATATACTTAAACTTCACGAAGCAAGATTTGGCGTTAATTCCAAGGTCGGTGAGGGAAGCATATTCTGGTTTGAACTTAAGACTGTGGATACACAGGACGAACAGTAGTTCTGTTTTTGCAAAAAATATTGGACTTAAAGTCAGTGACCGTGTTATACTAGAATAATGATATGAACAAATACCCCGTCATAACATAACGGGGTATTTGGTATGTAAAGACGAAAGGAAATTAATATGGCTGAGAAAGTGCAACAGCAGTATAATGCATCAAGCATATCAATTCTTGAGGGACTTGAAGCGGTAAGAAAGAGACCGGGTATGTATATCGGAAGTGTATCCACCAAAGGTCTTAATCATCTTATATATGAGATAGCGGATAATTCGGTGGATGAACATCTGGCCGGATATTGTGACACGATAAGCGTAACGCTCAATAATGACGGTTCTGCGACAGTTACGGATAATGGTCGTGGCATACCTGTGGGTATTCACCCTAAGGCCGGAATACCGGCGGTTGAGGTTGTGTTTACTATATTACACGCAGGCGGTAAGTTCGGAGACGGAGGGTATAAGATATCCGGAGGACTTCACGGGGTAGGTGCATCCGTAGTAAATGCACTTTCCGACTGGCTTGAAGTCCGCATTAAGACCGGCGGAATCATATATGAGCAGAGATATGAGAGGGGCAAGGTCTGTTATCCGTTAAGGGAATGTGGGACATGCCGCAAGAATGACACAGGAACAAGTGTAACATTTCTTCCGGATGCCACTATTTTTGAAAAAACGGAATTTAAAGCAGAGAGTATTAAAAGCAGATTGCATGAGACAGCATACCTTAATCCGGGTCTTACAATAATGTTTGAAGATAAGCGTACAGGAATGGAGGATAAGGAAACATTCCATGAAGAAGAAGGAATCACAGCATATGTAAAGGCGCTTGATGAGGACAAAGAACCTGTGTGCGATGTCGTATATTACAAGGGAAGCAAGGACGGAGTGGAAGTGGAATGTGCATTCCAGTTCGTTGACGAATTTCAGGAATCCATTCTCGGATTCTGCAATAATATATACACGCAGGAAGGCGGAACGCATATCACAGGTTTTAAGACCAAGTTCACAACGGTAATTAACCAATACGCCAGGGAACTGGGTATCCTTAAGGATAAGGACGCGAATTTTACGGGAAGTGATGTGCGTAACGGAATGACTGGAATTATTGCCGTCAAGCATCCGGAACCGAGATTTGAGGGCCAGACCAAGACCAAGCTTGATAACCAGGATGCGGGTAAAATAGTTGCCGAAATTACGGGAGATGAACTTGTGAGGTTTTTCGATAAGAATCTTGAGACACTTAAAAGTGTAATTGCGTGCGCCGAGAAGGCCGCCAAGATTCGTAAACAGGAAGAAAAAGCCAAGACCAATCTTCTTGTCAAACAGAAATTTTCATGTGATACCAACGGAAAGCTTGCCAACTGTGAAAGTCGTAATCCGGAGGAATGCGAGATTTTTATAGTTGAGGGAGATTCGGCCGGAGGTTCGGCCAAGACGGCAAGAGACCGCAGGACACAGGCAATCCTGCCTATCAGAGGTAAGATACTTAATGTTGAGAAAGCTACAATGGATAAGGTGCTTGCAAACGCAGAGATTAAGACAATGATTACCGCTTTCGGATGTGGATTTTCCGAAGGATACGGCAATGATTTTGACATATCCAAATTAAGATACAACAAGATAATATTTATGACGGATGCCGATGTTGACGGTGCTCATATTGACACTTTGTTACTTACATTTTTCTACAGGTTTATGCCGGAACTCATCCAGGAAGGACATGTGTATCTGGCAACTCCGCCGCTTTATAAAGTGGTTCCCAAGAAGGGCGCTGGTCAGTATCTGTATGATGATAAGGCATTGGAAAAATATCGTAAAGAACATGCCGGAACTTCATTCACACTCCAAAGATATAAAGGACTCGGAGAGATGGATGACGACCAGTTGTGGGAGACGACACTCAATCCGGAGACCAGAATTTTAAAACAGGTCGAGATAGAAGACGCGAAGATGGCATCACATGTGACATCAATGCTTATGGGAACAGAAGTTCCGCCAAGACGTGATTTCATACATGCACACGCACATGATGCGGAACTGGATATATAGGAGGGATATATGGCAGAGACAATACTTAAAACAGAATATTCTGATGTAATGCAGAAATCATATATAGATTACTCCATGAGTGTAATAACATCAAGAGCCGTACCGGATGTAAGGGACGGTCTTAAGCCGGTACAGCGACGGGTTTTGTATGCCATGGACCAGCTCGGACTCAATTATGACAAGCCGCATCGTAAATCGGCACGTATTGTCGGTGATGCGATGGGTAAATATCATCCGCACGGCGACAGTTCAATATATGAGACTCTCGTTGTTATGGAACAGGATTTTAAGAAGGGAATGGCACTTGTCGACGGCCATGGTAACTTTGGTTCCATTGAAGGAGACGGCGCAGCAGCAATGCGATACACAGAGGCCCGTCTTAAGAAATTTACGCAGGAAGTATACCTGAAAGACCTGGATAAGAACGTGGTTGATTTTGTCCCGAATTTTGACGAGACAGAGAAGGAGCCTTCTGTTCTTCCGGTACGAGTTCCGAATATACTTATCAACGGTTCTGAAGGTATCGCAGTCGGAATGACTACGAGCATACCGACACATAATCTTGAAGAAGTGATCAATGCCGTTGAGGCATATATGGATAATGAAGATATCACAACTGCCGAGCTTATGGAATATATGCCTGGTCCGGACTTTCCGACGGGCGGCCGTGTCGTCAATAAGAGCGAACTGCTTAGTATATATGAAACTGGTGTGGGTAGGATCAAACTCCGCGGAAATGTTGAATTTGAACCGGGCAAAAGAAAGTCGGACAAAGACAAACTTGTGATAAGTGCCATACCGTATACCATGATCGGGGCCGGAATAGGCAAATTTATATCCGATGTGGTTGATCTGATTGAGACGAAGAAGACACAGGATATTGTTGACATATCGAATGAGTCATCCAAGGACGGAATAAGAATTGTCCTTGAACTCAAGAAGAATGCCGACGTAAATAAGCTTGAAAATCTTCTCTATAAGAAAACCAAGCTTGAAGATACTTTCGGTGTGAACATGCTTACAATTGCGGACGGAAGACCGGAAGTCCTGGGATTGAAAGATATCATAAGATATAATGTCGAGTTCCAGTATGAGATAAACACACGCAAATATACAACACTCCTCCAGAAGGAATATGATAATAAGGAAGTTAAGGAAGGTCTTATACGTGCATGCAATATAATAGACCTTATCATTGAGATACTCCGCGGAAGTACAAGTCTTAAGCAGGCCAAGGCATGTCTGATATCGGGAGATACGACCGATATTAAATTCAAATCCGAACAGTCCAAAAAGGATGCCGCAAAGCTTCATTTTACGGAGAGACAGGCTACGGCAATTCTTGAACTCCGTCTGTACAAGCTGATCGGACTCGAAATAGAAGCTTTGGAGAAAGAATATGAAGAGACTCTTCTTAAGATTGCCAGATACGAAGATATATTGGGAAGCCGTAAGGCGATGAAGAAGGCTATTAAGAAAGACCTTGAACAGATCAAGAAAGAATATAAGATGCCTCGCCTCACGATCATAGAGGATGCGACGGCAGCAGTTTATGAGGAACCGAAGCTTGTTGAGCAGGAAGTAGTCTTTATAATGGACAGATTCGGATATTCCAAGACGATTGATGTGGCCGGTTTTGAACGTAATCAGGAAGCAGTGCTTTCGGAAAACAAATATGTATTCAAGTGTATGAACACAGAGAAAATATGTATTTTTACGGATAACGGAAATCTTCATCAGATAAAGGTTGCCGATATACCGTTTACCAGATTCAGGGATAAGGGAACTCCTATAGATAATCTGGGCAATTACAGCAGCGCCGGTGAAGAAATTATATATCTTTGTGCGTCGGGCCAGATTAAGGACCGCAAATTGCTCTTTGTGACTTCTGCCGGCATGATGAAGCTGGTGGACGGAAGTGAGTTTGAAGCTTCCAAACGAACCATCGCATCGACCAAACTTGCAAATGGTGATAAGGTGGCGGAAATTATCATGACGGATGCCACAGCGGGTGAGGATGGTCAGATAATAAGCAGCCGGATTGTTGTATTGCAGTCAGAGGCAGGATATTTCCTTAAATTCCGGCTTGATGAGATACCTGAGAAGAAGAAGAGCGCAATCGGCGTGCGCGGTATCAAACTTAGCGCCGGTGATACAATTGAGGATGTTTATGTGATACCTGAAGATGCGGATGTCACAATAGAATATAAAGGCAGAGAGGTGTCGCTTAAGAAACTGAAAACTGCCAAGAGGGACGGCAAAGGTACGAAATTAAGAGCGTAGAGAAAGAAGTGAAACTGATGTTACACGGTAAAAAGGGACAACATTACGAAATGGATATGTGCAGCGGTTCAATACTTAAGAAGATGCTGCTGTTTGCGTTTCCGCTTATGTTTTCCAATATATTGCAGCTGCTTTTTAATGCGGCTGATATCATTGTGGTTGGTAATTTCGCAGGCGATAATTCGCTTGCGGCGGTCGGCTCCAATACGGCACTTATTAACCTGCTTACCAATCTTTTTATAGGCCTTTCAATCGGAGCAAACGTTCTTGTCGCACGTTACTACGGTGCGGACAAGAAGGATGAACTCAAGGACACGGTACATACGGCGATGCTGCTAAGCTTTATCAGCGGGTGCATACTTATGGTTGTCGGAGTGATATTTGCCAGATATCTGCTTATTCTGATGCAGACACCTGATAAAATACTTTCTCTTGCAACACTGTATCTCAGAATATACTTTCTGGGTATGCCGGCGATGATGGTATACAATTTCGGCAGTGCAATCCTTAGGGCTGTCGGAGATACCAAGAGACCGCTTTATTTCCTTTTTGCGGCCGGAGTTGTAAATATAGCGCTTAATTTACTGCTTGTAATAGTATTCAAACTTGATGTTGCGGGTGTAGCCATTGCAACCGTTATCTCGGAAACAATTTCAGCAACACTGGTTGTAATGTGCCTCATAAGAGACAAAGGCGTGATACATCTTGATATTAAGAAATTGAGAATAAGGCGTGATAAACTCGGAATGATCATGAAAATAGGACTTCCGGCAGGATTCCAGGGAACGGTATTTTCTCTTTCGAATGTAGTTATCCAGTCTTCAATCAATCTTTTTGGAGAGATCGTTGTGGCAGGCAACTCAGCGGCAGCAAATATAGAAGGTTTTGTGTATATGGCGATGAATACATTCCACCATGCGACACTTTCATTTACCGGACAGAATTATGGCGCGGGACGTATGGACCGTATCAAGAAAATTCTTTTTACCGGTCAGGGCTGTGTTATTGTGACGGGAATGCTGCTCGGACAGCTTGCGGTATTGTTTGGAAGACCGTTGCTTGGAATTTATACCGATAATCCGGTTGCTGTAGATGCGGGAATGGTCCGATTGCAGATGATCTGCGGTACATATGCTTTATGCGGAATGATGGATGTCATGGTTGGCTCGATAAGAGGACTCGGTTACGCGGTACTTCCTATGGTGGTATCGCTTGTAGGAGCATGCGGACTGAGACTGGTATGGATTGCAACTGTATTCAGAATACCTGAATTTCATACTACGAGGGTTATATATGCATCATATCCGATAACGTGGATAATAACATTCGCAGCTCATGTGATATGCTTTGTGATCATATGGAACAAGGTGAAGAAAAAAGGAATACCGAAGGTTAACTAATCAAAAAACGCTATGGGTTTAATGCCCATAGCGTTTAGTTTTATTCTGTTTTATTTGCCGTATCCGGTGCTGCCGAATCCTCCGGCACCGCGCACGGTATCACAAAGATCATCACAAACTTCCCACTCGGCTGTTATAAAAGGCGTTATAACCAGCTGGGCGATGCGCTCGCCCGGTTCAACAACCTGAGCTTCGTCAGAGTGATTATGAAGAGCAATCATAAATTCACCGCGGTAGTCAGGATCTACAACACCGACCTTGTTGGCGGGTGCGAGATGCCTTTTGCAGGCCATTCCGCTTCGCGGATATATTAACCCTGCATACCCCTGCGGAATTTCCATTGCGAGTCCGGTGTGAAACATAACTGTCTCATGTGGATTAACTGTTACCGGTGCATCCATACATGCGTATAAGTCAGCGCCGGCTGCGTACTCTGAACCGTATGTCGGGAGAGTGGCATTGGGATTTAATTTTTTGACTTTAATGTTGGCTGTCATCTAAAATTCTCCTTTTGTAGCAATATTGAATCAGGTGGCAGAGTAGACATATTTCGGCTTACGCGGTTCCCAGTAATGGAGATTGCCGTTGTCCGCAAGTGTTTCCTGTACAAGAATGGCACGTTGGTTATCGGAACCTCTGAAATAAGCATCAAGATCTTTGCGCTCTTCAATAAAAGGACCGTCCATTATGACATCTGCATATGACAGAATCTCTTTGGTGTACGGAAGTTCATCTACCATTCTGCCAAGAATATCCCTGTCAAAAAGATAACCTGTATATATCCATATGGATTTGGTATTGCCATAAGTCTCCCTGACTTTACGAAGCAATGGGAGAATGCCCGGCTGATTGGCAGGATCCATCGGTTCCCCGCCGAGAATTGTAAGTCCGCCGATATAACTTGGAGCGAGCTCGCTTATTATATAATCGGTTTCTTTCTCCGTGTAAGGCTTACCGTAATTGAAATCCCATGCTTCTTCGTTAAAACAGCCTTTGCAATGATGTGTGCATCCGCTTACAAAAAGTGATATGCGCACACCGGGACCGTTAGCTGCATCGTTGCGTTTAATATCTGCATAATTCATGACAAATCCCCTTAAATATGAAGTACTCTTGCTTTTATTTCTTTGGTCTTGCCGACATTCCAGAAGTTTTCGCCAAGGTAACCGCAGGTTCTTCTGGTGACATTCATCTTGTTGTGGTCTTTATTATGACACTGTGGGCATTCCCATTCAAGATTATCATTGATAATAATTTCTCCATCGTATCCGCATACCTGGCAGTAGTCTGATTTGGTATTAAATTCAGCATACTGTATGTTATCATATATGTATTTGACCATTTCTTCGAGTGCCGGGAGATTATGCCTGAGATTAGGAATCTCGACATATGAAATAGCACCGCCGTTTGAAATGTTCTGGAACTGACTTTCAAATTTAAATTTGCTGAATGCATCTATTTTCTCACGCACATCAACATGGTATGAATTGGTATAATAACCTTTATCGGTAATATCTTTGATGTCACCGAATTTCTTACGGTCGATCTCGGCAAATCTGTAGCAGAGTGATTCTGCAGGTGTGCCATAGAGACCGAAACCGATTCCGGTATTACGTTTCCATGTATCGCATGCCTCACGAAGTCTTCTCATAACTTTCATGGCAAAAGCAGTACCCTTAGGATCTGTATGGCTGACTCCGGTCATAAGCTTGGTTACTTCATAGAGACCGATGTATCCGAGAGAGATTGTTGAGTATCCGCCGTGTAAGAGACTGTCGATTGTCTGACCCGGTTCAAGTCTTGCGATGGCGCCGTACTGCCAATGAATAGGGCTGACATCCGAAAGTGTTCCTTCAAGTGATTTATGTCTGCACATAAGAGCTTCAAAACACAATGAAAGTCTTTCTTCCATAAGCTCCCAGAAACGTTCTTCATTACCCTGGGCAATGATACCTATCTGCGGAAGATTAAGGCTGACAACACCCTGATTGAAACGGCCTTCCCATTTATAATTACCGTTCTCATCTTTCCAAGGACTTAAGAATGAACGGCATCCCATACAGCTGAATACTTCGCCGTCGTAGTTCTCACGCATTTTCTTGGCGGAGATGTAATCCGGATACATTCTCTTGGATGAACACTCAACGGCAAGTCTTGTGAGATAATCGTATTTGCCGCCCTTTAAGCAGTTATGCTCATCGAGTACATATATAAGTTTAGGAAATGCAGGGGTAACATATACACCTGACTTATTCTTGATTCCCTGTATACGCTGTTTGAGAATCTCTTCTATAATAAGTGCGACTTCTTCCACATATGGGTCGTCCTCTTTAAGATTAAGGAAAAGAGTAACGAAAGGAGACTGTCCGTTAGTGGTCATTAATGTGTTGATCTGGTACTGTATAGTCTGAACACCGGCTTTAAGTTCATCCTTCATACGGTCGGAAGCGATTTTTTCAATCTGTTCAGCGGAAAGAGTGTCGCCGAATGTCTCGGTATAATGCTTTAAGAACTTCTCCTTGGTCTTACGCAGATATTTGCCGAGATGCCTTATATCAACCGACTGTCCGCCGTACTGGCTGCTGGCAACAGCTGAAATAATCTGTGTCATTACGGTACAGGCAACCTGGAAGCTCTTAGGACTCTCGATCATCTTGCCGTTCATTACGGTTCCGTTGTCGAGCATATCGCTTATATTGATAAGGCAGCAGTTAAAAATAGACTGTACATAATAATCCGCATCATGGAAATGAAGAATACCTTCTTCATGTGCCTTGGAAATCTTCTCAGGAAGAAGAAGTCTCTTGGTAAGGTCTCTTGAAACTTCGCCGGCAATAAGGTCACGCTGGGTAGAAGCGACAGCGGCATTCTTATTGGAGTTCTCTTCCATGGCGTATTTATTGGTCTGCTGTATAAGTCCGAGAATGGATTCGTCCGTTGTATTGGACTTACGTACCATCTCACGCTGGTAACGGTAAATAATGTATGTCTTGGCAAGAACAAATTTACGTTCTGCCATAAGCTTCTGCTCAATAATATCCTGAATCTCTTCAACCTGTAATGTACCAGCACCGAGCTTTTCAATCGATGCAACGATTCCGTGTATCTTCTCGTCAGATATCTTCTCATTAAACGGAACTTCGTCGTTAGCCTTCTGAATGGCTATTATAATCTTGTTACGATCATAATTAACCTCACGGCCGTCTCTTTTGATGACTTTCATAGTAATCCTCCCATACATGAAAATAGTTAATAAGTTATTATATATAAGCAGGACAAATGCCCTGTTTCAGTACATTGAATGTAATTCCATACGATGTGCCACGGTTGTCATTATAGCACTATCATCCGGTCAAGTCTACCATATATTGATAAAAATACAAAAAAATACACAAGATATTGTATGTAGCATAAAACCGGACAAAATGCGTATCTGTGGGAATATATAAGATAATTATGGCAAAACGACACTAAATAACAGGGTAGTCCCATATACGCATAAATGGTAAAATTTTAGTAAAAGTTCAGTAAAATTACATATTACAATCAGAAAGACAACACATTACCGGATTATTATTTTAATTACAATAAACAGCAAAGGTGGTGAGCGGATTGCCTATAGAAGTATTTAACAGGCGCGAACAGAAATACATGCTGGATGATAAGACTTATAATGCGATTATCGGATATATTTCAGAATATATGGAGCCGGATGCGTACAGCACCGACGGAGGCACGTACAGCATAAGTAATATATATTATGATACGACGAACGATTATCTGATAAGAAAATCACTTTCAAAACCCGTTTATAAGGAAAAGCTAAGACTAAGAACTTACGGAACACCGACACTTGAAGATACGGCTTTTGTGGAAATCAAGAAGAAGTACAAAGGAATAGTCAATAAGAGAAGAACTTCGATGCCGCTTAAAGTGGCATATGATTATCTTAACGAAGGAATAAGACCGGACGACAGCGGACTTAACAGACAGGTTCTTGCGGAAATTGATTATTTTAAGAGTTATTACGAGCTGAAACCGAAAGTTTTCATATCATATGACAGGCGGGCTTATTTCGGAATGGAAGATGACAGCTTCAGGGTAACATTTGATACTAATATACAGACCAGAAGGACGGACTTAAGACTTGAATCAGGAGCTTACGGAGAACAGCTTCTGGCTCCCGGACAATGGCTTATGGAAGTGAAGATATCCGGTGCGACACCGTCATGGTTTACCGGAATGCTTACAAAGCTTAAGATTTATCCGGTTTCTTTTTCCAAATACGGAACGGAATATATGAAATACCTTAATAGTATAATAAAGGAGACGATTAGTTATGTTTAATTCAATTATCAGTTCAACAGATTCAATGATTTCGGCGGGAACATCCCTTGCGAGCATGGGTGTGGCAATTGTGCTCGGCGTCCTGATCGCGGTATGTTACATGTTTACACAGAAAAAAGGCAGTTACACGAAAGATTATATTGTGGCCATAGCGATACTTCCGGTTATAGTATCACTGGTGATAATGCTTGTGGGTAACAGTGTGGCGAGGGCATTTTCACTTGCCGGAGCATTTGCGCTTGTCAGATTCAGAAGTGCACCGGGCAGTGCCAAGGACATAGCGGTTGTATTTTTTGCTATGGCAACCGGACTGGCATGCGGGCTCGGATATCTTTTCTTCGGAGCGGTAGCGGCAGTTATTATATGTGCGGCGCTTATAGTTCTTTGCAAAACTTCTTTCGGGGAGATGAAGACGGCCAACCGTCAGCTTAAGATAACTATTCCGGAAGACCTTAATTACGAAGGCGTGTTTGATGATATTTTTAAAGAATACACGACTGAATGTACCCTTAACAATGTAAAGACAACCAATATGGGAACTCTCTATGAGCTTACATATTTAATAGGAATGAAAGCGGATGTCAGTGAGAAAGAGTTCATAGATTCACTCAGGTGCCGCAACGGAAATCTTAATATATCACTCGGAGCAATTCCCGACAGAAATACAATGGTTTTATAAAATATATTTTCTTGCAAAAGACATTGTAAAGTTATATAATAACTTTGCAATGTCTTTTGCATTGTAATAAAATATAGGAAAGGAGGACTTACGTGGGATTATTTAAGAAAAATGACAAGCAGACAGCGGTTGCTTTTGTTGATTATGAGCATTGGTTTTATTCATATACCAATAAGTTTAACATGTCTCCGAATGTTGATGAATGGTATAATGAAGTGTGCAGCGAGTACAAGCTTGAGAATTTATATTTTTACGGGGATTTTAACAACAGAGTTATAGGACCGGAATTAGAGAAATTAAGTAAATATACCAAGAATGTAATACATACCGCCAGTATGAAAGACGGCGTTGATAAAGATTTTACTGATTTTATTATTCTCGATGCGATATACAGGGAAGCAGCTAAGAATAAATCGCCGGATGTGTTCATTATTTTTACGGGTGACGGACATTTCGACCTGGCAGTTAAATATCTGAGGGAACTGAATAAGAAAGTTATAATCTATGCAGTGAAATTTGCACTTAGCAATAAACTTAAATCATCAGCCAATTCATATGTCGAGATGCCAAGGCAGACACAGGAACAGCAATTTTATATTAATCTTATTATCGACTCACTTAAGAGACTTAAGAATATGGATAAGGTTGCTACATATTGGAAGACGGTCAACAGTGTCGCCGAGTATAACAAGATAGCGCCTGAGCGTATCCAGATGACGCTTGACGGGCTTCTTAATCAGAAATATCTGTATGAAGAGGAATCGGAATTCAGGGGTCGTAAGCAACGGATTCTCAAAGCAGACTGGAAACGTATTGAAGAGAACCTCGATTGCAAATAACAATCGAAAAGAGGAATACTATGCTTGAGATAAGAGAAAACACATTGGATATCGACACATATCTTATGTTAAGACATGAGGTCGGATGGATAGAATTGTCAAGAGAACAGGCGAAGAAAGCAATCGATAATGCTTTATATACCTTATGTGCATATATTGACGGGAAACCGGTCGGAATGGGCAGGGTAGTCGGAGACGGAGCTGTTATATCATATATACAGGACCTTGTGGTAATTCCGGAAGCACAGAAGCACAGCATAGGCGGAAAGATCCTTAAGAAGCTTAAGGAATATGTTGAGTCGATTACAATGCCGGGTACGCGGATGATGCTATGTCTTATGTGTGCCAAAGGAAGGGAAAAGTTCTATCTTGACCATGGTTTTACAGCGAGACCGACAGATAAGCTCGGTCCCGGAATGATAACTTATATTGATAAATAATTTAAAGCTCCGCAGTCTTTAAAAGAATGCGGAGCTGATTTTATGCATTTTCTTCGAGATTTTCCCAGTCTGAATATAGTTTTTCCTGTTCCGAAAGAAGTTCATCACGCTGTCTGCTGAAATCGGAAGCTTTGGCATGGTCGGTATAAACTTCTTCTTTGGTAAGTTCGTTATCTATTTCTTCCACGAGAGAATCAATTTCCGAAATACGTTTTTCAATTGCGGCAATTTCATTAAGCCGCTTACGTTCTTTGGCCTGCTGCTCCTTCTTAAGCAATCTGTTTTCTTTGGAAGAGGACGATGCGGTATTGGAACTCTGCTTTACCTGCATGGCGGCATTCTCTGTGTTTTTCTCCAGGTAGTAATCGTAATTACCTATATAATTGGTTAGGGTATGCTCACGCAGATCGAGAATACGCGTGGCAACCGAATTGATAAAATACCTGTCATGAGATACGAAGAAACATGTGCCCGTGTAATGATTCAGAGCGTCTTCAAGAATCTCCTTTGAATTGATATCCAGGTGGTTGGTAGGCTCATCCAGCAGTAAAAAATTAGAGTTGGAAAGCATAAGCTTGGCAAGAAGTACACGTCCGCGTTCACCTCCGCTTAGATCACCGATCCGTTTGAATACATCGTCATCGGTAAAAAGAAATGCGGCAAGAACATTACGTATCCTGGTATTGGTCATGTCCGGATATGCATCTGAAATTTCCTGAAATAGTGTTTTACTCATATCAAGAACATGGTGCTCCTGATCGTAATATCCGCACTCCACATTGGAACCTAAGCGCACGGTTCCGGAATCGGCATCGCATAAACCGTTGATGATCTTAAGTATTGTGGTCTTGCCTGTTCCGTTGGCACCGATAAGCGCGACTCTTTCACCACGCTTGATCTCAAAGCTTATGTCGGAAAAAAGAGTACGTTTACCAAAGCTTTTGGTAAGATTTGTAACGGTCAGAACGTCATTGCCGCTTACAACGGCAGGCTCAAGTTCAAAATGCATGCCCTTGGAGTCCTCTGCCGGCTTTTCTACAACTTCCATTTTGGAAAGCATCTTTTCACGGCTTTCGGCGCGCTTTATTGATTTCTCGCGGTTAAATGATTTGAGTTTGTCTATAACTTCCTGCTGATGTTTGATCTCACGCTGGTTATTATAGTAAGCTTTGAGCTTTGCGGCCCTTATCATTGAGCGCTTGGCCGAATAGTCAGAGTATCTTCCGGAATATACGGTACAGATTCCGTTGTCAAGTTCTATTATCTTGGTCACTGTACGGTCAAGAAAATATCTGTCGTGGGCAACAATAAGGACACTGCCACTGTAATTAATGATATATGATTCGAGCCAGGCTATTGACGGAAGATCGAGGTGGTTGGTCGGCTCGTCAAGAAGCAGTATATCCGGTTTGCTTAAAAGCAGTTTGCCGAGTGACACACGGGTTTTCTCGCCGCCGGAGAGCAGGGATATTTTCTTGTCAAAATCTTCTTCCGTAAATCCGAGTCCCTTAAGGACACCTACAACTTCACTTCTTGCGGCGTATCCGTTAGCCTGTTCAAATTCATGGTCGCGCAGCGTATATGTCTCAAGCAGGGCGTTAAGCTCGTCGCCGTCCGCATGCTTCATCTGCTTCTCGAGGGAACGCAGCGTGAGCTCAAGATCGATAATGTCTTTTTTAACCGTCATTACTTCTTCATATATTGTCCTGTCGGAAGAAATATCCTGATGCTGCGCAAGATAACCGATTGAGGCACCTTTGGCAATTGTAACACTTCCGGAGTCGGCTTCGAGCTCACCGACTATTATCTTAAGAAGAGTTGATTTGCCGGCACCGTTAATTCCGACAATAGCGGCTTTCTCGCCGTCTTCGATATGAAATGAGACATTTTTAAGAATGTCATCTGTTATAAATGTTTTACAAATATTACTGCAATTAAGTATCATAATTTAGTTCCATTCATCAAGTATCTGGTGTACCAGCCTTATAATCCTTTCCTCCGATGAATTAGCGGTTTCGTTGACTTCGGTGTGGGACAATCCTCCGCTGCCGAGTCCTGCGGCCTTATTGGTAATCAGTGAAATTCCGAGTATTTGCATACCGCAATGTCTTGCCACAATTGCTTCCGGCACGGTTGACATACCGGCTGCATCTGCTCCGAGTGCGCGTACTGCGCGTATCTCTGCAGGAGTTTCATACTGGGGACCGCGGAAATAGCAGTATACACCTTCTTCAACGCTGACACCGCTTACCGATGCCGCGTGACGCGCAATGTCAAGCAGTTTGGGTGTATATACATCCGTCATGTCAGGGAAACGTGGACCGAACTCATCAAGGTTGGCTCCGATAAGAGGGGAAGGACACATCATACTTAAGTGGTCCGTAATCAACATTATAGAACCGGGATTAAGTCTGTCGGCAATTCCGCCGGCGGCATTGGTTACAAGCAGGTTACGTATTCCGAGCCTTGCAAACACGCGTATCGGCAGGGTAACGATCTCCATCGGATGTCCTTCATAATAATGAAATCTTCCGTTCATTACAAGAACCTTGCGGCCGTCTATTGTTCCGGCAATAAGTTCCCCGGCGTGTCCGGCTACGGCAGAAGCTTTAAAATGCGGAATGTCCGAATATTTCATAACTACCGGAGATTTTATTTCACCGGCAAGAGGACCGAGTCCTGATCCGAGAATTATTGCGATCTGCGGAGTAAAATCAATGTGATCTTTGATATATGAAGCAGCTTCATCAATCATCTGTATTATATTATTCATATGCATGACCTCTCTCTCAAATATTTATTTACAGTATACATTAAAGAAAAATTCTTTGCAACTTGCTATATGCAAAGGATGGTGTTATAATTTGTGCAAACTAAAATATGGGAACAGGAGACAGGAAATGTTAATTTGTGATGAACTTGTTAAAAAGTACTATTCATGTACGGCAGTCAATCATGTTAATATGAGACTGGATGACGGTAAAGTGTATGCGATGTTAGGACCTAACGGAAGCGGCAAGACAACACTTATGAAGATGATTGCGGGTCTTATCAAACCTACGTCGGGAACGATAACAATGGATGGTCATACACTTGATACACAAAGCAAAGCACACATAGCATATATGCCGACAGAGAGTTATTTCTATCCTTATATGACCGTTAAGGATATCGTGGCGTTTTATAAGGATTTTTATAAGGATTTTTCAGAACCGGTATTTTATGATCTGTTAGCCAAGATGGGATTGCAGTTCGGCGATAAGGTCAAGAACATGTCAACAGGTATGCTGGCAAAGCTAAAGATTGCGGTTGCGCTTTCGAGAGATGCAGGCCTTATCATGCTTGATGAACCGCTTAACGGCATAGACATTCTGGCAAGAGAAGTTATAATTAATGCCATCGTAGCCAATGCCGGAGGAAAAAGGACGATAGTGGTTTCGAGCCATCTGGTCGATGAACTTGAAAATGTAGTAAACGGTGCTCTTTTTATGAAAAACGGTCAGCTTGTGCTTGCCGGAGATGCAGATAAATTAAGAGATGCCAATCAGAAATCACTTGTTGAATTGTACAAAGAAGTATATGGATGGGGAGGTGCACCTTATGCTAAAGCTTATTAAATACGAACTCAGAAAAGATATGACATTGTATATCGTTGTTTTTTCAGTGCTTTTTGCGCTTGAACTTTATCTTGGCGGAAGTATTTTATGCAAAAGTGATACCAATGTGGCTATATCAATGATACTTTTCCTGCTGTGCGGCTGGGCAGGTATTATATTCCTTATGGTAATGGGTGTTGTGTCATATGCCAGGGAACTTAATTCCAAATACAGTTATATGACATTTATGACCCCGAATTCGACGTATGCCATAGTCGGAGCCAAGTACCTTACGCTGCTTATTGTGACCGTCCTGGCATCGGCGCTTTATATTCTCTTTATTTATGCTGACGTACAGTTAGCTATGGTTAAATACGGCAATATCAAAAATATGAGAGAAATGGTTGACCAGATCCTTGAAATCATGGCGGGCAAGAATGTGTCTGATATTATAATCAGTATTGCGGCGGTTGTGCTCGGAATATGGATTAACATAATTCTTACTGTAAGTTTCGCATATCTTGCGATAACATTAAGTGCTACCATACTTGCCAATAAGAAGGGCAAAGGATGGCTCGCATTCGGACTTTTTGTTGTTATAAGGGTTGTGACGGCAATTGCATCATCCCATATTCCGACATTTGATTTCGGCGATTCGTTTGCACAGATGATAGCGGGCTCATGGCTTGTGTACCTGTTTGAAATCGCATTTATAATAGGAACATACATCGGAGTTTCTGAACTTCTTAAGAGAAAAGTAAGCCTTTAACTCACGGGCGGAAGGCTCATTACAAATTGACATTTATCTGACATACTGTTAAAATCATATGTACTGATAAATGTCAATTTTTATTTTCAGGAGGAACGTATGGACCGTAATGATATATCACTGGCTGTAGTCAAGAGGCTGCCAAGATATTACAGATATCTTGAAGAATTGCTTGACAACGGAGTTGAAAGGATATCCTCAGGAGATCTCAGTAACAGAATGAAGGTATCGGCTTCGCAGATAAGACAGGATCTGAACCATTTCGGCGGATTCGGCCAGCAGGGATACGGATATAATGTTGAATATTTACATGATGAGATTGCGAAGATCCTCGGAATTGACCATGTTCATAATATTATAATCGCCGGTTCAGGTAATCTTGGAAGGGCGATTGCGAATTATGCTAATTTTGAGAAACGAGGATTTGTTGTCAAGGGAATGTTTGACTGTAATCCGGAGCTTATAGGCAGGGAATGCCGCGGCGCTAAGATCATGCCTATGGAAGAGATGGCGGATTTTATCAGGGACAATAATATTGAAATCATGGCACTTACCATACCTAAGACAAGTGCGAATGAAGTTGCCAGAATGGCAGTGGAAGCGGGAATCAAGGGCATATGGAATTTTGCGCATATGGACCTTATAGTTCCGTCGGATGTTGTGGTTGAGAATGTACATCTTTCGGAAAGCCTTATGACATTGTCATATAATATGAATACCAGATAAGAATTGTCTGCTGCGACAGGTAGCAGACTTTTTAACTATATGAACAGAGAGGAATGAAAGCAATGGCTCTTACTATCGAAGAAGTTAAGAAGAATGCGGCATACAAACAGCTGCCGATATTGACACTTGATGAACGGTATCATGTCCTTTTTCCGGAAAAGGATAAGACTGACGAGATAAGGGAATGCGAGAAGAACCTCAATGACCTTTTAAAACGTCAGGGCCAGATCAATAACGACCTTAAGGAAGTACATAAGATTAAAGACAAGCTTATGCAGTCGATTATAGAGAATGTCGAGAATATGGAACTGTCGGAGTCCAAGCGGCAGAAACTTATGGCAACGAACCAGAAACTGATAATAGAAGCGAAGATGAAGATAGAGGAACTTGAACAGGAACAGCTTGATATTCCTTACAAGATACGCAATGCCAATATTAAACTTGTGATCGAATGTGTACAGGTGTGTTACGACAGGATACATTCCAATTACAGGGACATACAGAAACTTGCAGCCTGGATTGATGAGACGAGAACCGAACTTAAGAGGAGAATCATAATCAAACAGGATAAGGAAATTGCCAATACCAATATATATACATACATGCATGATCTGTTAGGACCTGAGATGATGGAAGTTTTTGATAATAAGGAGGAGAACGGATAATCATGAAATATGCTTTAACGGGAGCAATGTCCAAAGCAGTTGATGAATACACAATACATTCAATGGGTGTTCCATCGGTGGTGCTTATGGAGAGGGCGGCGCTCGAGGTCGCTGGAAGTGTTGCCAGAATTGCGGCTGAATTCGGAAGAAGTGTCAGAATATGTGCGGTATGCGGACATGGCAATAATGGTGCCGACGGTGTGGCTACTGCAAGAATACTGACCTGGCAGGGACTTACGGTTGATATAATAACTGTCGGCAATGATGAACATATGACGGAAGAATTCAGGCTTCAGGAAGATATTGCCCGGAAATCACATGTTCCGTCCGGTAACATATCAGATATAGGTGAATATGATATAATAGTGGATGCCATATTCGGAACCGGATTGTCCAGGGATGTAAAGGAACCGTACAGTGAAGTTATTGACATGATTAATGACGCCGGAGGCCTTGTTGTGAGCGTTGATATCCCATCCGGTATCAATGCCGATACAGGTGCGGTTATGAATTGTGCAGTCAGGGCGGATGCAACGGTAACATTTGGATATAATAAGCTCGGAATGATGCTTTATCCCGGAAAGGAATATGCGGGAGACATAACGGTTGCCGACATCGGTTTCTGCCCACAGGCACTGTCGGGTCTTAATCCTGTCAGATATTTTACACCGGAAGATGTATATAAAATACCTGAAAGAGATGCACACTCCAATAAGGGCACATACGGAAGAACGGTAGTGATTGCCGGAAATGCATTAATGAGCGGTGCGGCTTATCTTGCGGCGGAGGCTTCTTACAGAAGCGGCAGCGGGCTTGCGGAAATAGTGACGCATAATAACAATACTGCGGTATTAAGGGAACTTATACCGGAAGCGATTGTCGACGGGTACGATAGCGATAATGCGGAGAATGTGGTCATAAATGCCGTAAACAGGGCATCAAGGATAATAATCGGACCGGGACTCGGTACGGATGAGACCGCGCGGAATATAGTATATAAAGTGATTGATTCGGCAGAATGTCAGCTTATAATAGACGCGGATGCACTGAACATTATCGCAGATGATATTTCTTTATTGAAAAAATGTAAAAGTACTGTTATAATTACACCGCACATAGGTGAAATGGAAAGATTATGTCATATTCCGAAAGACGAAATACTTAAGGACACGGCAGGATTTGCGGCACGTTTTGCGGTACAGAATAATGTGATCTGTGTACTTAAGGATGCAGCTACCGTTGTGGCATCACCGGACGGAGGATTGTATATTAATACATCCGGATGCGCGGCTATGAGCAAAGGCGGAATGGGCGATGTGCTTACAGGCGTAATATCAGGAATGCTCGCCTGCAGGCTTGAACCTTTTTCGGCAGCGGCAATGGGCGTATATATACACGGCCTTGCGGGATGCGCGGCAGCGAAGGGAAAGAGCCTCCATTCGGTTAAGGCAGGAGATCTTTTCGAATACATAGGCACTGTTATGTGCAAATAATCAGTTAGATATAATAGAGGATAATTAACAGCAATGAAGAAGTTTACGAGAACTTATGCAATAATACATCTGGATGCGCTCCATGCCAATATCAGACAGGCGAAAGAAAGAGTCGGAGACAATGTCAAAATAATGGCAATCGTTAAGGCGGATGCTTACGGACACGGAGCAATAGAAGTTGCCAAAGCAATTAAAGACGAGGTTTACGGATTTGCGGTTGCAACGGCAAGGGAAGCAATTGAATTAAGGGAGCACGGCATCAGCAATATGATCCTCGTGCTGGGATATGTATGCAAGGCAGAATATGAAGAAGTGATCAGAAACCGTATTACATTTGCAATGCTTTCCGAAGAAATGGCTAAGGAAGTATCCGAATGTGCGGTTCAGATGAATGAAAATGCCTCATGTCATATAAAAATCAATACGGGAATGAACAGAATCGGTTTTGCGGCCGATGAATCATCGATTGATGAGATAGAGAGAGTATGTAAAATGCCGGGACTTGACTGCGAAGGAATTTTCATGCATTTTGCAACGGCGGATTCAAGCGATAAGACTTTTTCACATATACAGTTTGAAAGATTCATGAAAGTGATAGATGAACTTGCGGACAGAGGTGTGAATTTCAGAATAAGGCATTGCTGCAACAGCGCAGCCATAGTTGATATGCCTGAATATGCACTTGATATGGTAAGAGAGGGCATTATTCTTTACGGAATGCATCCGTCCGATGAGATGCAGACTGAGATAAAATATAATCCGGTAATGGAATTAAAGAGCCATGTTATATTTGTGAAGGAATTGGGAGCGGGTGAAGGAATCAGTTACGGAAGAACTTATATAACCGACCGTCCGACCAGAGTCGCTACGGTTGCAATCGGTTATGCGGACGGCTACCCGCGTTCGCTTTCATCCAAGGGTTATGTTCTCATTCACGGAAAGAAAGCGCCTATCCTCGGAAGAATATGCATGGACCAGATGATGGTTGATATTACGGACATTCCGGACGTGAAAGTTGAAGATGTAGTCACACTTATCGGTAAAGACGGTGACGAGATCATAACGGTTGAAGAACTTGCCGCGATATCCGGCAAATTCGATTATGAATTTGTATGCGGTATCTCACAGAGAGTTGAGCGTAAGTACGTTCCGTAAATTTTTGATCATAACTGAATAAAAACACACGAAAGCAGCAATAATAAAGTTAAATTTAATTGACGGAGTGTGTTTGATCGTGGTTGTTAGAAGAGGAGATATTTTCTATGCCGATTTAAGACCTGTTATAGGGTCGGAACAGGGAGGAATAAGACCTGTGCTTATTATACAAAATGATACAGGCAATAAGCACAGCCCGACTGTTATATGTGCGGCTATCACATCAAGGATGAATAAAGCCAAACTCCCGACACATGTGGAGATAGACTCTAATAAGTACGATATGATTAAAGATTCGGTTATTCTGCTTGAACAGCTTAGAACAATAGACAAGACGAGATTAAAGGATAAGGTGTGCCATCTTGACAATGAAATTATAATAAAAGTTAACAAGGCACTTCTTACAAGTCTGGAAATTATCCGTACATAGGATATAAGGACGGAAAGGATGATATATGGGCGATGGCCGGACGTATATAGGTGTAGGTCTGTTTGCACTGTTTCTGATAATAGATGCAATACTTTATTCTTTTGAATCTGCACTTAAGAATATCAATGAGAAAGATATAGAGGAAAAATCACAGGAAGACGATAAGAGGGCTGCACGCCTTAAGAAAATAATGGATAACCCGTCACGTTTCGGAGATACTTTTGATGTCATTATGTTCGTGACAAATCTCGTTGCGGGCGGTTACATATTGGCGGTTGTACGTGCATATATAATGAAAAGCACCAGGGCGGACGGAACGCTTGTATCAATTCTTACTGCCATTGTCATGCTTTTGATACTTCTTGTTTTCGGTGTGATGATTCCAAAGAAAATAGGAAAGCGCAATCCTATTAAGACCGCAAAACGGTACTGTTCGGTTGCGCAGGCGCTTATTACGCTTCTTTATCCGGTATGTGCGGCAGTATCTGCGTTATCACATGTTATAATCAGAATATTTGGAATCAATCCTGATGAGGATAACGACAACGTTACCGAGGAAGAAATCATCACAATGGTAAATGAAGGCCAGGAGCAGGGAGTTTTGGAGGCTTCCGAGGCCGAAATGATTGCGAATATATTTGAACTCGGCGATAAATCTGCCGGCGACATCATGACGCATCGTGCGTCAATAGAAGCAATAGATTGCGAGATGACGCTGGATACATTTATACAGAATCATATAGACGGCAAATATTCAAGATTTCCGGTGTATGAAGGTGACATAGATGATATCATTGGCACCATTCATATAAGGGATGCACTTATTTTTTACAGAAATATTCCGAACAGGGCTAAGAAACTTAAAGATCTTAAGTCATTGTTGAGGGAACCGTTCTTCGTGCCGGAGACAAGGGATATAGATGATCTTCTTAAGGATATGCAGACGGCCAAAATACATATGGGTATAGTGGTTGACGAATACGGTCAGACGGCCGGTGTCATAAGCATGGAAGATATTATCGAGGAAATCGTCGGAAATATTCTGGATGAATATGATGAGGAAGAAGAAGTTATCACACATGATGACAACGGAACATATGTGGTTGACGGGCTTACAGAACTTGATGATATAAATAAACTGCTCGGAACCGATATAGAGAGCGAAGAGTATGATACCCTTAACGGATATCTTATATCAAAACTTGACAGAATACCCGGTGATGACGAGAAAGCGGTTGTAAAATCCGACGGACTCATATTTAAGATTACAGAAGTATCGGGCAATGTGATCCGTAAAGTGGAAATTACAAGGGATGAGCAGGCACAGACCGATAACAAGCAGGAAAAGGAATAAATATTTATCCTCCGGTAATAATGATTGTATCATATATTGCCGGGGGAATTTTTATGTCTGAAGAACAAAACAACATTAAAGAATACGGAACTGTAAACAGTGATGGGATAGAAATAGTTACTGTAATAGGCGAGATAGAGGGACATCAGAATCTTGGACGCGATTCAAAGACCACGAGTTATGAGCATATGCTCCCGCTGTTGGCGTCTTACGAAAGAAACGCTGATGTAAAAGGAATACTCTATCTTATAAATACAATCGGAGGCGATGTGTCATGCGGCCTTTCGATAGCGGAGATGATAGCCGGATTAAGCAAACCGTCGGTATCATTAATAATAGGCGACAGCCATTCGATAGGATTGCCGATAGCGGTGGCTGCGGATTATTCATATATAGTTCCGAGCGCTACGGTTGTCATACACCCGGTAAGAATGAACGGAACGATTCTTGGGACGGGACAGACTTACAGACAGTTTAAATCGATACAGGACAGAATTATAAGTTTTGTTGCGGCACATTCGCAATGCCCGGAGTACGAACTTGAGAGAATGATGATGGAGACATCAATGATGGCCAAGGATCTCGGAACAATTCTGGTCGGAAGTGAGGCTGTGGATGCGGGACTTGTGAACCAATGCGGGTCAATAGGCGATGCTTTGGATAAACTTTCCGGGATGATCTGCAAATAATTAAATTGATTGTACTAATCCGAAAAAAATGGTATAATAATCCGGAATGACTGTTATACCATTTTTTATTATATAGTAGTTGATATACAGCTGGAGGAAAGACAGTGAATATAATTAAAGCTTTACTTATGGGTTTGATACAGGGAATGACTGAGTTTCTGCCGGTGAGCAGTTCCGGCCATCTGGCTATTTTTAAACAGATTCTTGGAATTAACCTGGATTCGGGAATGTATTTTGATGTAATGCTGCATCTGGGTACACTTGTTGCGGTTATTATCGTATTCAGGGAAGACATATGGGGAATGATAAGGGAATTCTGGGGAATGTTAGTTACGATATTTGCTAATTTTCTGGTTTTCATAGTAAGGCGCAGAGGCAATACCGAATATAAATATTTCAAGGTGGTTAATTCATCGTACCGGAAGCTGGTTCTCATGGTGGTGATCTCAACGATACCTACCGGAATACTCGGAATGGTGGGAAGCGACCTTGTCGAAAAAGCTTCGGGAACTTTATGGGTGGTAGGTTTGTGCCTTATTCTTACGTCTGTTTTGCTTATCCTGGCAGATAAGCACCCGGCAGGAACAATGAGAGTCAAGGATGCCCCGTATTCGAGTGCTTTTATTCTCGGAATAGCACAGGGTATTGCGACAATGCCGGGATTATCACGATCGGGAACCACTATAGCAACCGGGCTTATGCTCGGATACAATAAGAAACTTGCTGTCAAATATTCTTTTATCATGTCGATACCGGCAATACTCGGCGCGGTCGTTGTTAAAATAGGCGATCTTAAGGGTGAAGCATTCGGCTCCGCCAATCTCCCGGGATACATATTGGGTACCGTTGTTGCGGGAGTTACGGGATATTTCAGCATCAAATATATGTTAAAGCTGATAAAGACCAAGAGATATCTTGGTTTTGCAATATATTGCGCGGTTCTCGGAACTGTTGCGATAGTATTTTCAATAGTAAAGAGATAACAGGAGGCGGACATGGCTGCCAGCACTAGAAGCAGACAAACGGTCGCACATAAGAAAAACAATACAAATAACAGAAAAACATCACACAGGCAGACGCCGCATCCAAAGAAGAATGTGCGTAAAGATACCGGAATAGCCAAAGAGGCGTCCGTGCTTATAGCATTTGCACTTTCAATTATATTTTTTATAGCCAATTTTGGCGTAGGCGGGGTGGTTGGAGCTGCCATAAGCTCTTTCTTCTTCGGATTGTTTGGATTAGTGGCGTATATTTTCCCTATATTGCTCTTTGGCGGAACATTGTTTATGATTTCCAACAAAGGAAATTCAATCGCGCGTGTTAAATTTATAGCCGGAGTGCTTGTGATGATACTTATATGTGTCCTTATACAGCTTATAAGCGGTTCGCATGCGGATGAATGGACATTTACGCAATATTACACCGAATCATCAACAGGAAGACATGGCGGCGGATTTTTCGGCGGCTCAATCTGCAAACTTTTCGTAACATGGTTTGGAACGGTCGGAGCATATCTTATAGATATAGTTCTTGTCATAATAGGTATTGTCGTGATAACCGAGCGCTCTTTTATCGGCGGGATAAAGAAAGGAAGCCGCAAAGTATACGATGCACATAAGAACCATGAGCGTGAGCGTGAGGAAAATCCGCCTGTAAAGCGTGTCAGAATTAAGAATGAACCACATGAGAAAGTGCCGCTTACAAGAGCTTCACGCAAAGCGTACGGTGTTACATTTGATACCGAAATCAAAGATACCGGAGATGATGGCGATACTGGACGCACGCCGGATCTGTCGTTGACATCGGCGCGTAAGAAGCCTGATGCGCCGGTATTCAGATTCGAGGCTGCACCGGATGAGGAAGAAACAGCCGATGATAATGTTCTTGCTTATGAAGCTGCACATTATACGGAAGAGCAGAGCAATCCGTTTGATGTGTTTGACGGTGAAGAGGAATATATTCATGAGAAAGATGATACGGATGACACACCGGAAGAGATACCGGATGATGTGGTTACGGAAGAATATATAGAAACGGAAGAAGTCAAGGCTGTCGAACCGGAACCTGTACGACAGGAACCGGCAGCAGAGCATAATGAGGCACAGCAGCCGCAGGCATTAAAGGCTGCACCCAAGAAGAAAAACTCAGGAAAATATGTATTCCCTCCGCTTAATCTGCTTTCGAGAGACAAGAAGAAATCAGGCGGAATGAGCAATGCGGAATTGAAAAATACGGCCTCACAGCTTCAGCAGACACTGGCTAACTTCGGCGTCAAGGTTAAGATAACAGATGTGAGCTGCGGACCTACGGTTACAAGATATGAACTTTCACCTGAACAGGGTGTCAAGGTCAGTAAGATTGTATCGCTTGCGGATGATATTAAGCTTAACCTGGCAGCGGCGGATATAAGAATAGAAGCCCCGATACCGGGCAAGTCGGCAGTAGGAATAGAAGTCCCGAACAAAGAGACAACGGGTGTAATGCTTGGAGATCTTATCGCATCACCCGAATTTAAACAGAACCCGTCACCGATTTCTTTTGCTGTCGGCAAGGATATTGCGGGTAAAGTCGTAGTGGCCAATATAGCCAAGATGCCGCATGTGCTTATTGCGGGAGCTACCGGCTCCGGTAAGTCGGTATGTATCAACTCTATTATTATGAGTATACTTTACAAGGCACATCCGGATGATGTGAAACTTATCATGGTAGATCCGAAAGTTGTTGAATTAAGCGTGTATAACGGTATACCGCATCTGCTTATACCGGTTGTGACAGATCCGAAGAAAGCTGCGGGAGCACTTAACTGGGCAGTTGCGGAGATGACTGACAGATACCAGAAATTTTCACAGTTCGGTGTCCGTAATCTTAAAGGATACAATGAGAAAATTGAATCCATGGAAGAATCCGATGATGAAAATAAGCCGGCTAAGATGCCGCATATAGTTATCATTATCGATGAGCTTGCGGATCTTATGATGGTATCGTCCAATGAAGTCGAGGATGCAATAGTACGTCTCGCACAGCTTGCAAGAGCTGCGGGAATACATATGGTAATAGCAACACAGCGTCCGAGTGTCAATGTCATAACAGGACTCATAAAGGCAAATGTTCCTTCGCGAATAGCTTTTGCGGTTTCATCCGGTGTTGATTCAAGAACCATAATAGATATGAACGGCGCGGAGAAACTTCTGGGTAACGGTGATATGCTTTTTTATCCGTACGGTTATAAGAAACCGGTCAGGGTTCAGGGCGCATTTGTATCGGATGAGGAAGTCGCATCGGTTGTTGAATTCCTAAAGGAACACAGTCCGTCAGTCGAATATGATGATGCGGTAACTACAACGCTCAATAATAATCCGGGATTTGAAGAAAGCCAGGCATTCGGCGGAGACAGGGATCAGTATTTTGCTGAGGCCGGACGTTTTATCATAGAGAAAGAAAGAGCCTCTATAGGAATGCTTCAAAGAGTTTATAAAATAGGTTTTAACAGGGCAGCAAGAATTATGGACCAGCTTTGCGATGCCGGTGTCGTAGGCCCTGAAGAAGGAACCAAACCGCGTAAGGTATTAATGAGCATGGAAGAGTTTAATGACATGCTTAATAACAAGTGATAATATATTATATGTCATCCGGCAGATGACAGAAAGGACAATTTAATGAAATCAGATATCGAAATAGCACAGGAAGCAAAGATGGAGCACATAAAAGATGTGGCTGCACAGCTTGGCATTAAGGAAGACGAACTTGAATTTTACGGCAAATACAAGGCTAAACTTTCCGATGAACTTGAGAAAAGAGTCGCAGATAATCCGGATGGCAAACTTATTCTTGTAACAGCTATCAATCCGACACCTGCCGGAGAGGGCAAGACAACCGTAAGCATCGGTCTTACACAGGCACTTAACAGACTCGGACATAAAACGGTTGTTGCGTTAAGAGAGCCGTCATTGGGTCCGTGCTTCGGAATTAAGGGCGGAGCCGCAGGCGGCGGATATTCACAGGTAGTCCCTATGGAAGATCTTAATCTTCATTTTACCGGAGATTTTCATGCGATTACAAGCGCCAACAACCTTCTTGCGGCAATGATAGACAATCATATCCAACAGGGAAATGCATGCGGAATTGATACAAGACAGATTGTATGGAAAAGATGCATGGATATGAATGACCGTGCATTGAGAAATGTCGTTGTCGGACTCGGAAGCAAGGCTGACGGATTCGTAAGGGAAGACCACTTCGTAATAACGGTAGCATCGGAAATTATGGCTATTTTGTGCCTTGCAACAGATATGGCGGATCTTAAGAAGAGACTTTCACAGATAATTGTAGCATATAATTACTCGGGAGATCCTGTTACCGCCGGAGATATCAAGGCAACAGGCGCTATGGCTGCTCTTCTCAAAGATGCAATGAAACCTAATATCATCCAGACCCTTGAGAATACACCGGCTATTGTTCACGGCGGTCCTTTCGCCAATATTGCACACGGATGCAACAGTGTACGTGCGACCAAGATGGCTCTTAAACTTGCCGATTATGTAGTCACAGAGGCAGGATTCGGAGCGGATCTCGGAGCAGAGAAGTTCCTTGATATAAAATGCCGTAAGGCAGGACTCGTCCCTGACACAATAGTTATTGTGGCAACGGTGCGCGCGCTCAAATACAACGGCGGGGTTCCGAAAGATGAGCTTTCAATAGAGAATATGGAGGCATTGAAAAAGGGAATTGCCAATCTTGATAAACACATTGAAAATATGCAGAATTTCGGCGTAAATGTAGTTGTTACACTTAATTCATTTGTCACGGATACTGACGAAGAACATAATTTTATACGCGAGCATGTAGAAGCTCTCGGATGCGAATTTGCACTTGCAAATGTATGGGCAGAAGGAGGCACCGGAGGTAAGGATCTTGCGCTTAAAGTTCTTAAATCCGTTGAAAAAGAGAAGAAGCCTTTTAAATACACTTATGAAGACGATATGCATCTTGATGATAAAATAAATGCAATCGCAACCAAGATATATGGCGCACAAGGCGTGGAATATGCACCGGCCGCCGCCAAGATGCTTAGAAAACTCGAACAGATGGGATACGGAAAGCTTCCGGTATGTATGGCCAAGACGCAATACTCATTATCGGACGATCCGGCATTACTTGGAAGACCGGAAGGATTCACATTGAAAGTGCGTGAAGTATATGTAAGTGCCGGAGCCGGATTTGTGGTCGCACTTACAGGTTCAATAATGACAATGCCGGGACTTCCGAAATCGCCGGCTGCAGAGCGGGTTGATTATGATGAAAATACAGGCAAAATAACAGGATTATTCTAGAGGGAAAATTATTTATGCAGAATTTTTATGTCAAAGATATAATACAAGCTACGGGCGGAAAGCTGCTTTGCGGTAATGCCGATACACCTGTTAACACGATAAGCACTAACTCCAAGGAAATAGGTGAAGGTTGTTTATTTGTTCCGGTAATAGGCGAAAGAGTTGACGCGCACCGTTTTATAGATGATGCAATAGCGGCAGGCGCTGTGGCTGTACTTACAAGCGAGCATGACAGCCTTGATCTTAATGCGGCATGCATTAAGGTTGATGATACGGTAAAGGCAATGCAGGAAATAGGTAGTGCGTATGGACGCAGGATGAATATTCCTAAGATAGGAATTACAGGAAGTGTGGGAAAGACGACGACCAAAGAGATGGTGGCATGTGCTTTATCGGCCGGATTCAGGGTTTTTAAGACATCCGGCAATAATAACAGCCAGATTGGTGTTCCAAACACTCTCTCAAAGATATCTTCCGATGATGAAATTGCTGTCATTGAGATGGGAATGAGCATGCCGGGAGAGATGAAGAGATTGGCAGAACTGGTTGATCTTGATACGGCAATTGTTACCAATATCGGAGTGTCACATATAGAACAGCTCGGAAGCCAGGACGGAATATGTGAAGAAAAATTCCATATTTCCGATGCACTGGGCCATGACGGAGTGATATTCCTTAACGGCGATGATGAGATACTAAAAAAACATATGCATGAACTTAAGTGCAGAACCACACTTTTTGGCATAAATGATAACAATGATTACCGTGCGGTTAACATTAAAGCCGGAGAACAAACGGAATTTGACGTTGTGAACAATAATGAAATTTTATGTCATGTGAGCCTTAATGTTCCGGGCATGCATAATGTGAGAAACGCATTGGTGGCAATAGCAGTTGCCGTAAGGTACGGCATTGCTGCAGATAAGGCCGGCGAGGCGCTTTCCGGATATGGCGGGGTAGCAATGAGGCAGCAGATCATCCATCATAACGGAATTACGATCATCGATGATTCATATAATGCAAGCCCTGACTCAATGAAAGCGGGAATAGATGTATTATGTACAATCGGAAAGTCAAGGAAGATCGCGGTACTGGCAGATATGCTTGAGCTTGGTGATAAATCACCGCAGTATCATGCGGAGGTCGGAGCATTTCTGGCAGGACACAGTGTTGATGAACTTGTAACATACGGAGAGCTTTCAATCAACATCGACAAAGCGGCAGAGTGCAATAAGTCACTTAAAATCAGACATTTTGATACAAGGGAAGAAATTGATGAATATCTTGACGGCGACCTTAAGGAAGGCGATACGGTTCTCTTCAAAGGTTCACGCGGAATGAAACTTAACCTTTGTGTTGAATATATATGTAATAAATAATATACAGGAGGAAGTTATGGCACAGATAATCGATGGAAAAGCAATATCGAAGCAGATAAAAGACGAATTGAAGGATAAAGTCGCAGCATATAAGAAACAGGGCATTGAAATATGTCTTGCGGTTATCCAGGTTGGCAACGACCCGGCATCAAGCGTATATGTCGGCAATAAGAAAAAAGCATGTGAATATATCGGAATAAAATCTCTTGCGTATGAACTTGCGGAGGAGACCACACAGGAAGAACTCTTAAAGCTTATCGGTGAACTTAACAACAGGAAAGATGTTAACGGCATACTTGTGCAGCTTCCGCTCCCGAAGCACATTGATGAAGATAAGGTTATCAAAGCGATAAGCCCGCTTAAGGATGTTGACGGATTCCATCCGCAGAGTGTCGGTGCGTTAAGCATAGGCCAGAAGGGATTTGTATCATGTACGCCGGCCGGAATCATTGAACTTTTAAAGAGAAGCGGAATAAAAATCGACGGCAGGGAATGTGTTGTTATCGGAAGGAGCAATATTGTCGGTAAACCGATGGCAATGCTGCTTTTACGCGAGAACGGAACAGTTACTGTATGCCATTCACATACAGCCGATCTTAAAGAAGTAACAAGGCGTGCGGATATACTTGTGGCAGCTATCGGCAAACCTAAATTTATCACACACGAATACGTTAAAGAAGGTGCTGTTGTAATCGATGTAGGAATACACAGACTCGGAACGAATGAGAATGGTAAGAGTATTCTCTGCGGAGATGTGGATTATGACGACGTATATCCTCATGTATCAGCTATAACTCCGGTTCCGGGAGGCGTCGGACCGATGACCATAGCAATGCTTATGAATAATTGTGTTAACTCGGTAGAGGTAAATAAGGCGGAATAAGCCGGAGGTATAAATATGAAATTAGCGAAATTACTTGAGAAAACAGAATATACTGTCGTAAGCGGCAATGTTGACATTGAAGTAAATGAACTTCGATATGATTCGCGTAAAGTCACGAAGGGAGATGTTTTTGTCTGCATAAGCGGAGCGGTTGTGGACGGACACGATTTTATAACCGATGTTATAGCAAAGGGAGCTGCGGCCGTAATTGTTGAACGTGATGCGGATGGCATCGAAACGGCGGATGCGGCAATTATCAGGACACCGGATACAAGACTTGCGCTTGCATACATGTCGGCGGCTTTCTTTGATTATCCGGCAGAAAAACTGTTTACAATAGGAATAACCGGAACCAAGGGTAAAACCACGACGACATTTATGGTGCGTGATATTCTGGAAGCATGTAATATAAAGACAGGTCTTATAGGAACGATAGAGACTATAATAGGCGATACACATATTCCGTCGGCCAATACCACACCGGAATCATATATGGTGCAGAAATATTTCCGTGACATGGCGGATGCCAGATGCAAGTGTGTTGTGATGGAAGTTTCATCGCAGGCGCTGATGCTCCACAGGACAGCCGGAATCATGTTTGATATAGGCGTGTTCACCAATCTTGAGCCCGATCATATCGGACCGAATGAGCACAGTTCATTTGAAGAATATGCAGCATGCAAAGGAAAATTATTCAGACAATGTCGCACCGGAATTGTCAACATTGACAGTGAACATGCGGGACTTGTTCTTGAAGGACATACATGCAGCCTTGAGACATACGGATTGAGTAATACGGCTGATCTGTACGCGGATAATATAATATATGAACATAAAAACGGCCACATCACAACATCATATGATGTGAAAGGTTCTAAGAACATGCATGTGGAACTGAGACTTCCGGGAGAATTCTCGGTCTATAATTCACTTTGTGCAATAGCAGTCACGGAACATCTTGATGTTGATGATGCATTGCTTGAAAAAGCATTATACAACGTAAAAGTTCCGGGACGGGTTGAACCTGTTAAGATATCAGACGATTTTACGGTCATGGTTGATTATGCACATAATGCGATGAGCCTTGAAAGTCTTCTAAAGACGTTGCGGGAATATAATCCGCACAGAATTGTCACGGTATTCGGATGCGGCGGAAACCGTTCAAGACAGAGAAGATTTGAGATGGGCGAAATATCAGGCAGGATGTCGGATTTTACGGTTATTACAAGTGATAATCCACGTAATGAAGAACCTGAAATGATAATGCAGGATATAGAAACGGGAATTGCCAAAACAGCCGGTAGTTATGTCAAAATAGCGGATCGTGCCGAAGCAATCAAGTACGCGATAGATAATGCCGAAAAAGGAGATATAATTGTTGTGGCAGGCAAAGGCCATGAGGATTATCAGGAAATAAAAGGTGTTAAATATCATATGTCAGACCGCGAACTGATACTTAAAACAGCAGGAAAGATGAATTAACAGGAGCAATATATGATATATGCCGGTGTCATTGTAGACATTTCCCATGAAAAATTAGATAAAATATTCCAATACAGTGTCCCGGAAGATATTGCATCCGTAATATCCATAGGAAACAAAGTCAATATCCCGTTTGGTGCAGGTCACAGAACGGGATATGTTGTAAACTTAAGTGATACACCGGAAATTGATCCGGACAGAATCAGACCGCTTGAAGGAATCGTGCCGTCAAGCACGACGATTGATGAACGTATGATCAGGCTGGCATACTGGATGAAGACCAATTACGGTTCGACTATTAACCAGGCGCTTAAAACCGTAATTCCGGTTAAAGAGAAGGTAAAACAGGTAAATAACAGGACTGTAAGACTTCTTATATCACCGGGAGAAGCCATATCTTTGGCGGAAGAATACAGGACGTCGAAGAGAAAACAATCCGAAATACTTAAATTCCTGTCAGAAAATCCGGTATGTGACTACCGGAAAATTATTGAACGGATGGGCCAGGTAAGACAGTCACTGACCGCACTGTCGGATGCGGGTCTTATCGAGATAAATACGCAGAGGGTATTCAGAAATGAACTGGAGGCGGCAGAGGATTTCCGCAATGTTGCAAGCCTAAATGCCGAGCAGCGGGCCGTCTGTGATGCTATAATAAATGATTATGACAATAATGATATGACACCATGTCTTATTAAAGGCGTGACAGGAAGCGGCAAGACTGAAGTGTATATGGAGATAATACAGCATGTCCTGGCAAAAGGCAGGGAAGTTATAGTGCTTATTCCCGAGATTTCTCTTACGTATCAGACTATAATGCGCTTTTATGCAAGGTTTGGCAATGTTGTATCGGTCATAAATTCAAGACTTTCCAAAGGCGAGAAGTACGACAGATTTGAACTTGCGGCTAAAGGCAGGATTAAGATAATGGTTGGCCCGAGGTCAGCCCTTTTTACCCCTTTTAATAACCTCGGCGCGGTTATAATTGATGAAGAGCACGAGAGTGCATATCAGAGCGAGACGATTCCGAGATATCACGCGCGGGAGACGGCAATAGAACTTGCAAGAATGACAGGAGCCAAAGTAATAATGGGTTCTGCCACCCCTTCACTGGAAGCATTTAACAGATGCAAGAACGGGATATATAAATTATACCGTCTCGACAACAGGGCCGGAAATGCCACCATTCCCGATGTGGATGTGGTTGACCTGCGCGATGAAATGAAAAAAGGCAATCGTACAATGTTCAGTACAAAGCTTAAGAATCTTATGCAGGAGAAACTTGACGCCGGCGAGCAGATAATGCTTTTCCTCAACAGAAGAGGATATCAGGGCTTTATTAATTGCAGAGACTGCGGGAATGTGATACAATGTCCTCATTGTGATGTGTCACTTACGCTTCACGGACGTAACCGATTGGTGTGCCATTATTGCGGATATGAGACGGTTTTTAACCACATATGTCCCAAATGCGGCTCCAAATATATAGGAGCATTCAAGGCAGGTACAGAGAAAGTGGAGGAAGAGACCCGTAAGATTTTTCCGCATGCATCAGTATTAAGAATGGATCTGGATACAACCTCCGGAAAGGAAGGACACAGAAATATACTTGAGAAATTTGCGTCACATGAAGCGGATATACTTATAGGAACGCAGATGATAGTCAAGGGACACGACTTCGCAGATGTGACTCTTGTCGGTATCCTGCTTGCGGATATGTCACTTCATTGCAGCGATTACAGGGCGGCAGAGATTACTTTTGATCTGCTGACACAGGCTGCGGGAAGAGCAGGACGCGGTGACAGGAAGGGTAATGTTGTGATACAGACATATGACCCGGAACATTACAGTATCGTTCATGCGGCCGAGCAGGATTATGATGCTTTCTATGATGAAGAAATGGGATATCGTGAACTTATGGGATATCCGCCATCCAATCATATGATGGCCGTCAGGATTTCATGTGCCGATGCCGCTCTTGCAACTGAGCTTTCCGATGAACTTTATAAGCTCACTTCGGTAAACGACAGAGTGAATGTAATCGGACCGGCCGACGCGGCGGTGTATAAGATTAATGATATCTATAATAGAGTAATATATTATAAGTGCGGCGATTATACGCTGTTAACACAAATAAAAGATATAATAGAGAATTATCTTAAATGTGACATGACACATTACAGAGAGTGCCGTGTTATATTTGATTTCAGGTAATTCGGTAAGGAGACACGAAATGGCTTTAAGAAAAATAAGAACTGAAGGCGATCCGATTTTAAGAAAAATCTGCAAGCCGGTAACGCAGGTTGACGACAGAACCAGGGAACTCATCGGAGATATGCTTGATACCATGTATGACGCAGACGGCGTCGGACTTGCGGCACCACAGGTCGGAATACTTAAGAGAATCGTGGTAATTGATGTAGGAGACGGCCCTGTTGTTATGGTTAATCCGGAAATTCTCGAAACATCCGGAAGCCAGACAGGTCAGGAAGGATGTTTAAGCATTCCGGGCAAAGCAGGAATAGTAACAAGGCCTATGTACGTCAAAGCCAAAGCATACGATGAAAATATGAGTGAATATGAAATAGAGGGAGAAGAACTGATGGCCAGAGCAATATGCCATGAACTTGCACACCTTGACGGAGATCTTTACATCGACCATATCGAAGGTGAACTTATGGACGTAGTGGCAGGCGAGGAGTAAAGTATGAGAGTTGTATTTATGGGAACGCCGGATTTTGCAGTCGGAACACTTGATGCGATAATCCGCGCAGGACATAAAGTTGAGGCTGTGATCACACAGCCGGACAAACCGCACGGAAGAAGCGGAAAGCTTGTTTTTCCGCCGGTTAAAGAAAAAGCACTTGAATATAATATACCGGTATTCCAGCCGGTAAAGCTGCGCCAGTCCGATGTGATTGACAAATTAAAAGAAATTAATCCGGATGTAATAGTTGTAGTTGCATTCGGACAGATTCTTCCAAAGAGTGTACTGGAACTTCCGCGTTACGGATGTGTCAATGTGCATGCGTCACTGCTTCCGAAATACAGAGGTGCAGCTCCGATACAGTGGGCTGTTATCAACGGAGACGAAGAAAGCGGCGTGACGACGATGCTTATGAATGACGGCATTGATACGGGCGATATGCTTAAAGTGCGCAAATACAAGCTTGCACCTAATGAGACCGGGGGAAGCCTTTTTGATAAATTGTCAATTCTCGGAGCAGGACTATTGTTAGAGACACTTGATGACCTTGAAAAAGGAGTATTGACACCTGTGCCGCAGACAGGGGAGGCAACATATGCCGGAAAGCTTGATAAAGCACTCGGACATATTGATTTTACGCATCCGGCGGCAGAGACCGAAAGACTGATACGAGGCCTTAACCCATGGCCGAGCGCATATACATCCCTTGATGGCAAAACACTCAAAATCTGGCATGCGGATGTCGATGCAGCGCCTGATACGGACAAGGCACCGGGAACAGTATATGCGGTAGATAAGAACGGAATATATGTCATGACCGGAGATGGTGGGCTGATAATAAGAGAACTCCAGCTTGAAGGCCGCAAGAGAATGAGTACCAGCGATTTTCTGCGCGGATATAGCATAAAGGAAGATACGGTGCTTGGATAGAACAGGAGAATATATTACATGCAGGTTAATACAAGAAATGTAATATTGGATATATTGACAGAGGTGAATGAGAACGGCAGATATGTTAATAAAGTGCTTAATGAAGCACTTCGCAAATATCAATACCTTTCCCACGAAGAGAGGGCTTTTATCTCACAGGTTGTACTTGGATGTGTAGAGAGAAAAATAACACTTGATTATATTATCAATCTTTTTTCCAAAGTCAAAGTTAACAAAATGAAGCCCGTGATCCGCAATATAATGCGCATGGGAACATATCAGATAATATATATGGACAAAACAGGCGATTTTGCTGCATGCGATGAATCTGTCAGACTTGCCGCAAAACGTGGATTTGCGACTCTTAAAGGCTTTGTAAATGGTGTTTTAAGAAATATATCACGCAATAAGGCATCCATAAAATATCCGGATAAAACATCCGGAGATTATCTGTCCGTTACATATTCGACTCCGCAATGGATCTGCGATATGTGGGCCGGTGCATATGGGTATGATAATGCAGAGAAAATGCTGGCATCGCAGTTTGAAACGGGGCCGCTTACAATAAGGTGTAATACATCTTTACTCAGGGCAGATGAACTGGCAGACAGGCTCGCATCGCATAATATTAAAGCGGTTGTGCGTGATGATATTACCGAGGCATTGCAGATAACTGGATATGACTATCTCGAAGGAATAGATGAATTTAACAAGGGATTGTTCACGGTGCAGGATCTTTCGTCAATGCTTGTCAGATACGCGGCAGCACCACAACCCGATGATGTCGTTATTGATGTCTGTGCAGCCCCGGGCGGAAAAAGCATGCATATTGCACAATGTCTAACCGGTAAAGGTTATGTTGATGCCAGGGACGTATCGGATGCCAAGACACAGATTATCAGACAGAATGCCAAGCGTATGGGAATTACCAATATCAAAGTCAGCACGGCCGACGCGCTTGTGCCTGATGATAATATGATACAGAAGGCGGATATTGTCATAGCGGATCTTCCATGTTCCGGTCTCGGAGTTCTTAATAAGAAACCGGATATCAAGTACCATATCACACCGGAAGCATTGAAGGAACTTGCCGGGTTACAACGTAAAATACTTGATACGGTAAATGCTTATGTCAGAAAAGGCGGTACACTCGTATACAGTACATGTACCGTGAATCCGGAAGAAAATGTCCGGAATGCATTGTGGTTTGCCGCAGAATATGATTTTGACATTGTCAATCTTGCCGGAAGGATACCGGCAAAGCTGGCACCATGCGTTGACGGCAACGGCTTTGTACAGATAATGCCGGGAATGTTTGACAATGACTTTGATGGATTTTTTATAGCGGCATTTGTAAGGCGGTAATAAAATTATGTTGAAAACAGATATCAAATCTATGAATCTGGAAGAATTAACTGAATATATAAAGAGTATCGGTCAGCCTGCATTCAGGGCAAAACAGCTCTATGAGTGGATGCATGTAAAGTTAGCCGGCAGTTATGATGAGATGAGCAATATTCCGGCCGCTCTTAAGCAGAGGCTTTATGACGAATGTGATATGCCCGTACATGAGATGGTAAGAAAGCAGGTTTCGGCAGAAGACAAAACAGCAAAATATCTTTTCAGGCTTGAAGACGGAAATCTCATAGAAAGCGTACTTATGCATTATCATCATGGAAATTCCGTATGTATATCATCACAGGTCGGATGCCGTATGGGATGCCGGTTCTGCGCATCGACGCTTGACGGACTTGAGCGTAACCTAAGACCGTCGGAGATGCTTGACCAGATATACAGAATACAGAAAGATTCCGGTGAACGGGTGTCCAATGTGGTTGTAATGGGTTCCGGCGAACCTTTTGATAATTTTGATAATCTTATTAAATTCGAGCAATTGCTTACGGATGAAAACGGGCTTAATATAAGCGCCAGAAACCTGACAGTGTCCACATGCGGCATAGTACCCAACATATACAGACTTGCCGATATGAAACTCCAACTGACGCTTGCGATATCGCTTCATGCGCCGAATGACGAGAGGCGTAAGGCTCTTATGCCGATTGCCAACAAATATTCGATAGCTGAGATCATGGAAGCATGCAGGTATTACATAAATAAGACAGGACGAAGAGTTACTTTTGAATACAGCCTGGTTAAGGGAGAGAATGACACGGATGAGTGTGCAGCCGAGCTTTCAGAGCTTGTCAAGGGCATGAACTGCCACATAAATCTCATTCCCGTGAACCCGATCAAAGAGCGTGATTTCAGGCAGTCGGACATTGACCGGATCAACAAATTTAAAAATAAACTTGAAAAAAACAGAATTAATGTTACTATAAGAAGAGAAATGGGCAGAGATATAGATGGTGCCTGTGGACAGCTTAGAAAGAGTTATATGGAAATACATCCAAAGGAGCAGCTATGATAAAAGCATATGCGCTGACGGACGTTGGCAGAATGCGAAGTGTTAATCAGGATTATGTGTACTGTACAAGTAAGCCTGTCGGCAAGCTGCCGAACCTTTATATTGTAGCAGACGGTATGGGAGGGCATAAGGCCGGAGATCTGGCAAGCCGTTTTTCCGTGCAGTCATTTACCGACAGTGTAAAGTCGTCAGACAGTGATAATCCGATCACAATTATTTCAGATGCAATTAAATACACGAACAGTGAACTTTTGAAGCTTGCCGCTACATCTGCGGATTATACCGGGATGGGAACAACATTTGTCGTTGCAACTGTTTTTGGCAGTTCAATGTATGTTGCGAATGTGGGAGACAGCAGATTATATGTGCTTGGAGACGAATTCAGACAGGTTACAAGAGACCATTCGCTTGTAGAAGAGATGGTAAGTAACGGTACGATAGACAGGGCACAGGCGCGTACCCACGAGAAGAAGAATGTTATTACGAGAGCTATCGGCGGCAGCGAAGATGTCATGGCGGATTTCTTTGAAGTTGAACTTGGAAAGAATGACACCGTTTTTATGTGTTCCGACGGATTGACGAACATGATAGAAGACTCACAGATAGCATCCATACTGAACAGTAACAGAGAAATAGATGAACGTGCGCAGATGCTTATAGATCTTGCGAACGAGCGTGGCGGTAAGGATAATATTTCAATAATAATAATAGAACCTTAGAAAGCAGGAGGGAACATGTTAAGAGAAGGAATGTTTATAGCGGACAGATACGAGATCCTCGAGAAAATAGGCTCAGGAGGAATGGCTGACGTATATAAGGCAAAATGCCATAAATTAAACAGATATGTTGCGATAAAGGTACTTAAGCCTGAATTTTGTGAGGATAAGACTTTTGTAGCCAAATTCCGTGCGGAGGCGCAGTCTGCCGCAGGTCTTGTTCACTCCAACATTGTGAGCATATATGACACCGGAGAGGAAAACGGAATATATTACATCGTAATGGAGCTTGTTGAGGGAATTACACTCAAGAAATATATTGAGAAGAAGGGCAAGCTTGGCGTGCGTGAGGCAGTCAGCGTTGCCATTCAGGTAGCCCAGGGAATCGAAGCTGCACATAAGCATCATATAGTACACAGAGACATTAAGCCTCAGAACATAATAATTTCCAAAGAAGGAAAGGTAAAAGTGACCGATTTCGGTATTGCGAGGGCAGCATCTTCCAATACCATTAATTCTTCTGTTATGGGATCTGTTCATTATATATCACCTGAACAGGCAAGAGGCGGATACAGTGATGAGAAGAGTGATATTTATTCATTCGGTATCACACTTTTTGAGATGCTTACCGGACGTGTCCCTTTTGAAGGAGACACAACCGTTGCTGTAGCATTGCAGCATATCCAGGAGGATATGGTTTCACCGAGAAAATATCTTCCGGATATTCCTATCAGTGTAGAGAAAATAGTACTTAAGTGTACACAGAAGAAGACCGACAGAAGATATCAGAATATGACTGATCTTATAGCGGACCTCAAGCGTTCTTTAGTGACTCCGAATGAGGATTTTGTTGTTATTTCGTCGGTTGTGCCTAACGGTGTGACACAGATGATAGATGATGATGAACTTGCGGAGATAAGCCACAGGGCAGCAAGAAAGCCAAAGGATACGACGCCGGCAGTGAATCCGGCTAACGATATTCAGGATTCATATGAAGACGATAGTCAGGAAACAGACGATGATGACCAGGATATTGAGCTTACGGAGGAAGATGACAAAGATACTGCCGCTTCCAAGAAAATAGACAGGGTTATAACAATCCTCGGAATAGCCGTAGGTGTCGTGATACTTGTTATAACAATTATCGTAATCGTGAAAATGGTAAAGCTTTTCTCTACCGGAAGCAGCACATCATCAATTTCAAAGGCGACACAGGAAGAGACAGGAGATAAGGTAGAAGTACCGAAGCTTACGGGTTACACATATGACGAAGCTGAGGCAGAACTTAATAAGCTTGGACTCGGAATCCGTAAAATAGAAGATTATTCGGATCTTTATGAAGAGGGCAAAATATTCGAACAGAGTGTTGAAGCCGGAGATATGGTAGCCAAGAACACAACGATCGTTGTTTCGGTAAGTAAGGGTACATCCACATTTGAGATGCCTGATGTAATAGGAAAGACACAGACATCAGCAGAGTACACACTCAGGAATAAGAACCTTACTCCGACATATAAGTACGAAGAGACAGATGATGAAAGCAAGATAAACACTGTTGCATCAACTGATCCTAAGGCGGGAGATACCGTCAAGAGCGGAGATACCGTAACGATAACACTTTATAAGGGTGTGGCACAGAAGATGGCTAAAGTTCCTGATGTAAAGGGTTACACCAAGGAAGATGCAGAGAGTGAACTTAAGAGCCTTGGTTTCAATAATATTGAATATGAGTATGATTTTGATGACAAGGTTACTGAAGGCAAGGTAATATCACAGTCCGGAGCAACGGTTGGTGAGGAAGCACCTATAGATACAACAGCTATTACACTTGTAATAAGCAAGGGACCGAAGGCAACCGAACCAGAGACCACGAAACCGGAAGAGACGAAGCCGGAAGAGACAAAGCCGCAGGAAACTGTAGCTGCAGGCGGTAAAATAACAGCTGATGTCAAATTCAGCGAACTTAGTGCCAAGATAGAGAATCCGGACGAAAATGCGGAGATAGTAATCAAATTTGAAGCTAATTACACAAGCACATCCGGTAAGGAAGCTAAGATGCAGGTAAGCTCTGTAAAACATAAATACGCAGAGTTTGTTGAACTCAGTGTACTTAAGATTGGCGAGACGATCGATAATATCGATACCTCAAAGGGCGTAACATTAACTGCACATATTTCATACAAGGATGCCGAAGGTGCCGATAAGACCGTTGAAGTATCAGGTATTGCCGCAAAAGTGGAATAATTTATGCAAGGTAAGATAATCAAAGGAATAGCGGGATTTTATTATGTACACACTGCCTCGGACGACAGTGTGTACGAATGTAAGGCCAAAGGTGCATTCCGCAATATGAAGATTAAGCCACTGGTTGGTGATGATGTCGAATTTGATATCACCGATGCCGTTAATCATATCGGAAATGTCATTGATATTCTGCCGCGCAGAAATGAACTTATAAGACCGGCAGTAGCCAACATTGATCAGGCCATGATCGTATTTGCATCAGTTTCGCCGGAACCTAATCTGAACCTGTTGAGCCGTTTTATGATCAATATGGACCGGAGCGGGATAAATACCATAATCTGTTTTAATAAGACCGATCAGGCGGATTCTGAAAGGATAGAAGAACTTTGCAATGTTTTTAAGGACAGCGGATGTACGATAGTTACATCAAGTGTCGTTAAGAATGAAGGAATAGACGAATTGAAATCAATTCTTCACGGAAAGACAACCGCACTTGCGGGGCCGTCTGGCGTGGGTAAATCATCAATCCTGAATGCTGTTTTTCCGGATGCCAATTCACAGACAGGAGATATCAGTGCTAAGATAAACCGTGGTAAGCATACCACCAGGCACAGCGAGATATTCGCACTTCCCGGTAATACTTATATAATGGATACACCGGGATTTACCTCACTTGAATGTGACGGAATGGAAGCAGAAGATTTACGGTTCTATTTCAATGAATTCGACCGTTATGAAGGCAGGTGCCGTTTTAACGGATGTGTCCATGTCAATGAACCGGATTGCGCTGTCAAGGAAGCAGTGAATGAAGGTATAATCAACAACACACGATATAATATTTATTTAAGCTTATATAATGAACTCAAATCTAAGAGGAAATATTAATGAAAAAATATTTAGCACCATCAATTTTATCAGCAGACTTTACAAAACTTGGTGAACAGCTCGAAATAATAGAGAATGCGGGCGCAGAATATCTTCATCTTGATGTGATGGATGGAATATTTGTTCCGAGCATATCATTCGGCATGCCTGTAATACAATCTATCAGAAACCACACCAAAATGCTTTTTGACGTTCATATGATGGTAGTTGATCCGGAGCGTTATATCGGTGATATCAGAAGGGCGGGAGCGGATATTATATCTGTTCACATAGAGGCGTGCCATTCTCCGAAGAATGTACTCATGCAGATTGGGGAACTCGGAGCGAAACCGGCACTTGCGATAAGTCCGGAGACATCAATCTCAGAATTGGAAGAATATCTTCCGTATCTTGAACAGGTAATCGTGATGAGTGTTAACCCGGGATTCGGCGGACAGAAGATACTTCCGGAATCATTTGACAGAGTAAAGGAACTGGCGGATATGAGAGCTGCCAAAGGTCTTGATTTTGCAATAGAGGTCGACGGAGGAGCAAATGCAGAAAATATTGCGCATATTTTTGAATGTGGCGCAGATATAGTTGTGGCCGGTTCGGCAGTTTTCAAGGGAGACATCAAGAGTAATGTTGAAAGATTACTTGGTATAGTGGAGCAGATATGAGAACACTGATAATAACAGGCGGCAGCTTTGACAGAGCATTTGCTGCCTCTTTTTATAACAAAAATGAACATGATTATGTAATTGCAGTCGATGGAGGCCTGGATTATTGCGCGGAGAGCGGGATAAGACCGGATATGATAGTCGGGGATTTTGACACACATGGTACTAAAGGACTGGATGAATATGTCCGTGAAGGAATAACGGTACGCCGTTTCATACCTGAGAAAGATGATACCGATACTGAAATTGCCATTCACGAAGCCGTAAAACGCGGTAATGAGATAGATGTGTTAGGAGCGTTTGGGGGGAGACTCGATCATACGTTGGCCAATATACATAATCTGTATTTTGCACTTACAAACGGTATAAGGGCAAGGCTTGTGTCGGCCGATAATATTGTTTTTCTTGAGGACAAACCGTTTGAATTGTCAAGAGAATATTTCCCTCTTAAATATGTGTCATTTGTTCCTTTTGCAGGAGATGTGACCGGGATGAAATTAAAGGGATTTAAATATCCGCTTGACGGATATACTTTAAAGCCGGGATATTCCAGATGCATAAGCAATGAACTTACAGATGATACGGCATATGTCTCAATGGATAGCGGTATATTGATAGCAGTTAATTCGGCAGATTCACAATTATGACATAACGAGAGATGAAATCACGAAATAATATAACCCGGGTGATGATTATCACCCGGGTTTGTTATCAATTAAACATTAAATCTGAAAAGGATCACATCGCCGTCTTTAACAACATAATCTTTACCTTCTATGCCTACAAGACCTTTTTCTTTGGCGGCAGCATAAGAACCGCAGTCAAGAAGATCCTGATAATATACAACTTCTGCCTTGATAAATCCACGCTCGAAATCGCTGTGGATCTTACCTGCAGCACCCGGAGCCTTGGTTCCTTTGCGGATGGTCCATGCACGGGTCTCTGTCGGGCCTGCTGTAAGGAAACTTATAAGACCAAGGAGACTGTAACTTGCCTTGATAAGTTTATCAAGACCGGATTCCTTAAGACCGAGGTCTTCAAGAAATTCTTTCTTTTCATCATCATCAAGCTCGGAAATCTCTTCTTCAATCTGCGCACATACGGCGAATACTTCACTGCCTTCCTTGGCGGCATATTCGCGTACTGCCTGGACATATTTGTTGGAAGCTCCGTCATCGGCAAGGTCATCCTCGCTGACATTGGCAGCGTAGATCACAGGCTTGGCTGTAAGCAGGTCATAAGTAGCCATAAGTGCCTTCATATCATCATCTTCCGGTTCATAAGAACGGGCAGGCTTGCTCTGTTCAAGGTGTGCCTTGATTCCTTCAAGAAGAGTAAGCTCCTTGGCGAGAGCCTTATCATTGCGGGCACCTCTTGAAACCTTGGCGATTCGTCTCTCAAGAATATCAAGGTCTGAGAAAATAAGTTCGTAATTAATTGTTTCAATATCTCTTAACGGGTCTATTGAACCGTCTACATGGACGATATTGGTGTTTTCAAAGCACCTTACCACATGTACGATGGCATCCGTTTCCCTAATGTGTGAGAGAAACTGGTTACCGAGACCTTCACCCTTGGATGCACCTTTTACAAGACCGGCGATATCGACGAATTCAATTACCGCCGGAACTATTTTGGCTGAATCATAAAGAGCGGCGAGCTTGCCGAGGCGCTCATCCGGAACCGAAACAACACCCACGTTCGGGTCTATTGTACAGAACGGATAATTGGCTGACTCCGCACCGGCCTTGGTCAAAGAGTTAAAAAGTGTACTTTTACCGACATTCGGTAATCCTACGATTCCTAATTTCATTGTAAAATCTAATCCTTTCGGCAGACATATCACATGTCTGTATTTTATTTTGTATGACTTACTAAAATATAGCACATTTACGGAGCTAAAACAATAAAATTAATTTGAAAGTTGAATTTAGTGACGGATTGTATTACAATGTTGTCTATAAAAAAGATATTATAAAGGAGATAATAATATGGATGTCGGACCAATAAGATTTCCGCATTTGGGATTTGAAGTACTTGTAAACAAGAGCTTTACGGTATTCGGATTTGAGATAGCTTATTACGGCGTTATTATGGCACTTTCGATGGTATGCGGTGCACTTATGGCATATCATGAGGCTAAGAGAACCGGACAGAAAGTAGATGATTACATAGATTATACACTGTTCGGAATTGTCGGTGGTATAATATGCGCCAGAATATATTATGTTGTATTTGAATGGGATTACTACAGCAAGAATCTCACACAGATATTCAATTTAAGGGGCGGCGGACTTGCCATTTACGGCGGAATAATCGGAGCAGTGATTGCGGCTGTAATATTCTGTAAGGTTAAGAAGATGAAGTTCTTTAAGTTCGTTGATACGGCAGTGCTCGGACTTATTACCGGACAGATCATCGGAAGATGGGGCAATTTCTTTAACAGGGAAGCCTTCGGTTCATACACTGACAGTCTTTTTGCCATGCAGATCCCGATTGCCGATATAGGAACCAATGTTGATGTTACGGATGCCATGAAGGTCATGGTTGACGGAGTACAATATGTTCAGGTTCAGCCTACATTCCTTTATGAGAGTGTACTTAACCTTGTATTACTCATCCTTCTGCTCATATTCAGGGATAAGAAGAAGTTTTACGGAGAGACCTTCTGCAGGTATCTTATGGGATATGGAGTTATCCGTTTCATAATCGAAGGATTCAGAACGGATCAGCTTAAGATAGGCAGTGTAGCGGTTTCACAGATTCTTTCGGCAGTGCTTTTTGTGGCAGCATTGGCAATTGTGATTGTTATGAGAATAAGACTTAAGGGTAAGCCGTCACAGCTTGATCCGATACCGGTTAAGAAGTCTAAGAAATCGGCAGTTGATTTGGATGATGAGGCCGAGAAAGAAGAACAGGCAGAAGAGGAAGCGATGGAGGAAGTAAGCTCTGACATTGATGACGATATGGAAGAGGTATCCGCGCAGGATAAGTCTGAAGAATCTGCGGATGATGAGGATGCTGCCGGTGAAGAAACGGATGATTCCGTTGAAAGCGAAGAATAATTTTGCTTGACTTTTTAAGAATTTTTTTGATAGAATAATTGACGTCGAGTGGCGGAATAACAGCGGCTTTGCCGCATTATAAAGCGTAAATCCAGATTATTGGATTTGCGCTTTTTTGTTATGGCGACGAGGAAAATACACATATTTATGCGGCGTATTTGACGACCGCTAATCAGAGCGAGATTCGCAGAGAGTATCTCGTCTCTGTATGGAGGAATTATGAAAAAACAGAACAGTGAAAGTAAAATGGCTGTAATGCCGGTAAAAAAACTTATGCTTGTCATGGGCATACCTATGATAATTTCAATGATGCTCCAGGCACTGTATAATATAGTTGACAGTGCTTTTGTATCAAATATGAAAGAAAACGGAGAGGCTGCGCTCAACGCACTTACGCTTGCTTTTCCTGTGCAGATGTTAATGGTAGCTATAGGAATAGGCTCGGGTGTTGGAGTGAATGCACTGCTGTCAAAAAGCCTTGGCCAGGGAGATAAAGAAAAAGCGGACAGAATAGTCGGAAACGCTTATTTTCTTGGGATTGTTATCTATATATTGTTTGCGCTCTTTGGCGTGTTTGGAGTAGAAGCATATATAAGTACCCAGACACATACTCACATCGTATATGATATGGCTGTGAAATATTTAAGAATATGCTGCATCGTGTCACCTGGAATAGTATTTTTCTCATTTTTTGAAAAAATGCTTCAGGCAACCGGAAGGTCCCACCTTTCAACCATTGCGCAGGTAGCGGGTGCCGTGACCAATATTATACTTGACCCGGTTTTGATATACGGATTATGCGGCCTGCCAAAGCTCGGTGTTGCAGGTGCTGCGTGGGCAACGGTAATAGGCCAGATCGTATCATGCGTGTGCGGACTGGTTTTTCATCTGAAATACAATGCCGAAATCACGAATAAAATATCATATATAAGACCTGACGGCAAAATAATCAAGGGCATATACAGCATCGGACTTCCGGCGATTATAGCCCAGGCATTGATGTCGATTATGACATACGGAATGAATATGATACTTAAGAAAATAGGAGAAAATGCTGTTACGGCATACGGACTGTATTATAAAGTCCAGCAGTTCGTGCTTTTTGCAGCATTCGGTTTAAGGGATGCCATAACACCGATAGTTTCGTACAGCCACGGAATGAGAAACCGAAAAAGAGTGACGGAAGGCATAAAATACGGTATGTTATATACATTTATCATTATGCTGGCGGGAACGATAATTATTGAGGCAGCGGCAGCTCCTCTTGCGGGGATGTTCGGATTGTCGGGTCAGACCGAATATATGTGCATAACGGCAATGCGGGTGATTTCCCTCAGTTTTATTTTTGCGGGAGCCAATGTGGCTTTTCAGGGCGTTTTTCAGGCTCTGGATTCAGGCGTTGAATCACTTGTGATATCCTTATGCCGTCAGACATTGTTTGTACTGCCGCCTGCATGGGCATTTGCCGGGATAGCAGCCGGAAATAGTGATAAAATATGGGTAGTATGGTGCACATTCACAATTGCTGAGGTAATGTCGTTTATAATAGCCACATTGTTTATGAGGAAAATATACAAGAAAAAAATAAATAACATGGGACAGTCAATAATTGCGGGGCCTGGAAAGCTTACGGAATGAGGCAGGAGTGATTCCGGCAGTTTTGCGAAATGTTTTCCAGAAATAATTATCATTCTCAAATCCACACCAGTAAGCGATTTCACTGATGCTGTGAGTGGTGTGCAACAGCATTTCCTTAGCGTGGTCTATTCTTATGTTAAGAATGTATTCGGACGGACGCATCCGCACGCATTGTTTGAAAATTCTGCATATGTGCTGCGGTGTGAGACCATCTATACGGCATAAGTCATCCATTGTTATCGGCTGCATATAATGGCAGTCAATATAATCTTTAAAATTTCTCATGTGACGGGCGTATGTGCTCATATTCTGTTCTGGATATGACACTTCGCGGTGAATCAGTCTGGATTGTACGGCAAATTCCAATATGAATTCATTAATATATGATGCGGCGAATATATTTCCGTTAATATCGTTATACATAAGCTCGTTACGCATTTTGTTCAGGATACTGTCAAGTCCGGATGCATCGGATAACGGGAAAATACCAAAATCAAGATGCAGATATTCATACAATGCTTTAAGCCCTGCTCCGCATGGAACGAACCACCTGACATCCCATATATCGGTATTCGGATAATATTCGTGCGGAATATGGGCTGGGATGAAAAAACAGCTCTTCTCCGGTATGTCATATTTACGGCCGTATATCAGTATAGTACCGCTTCCGACGGTATTATAGAAAAACTGGTCATGCCGGTGTCCCTGCGGTCTTACTAACAATGGCTGCGTATCATGCATACCGATACTGTATAAATAAAATGGAAGATCTTTAATATTATTTGTCGGAGGATATGAATAATACCACATATAATCACCTCAAATGTTCAAATTGTTCAATTATGATAATATCATTCATTGCATCCGGGTGCAAGATTATATATCATCATATTATAAATAATATTAAAAAAGGAGAATTCGAAAATGAAGAAAATAATAATGGGATGTACAGTAATGGCGGCAATAGCACTTATGTCAACTGCATGTTCAAATCAGAACAAAACAGCTAAAGAAGTGGATACAACTGCTGTCGAAGAAACAATTACGGAACAGGAACAACAGTCATTAAAAAAGATGACGGAGCAGGGAAATCCTCTTGAAGTAAATCTTGCCGAAATTGCCGAAGAGAATGATGGAGAATATAAGGCATGGTTAAAAATATCAACGGTATATGACGAATTGTTGTCAATGTACAATAGTGATTCTGTTCCGGCAGGTACAACAGCAATTGTTGTGGATATGGAGATAAGTGGCATGGATATAAGTGAGACAACGCTTTGCTGGTGTTATGAGTTGACAACGGGAGAAAACCTGATATCCGTGTGGGACGATTCATCAGCATCGGATAAACTCACAGTAAAAGAAGACGGAAGATACAGAATGGTATTTGATGCAAAGAAAGCATTGGGTGGAACAATAGATAAGATTGGATCGCTTCAGATAGTTTTTCCGGGCTTTGATGAAACAACCGGTACGAAAGTAAAAGTTATTTCAGCCGGATACCTTGGCGGTGATGCGGATATATCCGATTATGTAACGGGAAAGCTGGAATAAGATATGAAGAGAGGATTACCTGCAAAAATATTGATAGTGGCAGTCTGCGCAGTTATGCTTACAGCATGCGGCAATAAAGAAAACAATCTGCCGGAGCAGACAACAGCAGAGGAGGAGACAGAAACCGAAATGGAAATAACGGAACAGATTAAAGCGGATGAAGTGCGTCAGGTCATTATAGACGGCAATAAAGCAATAAAAGACGAGAACCGCCGGTATGAAGGAATGGGTTATATATCGGCAAACAATTCATCAAGACTTTTGTTGGATTATAAGGATGAGAATCCGGAGGCGTATTGGGAAATACTCAATTATGTTTTCGGAAGCGACGGGCTGAATGTCGGATTGTTCAAGCTTGAAATGGGAGCGGATGTCGATTCGTCATCAGGAACGGAACCGGCAGTCAAAAGGAGTGTTGAAGAAGCAGCGGATGTTACAAGAGGCGCAGGATATCAGCTTGCAGCTGATGCAGTTAAAGTTAATCCGGAACTGCAGATAGATATGTTATACTGGGGCATGCCGTCATGGGTGGATGAACCGGAAAATATCACGGATAAATATGCAGCAAGGTATAAATGGTATAAGGAAACTGTGGATGCGTTTTATGATACATATAACTGCAAGCTGTCATACATAACTGTCGGATGCAACGAAAGAGGTGTGGAACCGGACTTTGTGAAATATGTTGCGGACGCATTTGAAAATGAGCAGGATGAAAGATATGATTACGGAAGCATCAAGATAGTTGCCGGAGAAGGCGTTTGCGACTGGGATATATCCAAATTAATGCTGGAAGATGAGGAACTTATGAAAGCGGTGGATGTTGTTACGTCACATTACACCTCTTTTACGAGCAATGAAACCAAGAAAATCCAGGCAGATAACGGTAAGAAAGTCTGGTTTTCGGAAGGATCATCCCCTATGAAGAGCGAGAAACTTGCACATAACAAGGAAGATTGCGGCAGCGGCATAGGCGGATTAAACGGAATGCTTGACATAGCTTCAAGAATAACACAGGCGATGACGGAAGGAATGACAATGTATGAATTTCAACCGTTGGTAAGTGCATATTACAGTGGAGCAACATTTTTTCCAAAACAGCTTTTAACGGCTAATGAACCATGGAGTGGAGCGTATTCGCTGGATGCTGGATATTACATGACACTACATTTCTCAAGATTTATCAAAAACGGTTGGAAATTTGTTGAAAATGCATGCTACGGAGACGGTGTTCCGGGAGGCGACGGACACGCAATTGTGGATTCCACGTTTAATTATATTACTTGTACAGATTCGGATACCGGCGATTACTCAACAGTAATTGTAAATAATTCGGATAAAATACTTGAATATGATTTTGAATTGCGGAATATGGCCAAGTCAGATTCTGACGTATATGTATATGAGACTATCGACAGCTACGATGGAACAGGAAATTATTATGATTCATTCTTTAAGTCTAAAGGATTCATAAAACCGGATAACAGTAAATTCAGCGTGACAGTAAAACCGTATTCAATGATCACGGTATCAACACTGGATATCGGAACGACTGAATATAAAGACAGAAGCGCGGATTACCAAAATCTTGAACTGCCGTACGAGGATGATTTTGAATACAGTGACTATGAAGATGACTATCTGGCTCAAAGAGGAATGGCACCAAGATACACAACAGATCAGGGTGGTGCATTTGAAGTGGCTCGAAAAGACGGAACTAATGTACTTATGCAGATGATAACTTATGATAACAAACCTGTTGATTGGGGAAATACATCTGATCCGATAACAACTCTTCTGGATGACAAATGGCAGAATTATATTGTAAGTGCGGACGTGCATTTTACGGATAATAAAGTCGAAAGCAAAAAAGACAATTATGTAGGAATAGGAGCCAGATATAATCTTGCATCCAATGATTACAGCGGATATGTGCTTAAACTTACGGAAACGGGCGAGGTTACGCTTAGCAAAGCAAAAAGCAAGCTGGTGAGTAAGACGGTTGACGGACTTTCACCGGATGAATGGCATAATCTTAAACTCAAGGTAGAAGACAACACAATAACAGCATATCTGGATGACGAGCAGATTATAGAATATGTTGATGAAGAGAATGTGGTAAACTCCGGAAGGATTGCCTTGTACAGTTCTTATCAGAACAATTATTTTGATAATCTTAAAGTGAGTGCGGATTCGGAAAATTATTCGGTGACGAGGATCGATGATATGGATGCATCCGTTACATATTCAAAGGGTGGTACAGACAAGGAAACACAGGGATGGTATTTTAATACAATTTCAAGTTATACCAATTATAACAGGACAGTATCTGTGGGAGAACAGGATGATTATTTTGAATTTGAGTTTGCAGGAAGCTCTTTCGCACTTATAGGAAGTCAGAGCAAGGCAGTGCTTGACATTGAAGTTGACGGAGATGCGTTTGAATATGTCTGTTCAGGTTCGGGGGACAGAACGGCGATGTATGCGGGATTTGGTCTTGAAGACACAATACATACCGTAAAGGTTACCGTCAAAGATGGCAAAATCAACCTTGATGCGATAGAATACAGGTAAAAAATGGGAATATCCCCCACATAATGTAAGATTGTCATATAAGGCAGCAGAGAAACTCTTAAAAAGAGTGAATCTGCTGCTTTCTTTGCGTCCAAAGAAATTATGAAATTCTTTAAATATGCTCTTGATATTTATGTAAAAATGGGCTAAAATGGCATTAAAAGTGGTAAAAAGTGTGACTTAGTGAAAGATTGTGGAACGAAGTGGTAGATTTCAGCCATAAGATTTTGGAAAGAAAGGGGTGATGACAATGTTCATGGGTCAGTATAACCATACAATTGACGCCAAAGGACGTGTTATCATACCTGCTAAGTTTCGTGAGAAACTCGGAAATTCTTTTGTGGTCACCAAGGGACTTGACGGATGCCTTTACGGATACGCCAATGATGACTGGGCAGCCTTTGAAGAAAGGCTTGGCACACTCCCTATTACCAATAAGAACACCAGACAGTTCACCAGATTTTTCCTTGCGGGAGCAGCGGAATGTGAGCTTGATAAACAGGGAAGAATACTTTTGCCGGCAGTGTTAAGAGAATTTGCCGGACTTGAGAAAGACGTGGTGTTGGTTGGCTCTGCAAGCAAAATAGAGATTTGGAGCAAGGAACGCTTTGATGAATCCAATGCCGAATATGAAGGCAATATGGATGAAGTTGCAGCTAATATGGAGAATCTTGGATTCTCTATTTAAACCGGAGGTTTTGAATGGAATTTGTACACAAATCGGTTTTGCTTAATGAAACGATAGAAGGACTTAACATTAAGCCTGACGGCATATATGTTGACGGAACCTTAGGCGGTGCCGGACATTCATATCATATATGTGAGAGACTTACAGAGGGCGGACGGCTCATCGGAATCGACCAGGATGAAGATGCCATCGCTGCCGCGAAGAAGAGGCTTGAACCGTTTGCCGACAGGGTAACTATCATAAGAGACAACTATTGCAATATGAAAAATGCACTGGCCAATATCGGTGTGACGAAGGTTGACGGAATACTTCTTGATATCGGAGTGTCATCTTATCAGCTGGATGCTGCGGAACGCGGCTTTACATATAATGACGAAGATGCACCGCTTGATATGAGAATGGACAGGCGTAATCCGATGACGGCAGAAGATATCGTTAATGATTACAGCGAAATGGAATTGTTCAGAGTGATCAGGGACTACGGTGAGGACAAGTTCGCCAAGAATATTGCCAAGCATATTGTACAGGCCAGACAGAATGAAAGAATACGTACAACCGGGCAGCTGGTTGAGATAATAAAGGCAGCTATACCGATGAAATTCAGGGCGACCGGAGGTCACCCGGCCAAGAGAACATTTCAGGCATTAAGAATTGAACTTAATAAAGAGCTTGAAGTCCTTGAGAATTCCATTGATGAAATGATAGAGCTTTTAAATGACGGCGGAAGGCTTTGCATAATAACATTCCATTCGCTTGAAGACAGAATCGTAAAGAACAAGTTCAGGGATAACGTAAACACATGTACATGCCCGCCGGAATTTCCGGTTTGTGTATGCGGCAATAAGCCAAAGGGCGTTATCATTACAAGAAAGCCGATAGTACCGTCGGAAGAGGAACTTGAGGAAAATAAAAGAGCCAAGAGCTCAAAGTTAAGGATATTTGAGAGAAAATTATAGATGTGGAAATAAAACGGGAGGCAGATTATGGCAGACAACAGATACACAACAGAATATATGTACGGAAGCGAGGCGCCGCAGAGGGTAGCAGACGAGCCTGTAAGGGTTCCGAGAAGAAAGAACGGAAATGTTTCACAGGAGAGACAGAGACAGGCGCAGAACCGCAGAATAGAAGAAAACAGGGCAAGGGCTACAAGAGTCGGAGGAGTCTTCACACTTTTGATCGCAGCGGCTATCGGAGTTATGCTTTTTACATGCACCAACTATGTTTCGCTGATTAATACCAAGAGCAGCAATGCCGGTAAGATTTCGACACTTCAGGCACAGCTTGAGGATCTTAAGACTGAGAACGACCAGAAAGAACTTTCAATTGACACTTCAATTGACTATGAGTATATTTATAATGTAGCAGTTAAAGAACTCGGAATGGTATATGCATCCGAGGACCAGATCATTAATTATAAGAGTGGCGAAAGCGAGTATGTAATGCAGTTTAAGGACATACCCGAGCGATAATTTAAGGAGAAGTCATGGCAGTAAGAAGACGTAAAAGCATCAAATTCACAACACTTATGCAGAAGAAGCTTTTAATTATTTTTTTGATTGTCATGACTTTACTTATTGGATTATCGATAGTAATAATCCAGAAAAACGTCAGCAAGGGATATGAATATTCCAAGGCGGTATACGATAATTTCAATTACAGCAGCCGTACCATACCGGCCAGAAGAGGCGATATCACAGACAGAAACGGTACGGTCATCGCTTACAGTTCCAAGGTATATAATTTAATAATAGACGCAAAGGTGCTTTTATCGGATGCTACATACAGAGAGCCGACGGTAGAGGCTTTGCTGCAGTACTTTGATCTGGATGAGAAAGAACTTAACGATTATATCGATGACAATGCCAAGCGTAAGTCATCCGGAGACAAGGTCGACAGTTACAAGCGTATGTTAAGTGAGCTGGCCGATAAAGACATCGAAGAATTCAGCAATAAGATGAATGAGAAAAACTCGCTTATAAAAGGCGTCTGGTTTGAAGATGAGTATAAAAGAATATACCCATACAGCAGTTTCGCATGTGACCTTATGGGATTCGCAAGCAATGCCAACGGCGGTGAGCTCGGAATCGAGAGCAGCTATAATGATGAATTGTCCGGAACGGACGGAAGAATTTACGGATATATTAATGACAGCAGTTATGAAGCCAACAGACGTAATGCCATAAACGGCAATACTGTTGTATCGACAATAGATTATACGATACAGAATATTATAGAACAGGCAATCAAAGATTTTAATGATGAGTATGGCTCCAAAAGCACCTCGGTGATCGTTGCTGATCCGAATACAATGGAAATACTCGGGATGGCGGATTATCCGGTTTTTGATCTCAATAATCCGAGAGATCTGACATCGATATATTCCACGGAAGAACTTGAAGCATTCACGGATGACGAATTTAAGGATGCACTTTATAAGGTTTGGTCCAATTACTGCGTTTCATCGATATATGAGCCGGGTTCCGTTTTCAAGGCATTTACGATTGCAGAAGCGCTTGATGAGAAGAAAGCAGACCTGAAAGATGTATATACATGTGATGGTAAAGGAGTGTACAATTCATCGACAATCCTCTGTCACGGCGGAGACGGACACGGTGATATAACGCTCAGCGGGGCGCTTACCGAGTCTTGCAACGATGCCCTTATGCAGATAGGTATGATGCTTGGAGTAAAGACATTCTGCCGTTATCTGGAGGATTACAAATTCGGTTCCAAGACGGGAATCGATCTTCCGGGAGAGGAAAACGGACTACTTATAGACGAATCCACAATGATGGATGTCGATCTTGCGACAAACTCATTCGGACAGAACCTGAATGTAACGATGACCCAGATGGTGGCTACATTTGCTTCGTTTATCAATGGCGGATATTATTATCAGCCGCATGTGGTTAAGCAGATACTTTCCGAATCGGGAGAGCCTGTCAAAACGATTAATCCTACACTTGTTACACAGACGATCTCATCCGACACATCCCATACGATGAGGGAAATGATGAGAGCAGTTGTGGATTACGGAACAGGCGGATATGTCCATATGGACGGATACTCGATCGGCGGTAAAACAGGTACGGCAGAGAAAGCCGGACGTGATAAGACGGAATATGTAATATCATTTATGGGATTTGCACCGGCAGAGAATCCGGAAGTACTTGTATATGTAGTAATTGATACACCGGACTGCGAAGAATATAACACATCATGGCCAGCCCAGGTACTTGCAAGGGCTATTATGGAGAAACTTCTGCCTTATATGGGAATACAGCCGGATAATGCAGATTACGATGCGGATATTTATCTTGATGCCGATAAACTTGACGAGAAAGTCGTTAAACCTAAGATCAATTCCAATCCTGTGCCTGATCCGGCCGATAAGCCTTCGGATACGCAGACAGATGGTAATAATGATAATAATGACGCAGCGGACAAGCCGGGTGATGAAGACGAGACGCCTGCACAGACACCGGCGGCGCAGGATGAGACACCGGCCGATACACCGCCTCCTGAAGAGACAACAGCCGCAGAACAGTAACAATAAACGAATAGAAATGTCTTTTGCGTAATAAACTGTAAATAAATACCATAGCCGGGCAGATATATGAAAACAAATAAAAAACATCGCACCGGAATAAAAATATACGCAGTTATTGCAATGTCATTACTGGTTCTTTTGATTGTGAGGCTTACTTATGTCACAATTTTCTGCTCTGATGAGCTTAATGCGGCGGCGACAATGCTTCATGAAAGAGAAAGGGCAGTTAAAGCACCGCGCGGGCGCATAATCACAGCCGACGGAACGGTAATGGCGGATAATAAAACAGTTTGTACGGTATCCGTTATCCACTCACAGATAGAGGATGAGGAATATGTTATCGATACGTTAAGCCGCGAACTTGATATGAGCGAAGACAAGGTGCGCTCTTATGTTGAAAAAATAAGTTCAATGGAGCGTATCAAGTCAAATGTCTCCAAGGAAACCGGAGACAGGATCCGTGAATATAATATTCCCGGAGTGAAAGTGGATGAGGACAGTAAAAGAACCTATCCGCACAATGAACTGGCGTCCAAAGTCATGGGTTTTACCGGAGCGGACAATCAGGGAATCGTCGGACTCGAGGTAAAATATGATAGTCTGCTTGCCGGCGTAAACGGTGAGATACTAACGCTTGCGGATGCGGCGGGAATTGAACTCGACGATTATGAAGAGAAAAGGAAAGATCCGATACCCGGCAATGACTTATATATAAGTCTTGATTATAATATACAGTCATACTGTATGCAGGCCGCCATGAAAACATACGAAGCCAAACAGGCCAAAAGCGTCAGCATTATAGTTATGAATCCGCAGACCGGAGAATTACTTGCAATGGTCAACTATCCGGAATATAATCTAAATGATCCGTATACGCTCAACTATGATATTCAGGTATCGGATGAGAAAGAAAAAATGGAACTCCTTAATGCCATGTGGCGTAACGGAGTGATTAATGATACCTATGAACCCGGATCCACATTCAAAGTCATAACGGCGACGGCCGGACTTTCATGCGGAGCGGTAAGTTTATCGGATACGTATTGCTGCGGAGGAAGTACTGTTGTCGGTTCGAGAACCATACGATGCCATAAAACCACGGGACACGGTACGCAGACATTTGCACAGACACTTATGAATTCGTGCAACCCGGCATTTATAACATGGGGCTTAAGAACGGGTGTTGATAATTTTCTCACCTATATGGACAGATTGGGACTTATGTCCGTGACGGGCGTTGACCTTCCGGGAGAGGCCTCAACAATCATGCATAAGAAAGAGAATATTAAGGAACTTGAATTGGCAACGATGTCGTTCGGACAGTCATTCCAGATTACACCGCTTCAGCTGATGCGCGCGATAAGCTGCGTGGTTAACGGAGGAACACTTATTACTCCGCATTTTGGTGTCAGGACAATAGATTCACAAGGCAATATTAACACACTTGAATATGAGACAACATCCGGTGTGATAACCGAAGATGTAAGCAATACCATGAAAATGCTGCTTAAATCCGTTGTATCGGAAGGCGGCGGAGGCAAGTGTTACATCGAAGGATATTCAATAGGAGGCAAGACGGCTACCTCACAGAAACTGCCGAGAAGTGAACACAAATACATAGCTTCTTTTATCGGCTTTGCACCTGCAGAGAATCCGCAGGTCATGGCAATGTGCATTATTGATGAACCGCAGGGAATTTACTACGGAGGAACAATTGCGGCACCGGTAGTCAGAGAAGTTTTTGAAAATATACTCCCTTATCTGGGGATAGAACAAAGTGAGAAAGGAACACAGTGATGATGAATGTAGATGGTAAGAAAATAGTTGTTGTAGGAACCGGTGTAAGCGGAATCGGAGCAGTTAAGCTTCTGGTTCAGACCAAGGCTGTGATTACATTGTATGACGGCAATGAGAAACTTATCGAAAGCGATGTGAGAGCAAAGCTTCCGGAAAACTGCGATGTCAGGATAATTCTCGGAGAGATGCCAAAGAATGTAATTAATGACACGAATCTGCTCGTAATAAGTCCCGGAGTACCGATTGACAGCCCAATCGTACTTGCTTTTAAAGATGCAGGGGTAACCGTATGGGGCGAAATCGAGCTTGCATATAATTTTGAGCAGGGTACAGTGTATGCTATAACAGGAACCAACGGTAAAACAACGACTACAACTCTTATAGGCGAAATCATGAAGGAGTGGAATCCGAAAACTTTTGTTGTCGGCAATATCGGTACATCATATACGGGAGAGGTTCTTAAGACTTCTAAGGACAGTATTACCGTTGCCGAGATAAGCAGCTTCCAGCTTGAGACGATCCATGATTTCAGACCTGCCGGAAGTGCTATATTAAACATCACGCCGGATCATCTTAACAGACATTATACAATGGAAAATTATATATCGGTCAAAGAGTCTATTACGCGCAACCAGAAAGACGGTGATTTCTGCGTACTTAATTATGATGATGAAGTACTTCGCGGATTCGGAAGTAAAATAAACAATGCTGTATTTTTCTCAAGAAAAACTGTTCTTAAAGAGGGTGTTTTCCTTGAAAAAGGTATGATCAAATGTGCTTTTGACGGCAGAACACAGGATGTTATCGATGTTAAAGATTTATTTATATTCGGAAATCACAATTACGAAAACGTTATGGCAGCGGTTGCGATGACAGTCAAGGCCGGAGTACCGCTTGATATTATCGTAAGGGTTCTTAAGGCATTTAAAGGTGTTGAACACAGAATCGAGTTCGTCAGGGAACTTGATGGAGTAACATATTATAACGATTCAAAGGGAACCAATCCGGATTCATCAATTAAAGCACTTGAGGCTATGTCAAAACCTACATTGATAATTGCCGGAGGATATGATAAACATTCGGAATTCGACGGATTTATCGATGCGTTTGACGGCAAAGTCAAGCTTATGGTTCTTATAGGAACGACGGCACCTCAGATTGAGAAAACCGCGCGTGCACATGGATTTGACAATATCATCAATACGGACAGCCTTGAAAAAGCAGTTCAGATATGCCATGACAATGCCGTTTCCGGTGATGTTGTACTGCTCTCACCGGCATGCGCAAGCTGGGATATGTTTAAGAGCTACGAGGAACGCGGCAGACTCTTTAAGGAATATGTAAACAGATTTTAGATTGATCGTAAGGGAGATATGCAATGGCAGATACAGCACATAATATGCATAATGGTAATAATAGGAATCTGACACCGAAGGGTAAATTCTTTGATTTCAGCCTGCTTATAATAGTAATGTTTCTTATTGCATTCGGACTGGTAATGCTTTACAGCACCAGTTCATACAGTGCAATGGAAGATTACGGGGATGCTGCGTATTTCCTTAAGAGGCAGCTTTTGTCAACCGCAATCGGAATGATAATTTTTGTTGCCACAATTTTTATAAATTATCATTTCTGGTATAAGATCAAATGGTTCATATATGTCGCATCGATTTTTTGCGTATTGCTTGTCCTTTCACCGCTCGGACACACTGTAAAAGGTGCGCGCAGATGGCTCAGACTCGGGCCTTTGTCGTTACAGCCGGCTGAGGTCGTCAAAGTAGGACTTATAATAGTGCTGGCCGCCTTTATAAGCTACAGCGGAAGCCATATGAAAAAGTTAAAAAACAACATCGTATATTGTATACTTGCGGTTGCTGCGGCCGGAATTACGGGAATTGTGACGAACAACTTAAGTACGGCGATCATACTTATGGGTATTGCATACATAATGCTTATGATCGGTAATTCCAAACCTACATGGCTGATCATTGCGACCGTGCTGGGGGCGGTTGCGGTTGTGGCGTTCCTGATATGGTTTTTTAACAATGTAGACTCGGCAAGCCATTTCAGATTTAAACGTCTGCTTGCGTGGAGAGATCCGGAAAAATATGCATCGGATACAGGATTCCAGACATTGCAGGCATTGTATGCGTTAGGCTCCGGCGGATTTTTCGGAAAAGGACTCGGACAGAGTATGCAGAAACTCGGATTTATTCCGGAAGCCCAGAATGATATGGTATTTTCCGTTATATGCGAGGAACTCGGACTTTTCGGCGGAATATGCCTGATAATACTTTTTATCCTGCTTATATGGAGATTTATGGTTATTGCCAACAACGCACCGGATCTGTTCGGTTCAATGCTTGTGGTCGGGGTTATGGCTCATATATCGCTTCAGGTTATACTTAATATAGCGGTAGTAACCAATGTTATTCCCAATACGGGCGTCACATTGCCGTTTATCAGTTACGGAGGCACGTCGGTGCTGTTCCTTCTTGCGGAGATGGGAATAGTCCTAAATGTATCAAGGCAGATACAGGTTCCGGTGACTGTCTCGGAACAGGCCGGGCGGTTACGCCAGAGAGCGCATGCGAGGTAACATAACTAAAATCCCTGCATATAATGGTATGTAAACATTCATTATCTGCGGGGATTTTTTATGATGAGCCTTATGATATCCGGACACAGAAGACTTAGTGGCATGATTAATATTCAGGGAAGCAAGAATTCGGCACTGCCCGTTATGGCGGCGTCACTTCTTGCGGACGATAAAGTGATCATAGAAAACTGCCCGGAAATTACGGATGTTTATCATATGCAGAAAGTTATGCAGGCGGCCGGAGCGAAATGCGAAATTGAAAATGGTATTGTAACGGTGCATCCCGGTATGCTTAAATCTGCTCCGGACGAAGAATACTGTGCCAGATTCAGGGCTTCTTCGCTTTTTATGGGCGTGTTTCTTGCAGTATGCGGGAGCTTTGTTATGCCTTATCCGGGCGGATGCAACATCGGAAGCCGGCCGCTTAACTATCATATAGACGGACTGCGCTCGCTCGGGGCAGTCGTAGAGGAAGCCGGAGGATACATAATAGGATACTGCAGGAAACTTAAGGGCGGAAATTACGATTTTCCGTATCCGAGTGTAGGAGCGCTTGAGAATATAATTCTGGCGGCGGTGTGCGCCGATGGGCAAACTTGTCTTACCAACTGCGCAAAAGAACCGGAAATTGTTGATTTATGTGACTGCCTTAAAATGATGGGCGCAGACATTGAAGGTGCCGGAACCGGGACAATTACGATCAACGGGAAGACGGGGCTGCACGGATGCCGTTACAGGGTTCCCGGCGACCGCATAGCGGCCGGAACTTATATGGCCGGATGTGCCATAGCCGGCGGCAATATATGCATACGCGGAATCGATCCGGAAAGACTTACCGCCGTTATTGATATTTTGCAAAAAATGGGATGCCATCTATTTACAGATAAAAAAAGTAATGAGATAATAATCATGGCAGATGGGAGACGCAGGGCGGTTACGTCGGTTGTTACGGGACCGTATCCGGAGTTCCCGACCGACATGCAGGCACAGATTATGAGCGTGCTGGCATACTCGGGAGGCTGCTGTGATATATATGATAATGTTTTCGAGAACCGTTATAATGCGGCCGGAGAGCTGGTGAGAATGGGTGCGGTTATTTCGGTGGCGGACGGACACGCAAAGATATGCGGAAGACCGGCATTGAAAGGCGCAAGAGTGTGTGCCACGGATTTGCGGTGCGGCGCAGCTTTGGTTATCGCGGCTCTGGGTGCGGATCATACAATAGTAGACGGATGCGGTTATATATGCCGCGGATATGAGGATATACAGAGAGATTTGGAACAGTTAGGAGCAGATATAAAATGGATACTAGGAGAAGAACACACAAAGGACTTAAGATTGCGGTCATAGTACTTATTGTGATTGCGCTAATGGCTGCTGCGGCATTTGCTGCGGCCAGACGTGTGTTTAAAGTAAAGGAAATAAATATAACCGGAAGCGACAGATATTCGTATGATGAATTGTACAAATATATTTTCGCAAATCGTAATGCCGATAATACAATACTGTTTTCTTACACCAATAAGAAAGCAGGAACGCCCGATATACCTTTTATAGCCAAGACAGACATATCCGTTAAATGGCCCGACACCATTAATATCACGGTATATGACAAAAGTCTTGTCGGATATGTTGAATACAAGGGAACCAATATGTATTTTGACAAGGACGGAGTTGTGGTCGACAGTTCATCCGATGTGTTTGATGATGTGCCTAAGGTAACCGGACTTCAGTTTAAAACCATCGTAATTAACCATAAGCTTGATGTTGAAGATCCCGGGATTTTCGGAACGATAAGTGATATTAAACAATACATTTCCAAATACAAGCTGACAATTGATTCACTCAATATTGAACAGGACGGGACATTATCGGTGGACATAGGCGGTGTGAAAGCACTTCTCGGTAATAACGATAATCTCATGCCGGATAAGATATATGAACTCAGCTGTATGGCTGACAGCATCAAAGACCTTAAAGGCGTGCTGCATCTGGAAAAATATGACGGAAACAGTCAGAATATAATACTCAAAGAAACAGAGTGATTTTTCGTAAAATTTATTTTAAAAAACTCAAAATAGAGGTTGATATTTCTACGAAAAAATAATATTATATTCTTATATGATTATAACTGAGTGACTATGGAATCAGACCTTTTTAATATAGATGAAGGAATTACGGAGTATATCTCCGATGACATGGTTGGTTTAAGGAGGACAAGGTTTTGTTAGAGATCAAGACTAACGAGTCGGAAGCATCTGCTAAGATAATTGTGGTAGGTGTTGGTGGAGCCGGCAATAATGCAGTTAACAGAATGATTGATGAGAATATCGGAGGCGTGGAGTTTATCGGAATCAACACCGATAAGCAGGCTCTTACACTTTGTAAGGCACCTACGGCTATACAGATAGGCGAGAAGCTTACCAAGGGACTTGGCGCAGGCGCTAAGCCGGAAGTTGGTGAGAAAGCGGCAGAAGAGAGCGCAGAAGAGCTTACACAGGCTATTAAGGGCGCTGATATGGTATTTGTAACATGCGGAATGGGCGGCGGTACCGGTACAGGTGCAGCACCTGTTGTTGCCAAGATTGCCAAGGATATGGGTATTCTTACGGTAGGTGTTGTTACGAAACCGTTTAAGTTCGAAGCTAAGACCAGAATGAGCAATGCCATAACAGGTATTGAGAAACTTAAGGACAGCGTTGATACACTTATTGTTATTCCTAACGATAAGCTTCTTGAGATTGTCGACCGCAGAACCACGATGCCTGATGCGCTTAAGAAGGCAGATGAGGTTCTTCAGCAGGCAGTACAGGGAATCACAGACCTTATTAACGTACCTGGTCTTATTAACCTTGACTTTGCCGATGTACAGACAGTTATGAAGGACAAGGGTGTGGCACATATCGGTATCGGTACGGCTAACGGAGATGATAAGGCTATTGAGGCAGTTAAGATTGCCGTTGCCAGTCCTCTTCTTGAGACGACCATCGAGGGTGCATCACATGTCATCATCAATATCAGTGGTGATATCGGACTTATGGAAGCCAATGAAGCTGCAAGCTACGTTCAGGAACTTGCAGGTGATAATGCCAATATTATTTTCGGTGCCATGTATGATGATTCAGTTCAGGATCAGGCGACTATTACAGTTATCGCTACAGGTCTTGACGGATATTCGGCAGGTGCTGCAAGTGCTATGGCAGGATTTAATTTCAAGCCGCAGACAACAGCAAGACCTATTTCAGCTCCTACATATGAATCACCTTATGCTAAGACAAGTTCACAGCCGGCAAGGGAGATTCCGGGACTTAATAAGCCAAAGCCTGTAGAGAGCAGTGTTGAAGAGAAGGGAATCAAGATTCCTGAGTTTCTTCAGAAGAGAAGATAATATTATATATTAGAGAGATTTATGTGCTATGGCAGTACGTTCTTACTGTCATAGCATTTTTAATCTGAATAAATCAAAGGAGAAAAAGATATGGGAGAAGTTGCAGGATATCTGCCGGGTATGTATGCTACGTTTTGGGCGCTTGTGCCGCCTCTTGTAGCGATTATTCTTGCATTGATAACGAAGGAAGTTTACAGTTCGCTTTTTGTCGGAATTGTAATCGGAGGACTTTTTTACGGTAATATTTTTCAGCCGGGTTTCAGTTTCGAGACATCAATGCTGCACATTTTTAAGGACGGTCTTATAGGAGCGCTTAAGGATGCGTCCAATATCGGAATTATAATATTCCTTGTAGTTTTGGGAATCATAGTCTGTATGATGAATAAGGCCGGTGGTTCGGCGGCATTTGGACAGTGGGCATCAAAGCACATAAAGACCAGGGTCGGAGCGCAGATTGCCACGATTTTCCTGGGTATACTGATTTTCGTCGACGATTATTTTAACTGTCTCACGGTAGGAAGTGTTATGCGTCCGGTCACGGATAAACATAATGTTTCAAGAGCCAAGCTGGCATATCTTATTGATGCCACTGCGGCTCCGGTGTGCATAATCGCACCGATTTCATCATGGGCGGCAGCAGTTACGGGATTTGTACAGGATGAGAACGGATTCGGGATTTTTATCCAGGCCATACCGTATAATTATTACGCATTGTTTACCATAATAACGATGTTTGCATTGACGATCCTTAAGACGGACTTCGGACCTATGGCAAAGCATGAAGCCAATGCGATCAAAGGTGATATTTATACTACGGAAGACAGACCATATGCAGGTACGGAGTCTGATGAAGTGCATGGCAAAGGTAAGGTTATTGACCTTGTATTCCCTGTTGCGGTACTTATAATCTGCTGTGTTATCGGTATGATTTATACCGGAGGATTCTTTAACGGCGTTGATTTTATATCCGCATTTTCTGGAAGTAATGCATCGCTCGGACTTATGCTCGGAAGCTTTGCGGCACTTATTATAATTATAATATTCTATAGTGTGAGAAAGATATTAAAATTCACGGACTGCTGTAAATGCATTCCCGACGGATTCAAAGCAATGGTTCCGGCAATACTTATTCTTACATTTGCATGGACGCTTAAGTCAATGACGGACAGTCTCGGAGCCAAAGAATATGTTGCGGACCTTGTAAGAAATGTATCCGGAATGTGGCTTAATCTGCTTCCTGCGATAGTGTTTATTATAGGAGTTTTCTTAGCTTTTGCCACTGGAACATCATGGGGAACATTCGGAATCCTCATTCCTATAGTTGTAGATGCGTTTTCGACAACCAACCATACAATGATGATCATCGCGATTTCAGCATGTATGGCAGGCGCAGTATGCGGAGATCATTGTTCGCCGATATCTGATACGACAATAATGGCTTCGGCGGGAGCACAGTGCAATCATATGAATCATGTATCCACCCAGTTACCGTATGCGATAATGGTTGCCATAGTATCATGTGTGACATATATAATTGCGGGATTTGTCAAGAACCCGGTTGTATCGCTTGTTATCGGAATCATATTGATGATGGGCACTATTATGGGAATCAAATACCTTAACAAGTCCAAAACGGCAGAATAAAGGAGTTCATTATGGATTCAAGAAAAGAACAGGCAGTGTCAAAGAAATTAAACGGATATAACTGCGCACAGGCTGTTGCATGTACGTATTGTGATTATGTCGGTATGAGTGAAGAAACCATGGCTGCACTAACGCAGGGCTTTGGTGCCGGAATCGGCGGGACAATGGACGGAACATGCGGAGCCATAACGGGAGCATGCACCGTGGTAGGTCTTGCGGATGCACAGGCAGGAAGAATGAAGGCCATGAAAGATGCGGGTTATATAATGTCTAATTTCCACAAGAATTGCGGAAGTGTTACATGTCGTGAACTCAAGGGAATCGAAAGCGGAAAGATGTTAAAGAGTTGTGAGGACTGCGTTAAAGAAGCCGCAGCCCTCCTTGAAGATGTTCTTAATTCAGAGAATTAATCATGCGGAATATCATGGAAACGTCCGTCAAGCTCTTCGGTCTTTATTATATTGATAAAGGCATGTGAATCGATCTTACGTATTAAAGGAATAAGCTCTCTTTTTGCTTCGGAATTGATAACGGAGTAAATGAGAGTTTTTTCTTTCTCTTCATAACAGCCGATCCCTTTGAAAATCGTAGCATCATGGTTGGTCATCTCGCGTATGGCCGTGTAAATTTCTTCGGACTTATCGGAGATGATAAAAAGAGTCTCTTTCTGGTATCTTTTGTACAAAAACTGGATCACCTGTGTGCTGCAGAACTGGTAAATTATGGAATATAATGCAATGGACCAGCCGAATAACATGCCGGCAATCGCAAGTATTACAATGTTGCCGATAAGGATATAGTTCCACGCATCAATGCCTTTCTCGTGGGAAAGGAAAATGCTTATAAAATCCGTTCCGCCGGTCGTGGTGCCGACATTAAGGCACAGGCTGATCGCAAGGCCGTTTATGAGTCCGCCGAATACACTGATTAAGAGAATATCGGTCGTGAACACATATGCCGGAAGAAGGTCGACAAGTATACTTGAAAGTATGATGACGACAATTGAATAAATCGTGAATTTGCGGCCGATATAACGGAATGCAATATATGCCGGGACGATATTAAGCAATACGTTAAATATTGAGAACGGGATCGTTATATGCAGGAAATCTTCTATGACCGCCTGTATAAGTAATGATACACCAGAAAATCCTCCCGGGTACAGACCGGCGGTTTTGGCAAAACACCGCAGATTCCATGCATAGAGAAATGAAGCAATAATCACGATAAATACCCTGAATACCTGATAGAAGTGAGGGTGCTTATTTTCTAATGACTGAAACATAACCTACCTCCTTATGCAACCGGTTTATCACATAGATCACTGTTGTCCATATCGTGTGCCTTTGCCACGACTTCGCGGAATTCCTCCGGAATATCATCAATGCTCTCGTCTTTGTGGATCGCACATGTTCCTGCTTCAAGTGAAGTTTCGTAATACCATTTCTTATAGTCAAGCATCGTCAGTGTATCCTGCATCTGCTGTATTCTGTCAAGAGTTACCTTACGGCGGTGCTCAATAAGAGCCAGACGCTTTTCAATGGTAGCATCGCCTTCTATGCACCAGTCTATGAAAACCTTGATTTCTTTGATCGGCATTCCTGATTTCTTCAGGCACTCTATGATGGAAAGCCATTCAAAATCGGAATCCTTAAACATTCTTATTCCACCGCCCGAGCGTTCAACGAACGGAAGAAGTCCTTCCTTATCATAGTATCTTAATGTTGACGGGGCAACATTGAGCCGCCTTGCCATTTCACCTACTGTATACATCATATTAAACACCTCCGTTAAATACATTCTTAAAGCTCACTTTAAGTTCTGATAAAATCATAGCAAAAAATTGATGCACAGTCAATTAAACTATTGTTAAAAATAAAATACCGTGGTACAATAACTGCATAAACGTTGATATTAGAAAAGCATTGACGGAAAGAGTAATGTGATAATGCCATCCAGAGAGAGCACGGACGGTGGAAGTTTGCTTATGGTTATGTCGCATGAAGACCACTCCCAAGCTGTGCGCATAAGAATATATTCCGAAGCGTCACCGTGTAGCTGCGTTATAAGCCAAGAGTTAAAGTTAAGGTGGAACCGTGCTTAGCACCCTTAAGTGTATTTATATGCATTTAAGGGTGTTTTTTAATATCAGGAAGAATAAGGAGATATTTAAAATGGTTAATTTTAAAGAAGACGAACAGTTAAAAACGTTAAACCATTCATGTGCGCATCTTATGGCACAGGCAATCAGACATCTTTATCCGCAGGCTAAGTTCTGGGTAGGTCCGGTAGTTGCGGAAGGTTTCTATTATGATGTGGACCTCGGTGACGATGTTATCAGGGATGAAGATGTTGCGGCAATAGAGAAGGAAATGAAGAAGCTTGCCAAGAAAGGCGACAAGATTGTCCGTAAAGAGATTTCCAAAGAAGAAGCTCTTGAAATGTTCAGTAATGACGAATATAAGGTTGATCTTATCTCTGACCTCGAAGACGGAACAATTACATGCTATGAGCAGGGCGATTTCACGGATCTGTGCCGCGGACCGCATGTTGACAATACAAGACTCTGCCGTCATTTCAAGCTTGTGAGACATTCGGGCGCATATTGGAAGGGCGACAGTAACAATAAGATGCTTCAGAGAATTTACGGAGTATGTTTCCCGACAGCGGAAGAACTCGAAGCACATCTGCAGCTTCTTGAGGAAGCCAAGGAAAGAGATCACAGAAAGATCGGCAAGGATATGAATCTTTTCATGGTTGATGACCTTGTAGGACGAGGACTTCCGATGTTTTTGCCAAAGGGTTATACAATCTGGCAGGAACTTGAGAACTATATCAAGACCAAGGAACGCAAACTTGGATATCTTCATGTAATGACACCTTGTGTCGGTACGGTTAATCTCTATAAGACCTCCGGACACTGGGATCATTATAAGGAAAATATGTTCCCGGCAATGGAAGTTGAGGGAGAATCATTTGTATTGAGACCTATGAACTGCCCGCATCACATGATGATATATGCTAATAAGATGCACTCATATAAGGATCTTCCTATAAGAATCGGAGAGATTGCACATGACTTCAGATTCGAGGCAAGCGGAACCCTTAAGGGAATCGAGAGAGGCCGTCATTTCTGCCAGAACGATGCGCATATATTTGTCACACCTGAACAGATAAAGGACGAGTTTACCAATGTTGTTGACCTTATTTTCAGCACATACAAGGATTTCGGAATCACGGATTACCGTTGTGTGCTCTCACTCAGGGATCCGGCCAATAAGACTAAGTATCATGATGATGATGAGATGTGGGATAAGGCAGAGAATGCACTCAGAGAGGTTATGAACAGCCTCGGAATAGAATATACCGAAGAGATAGGTGAGGCAGCATTCTACGGACCTAAGCTTGATGTCAATGTTAAGCCGGCAGTAGGTAACGAATATACACTTTCCACATGCCAGCTTGATTTCTGTCTTCCGGCCAAGTTTGAACTCACATATGTTGACAAAGACGGCGAGAAGAAGACACCGGTTGTTCTCCACAGGGCAATTCTCGGTTCACTCGACAGATTTATGGCATATATCCTCGAAGAGACCAAAGGAAATCTTCCTACATGGCTTGCACCGGTACAGGTTAAGGTTATACCGATAAAGACCGATGATGAAGAACTTATGGCATATGCTCATGAGATCTGTGATGTACTCGAAGCTCATAATGTCAGATATGAACTTGATGACAGAGCAGAGAAGATGGGATACCGTATCAGGGAAGGACAGATCCAGAAAGTTCCGTATCTCCTTGTAATAGGTGCCAGCGAGAAAAATGACAGAACTGTCTCATGTACACTTCACGGACAGAAGGAAAAGACAGTATTCGGTCTTGACGAATTTGTCGAGAAAATTGATAACGAAATCAAGAATAAGCTCAGATAATATTCAAATACAGGAAACCGCGATATGAGAAATACCGCGGTTTTTTGTATGCCCGTAAGTATTGCTAAAATAAACTCATATGTTATAATTAATATAAAATACACTATGGAAGCGTGAATATGTACTTGAGAAAGATTACAATAATTATTACGGCAATTGTTATGGCAGCGGCATGCATGTTATGCGGATGTGCATCAGGTATGCAGCCACAGGAGGAGAGCGATGAGAATCTGCCTGTTTTGACGGTGGGTGTTGATGTATATCCGCCGTTTAATTATGCGGATGAGAACGGCAATCCTACAGGAATAGATATTGAACTGGCCAGAGAAGCTTTTAAGAGGATGGGGTATAAGGCGGTTTTTGAATCAATCGACTGGGAAAAGAAAAAATCACTTGTTGAGAATGGTGACATAGATTGCATATGGAGCTGTTTTTCGATGGACGGACGGGAAGATGAGTATAAATGGGCCGGACCATATATGATAAGCCGTCAGGTTGTTGCCGTTAATGAAGACAGTGATATACATAAATTAAGCGACCTTGGAGGAAAGATAGCTGCGGTACAGTCGACAACCAAGCCGGAACAGCTTTTTCTTAATGCTGACGGAATCAAGATTCCGAGACTTCGTGAATTATACAGTGTGGAAGACAGGGAATTGATATATACGATGCTTGGCAAGGGATATGTTGATGCCGTTGCGGCACATGAGACTTCAATACGGCAATATATGAAGGATTATGACGTAAGCTACAGAATACTGGATGAGAGCCTTCTGACAACGGGAATAGGAGTGGCGTTTGCCATTAACGATGACAGGGGGCTTGACCTGAAACTTTCAGATGTATTCAGGCAGATGGCAGAGGACGGAACCACCGGGGAAATACTAAGCAGATACGTTGATAATGCATCCGATTATCTGGAGGTGGGCGATTATGAGTAACAGGAAACCTTTCTTCAAAAGCTGGAAAGCATATGCGGCATACGGTATATTACTTGGCATCATAATCGGAATGTTAGTCGGGGCAGTATCTTTAAATTTTGCCAAGAAAAGAATCATGGCAAGCATGAGTGAGACCATCGGTTATATCAAAAAACAATGTACAACATATACCAGATATAATAATTCATCCGTCACAAAGAGTCTTATGCGCGCAATAGAAAGTGTGCAGCAGCTCAGCCGTGATATATGTAATGACGGTGGTAATGTTGAGCGCGGTAATCTGTCAAGATACATTCAGGAACTCAGAATGACCGGCGTTATAGTGTACGACCGCACCGGGAATGTTATCGAAGAATATAATACTGACGGGATCGGGGCAGCGGGATTGCAGGAATACGTTGATAAGGAAGCTGTATTTGATGTAGCTGACAACCCTATGAAAACATATATGACAAGAATTGCCATGGCAGACGGTTCATATATAGATCTGGCATCATACGGTATTAAAGACAGCGATAATTTAGTTGTCGGATATTATCACACATCGGCGGCATATGCGAATAAATATAATCTGACGATACAGAATCTGTTAAGCGGATACAATACGGAAGGCGAAGGAACTATCGTTATAGCCGATGGTAATACAGTGTTGGCATCCAATGATGAGAGCCTTATCAACACACGGGTGGATGATGATTTTATCCTGGCTAATATCAAGAGCAGCCGGACAGGTGTAATGAAACATATCAGAAAAGGTTCTGACAGATATTACGGAGTTATGGATAAAGGCAGGGACTATTATGTATATGTTTATGTGCCGTATTCGTATATTGGAACCAAGATATCCAAGAATATGATGCATGCTTTTCTTATCTATGCACTTGCCGTTGTCGTTATATATATTATCAGACGCAGGAGCATTAAAATAAGCGAGAATAAACGTGCGGTAATGGAGGCCGAATACAGGCAGCAGCTTATAGAGGCAGCCGAGAGGGCTGAAAGAGCCAATAAAGCCAAAACAGAGTTTTTACAACGAATGAGCCATGATATAAGAACGCCGATCAACGGAATACGGGGAATGGTCGAAATAGGCGATCATTACAGTAATGACCTTGCCAAACAGGCAGAATGCAGGGCCAAAATCAAAGAATCCTCAGGTTATCTGCTCGAACTTATCAACGAGATCCTGGATATGGGCAAGCTTGAGGCAGGACAGATTAAATTAGAGAACAGACCTTTTGATCTGCATCAGCTGCTTAAGGAGATAGTGGATGTAACCACCAGACAGGCAGCGGACAGGGGCATTGAAGTCATAACATCACATGAAGGACTTGAACATAGCAGACTTATAGGAAGTCCGCTGCATCTTAAGAGAATGTTGATGAATATAATGAGCAATGCTATCAAATACAATATAGATAACGGCAAAGTGTATCTAAGATGCCGTGATTTAAATAATGACGGTGACAATGCCAATATCGAATTCATATGCAGTGATACCGGAATCGGTATGAGCCTTGAATTCCAGAAGCGTATTTTTGAACCGTTTGCCCAGGAAAAAGAAGATGCAAGGTCAAATTACGGCGGTTCGGGACTCGGTATGCCGATAGCCCGGAGTATTGTGGATAAGATGGGCGGTACACTTGATTTCGTCAGTGAGCAGGGCGAGGGAACTACATTTACAGCCGTAATTCCTTTTAAAATCGATAAATCAGTTCCTGACGAAAATATTGCACAGGCACAGGAAAAAATATCAATAAAAGGAGTAAAAGTGCTTGTTGCGGAGGATAATGAACTCAATATGGAAATAGCATCATTTGTACTCGAAAATGCGGGTGCGGATGTCATTAAAGCAGTTAACGGCAAAGAGGCGGTTGATATATTCGAAAAGTCGCAGCCCGGAGATATAGATGTCATATTGATGGATATTATGATGCCGGAGATGGACGGACTGGAAGCGACGCGCCGTATACGAAACCTGAAGCGCCCGGATGCGGCCGAAATACCTATTATAGCTATGACGGCAAACGCTTTTACGGATGACCGTCAGAAGGCATTTGAAGCCGGAATGAATGAACATCTGACCAAACCGCTTGAACCTGAGGTTATAGTTGATACCATACATAAATTTGTTGCCGGGAGGCAATAACCATATGACAGGGCTTTCATATTATGTAATATAAAGGCATATATAAAGGGAGTCTTAATATGGCACAATTTACAAACCAGGCGCAGATCCGTTACGGAAATACTGTTGCCAGCTCAAACATTGCCGTCGGAGAAATCCTTGAAGTGATTTCAGCTTCTAAATCGGCTGTAAGATCTTCATACGGACAAAATGACTGTGTGACATATATAGTCAGCATAGTTAATTCGGGAACGGTGCCCGTAAGCGGGCTTACAGTTTCCGACAATCTCGGATCATATGGTTTTGGTGAAGGAACTCTTGTACCTTTATCATACATTGAAGGAACCGTTAAATATTATGTGAACGGAACTTTGCAGCCGGCGCCTGCCGTGACTGCGGACGGACAGTTTACAATAAGCGGAATAACCGTTCCGGCCGGGGGTAATGCGGCAATAATTTACGAAGCGATGATTAACAGATATGCACCGCTTGAAGCAGGATCATCAATTACCAATACGGCTGTTATAAGTGGTGGCGGGATTTCACCGATTACCGTCGATGAGATTGTTCAGGCACAGGCATCCCCGCTTCTGACTATAACCAAATCGATCAGTCCGGTACCGGTAACTGAAAACGGAACAATCACTTACACATTTCTTATTCAGAACAGTGGAAGTGCGCCGGCTGACACAACGGACGGCGTTGTCGTGGCAGATACTTTTGAACCCGTCCTTACGGGACTTGCGGCGACGTATAACGGTAAGCAGCTCGTTGCGGGAACGGATTACACATATGATGAGGCATCCGGCGAATTTGCAACGATTGCAGGAAGAATAACAGTTCCGGCCGCATCATTCACACAGGATGCAGTCAATGGTGCATGGATTGTTAATCCGGGTGTTGGAACGCTTGTGGTAACAGGAACAATATAACGTTCTATCCCGTGGGTAAAAATCCTGCGGGTGTACATATTAAATGTTGCCGTATTATGTCATAATATGGTAAAATAAAAATAATCATCAATGTATTACGGAGGAATTCTTATGGAGTACGACGAGTCGGTTTTTAAAGAGAAAGCTAACCGGAGGGCAAGGAGAATATGGTTTATTTTTGCCATCCTTCTTTCAGCCAATTACGGAAGTGATCTGGCAAACGGGTTATCTTCATCAACGTATTATATCATTTTCCTGGCATTATGCTGGGTACCGATTATTTCGGGAGAAATATTATTACGTGTCAAGGGATTTGCAACTGAAGCATATAAATACTGTCTGGTAATAGGGTATGGAATTTTCTATACATTTGTTATAAGCACGACGGAATCACCGATTGCTTTTACATATATCCTGCCGGTTACGAGTCTTCTGGTATTGTATAAGAATAAGAAATTCATGGTTACATGCGGAATAGTGAATTCGGTGATAATAGCCGGAAGCGCCGTATACAGATATATGAATGGATTTAATTCCGCAGCTGACATGAAGAACTACCAGCTTGAATTAGCATGTATTATATTATGTTATGTGTGCTATGTAATGTCGATCAAGCATCTCAACGAATCCGACGGCGCCATGACGGACAGCATCAAGGCTGACCTTAAGAGAGTTGTTACCACGGTCGAGCAGGTAAAGCAGGCAAGTAATTCGATTATGGATGGTGTGACAGTAGTAAGAGAACTGGCATCAGAGAACTCACACGGTGCCAATATCGTGGTAGACAGCATGGACAGGCTCAAAGATAATAACGAACGCTTGCAGCAGTCAACCGATTCATCCAACCAGATGACAACAGATATACACGCACAGGTTAATAATGTTGCGGATATGATTGATAAGATGGTTGTTCTCACTGCGGAATCGGGAGAACATGCCAAGGTCAGCTCGGCAGACCTTGACAGTCTTATTGACACCACGAAGACAATGGCATCATTGTCCGAGGAGATAGGCAATATACTCAGTAATTTCAAAGACGAATTTGCGATGGTCAAGAAAGAAACCGGAACAATCGAGAATATTTCCGGACAGACCAATCTTCTTGCGCTTAATGCGTCAATAGAGGCAGCAAGAGCCGGAGAGGCAGGAAAGGGATTCGCGGTTGTAGCCGATCAGATACGTTCGCTCAGTACGGATACAAGAGCATCGTCAGGCACTATCAAGGAAGCGCTTACAAGGCTTGATGATACATCCGTTAAAATGACGGACTCCATAGAACAGACATTGAAGCTTATACAGCTTACACTTGATAAAGTTATGCTTGCCGCCGGTAACATTGCCAAGATTTCGGAAGATGCCGGTGAACTTGATAAGAATATCAGAACGATAGACACAGCCATTAAGGAAGTTGAATCATCCAATATTCATCTGGTGGACAACCTTACTGAGGTAACGGGTATCGTTGCCGATATGACCGAGAATGTTACGGATTCCAACGAGATAAGCAAGAGGATGCTCAGCAAATACGATGAATCGGCATCCAACATCAATACAATCGAGAAGGTTGTAGAATCGCTTATGTGCGAACTCGGTATCGGTGGTTTCATGGGTGTTGAGGATCTCGCACCGGGAATGAAACTTATGATAGAGGCAGGAACGGATGACAAGTATTACGGTGAACTGGTATCCCATGCCGATAATATTATGACAATAAGGCTTAATGACGAAAGCGTTATCGCAGATAATACCGAATGCAGGATCCAGGTTACGGTCGGCAATGTTCTTTACTGCTGGGATAAGGTATGCATCAACAGGACCGGTGCAGCCAGAACATACAGCGTTCTCATTGAGTCAAGACCTAAGATCAATAACAGACGTAAATATCCGCGTGTGGATATAGATAATCCTTGTACCATTACGATTAAAGATATTGGAAGAAGCATAGAATGCAAGCTTGATAACATTAGTGCTAACGGATTTGCATTTATTACAAGCGATGATTATTTTATGAACAATAAGACAGCGCAGATATCACTTGAGATACATGATTTTGCTCTCACAAGGCATAATAAGCTTGAGGGCCGTGTTATCAGATGTTCGGACAATGAAGGCTCATACATCGTAGGCTGCCAGATGCCGGATGATGATTTCTTTATCAGGGATTATGTCAGCGGAAGACTTAAGAGGGAGAAAAACCAGAGAAAATAATGAATACAAGAGAAGAAGCATTGGAATATGGTCTTACTTTTCCGCAAACTTATGTGGATGCGCCGTTCCATGACCGAAATTGGCAGATAGTAAGGGTGAAACCATCCGGGAAGGCTTTCCTGTGGACATACGAGCGCGGCGGCCTTATTAACCTTAATGTCAAAGTCGATCCGGAGTGGAGAGATTTCTGGAGAAATGCTTTCGAAGCGGTAATTCCGGGATGGCACCAGAACAAGGAACATTGGAATACAATAATCCTGGACGGAAGCATCCCCGATAATACGATCAGGGATATGATATCCGCAAGCTATGATCTTGTGGCAGATAATCCGACGAAAAGAATATATGACGCGGTATGTAATATTCCCAAGGGAAAGGTGGCCACATACGGACAAGTCGCGGCACTTGCAGGGAATCCGAAAATGTCAAGAGCTGTCGGCAATGCACTCCATAAGAATCCGGATCCGGACAGAATCCCGTGCTACAGGGTGGTCAATGCAAAGGGCGAGCTTTCGGGAGCATTTGCTTTCGGAGGTAAGAATGTACAGGCTGAGAGACTTATGGCGGACGGAATAGAGGTCGTCAACGGCCGCGTTGATTTAAAGAAATACGGAATTTAAAAATTACCTCTTACATAATTCCGTAAATTATGTTAAGATGACATGTATTCAAATTTATATGGTCATAATTGGAAACGCACAATCCTCCGGGATGATAACGAACAACACATTCATTATTATTCAGGAGGATTTTTTTATGCCGAAAAATAAGTTTCAGGATGTCATATTTACAGCCATTATGGCGACAATAATGGTGTATGGTATGATAGTTTACAATGTTGCGTTAAATATGGGAGGAGTATATGCCACTACATTTAAGGCGGCGCTGCATGAGATGCCTGTAATGGTGCCAATCGCATTTGTGTTGGAGTTTTTCGTGGTTGGAAAGTTGGCCAGAAAGCTTGCTTTTACGGTAATGAAACCGGATGACAGACCGCAGTTTATCACATATGCAATTTCAATATGTATATGCTGTATAATGTGCCCGATAATGAGCTTTATTGCGACAATGCTTTTTAAGGACACGAAGAATTTCGCAACATTTATTCAGACATGGGGAATGAATTTCCCAATGGCGATACTGTACCAGATGTTTTACTGTGGGCCGCTTGTGCGCCTGATTTTCAGACTTATATTCAGAGAGAAAAATAAATGATTCTTTATTGCACTGTACTTATTAATAAAATATATAAGCATAGTGCAATATTTTTTTGTATTATTCACAAAAACAGAAAACTAATTTTGTAAAAGTAGAAAATGAGGAATAATTTTTTATAAAAAAGGTTGTAAATTGTACAACAGGTGGTATAATAAGGTGTTTTGTACACTTTATAGGAATGGAATGGAGAAAAAATGAAGCAATTTACACCCAAATTATTTGATGTTCTCAAGACATCATACAGTAAAGAACAATTATTCAAGGACATTATAGCCGGAATAATCGTCGCGATAATAGCATTGCCGCTTTCAATCGCACTCGCGCTTGCGTCGGGAGTGGGACCGGAGCAGGGAATCTACACGGCGATTTTTGCCGGCTTTGTTATATCTTTCCTCGGCGGAAGCCGTGTGCAGATAGCGGGACCGACGGCTGCATTTGCAACCATCGTAGCCGGAATTGTAGCCAAAAACGGCATGCAGGGGTTGGTGACTGCCACGATCCTTGCCGGCATTATTCTTATAATAATGGGAATATTCAAGTTCGGTAATCTTATAAGATTCATACCTTATACGATAACAACCGGATTTACTATCGGAATTGCCGTCACAATTTTTATCGGACAGATAAAGGATTTTCTCGGACTGACATTTACCTCATCACCAATCGAAACGATCGATAAAGTCAAGGCGATAGGCGCATCGATAAGCACATTCAATTATCAGGCATTGATTGTCGGAATGGTATCGCTTGTCATACTTATATTTCTGCCGAAAATAAAAATCTTCAGCAAGATTCCGCCGTCACTCATAGCTGTGATCGTTGCTGTCCTGATGGTCAAAATTCTTAAGATGGACGTTAAGACCATCGGGGACTTATATACGATATCAAGTGCTTTCCCGAAACCGGCACTGCCGGATATGAGTTATTCGGCGATCGTTGAGCAGATTCCGAATGCATTTACTATAGCGATTCTTGCGGGAATCGAATCACTGCTTTCATGTGTGGTATCGGACGGTATGATAGGAAGCAGGCACAAACCGAATATGGAGCTTATCGCACAGGGTGCCGGAAATATTGTTTCTGCGCTTTTTGGTGGAATTCCGGCAACAGGAGCGATTGCAAGAACCGCGGCCAATGTAAAGAACGGCGGCCGTTCACCGATAGCCGGAATGGTTCATGCCGTAACACTTCTTGTAATACTTGTGGTTCTTATGCCTTATGCTGCATGGATCCCGATGCCTGCCATTGCGGCAATACTTTTTATCGTTGCATACAACATGAGCGGATGGAGGGAATTTATTTCTCTTATTAAAGATTCGCCAAAAAGTGATATAATAGTACTTGTGACGACGTTCGTGCTCACAGTTGTATTCGACCTTGTGGTTGCCATTGAAGTCGGAATGGTTCTTGCGGCACTTCTTTTCTTAAAGAGGATGGCTGATGTGACAGAAATCAAGAGCTGGAAATATATCGGAGAGGATATCGACGAGAATGATGATCCGGAACATATTAATTTTAAGCAGGTTCCAAAGCACACATTGGTATATGAGATAATCGGCCCGATGTTTTTTGCGGCCGCAGACAAATTCCTGGAGATTTCAACGGAACCTGATACGAAGGTTCTTATAATAAGGATGCGCGGCGTGCCTGCAATGGATATGACGGCGTTGCGTTCACTTAAGAAAATATATGCGCTTTGTAAGAAGAAGGGCATAACACTGATTCTTTCGCACGTCAAAGAACAGCCTCTTCACATGATGGAAAAAGCAGGATTTGCCGATGAAATCGGAAAGGACAATTTCTGTGCCAATATAGATGCTTCCATTGCAAGGGCACAGGAGATAGAACTGGAATAATATACTATAATTAACTGTGGCAGAAAGGATTATGACATAGCATATGGAGTATTTTAAATTACAAATCGGATGTATGTTGATAGTTCTGTACATAGCTTTCATATATATCAGGGAAATGAAAGCATACGGGATTCATAAGAGAGATATGACATTTGAAAAATTCTGGATCACAGGTGCGATAAGTATCATATTTGATGGTGCAACGGCGTACACGGTAAACCATCTTGATATTGTTCCGTCTGTGATTAACGGAATTCTGCATATGTTTTTCCTTTGCAGTCTTGATGCAATCATATTTATGATGTTTATGTATGTGTTAGATATTACAATAGATATTCCCAAGAAAAAATGGGAGCGGTTTATATACACAATTCCGTTTGCGTTATGCATTGCGGTTGTAATTATTTTTCTGCCGGAACTTCAATATATACACGGTGATGTTACGAATTACTCGATGGGTATACCTGTTTATACATGTTATGCAATGGTTGTATTGTACACGATTGCAATGATTGTGGTATATATGATAAGCAGACATAACCTTGACAAGCACAAACGCATTACAATATCGACATGTATTATCGGAACTGTTGTGGTCACTGTTTTTCAGGTAATATATCCACAGGCGTTGATTACATGTCTTGTTCCGACACTTGTAATACTCGGAACATATCTCAATCTTGAAAATCCTGTTTTTGGCAAGCTTAAGGCACATAATAATGAGATGGTTATGGGTTTTGCAACATTGGTTGAGAACCGTGATGATAACACGGGCGGACACATAATGAGAACTACGGAATATGTAAAGATGCTTGCCAGAGGACTTAAGGAACGCGGTTTTTACAGAAATGAGCTGACAAGGGATTATATGGATAATCTCATTATGGCAGCGCCGATGCATGATATCGGGAAAATTGCCATACCCGATGCAATATTACAAAAGCCCGGCAAACTTACCGACGAAGAGTATGCCATAATGAAAACACATGCAGCGCGCGGTGGCGAAATAATCCGTGACACATTCGGAAGCGTCGGCGAGGATGATTACGAGAAAATGGCATATGAGGTTGCAAGACATCACCATGAAAAATGGAACGGCAAGGGATATCCTGATGGACTGTGTCATATGGACATTCCTCTTTGTGCCAGGATAATGGCGATTGCTGATGTGTTTGATGCGGTTTCCGCCAAGAGATGTTACCGCGATGCAATGCCGCTTGATAAGTGTTTTCAGATAATTGAGGATGGAATCGGAACTGATTTCGATCCGGTTATCGCAAGAGTTTTTCTTGATATGAGAGATCAGGTAGAAAAAGTATCTGCCAATTACAGAAATTAGGAGTGATGATAATGAAATATTCTGAATGTATAGAAGCCGCAAGACCACGTATAGGACAGTTCTGCAAAGCATGCCCGGAATGTAACGGGGTGGCATGCCGTAACCTGATGCCGGGTCCCGGAGCCAAGGGTGTCGGAGACACTGCAATACGTAATTATAATAAATGGAAGGAAATACGTATCAACATGGATACGATCGCAGAAAACGTTCCGGTCGATACGTCCTTAGAAATATTCGGAAGAAAATTTAAATATCCTTTCATGGCAGGACCGGTCGGCGCGGTGCAGCTTCATTACGGTGATTGCCTTGATGATGTCAGATACAATGATATTCTTGTATCGGCGTGTGCCAAAGGCGGAATCGCAGCTTTCACAGGTGACGGAACTGACAGCAATGTCATGATTGCAGCCACAAAAGCCATCAAGAATGCCGGCGGAGTCGGAATACCGACCGTAAAACCGTGGAATATGGATACGATCCGCTCAAAAATGGAACTTGTCAAGGAATCGGGCGCATTCGCTGTGGCCATGGATATCGACGCGGCGGGTCTGCCTTTCCTTAAGAATCTTACGCCTCCGGCAGGAAGTAAGACAGTTGAGGAATTAAGAGAGATTACAGGAATGGTTGATGTGCCTTTTATTATAAAAGGTATCATGACCGCAAGAGGTGCACTTAAAGCCAAAGAGGCCGGAGCTTCCGCTATCGTGGTATCAAATCACGGCGGACGTGTGCTTGACGGATGTCCTGCAACAGCCGAGGTCCTCCAAGAAATTGCGGATGCGGTCAACGGTTCAATGAAGATATTCGTGGACGGCGGAATAAGAAGCGGCGCCGATGTCTTTAAGGCTCTTGCGCTCGGCGCCGACGGAGTAATCATCGCCAGACCTTTTGTGACTGCTGTTTACGGCGGTGCCGAAGAGGGCGTGTACTCATACATAGATAAGATAGGCTCAGAACTTAGTGACACGATGAAGATGTGCGGTGTTTCCAAACTCAGCGAAATAACAAGGGACTGTGTGAGAATATAGGGAATGTTGCAGATGTGGGGAAAGTCTGCCTAAGGGGAAGGAAAGTGGCTGTTTATGTAGATTTCCAAGAGAAATCTGAGAAGCCGGTCTACCTAAGAAGAGATTTGAACAGGAATATAACGATATTGTGAATGAGTATATTACTGTTTTTGATACACCATACCAGAAGTACTTAAAGGGTATTGATGTAAAAGACACTCATAAGGGATATTTCTCTATAGATAAGAAAGGACATGCTGTCGATAGCACAGTAAAACGAGGCTCAGACTTTTCAGATGATATATCTGCATATGACCTTATCCTCAAAAACAAAGAAAGACTTCTTAGCTTTGCAGAGCCAACAAGATTTATATTCTCACATTCAGCACTTAGAGAAGGATGGGATAATCCAAATGTATTTCAGATTTGTACTTTGAAGCATAGTGACAGTACAACCGGAAAGAGACAGGAAGTTGGTAGAGGGTTAAGGCTTTGTGTTAATCAGGATGGCTTTCGTATGGATGAACAGAGTGTCGGAAAGTCATTGGTACATAAAATTAATAAACTTACTGTCATTGCAAGTGAAAGCTATAAGGATTTTGTAACAGATCTTCAGAAACAGATAAAGACAGATTTGTATGACAGACCGAGAAAAGCATCTGTTGACTATTTTACAGGTAAAACTGTGATGGTTAATGGAAATGCAGAAAAGCTTAATAAACAGCAGGCTACAATGGTTTATCAGTATCTGATTAAAAATGATTATGTGACAATGGATGGTAATGACAACATTACCGAACAATATCATATGGATCTTGAAAATAATCATCTGGCTCCACTTCCTGAGCATTTGGTTGCATATGCTGAAGGTATTCACAAACTGATTCAGAGCGTATTTAATGATAAGATACTTGATGACATGATTGATAATGGTAATGAAACTAAAATACCGGACAATGATTTGAATGATAATTTTTACAAGAAAGAATTTCAGACTTTATGGGGATACATTAATCATAAGTATGCCTATACAGTATCATTCGATAGTAATGAACTTATAAAGAAAGCGATAGATGCAATAGATGCAGAGTTATATGTTTCAATGCTGCAATATACAACATCTATCTCAGAACAGAAAGATACATTATCGGCTGATGCAATTAAATCCGGTGATTCATTTAAAGGTGCAAAGTCTGATACAACGGCACTTAAACATTTGGATACCAGCCAGATAAAATATGATCTGATTGGTAAGGTGGCGGAGGCAACGGTACTTACTCGAAGAACAGTAGCAGCTATCCTCAAAGGAATCCGTAAGGATAAATTTGACATGTATAAAAATAATCCGGAAGAGTTTATTTCTAAGGTTACAAGGCTGATTAAGGAACAGAAAGCAACTATGATAGTTGATCACATATCTTATGACCTGCTTGAAGGCGAGTATGATAGTGAGATATTTACAGCTGAGAAGCATACAACAATAGATAAAGCCTTCAAAGCAGAGAAACATATACAACCATATGTATTTACTGATGGAAATGCTGATAAGAGTGTAGAACGTAAATTTGCAGAAGACTTGGATGGTGCAGCAGAAGTATGTGTGTATGCAAAACTTCCAAAAGGATTCTCAATTCCAACGCCTGTTGGAAATTATAGTCCTGACTGGGCAATAGCATTTAATGAAGGAACTGTTAAGCATATATTCTTTGTTGCAGAGACTAAGGGCACAATGGAAACTATGCAGCTTAGACCAATTGAAAAAGCTAAAATTATGTGTGCAAGAAGGCTGTTTAATGAGATATCGACTGATAATGTGGTTTACCATGATGTCGATAGTTATCAGAGTTTGCTAAATATTATGAATGATCCATCGTTGGATAAAGAAGTATGTAAATAGATTTTAGATGGATAGTGAAAGGAGAATTCATGTTAGATTTTAAATATGAAATAGTTGAACATATTGGCACTCTTTCAGAGAGCGCTAAGGGTTGGACAAAGGAATTAAACATGATTTCATGGAATGGCGGAGAGCCTAAATATGATATCAGAGATTGGGCACCGGAACATGAGAAAATGGGAAAAGGTGTAACTTTGTCTGAAGATGAGATGGCAAGGCTAAAGGAATTGTTATAAAAAAGTAGTTAAAATGTGGTTACTATATTGAGGAGGTTTTACATAGTGATTAAATGGAATTTTCCGTCACGAAATAATGGACAAATAGAAGGCTTTTCAAATCCGGGTCTGGCTTGGTTTAAGGGCGATCCGCTTCAGGCTTTAGCGCGAGAGATTTGCCAAAATTCATTGGATGCTGTAAATGATGAAAATGAGCCGGTAAGGGTTGAGTTCAAACGCGAGCTTGTAAAAACTATAAATTTTCCTGGAACAATAGAACTCTTAAGCATTATCAGAAAATGTGATGAATTTTGGGAAAACAGTCACAATGAGAATATTGACGAGTTTACTAACAAAGCTATTAAAATTCTTAAGAGTGATAAGCTTTTTGTCCTTCGAGTAAGTGATTTTAATACCATTGGATTGCAAGGTGCTTTTGATACAGAAAGTATAACTCCGTGGGTTGGTTTAGTAAAAAGTACAGGTGTAAATGTAAAGAATAATGGTGTTGCGGCCGGTAGTTATGGTATTGGTAAGGCTGCGGCATTTGTAAATTCAGATTTGCAGACTGTGTTTTATAGAACTAAGGATTTGGATGGAAATATTGCTGCGCAAGGTGTTGCAAATCTTATGGCATTTATAGATGAAAGCTATGGAGATGAAGATCCTGTCAGAAGAGCTACAGGTTTTTATGGAAATCCAATAAAGAATGTACCGGTAGACAGGTTTGAACAGCTTGATGCGATTTATAAGAGAAGCGAAGTAGGTACTGACGTATTTATTCCTGGATTTCATTGGGTAACAGTTGGTGCAAAATCCTGGGTTGAAATAATGACAGGAGAGATTTTAGAGAATTTCCTCATGTCAATTTATTATGGACAGCTTAGTGTACAGATTGAAAATGAAACTATTGATAGACAACATCTGAATACGGTAATTGCCAGAAACCAGAAAGTAGCAAAGAATGCATATTGTTTTAATAAAATTCTCACTGCAAAAATAGAGAATGTGATAGAAGAAATATATGACTTTCATGGCATAGGACAACTTAGACTAAGACTCCTATATGCTAATGATATGAATAAAAAGATACTTGTTGTTCGTAAATCAGGCATGAAAATTGCTGAAATTAAGGGACTGCCTAAAGGAATTTCATATACGGGAATTTTGGAATTGAAGGGTGATAAACTAAACATGTTCTTTAGAAAAATGGAGAACCCACAGCATAATAGCTGGGATCCACAGCGTCATAACAATCCAGATTTAGCTAGACAGTACAAAAGAGAAGTTGAAGATTGGGTAAAGGACATAATCTGTAAAAAACTAGAGGAATCCTCCGGAGAAGAAACGGCTATAGATGTAGGTGACTGTTTTAATACTTCTTCGAATACAGAAGATGATGGAAAAGGAGAGACCCAGGAAAAATTGCTTGATACGACTAAGAGTATAGAAATTTCATTTCAAAAAACAAAGCATTCTTCCGCTAAAAGTGAAGGCATAGGCGCAGGAAAAAACAGAGTTAATGGGCGTACTACAGATATGGGTACACTGTTAGGACACAGACATCGAAGTGGTGTAAATGGTGGAAAGCCAACGGGACGAAGTGGTGAAAAAGACGAGAATGGTAAGGACACGGTATTTAGTGGACCGAAATCAGCGAATGTTTCAGCTAGAGTAATAACAAAAGGCGATGGCAAAAATAGATTGATTATAATATCAAGTGAAAATTTATCGTATGCGGAAATAGAAATTGTTACCGTTGGTGAAAATGGTAAGTCACTTCCGGTAAGGGTTCAAAGTGTTACAAGTGAAAATGCGTCTGCCCAAAATGGGAAAATAATAATTACGGGCCTGGTGGCAAATCAAAAATTATTGATAGATTTTACAGTTCATGGAAGGCACAATTATGCAATGGGGGTAAAGATTTATGGAAATTAGAAATAGATTATTTCCTTATCCGGTATTATGTGAAGATACTGATGATTACGTAGAAGGCGAATTTTATGTTGATGCGAAATTGGTTGAGCAAGGAGAAAATGACATTCTGGTTCAATTTGATATGCATTTAAATAATATAGGACTTCAGAATTTAATTAATACAGGTAAAGCAGAGTATGTAATTCATATAGAATGTTCTAATACTGCATTTAGAACAGTAATCCGAACATTTTCTAATACTGAACAGTATAGAATTATGAATTCTAGAGTGAATGGAGATATTAATCTTCTCGGAATGATTGTTTCTAAAGTAAAAATTGGACATTATACCAATTCAACGTTGAATGTGGATTATGAAGATATCACACTAAATTTGGATAAGGCCTCTATTTTAGCATATGACAATATGAATCCCATTCATATTGCTAAGAATTACGAGGAACTTGCAGAGAAAGATTCCATTTTTAGTGTTGTTAAGCAGATGAGAATAGATCAGAATGAGCATAATGCTATTAAGTTCAAACTCGATTCGGATAAGATTAAAATTCTGGTAGATGATGATTTATATAACTCTTATATAACATATAAAGGGAATAGTGCAATGCAACCAATGATGTCATCACTTTTGGTAATGCCTGCATTGACTTTTATGATGGAGGTGCTTAGGGCAGAAGGTGTGGATGATTATACAGCGGATTACTGGTTCATAAAAATGGAAAAGTATTATGCATTGCATGGTAAGAGCTTTATAGATGATGTGATTTATGGCGATGACATGATTTCTGAAGTGATACAGGAAATGCTTCAGTTACCAATAGGGAAAACTTTACTCAGTATTCCTGAGATTTTAGGAGAATAAACATGAAGATATATTTCATGAAGAGAGCAGCAATAGATTTTTTTAAAATTAATATAGGACGTTTATATGTGAATTATTATATGAAGGATGATAATTCATGGATGGAAGAAGAATTTGGAGAAAACCCATTTGTACCATTTATGGAAATTCCAGAATTTGAAATGGCACCGCTACTTGATGATATGACGGTAGGCGGGATTGACTTTTTAAATTGTAAAATCGTTTATAAAAACCTCAAGATTTTAAGTGAGTCTCAAGCATCAGATGAACGCTTGTGGGCTGGCCTTTGCAACGGAACTTTTTACAAGTATGTGAGACAACGTCATGGATACAATGTGTCAGGCTTAAAGAATAAGGAGACAGATGCATCAGGAATTTTATCAAGATTCTTTTTCTCAGGTGGTACTCGTAGTGGATTCTATAGAAACACAATTTCAAAGTGTTGGTGGGTTGGCCGTGCAACGTATGATAAAAATAATATGACTAATCATTTTGAAATGCTAGATTCTATCGGTGCAAATGATTTAAGTACGAAGATAAGCGATATTTTTTATAGCAATACATTCGCGTCTAATCCAGTTATTCTTAAAGGTATTTGTGATGCGCTTAGATTTTTCAATGATCGCGGCATCAGGTTAAGCGTTCATGATAACATCAGACCAGCATTGCGGTATCTTAATGCTGTGGGAGGAGCTACGTTACTAGACGTTCTTTCATCTGCAGAAATTAAAGATATTATGGTTAAACGTTTGAGTGAAATTCTTAAGGGCGAGATTGACGATATTGAAATTTCATCGGATGAATCTATAGAAATAGAAGAAGATGATAATGCACCAACAATAAATTCCGGAATATCTAACGAAGATGTAGAGATTAAAGGTGATGAAATCGCAAATCTTGATTTTATAGAAGAGGAAAGTTCAACTGAGGATTTATTGGGAAAACCTGAATTCGTTACTTGGGGATGTTATATTAAGTTACATATGGAGAAGGAGAATAAAATGATAACTTATCATATTCCAATCGAAAGTGATAAGAGCCGTCAGCTATGGCTCATTGAAAAGAAAATGCTTGGAAAGCAAGTCGGTCATAGAGTATACCTAAGTGGTTCGTGGTTTGAATTAATAGAATTTGGCTGGGATGACGATTTTAATGAATAGGATTAAAAAAAGATTGAATTTGAATTCATTTGTAGGAGGAGCTATGAACACCAGACATCCCATGATTATTATAAAGGGCGAGATTAAGACCTCGGAAGTTAAATATTGTGAGTACAGCCATAAGTCACATAAATGGGAAGTGCAGTTTAATACTGACAAGACATATAGTTATGTATATGATAACATTAAGAAGTTATTTGATCCCAAGGCGCTGGAACGGGGCCGGTATAAGGTTGGCAGAGATGGACGCACTTTTTCTAATGTCGAGGCGATATATGAGTTTAATGACGGTATGGAAAAATACTGGCGTATATGTTTTGGAGACGGCAGTCAAAGAGAGTATCGATACAATGATTTGCAAGTGGAGGAGTCGTGCCTGGGCGAAAAACAATCCGCGAATGTATTGAGTTACATAAGGGAAATAGCTGATCTCAGTGAAATCAGAGTTGAAGAGACCGGTGAAAAAATATTGCCCAAGATGTTTGATAAGATAACTTTTGTCGGCAGAAATACCGCATTGGCGTCATACTTAAAAGCGGGTAAGAGGCAGTGCAAAGAGGGAAATTATGTACCGGTTTTTCCATTTGGATGTAACAAGAGCCAGTACATGGCGGTGAAACGTGCGATGGAAAATCACATCAGTGTAATTCAGGGACCGCCTGGTACGGGTAAGACACAGACGATATTGAACATTATTGCCAATATTTTGCTGCAGGGAAAGACGGTACAGATTGTGTCAAATAATAATTCTGCAACCGAGAATGTGTATGATAAATTGGCATCACCGAAATACAATCTTGGTTTTGTGGCGGCTGTGCTTGGAAATTCCGGGAATAAGCATGAGTTTATTTTGAATCAGAAAGAGGATTATCCTGATTTTACATCGTGGAAATATGAAGGAAACAGTGATGAACTTCGCGGCAGGATATCCGAAGAGTCAATCCGGTTGAAAGAAGTTTTTGATAAGCAGGAAAAACTGGCGTTATTAAAGCAGGAGCTTTCACAGCTTGACACGGAATATGCATATTTCACCCAATATGCAAAAGGTGCAACGGAAATTATCCCGACAGTGAAATTCAGCAAAAAGGTTACATCACGTTCATTGCTCTTATTATGGAATAAATGTCAGGATATTGCTGAAAATAACGGGACTGTGGGATTTAGATTTAGGATAAAGGCGTTTTTTTCATGTGGTATAAAGAATCGTGATTTTTATAAACAGAAAATTGGCAGAATAATAGAAATTTTCCAGCTTAAATATTACATCGTCCGCAGAGAAGAATTAACAGAAGAAATCGATAAGACGGAGAAATATTTAGATGATGCTAATAAGGATTTAATGGATAATCTTTGCACGGATTCAATGATTCTGTTAAAGAATAAACTCGCATCAGTATATGGAAAGCGTGGCAGAAGAACTAAATTTAAAGTGGATGACTTATGGAAAAATTCAACTGAATTTTTGTCAGAATATCCGGTTGTTCTTAGTACAACTTTTTCATCAAAAAACAGTTTGAATCAGGATGTTATATATGATTATCTTATAATGGACGAGGCTTCACAGGTTGACATTGCAACCGGAGCATTGGCGCTTTCGTGTGCAAAAAATGCCATTATAGTAGGCGATACTAAACAGCTTCCTAATGTTGTTACAGCGGATGTAAGAGATAAAGCAGAGGCTATATTTGATACATATAAAATAGATGACGGATATCGTTATACAAACAGTTTTTTGCAGTCGGTGCTAAACATTATGCCGGGCGTTGCGCAGACTATGTTGAGAGAACATTACAGGTGTCATCCTAAAATCATTAATTTTTGTAATCAGAAATTCTACAATGGTGAATTGATAATCATGACGGCAGATAATGGTGAAGAAGATGTTTTGTCCGTGGTAAAAACAAACATCGGAAATCATGAGCGCGATCACCAAAGTCAGAGGCAGATAGATATCATAAAAAATGAGATTATACCGGAACATAATCTTGATCTGAATGAGACCGGAATCATCACACCGTACAGAAATCAAGTGAAGGCTTTAAATTATCAGATAAGCGGTGTGGATGCGGCAACCGTCCATAAATTCCAAGGCAGGGAAAAAGATAATATAATTATCTCGACCGTTGATGATGAAATCTCGGATTTTGCGGATGACCCTTACCTGATTAATGTCGCTGTATCAAGGGCCAGAAGGCGTTTAATGCTGGTAGTAACCGGAAATGTGCAGGCACATGAACGTAATATAACAGATTTAATAGATTACATACAATACAATAATTTTGAAGTTACTGAGAGCAAAACATATTCGATTTTTGATTATCTTTACAGTCAGTATGCTGATGAAAGAAAAGAATATCTGGAAAAACATAAAAAAATATCGGAGTTTGATTCAGAGAATTTGATGTACGGGCTCATTGAAGATGTTATACATGATAAAGATTATTCCCAGCTTGGTATTTTTGACCATTATCCATTAAAATCACTGATTAAAGACACTGGTCCTTTAAATGAGCAGGAACTTCATTATGCCGTAAATCCGGCGACGCATCTGGATTTTATTATTTATAATCGAATCAGTAAGAAACCGGTTTTGGCAATCGAGGTCGATGGTTACAGATTCCACAAAAATAATACTATTCAGCAGGCGCGTGATGTGATGAAGAATCATATCATGGAATTGTGTGAAATTCCGCTGCTTCGGTTTGAAACCAACGGCAGTGGTGAAAGAGAGAAGATAGAACAGGCGCTGGAGGCGGTCTGCCGTTGATATGTGGCATAAGATTTTGTTTCTTAGCAACGATAAGTTGCTTTTATTCCCACCAATTTTCCTGTATGATATTACCAGAGGAGGCAGATGCTATGGAAACAAAAAATATTATTTTAAAGCTCCGCACGGAGAGAGGAATGTCACAGGATGAATTGGCCGGCAAAGTTATGGTTACGAGACAGGCGGTGTCGCGTTGGGAGAATGGAAAGAGCCTGCCTGACGCATCAATTATGCTCGAGCTTTGTAAACTTCTTAACATCAACGTCAATGAACTCCTGACAGGGGAACGATTGAATATGGAGAATTACAAAGAGATGGCAGAAGAAAATCTTGTGCAGATGAGAAAACAGGAGGAACTCAGCAACAAAAAAATGCTGGCATTAGAGAAAGTGATTGTGCTTATGTGCTTGATATCATTTATGATTATGGTATTTGCAGCAAGTTTTGCGGTAGACAATACAATTTGGAGAATTGTATTGATTTTGGGTGGAACGGTCATTTTTATAATGGGCGTATTCTATGCGGTGAAACTCGAGCGTGATGCGGGGTACTATGAGTGTCCCAACTGTAAAAATCGATATGTGCCTACAATGAGAGATGTTTTTATGGCACCACATTATGGGCGCAACAGGAAAATGAGATGTCCCTATTGCAATGAAAAAGGATATCATAAGAAAGTGCTGACCAAATAATTTGAGTCCTGTATAAAAGGAATGCCGGTGAAACTCGGCAATGTTAAAATTTCTTTTGTGGAACCGACATTGGGCGGAGGAAAAGAAAGAAGAATATTATATGACGGTGCTCTCGATGTTGACATGAGAACAGAGGATATCGTGTAATGTATGATTCTATGGGATGCACAAAGCTTCTGGCAGATAATGTATCCCACCGGATTATCTGAAAAATCATCTTCTCAAAATCATGGAGATGTACACCGTGTGCGAACATAATGCGGAATTGAAAAAATGTAATCGAGAAGGCAATTCTCTCAGGCGGTCAGCAGATTGTCCTTAGTGGCTCGGACTCTTAAATTTGATTTGCGGATTTCTAAAAGCGCCTCATATTGAGGTGCTTTTTGTGTTTTATTGTCTGAATTGTATTTGAGAATGAGCTCCTCAAACAGAAAATACTATCCTTTTGGCTAGTTTACTTTTTGTGCCTTTTTTATGTATAATGTAGAAAGATTTGCAAAATATTACCATACCGGAAAGGAGGAGCTCATATCAAACCCAAATTGTGTAAACCGGTGGTGGACGAATTTTATGTACGTCCACAGGCAGCGTGGGAGCAGATGAAGGCAGCGCGTAATACCTGTCAGACCGTATATATATACGGAACTACGGGAACGGGCAAAACTTCATTTGTGGCGGATTTTCTTGAACGCAGACGATACTGCTATACAACCGTGTCGGATATGGGAATTGCGGAGATAGCCGGGATGGTACCGGAGAAAACAGATCCACAGACAATTTTTGTGATTGATGACTTGCATTTGCTGGAATCACAGGAGGACAGAAGTGCCTGCAACCGGCTGATAGAGGAACTCAGCGTAAGAAAGGATGTCTGGCTTATCCTTATTTCCAGGGCACCGATTCCCAGATGGTTAAAATCCGTGTTTGTCAGGTGTATTTTTGTGACAATCAGTGAAGAAAAACTGTGCCTGACAGAGAAAGAGCAGGAGAAATACCTTGAAAAATGGAACCTGTTTCCTACGGAAACTGCATGGAAGACCATACATGAACAAGGACTAGGGAAGCCTCTTTATCTTCGAATCGTGGCTATGAGACTCAAGGAAATTTCAAAAAACGATTCGGTAAGGGACAGGACAGATGCAGAACTTGATGCAATAGAGAAATCCGTAATGGATTTGTGTGATTACACAGAGACTCATGTGTACGACCAGTGGAATGTGGAACTGCAGGAATTTTTGGAGGCAGTCTCCATTGTTGAGCAGTTTGACCTGCAAATGGCACAGCAGATTACAAAGAAAAAGGATGCAGGCAAATTAATCCGTCAGGCACAGGAGATTGGAAATTTCCTGATGGAGCGGATGGAAAACGAGAGAGTTGTTTATGAGTTTATATCTCCTATGAAATATTCCATGCGCCGGCGTCTCTATGCAAAATATTCCCAGGACTATATAATGGAGCTTTATTACAGTGCCGGAAACGCATACGAGATAGAGGGAAATGTACCGGAAGCGCTTAAAATGTATGAAGTGTGCCACAGCGAGGAGGGAATTTCCCGGATACTGATTGAAAATACACGAAGAAATCCTGCATCGGGCGTGTATTTTGAACTTAAACGGTACTACCTTAATCTTTCGGAAGAAAAGATTAAAGAAAGTGTGGAACTTATGGCGGGTATGAGTATGCTCCAGTCCATGCTTCTGAATGAAGAGGAAAGTGAACGATGGTATCAGGAACTTGTTGCATATTCCAGAGAAAGGACGGGAACTGCCAGGCGCGCGGCGGAAACCAGAATTCTATACCTGGATATTGCGCTGCCACACAGGGGAATAGTCCGGATGACTGATTTGTTAAAGCATGCGGGAATCCTGTTGGCAGAGAGAAAAACCATTATTCCTGAATTATCGGTTACCAGCAACCTGCCATCTCTGATGAACGGTGGAAAAGACTTTTGCGAATGGAGCAAAAAAGATAAAGAACTGGCCCGCAGCATAGGGAAGGTTGTAAGCCTGGTCCTTGGAAAATATGGGAAAGGTTTGGTGAATCTTGCTCTTGCGGAAAGCTTTTTTGAAAAGGGTGCGGATGATTTTGAAGTGGCATCACTTGCAAGTAGCGGAAGAATGCAGGCAGAAAGTGGCGGAAAGACGGAGATGGTCTTTGTGGCAGTCAGAATTCTGACCCAGTTATTTATATTAAATAACCGAATGGAGGATGCTGTGGATATGGTGGATAGCTTTGAAAAAGTGGCTGAAGATGAAGCACAAAAGCTTTTGCCTAATGCAGGAGCCATGTCGGTGAGAATGGATTTGTATACCGGCAGAACCTCTGAGGCTTACAAATGGCTTGAAGAAGCACCGGATGAAGATTTGGAATTCAATGGAATGGAACGATACAGGTATCTTACCAAGGTGCGTGTGTACCTGGCAATCGGGCGTAAAGAAAAAGCATTGCTTCTGTTGGATAAGCTTCGTTTTTATGCCGAAAAAATGCACAGAACATACATAATGATGGAAGTCTTGATATTGGAGTCCATAGCTTTGTACCGTATAGGAAACGAAAAGTGGAAAGATTCCCTACAGAAGGCGGTGGAAACGGCGGAGGATTATCATTTTGTTAGAGTGCTGACATGCGAAGGAGCGGCACTTTGGGAACTTCTAAAGCTTGGGACAGTCAGATGGACCGATGAAGAATTTAAAAAGCGTGTCATGGAAGAATGTGAAAAGATAGCCGGCTTTTATCCGGCCTATCTTAAGGAAAAGCAGGAAGGAAATGTAATTCTCAGTGACAAGGCATTGCAAATCCTGCGGCTGCAGGCTGAAGGAATGTCCGTAGAGAAAATTGCGGACCGGTTGGGCTTGTCAAAAGCCGGTGTTAAGTATTATAATCAAGAGACATACAAGAAATTGGGTGTAAACAATAAATCGGCTGCGGTGGCGGAGGCAAGAAATCGCAGACTTTTGTAGAGCAAAGGGAAATAAATGCAGGCAGTTAAACACAGTTTGAAGTACATACTTGTTTTTTTGATTACAGTCATGTTGCTGACCGGTATTCTTGTACTTTCGGCAAAAATACCCAAGTCTGCCATTGAAGACAATATACACGAATCGGCCGTATATCTGTGTGAAGGCGAACTTTTCGGTATGAAAATCAATGGTGTAAACAGCAGTAAAATTGACAGATATGCAGATTCCATATTGCTTGGCATTGCATACGGATACGACAGTGAACACCCTATTCGCTCGGTGATGCAGTCCTTATATTATCATCTGGATACTCAGAATGAAAACGAAAATCTGCTGGATGCTGTGGAGAATGATTATGAGCCGAATCAGCAATATATGAGATATTGGCATGGCTCAATTGCTGTTGTGCGTCCTCTGCTTTTGTTTTTTAACATCAGGCAGATATACATTCTGAATGGAATTATTATGACATCGCTGGTTATATGTCTTTTGACTATACTGATTAAAAATAAAGCCTATGCTCCGGCAATCGGGGTGGCGGCAGGTCTTATTGCGACCGCTTCGTGGTTCGTTCCGTTTTCGCTGGAATATACATGGAGCTATATGATTATGTTGATTATGTCAATCATAGGCGTACAGCTTGCTTTTCGCGGCAGGAAGGATTACGCCGGAATATTTTTTATGATTGGCGGTGTGGTAACAAGTTACATGGATTTTCTCACAACGGAAACACTTACGCTGTTAATTCCATTGATATTGATTCTGTGGATAAGCATGCGCAAAGAGGAAAATGTAACTAGGTTTTATTTTGTAAAAAAATCCGTAAAGGCGGCCGGAATATGGATATGCGGTTACGTGGGAATGTGGCTGATGAAATGGACAATGGCAGCATTGGTGCTTAAAGAGAATGTTTGGCCGTATATTTCGGAGCATATCGGAGAACGCCTTGGCGGGGACATTGGAATCAGCCCATGGCAGTATATAACCGGTGCCGTGTTTAGAAATATAAAATGTCTGTTTCCGTTGGAATATGGTGTGATTGGAATATTGGTAGCCATAGTATTATTACTTACGGTTGCGTATTTTGGATATGTGTATCGCAAAAAAAATATCCGTAAGAACCGGGTACTGATATATGCGGCAGCAGGCATTGTCCCATACATAAGGTATATAATACTTCACAATCACTCTTATCTGCACTGCTTTTTTACATACAGGGCGCAGATGGCAACAATTCTTGTCATTGTTCTCATTCTGGAAGAAATGGCGGAATTAAAGTATTTTCGCAAATAAGGTTGATTTCATATAGCATATGCTATTTGAGATATATTAAAAAACAATTACTCAAATATTATAAGGAGGAATTTATGGACAGAGAAATTAAAAAAAGGAAAAAGGTGTTCTGGGCGATTGCGTTGACGCTGGTTCTGGCGCTGCTTCAGATTACACCGGTGAACGTACTGGCGACGACATATCGTCTGACAGGTAGTGGCACCTCACCATATTTTGAAAACAATCCGGATGATGTATTAAAGCCGGGAGATGTGGTTGAATACCGGCATGCCGACTTTGTAAGTTCTATGATCCGGTACTATGATGTCAATGGAACTGAACTGTTTGACCTTAAAGAAACAAATTATAGTAGTGTGACTGGAGAAGCACAGTTTACAGTGAAGGAGTATAGTGGTAGTTTGCCTGATGATGTGTTCAAAGGATGGAAATGTACCTATGTTTACTGTTCCAGTGGTTATCTGTCGGATATTTACTTAACAGCAGTTGCCTACGAGCAGTCAGATATTATCTATAATTTGAATGGTGGAACCAATGATGATTCAAATCCAACGTCCTATTACGAGGGAAAAGAGGAAATTTCTCTTGCACCTGCAAGCAAGACCGGATACAGCTTTGAAGGCTGGTACACAACCGGAACTTTTGACGATGGTACAAAGATTGAATCAATTCCAACGACTCAGACCGGAGCTGTAACCCTGTATGCAAAGTGGAGTGCCAATACATACACGATAGCCTATGACGGAAACGGAAGCACCGGCGGAAGCATGGACTCAAAAACAGGATGCGCATACGGAACTGCTTATACTCTTGATGCAAATACATATGAGAAAACAGGTTATACCTTCACAGGCTGGAATACAGAGTCAGACGGAAGCGGAACCGCTTATGCAGACCGTGCAGAGGTAAGCAGTCTTTCACCGACGGACGGTGCAACAGTAACGTTGTATGCACAGTGGAGAACCAATACATACACGATAGCCTATGACGGAAACGGAAGTACAAGCGGAAGTATGGATTCCAAAACCGGATGTGCATACGGAACTGCTTATACTCTTGATGCAAATACATATGAGAAAACAGGTTATACCTTCACAGGCTGGAATACAGAGTCAGACGGAAGCGGAACCGCTTATGCAGACCGTGCAGAGGTAAGCAGTCTTTCACCGACGGACGGTGCAACAGTAACGTTGTATGCACAGTGGAGTGTTAACACATACACCATTGCCTATAACGGAAACGGAAACACCGGCGGAAGCATGGACTCCAAAACCGGATGTGAATACGGACTTGATTATACTCTTGATGCAAATACATATGAGAAGACAGGTTATACCTTCACAGGCTGGAATACAGAGTCAGACGGAAGCGGAACCGCTTATGCAGACCGTGCAGAGGTAAGCAGTCTTTCACCGACGGACGGTGCAACAGTAACGTTGTATGCACAGTGGAGTGTTAACACATACAATATTGCTTATGTTCTTGACGGAGGAAACAACGGAGAAGGAAACCCTGAAAGTTATACCTACGGAACAGGAGTAAGCAGCTTTGCCGATGCCGCCAAGGAAGGATATACCTTTGAAGGCTGGTACAGTGACGAAGATTTCACTGCAGAGGTAACAGCTATTTCAGATACACAGATTGGAGACATAACCCTGTACGCGAAGTTTACAGAAGTTGAGACAGAGCCTGAGACAGAGCCTGAGACAGAGCCTGAGACAGAGCCTGAGACA